>NZ_MTKN01000002.1 GCF_001975825.1 [Flexibacter] sp. ATCC 35208
TAAAGACTAAACAACTTCAAATATAACGCAAAATACCGGCAACTGTTTTATTGCATATGACAAAAGTACATTTTATTGCGATAGGTGGTAGCGTGATGCACCAGCTGGCAATAGCACTGAAGATAAAGGGTTACCAGGTGACCGGGAGCGACGACGAAATATTCGAGCCTGCTCTCAGCAACCTGCGCCAAGCAGGTATTCTGCCTGCTACCATGGGATGGGATGATTCCCGCATTACCCATGACCTGGATGCTGTCATTCTTGGTATGCACGCCCGTGGCGACAACCCTGAACTCCTGAAAGCCAAAGAGCTGAACCTCAGGATCTACTCGTTCCCCGAATATATCTACCAGGAAAGTCTGCAAAAGAAACGTGTGGCAGTCGGTGGCAGTCATGGTAAAACGACCACTACTGCTATGATTATGCATGTGTTACAACAGGCAGGCAAGGACTTCGATTACCTTGTAGGTGCCCGTCTGGCCGGTTTTGCACAATCCGTGAACATCACCAGTGCACCCACCATCGTGATGGAAGCAGATGAATACCCTGCCTCTGTAATCGAAAAGCGCCCGAAGTTCCATTTCCTCCACCCGCATATCGCTGTTTTGACCGGTATTGCCTGGGACCACATCAATGTGTTCCCTACATATGAGATCTACCTGGAGCAGTTCTCCATTTTTATCAAAACCATGGAAGAGGGTGCCACCCTGATCTATAACGATACTGATCCTGAGCTGGTGAAGCTCGTGAATGCCGAAGGCGGTCATTTGAAACTGGTCCCTTATGGCGTACCTCCTCACCAGATCAACAATGGCGTGACCAGCGTTACCTTTGGTGGTCAAACCAAAGAAATGGAGGTATTCGGCGACCATAACCTGCTGAATATGCACGCTGCCAGACTGGTTTGCAACGAACTGGGCGTAGATGATACTACGTTTCTATCCGCCATCGCTACCTTCAAAGGGGCAGCGAAGCGACTGGAACTGGTAGGCAAAAATGATCATTGCGCTATTTACCGCGACTTTGCCCATGCACCGTCCAAAGTGAAGGCCACGATCGAAGCGCTAAAGGAACAATACCCATCCCGTCAGCTGATCGCTGTACTGGAATTACATACTTATAGCAGCCTGAATGCTGCCTTTATGGTGCAGTACCAGGGTGCTATGGACAAGGCAGATGTGCCTGCCGTATTTTATAGCCGTCATGCCCTGGAAATCAAGCGTATGCCAGATCTGCAGCCGGAAGGCATTGCACAGGGATTTGGCAGAAACGACCTCCAGGTATTCAATAACCGAGAGCATCTGCAGGCGTTTCTGGACGCACAAAATTATCAGAATGCAAACCTCCTGCTGATGAGTTCAGGAGATTATGAAGGAATGAACGTACCTTCGCTCACAAAGTATTTATAAAAATCAGTCATGCCATCACTGCAACTTACAAGGCCCCTGGCCGTTATTGACCTTGAGACAACCGGTACCAATGTGGCCACAGACCGTATCATCGAGATTGCGATCGTTAAAGTAATGCCCGACAAGAGCATTCAGAAAAAAACCAGACGCATCAACCCAGGCATGCCGATCCCTCCAGCTACCACTGCCATTCATGGAATCAGTGATGAAGATGTGAAGGATTGTCCTACATTTAAACAGGCTGCGAATGAACTGAGACAGTTCATGGACAATTGCGATATAGCCGGATATAACTCAAACCGTTTTGACATACCGCTGCTGGTAGAAGAATTCCTCCGTACCGGACTGGAATTCGATGTGAAAGGACGTAAATTCATCGATGTACAGAAGATCTTCCATCTGATGGAAAAGCGTACCCTCAGCGCGGCCTACAAATTCTACTGCGATAAGAATCTAGAGAATGCACATAGCGCGGAAGCCGATGCACTCGCTACTTACGAGATCCTGGAAGCCCAGCTCGACCGTTACGAACAGTTACAATCAGAGGTGGACCCCCTGGCTGAATTTACCAAAGAAGAAGAATATGTTGACTTTGCCCGCCGCATGATCATGCAGAACGGCACAGAAGTTTTCAACTTCGGAAAGTACAAAGGCCGGGCGGTAAGAGATGTGTTGAAGATTGAGCCTCAATATTATGACTGGATGATGAAGGCCGATTTCCCTTTGAATACCAAGCAAAAACTCACAGACATCTACCACAGTATGATGTTAAAAAAGATTTAATGTTTATAAAATAGGGAACATATTTCCCGATTATTATAATTTCGCAGTCCTAAAACAACACTTAGCTGATTGGAAAAGCTTGTCATCATTCCGACCTACAACGAGAAGGATAATATCAGGAAGATCATTGATGCAGTATTCTCACTGCAGGAAGACTTTCACATTCTGATCGTTGACGATGGGTCGCCGGATGGAACCGGGAATATAGTAAAGTCCTTACAGCAGCAACATCCGGGGGAACTCTTCCTTTCGGAAAGAAGCGGCAAACAAGGTTTGGGTACTGCTTATATTCATGGGTTCAAGTGGGCGCTGGCCAAGGGATACCAGTACATCTTCGAGATGGACGCGGACTTCTCCCATAACCCGAAAGACCTGCCAAGGCTTTATAATGCATGTGCAGTTGAAGGTGGGGATGTAGCCGTTGGCTCCCGCTATGTAAAAGGTGGCAGAACAGAAAACTGGCCATGGGATAGGGCTGTGCTCTCCTACGGCGCTTCTGTATATGTACGGTTCGTGACCTGGATGCGTGTAAAAGATGCGACCGCCGGATTCGTATGTTACAAGAGACAGGTACTGGAATCAATCAACCTGGATGCTATCCGGTTCGTTGGATATGCATTCCAGATCGAAATGAAGTTTACTGCCTGGAAACTGGGCTTTAAGGTGAAGGAAGTGCCTATCACCTTTATAGATCGTAAGGAAGGATATTCCAAGATGAGCAAGGGGATTGTGAAAGAAGGAATATTGGGGGTGCTCAAGATTCAATGGGAGAGCCTGTTTAGGAAGTATGAGAGAAGAGTGCGGAATGAACAGTTACAGGAGCAGGAACAATAGAGAATGCTGATATTGCTGCCTCAGCCTATTGGCAGCGGACTGATACAAAAATGAAAAAACCTTTGCTGCAATTACACCTGTCAGTCTTCCTGGCAGGTTTTACGGGCATCCTTGGGAAGCTGATTTCCCTGAATGAAGGATTGCTTGTTTGGTACCGACTATTATTCACTGTCATTTCTCTGTTTATTATATTTCGCTGGAAGGGAATGTTGTCGCGACTGTCGTGGAGACAATTAGTTCCTATTGGATTGAATGGGGTGGTGATTGCTATGCACTGGCTGTTCTTTTATGGGAGTATTAAGTACTCGAATGTAAGTATCGGCGTCGTTTGTTTTTCATTGACAAGTTTGTTTACGGCGGTGTTAGATCCGATTATCAGCCGGCGAAGATTTGATGTGAGAGAGTTGATGTTGAGTGGGATTACGCTGGCGGGTATTGTGATGATTTTCCATTTTGATTCGCAGTATCATACAGGGATTATAATGGGGATCGTGTCATCTGTTTTTGCTGCGCTGTTTACGATTGTGAATAAGAAGTTGCTTACACATTATGATTCACCTTCGATTACGTTTTATGAGTTGTTAGTAGGGTTTGTGGTGTTGTCGTTATTTATGCCGATGTATTTAGGTGTGGTGAATCAACATTTCTTACTGCCGTCTACGACGGATCTGATCTATTTGCTGATATTGAGCTGGGCGTGTACGGTGTGTATGTATATGTTGCTGATGGCGGCGTTGAAGAAGGTGAGTTCGTTTACGACTAATCTGACTTTTAATTTAGAACCTGTTTATAGTATTATTATAGCGTTTGTATTGTTTCAGGAGAATAAGCAGTTGAGTTGGGCGTTTTATGCGGGGTTGGGGTGTATTATTCTTTCGGTGTTTTTGCAGATGCGAAGAGTGATAGCAAAATAAAAGAAGCCGCCTTTATAAGGCGGCTTCTTTTATTTTAATAATGTACATACCCGATCAAACCACGGGCTTTAGTACCAGATGTCACAGATATGCTTCCTTTGAAAATAACGGTGTAACTGCGTTGTACAGTAAGGTTCGCGATATTCCCTGTCGTCAATGCCATGGTAGCAAATACAGCCCTTCCTGACAACGGTGTTGCTGACGAAGCAGAACGGGTCACATAGAGCGTATCCTTTATGTTTACATTGTAAGCAACGGGGATGTAATCACTCAATTCACCGGGACTGAGTCCGGCCGCTACCACACCATGTTTGGCGGAGTAGAGATCAACGGTTTTACCGGTGGTATCATTTAAGACCGTGTGAATAAAACGGATATCGATCATGCCGGTATCAGGTGTAGGGAATGCATCCTGTGTAAAGATCTGCCCTGCACTGGTGAGAATAAAAGTATAGTATTTACCAGCTTCGAAAGTGTCACTGAAGCTTTGTAAACTGATGCTATCACCAACTAAGGTACCGGGTTTAAACAGCTCTACTGTTTGTGTACCCGGGTCAATGGTGAGATAAGAATTGACACCGGATACAGGATAGATACCATTGTAAGTGATGGCCGCACCATTCACTTTTGTACCTCCCACATAGATATTGAATGTATCCAGGTTTGTTGATGCATGTACTACTTTCAAATACGCTTTCCCGCTTGTTCCTTCTTCCGTAGCATGAATCGTGAATTCCTTTTTACAGGCTGTGATCCCCATCAATAAGGCCATACCTGCTAATATGAATCTACGCATATCGAATATTTTTATTGTTGTGAAAACCAGCATTCCTTCGTATGATAATCCAGTTCCAAAGCACCCAATGCTGTCAGTGCAGGAATGTTGTACAGGTATTCTGAGTTGTACCTTGGACGACAACGGTAAACCAGTTTCTGGTTGTTATTGATATACAGATCAGCAGCGCTGAGTGGCGTCCATCCTGCATATACCTGCGCACCTGTAACAGGGTCGAGGTCTGTGTAGTGGAAACGACGCATATCTACCCATACTTCATTTACACCAAAGCAATACATAGCAATGTACTTTTGCAGCATGATATGTGTGAGGGTCAGGTTCGCTGCACTTGTAGGTACCACACTGGCATTGGCCATGTAAGTGGCTTTTGCAGTAGCCGTCATTTCCTTGCCCGCCGGAATGTTTGTAGGATAATCCAACATCATATCCATGCTGAGAGAGATTGCGTTTGTATAGGCAGTCAAAGCAGTGGCTTTATCACCTTTGCGATAAGCCGCTTCTGCTTTCATGAATTGCATTTCTGTAGCTGTCATTACCGGCCATGGAGAATCATCTGCATAGAGGTAGCGTGGATTCAGAGATTTGGAAGAACTATACTGACCACCCCAATAGTTGCGTGGCAGGTCGGCAGTATCTAAACCTGTGCTACCAGTAGCGCCATAGTTAGGGCGGATACCTTTGAAGGTGCCATTGAAGTTTTCACGAATCAGGTAGTAAGCACGGGGATCAGCTACCGGGAAGACGGTGTTGTTGCCACTTTCAAGGTTGGCGATATACTCGCCCTGTACGAGAGAACCGATGTTTGCACGGAAAGGACCAAAGTAGTTTTTAGTCGCGCTGGTTGATGCATTCGCTACTCTGTAAATGGCATTGTCTTCATTGCTGCTCATGGCCAGATCTGCATACTTGATCACAGAATCCGGCTGGTAAGTAGATTTATTGGAGAGATGGTTGTAAGAACGGGCAAGCACACCATATACAAACTTCTTCCACTTATTCACATCACCATTGTAGAGGTAAGCATCGCCTTTGGCAAGGTTGGTAGCGCTTACACTATCACCAGTCATGTTCAGGTAAGTCAGTGCACGAAAAGCAACAGCTCTGGCAGTATCATATACATCGGCCTGTGAGTCGTAGTCAAACTGATCCTGGCTGGTGTTGAACGCTTCTTTCAACACTACTTCACCATATTGATCCGTGAGACTGAGCCATCCCCAGGCACGCAGTGCATAGGCTACACCTACGTAATCCCATTTTTTTTGTTCAATCCCCCACTCTACTACCTTGTTCAGGTTTTGTCCCATGCCATAATAGTGGGCAGCCCACAGGTTCCCCATAATATCGCTGGAACCCGTAGCGCCTCCCATTTTGTCGTATTGATTGCCATTGGCATTTGCACACCAATATTGTATATAACGCCCGGTGTAATAGTTATCTACTACGGTTCCATAGTTCGTACCATTGGCCGTATAACTGTTAACCAGGTTAGAGATCAGGTTGGGCAATAATGTTTCGATCGGTTGTTCCACATCCGCATTGGGATTGGTGTAGGCATCATCAATCAGCTTCTTACACCCCGTACCCAGCATACCTATGATAGCGCCCAAGCAGGCATATTTCAACAATTTATTCTTAGTCATACCTGTAGTTTTTTAATTAAAATGAAACCCTTAAACCAAAGTTGGCACTCACCGGAGCAGGCAGGTTGCCATAGTCAAATCCGAATCCACCTACGCCTCTGTTGGCAGAAGTATTTCCATTGCTCACCGGGTCTGCACCTTTGTAGTTGGTGATCAGCACCAGGTCATTGAAGGTGGCAAATGCACCGATGTTGCTGATACCTTTCCACTTGCCAAAGTTGTAGCTGATGGTCAGATCGCGGAGGCGGAACCAGTTCACATCTTTCTGGATGAATTCTTCTTCAGGCATATTGGTGTAGTAAGCCTGCTGGCGATAAGGGAGTACTACGATATTGTTTTCTGTAGGTTTGTCTGTGTTCTGCAATCCATCGTTCAGCACACCTTTGATGATACGGGAAGTTTCTCTGTCGGCAGTCTTGATGCCTTTACCTTGTACGGTCAGGTACATGTCGGTGGCGTCAAATATATCGCCGCCTACTTTCAGGTCCCAGAGGAAACTCAATGTCCATTTTTTATAACGGAGGGTATTGTTGATACCCAGGGTGAAGTCTGGATTACGATCACCGATCACGCCGAAGGTAGCATCGATAACAGGGAGGCCTGTCAAAGGATTGATGAGGATATCACCTTTGTTGCTGCGGGAATAGTGATAACCTGTGATAGTAGTCGTTGCGCCGCCTTTCTTGAGGCCACCTCTGGCATTGCCGTACACCCAGGTATCAGCGATATAATATTCAGTGAGGGTGCTTGGGATGGCAAGTACCTTGTTGTACATCTTGTTAAAGTTCAGGGTCAGGTCCCATCCAAAATCCTTTTTGCGCACGGGTGTAGCAGAGATCATGGCTTCGATACCTTTATTGCGGGTAGAGGCCGCGTTCATGGTATTCAGGATAAAACCGGTAGCATAGCTGGCGCGGAAATTTTCAGCGATCTGGTCCTTCACCAGTGTATTGTAGTAAGAAACTTCTGCATTGATTCTACCATCGAACATTCTGAACTCTGTACCTATTTCAAAGGTCTTTTGTCTTTCCGGTTTCAGGTTAGGATTCGCATTTGTATACCCATATGAATAACCACCACCACTAGCCAGGTTATTCACAAATACAGACTGGTTGGCATAGGGTGAAGAGAGACGTGCGGTACTCGCCATGGAAGCGCGGACTTTCCAGTAGCTCAGTACCTTGCTGGTTTTCATACCTGGAATCACTTCACTTGGAATGAAGCTGGCGCTGATGCCAGGGTAGTTATAATTGCGGGAGGCAACTGGCATGATGCTCGTTGTTTCGAAACGCTGTGTGAAGCTCACGAATGCGAGATCGCTGTAGCCGATGGCTGCTTCGCCGAAGTAAGCGATATTCCTGTTGATGCTCATGTTGTACAGGCCTTTTGCATTTCTGAGCAGGCGGGTACGGGTGGTGGGATCTGTATTGCTGCTGTCTGTACCCATAGGGTCAGTGAGGTTGGTACCTCTTACGGCATACATACCTGTTTCATTATCCTGCCACATGGTACCGATCATTACGCGACCATTGAACTTCTTGTAACTCTTGGTAGCAGTTGCAGTGATGGTGTGGTTATAACTCCAATATTTCAGGTAGTAATTTTCCAGTGCACCATTCTGTGCGGCAGTAACATTGTAGGAATCAGGGTTGTATAACATATAGCCGTCGGTGTGATAGGCATCGTAACCGAAGCGACCTGCTACTGCCAGCCATGGGAATGGATTGATGTTGATACCCAAAGTAGCGATGTAACGGTTATTTTTATCCTGGCTCAGGTTACGTTCTACACTGAATACGGGATTGTCTACTTCTGCATTCGGAGAGTTGCCCGCTACGAGTGTAGCTTTGCCCCCTGTAGAATCCTGCCAGTCATGGATATCATGATCGGTAGGCCAGAGGTATAAATCCAGCAGGTAACCGCCGGCACCTCTCAGGGGTTTGTTGTTCACACTGTTGATAACAGAGAAGCTGGGTGTGATTTCAACATGCTTACCGATTTTGGTAGTATTGCTTAAGCGCAGGTTGAGTTTCTTGTAATTATTGTTAGGGATCACACCATCCTGGTTGATGTAAGATGCAGAGAAACGGAAGCCGGAATTCTTCACACCAAAGTCAACACCGAGGTTATGGCTTTGGGTAAAACCGGTTCTGAAAAAGTTGTGTACGTTATCATACAGTTTGGTGGTATCGCTGTATTTAGGACCAAAGAAAGTACCGCTGCCTGACTGGAAGATGGAGCTGTACACACCGTCTGTACCAGTGTTGTAAGCATTGGTCACTTTATTGAAGCGGGTGATCTTTTGTGTACGGAAGCTATTGTCATAGCTCATGTGAATGCCTTTTCCTTTGCTTCTTTTGGTAGTGATCACGATGGCGCCGGAGCTGGCCTGGCTACCGTACAATGCAGTGGCTTCTGGGCCTTTTAGTACGGTGATGCTGGCGATATCAGCGGGGTTGATGTCGGCAGCGCGGTTGGTGTAATCACTGTTTTTGTTTGCCATGTCGGATACGAGACCGATACCTGCACCGCCATTGGAGCTTTGGTTCAGGGTCTGGTTGTCCACGATGATACCATCTACGACGAATAGTGGTTGATTGCTCAGGGAGAGGGAGTTAAAACCTCTGAGTACGATAGAGGAACCGGAGCCTGCCTGTCCGGTGGTAGGTGTGATGGTCACACCGGCTACCCTGCCTTGTAAAGCATTGACAAAGTTTTCACGTTGTGTGGCGGCGATTTCATCACCACTTACACGCTGTACGGAGTAACCGAGTTCACGGGCATTACGCTTGATGTCCATGGCAGTGACTACAACTTCGCCGAGTTCACCATTGCTGGGTTTCATCACGACTTTGGCGGCATCGCTGGCATTGATTCTTACTATGCCATAGCCGATGTACGAAAAGATGAGTTGTTGTCCTTTTTCAGCGGGGATGGTATAGTGGCCGCTGGCATCGGTTTGGGTCCCTTTTTTGGTTGTAGTGTTGACTACAGTTACACCAATCAAAGGGGTTTTCCCGTCTTCTGCCAATACGGTACCTGTTACCGGCGCCGTCTGACCAAATGAATGTAATAATGAGGATAGTAGAAGGACTATCATCATTCCGGCAAATTTTCGCATAGCATTGATTTTATGAATAAATAGGCAAAAGTATCCCTGCTGCGCAGATTGCGCAGTTTCAACAAACCAGAATAAACTGAGTGGTAACTGGTGTACCTCAGTAAATGAATACCCTGTAGCTACATAGTGCTATTGTTTACGATCAAATGTGACTACGGCTCAGATGAATGAAAAAGTTCAATAGTTAAAGCTGGTTGATAAAAATTCTTACATACTGGTATACTTACCCTTCACCATAAAACAAATAAAAAAACCGCATATTCCCGCATTTATTTGGCCAATTTATGCAAATATGTTTGTTGATTCATGCATAAAGCGGCATTGGGGAGAAAATACTATTATTTTTATTTAACCTTTCATACTTTTTACGGGATTTGCGAAGTGTATTTTTTTTAATTTGGTAGTCATATGAAAAAAATGATGGTTACAGCCGTTCTATCCGGCATATCTCTTCTCACCTATGCGCAACAACCAGCAAAAAAACCACTCGATCAAAGTGTGTATGACAGCTGGCAAAGCATTGGCACCAAAGTCATCAGCAACAATGGACAATTGGTTGTTTACACCATTACACCACAGGAAGGTGATGCTTCTCTGGTGATCTACGACACAAAATCAAAGAAACAAATTTCGGTGCCCCGTGGTAGTACACCGGTTATTACGGAAGATAACCGATATGTGGTGTTTGCCATTAAACCCACTTTTGCGGCTGTAAGACAGGCAAAAATTAAAAAGAAAAAAACGGCAGAAATGCCGAAAGACTCACTGGGGATCTTATATCCGGGTGCAGATACTGTATACAAAACTGGTACCATCCGCAGTTTCAAAACGCCTGAAAAAGGCAGCGGTGTACTCGCTTACCTGCTGGAAAAAACACAGGTGGATACGAGTAGCGGCAACCTGGTGATTGTATCGCTCAATAAACAACAACAGGATACCATAAAAAACGTACAGGATTATGTGATCAGTAAAACTGGTAACTACCTGCTCGTAGAACTGGTAGCAGATAAAAAAGATTCTACTACGCATGATGCCCTGCTTCGCTGGGATGTAAGCGCGAGAAAAGCAGATACACTGAGCAGAGGTTTTGGTAACAGAACACAACTTTCATTTGATGATGCAGGTAAACAAGCAGCCTGGGTAAATACCCGCGATAGCGTAAAAGCACTACAACAGTTCTATGAATTGTATTACTATACTGCTGGTCAGGATACTGGTGCAATTGTGGCAGACAGGAACACCAAAGCGTTTCCGGCAGGTTGGTCTGTGAGTCAAAATGGTAAAGTATGGTTCAGCAAAAACGGTGAAAGATTATTCTTTGGTTCTGCACCTGTTCCGGCGGCGAAGGATACGAATATCGTAGACTTTGAAGTGGCGAAAGTAGATATCTGGAATTACCTGGATGATTACCTGCAACCGATGCAGTTGAAAAACCTGGAAAAAGATCAGCAGAAGAATTTCCTCGCTCTTTATTTTCCTAATAATAAAAAAGTATTGCAACTCGCAGATAAAGATGTGGATAATGTGACGGTTGCTGATGAAGGGAATAGTGATTATGCAATTGCCTATACAGATAAAGGTCAGAGAGTGGCAGTACAGTGGACAGGCGGTACGTTGAAAACATCTTACCTGCTGCGTATTACAGATGCTTCACGTAAACTCATCATCAAAGATCTGGATAGTGCATCTTATATTTCTCCTGATGGAAAATATGTGATCTGGTATGACCTGAATCAAAAACATTATTTCACATACGAAACTGCTACAGGTACTACGCGTAATATCACCTCCAACATTCCTGTTCAGGTATATGATGAAGAAGATGATCAGCCGGAAACACCGGGTAGCTATGGTATCGCAGCATGGCTGGAAAAGGATGCAGCTGTGTATATCTATGACAGGTATGACATCTGGAAAGTAGATCCTTCCGGAAAGCAGGCGCCAGTAATGATTACAGGTGGTACGGGCAGACAACAGCAGCTGGTGTTCCGCTATGTGAAACTGACTAAAGATGAACGCTTCCTGAAAGCAGGTCAGCAGCTGGTGTTAGTCACTTACAATGATATCACAAAAGAAAACGGTTATTACACGACAGAAAGTACAAAGAGTAATTTGAAACCAGTAGTAATGGGGCCTTACAACTATACAAAACTGGTGAAGGCAGATAATGCGAATTACTATTTGTATTCCAGAGAAAATTATCAGCAATCGCCAGATGTATATGGTGGTAGCGATATTGCACATGCTGTACAACTGAGTCATCTCAATCCACAGCAGGCGGAATACAACTGGGGTACAGCTTCTCTCTTTAAATGGACGGCTTATAATGGTCAGCCGGCTGAAGGTATTTTGTACAAACCGGAAGACTTTGATAGTACGAAGTCTTATCCGGTGCTAATGTATTTTTATGAGAAATTGTCTGAGCAATTATACTGGTATATTCCACCAGCACCAACACCTTCCAGACTGAATATTTCTTTCTTTGTGAGCAGAGGTTACCTGGTACTGGTGCCTGATATACATTATGAAAAAGGGCATCCGGGCAAGAGTGCGTATGACTATGTAGTGAGTGGAGCACGTGCATTGGCAGCACATTCATGGGCAGATAGTACCAGGATGGGTATACAGGGGCAGAGTTGGGGTGGTTATCAGGTGGCATACCTGATCACAGCTACTAAGTTGTTCAGTGCAGCATGGGCGGGTGCGCCAGTGGCAAATATGACAAGTGCTTATGGTGGTATCAGGTGGGAAAGTGGCATGAACAGGCAGTTCCAGTATGAGCGGTCTCAGAGCCGTATTGGTGCTACGCTGTGGGAGAAACCGGAGTTGTATATTGAGAATTCTCCCCTCTTCTACCTGCCAAATGTATCTACTCCATTGGCTATCATGGCAAATGATGCGGACGGTGCAGTGCCCTGGTATCAGGGGATAGAGCTGTTTACAGGTATGCGCAGACTGGGAAAACCGGTGTGGATGCTGAATTACAACAATGAAGCACATAATTTGATACAGCGGCAGAATAGGAAGGATATTTCCCGTAGGGAGCAACAGTTCTTTGATCATTTTCTGAAGGGGGCACCTGCGCCTGAGTGGATTTCGAAAGGGGTTCCTGCGTTGGATAAGGGGAGAAACTGGGGTTGGGATGTAGAGAAAAACTAATGTCCGATGCCGGGCAAAACTGCTGATAACTAACTGATTTCAGGGATATAAATCAAAAGCACTAAGGGCCGCAAATTGCGGCCCTTAGTGCTTTTAGCCCGATTTATCCGTTATAAATTATTGTGTCTCAGTCCAATCAAATTAATTTTTTTTATATACAATCTAAGTTCTATGTTTGTATGAGAAATGAGACCCTGATTGGATTGTGATTTTAACCGACTAACCACCTAACGTGCTGATCCTATGAACTTCCGTATCTACTCCCCGGCAGCATCGCTTGCCCCTTATGTAAAGCATTACTATCATTTACACAATGACAATGATGGCTTGCTACATCTTCCTCAGAACCTGTTTTCTTTGGGTGATCTGTATATGGTTTTCTTACAGGAAGGTGAAGTAACTTTTCAGCCTGAACAACATCCTTCTTTTACACTACCTAAAGCAGCTGTGGTAGGACATTTTACCTGTCATCATACGATCAGGGTACAAGGACCGGTGAAGATGACGGTTGTACAGCTGAATGCGTATGGTTGTTATAAACTGGCCGGACTGAACATGTCTGCTTTCAACAATTATTATCGTGATTTGCTGAAGCAGGATAGTGGGCAGTGGCAGCAATTGGTAGAAGCGATACAGCAAACCACTGATTTTATGCAGTTGGATGTTGTGCTGGATAAGGTGTTTATTGATATGATGGCCACACAGGAGCATTCACTGAAGCAGATGGATGAAGTGGCTGATTATATGTTGCGTCATCAGGGGCATGTGAATATAGAAAGGTTGGTGAGGAAGTTTAAGATTTCCCGTCCTACATTGGAGAGGAAGTTTATGGAGGTGATTGGAATTACGCCACAGTTGTATGCCAGGATGTTGCGATTCAGAGATGCGATGAGGCATATGCAGCAGATGAATGTAGAGCAGTGGCAGTCATTTATTACGAAGAGTGAGTCTTATGATCAGGATTTGTTTAATCAGGATTTTCAGTTTTTTAAGGGTTCTGAGAGTACGATAGCGAGGATGCCGGTATCACAGACGATGGCGGTAGCATAACGATAGGAATAATACTTCTATTTCCCTGCCTGAATTTTTGCATGCGCAGATAATTTTTACTATACAATGAAAAAGGTGTCTTGTTCGAGGCACCTTTTTTGCTTTCTTTGTAGCTCATACTGATCTCTATGATGCTCAACCATAACCACAACGCCGAGTACTGGCGTGAACATTTGCAATTGGAATCTCATGTGGAAGGCGGGTCTTTCCGGGAAACTTACCGGGCGGCTTTGAAAGTACCGACGTCGGTATTGCCGTCTACCTTTAAGGGGGAGCGGAATGCATCGACGGGGATTTATTTTTTGCTGGAATTTGGAGATTTTTCTGCTTTTCATAGAATAGCGGCGGATGAGATGTGGCATTTTTATGATGGGTATACACTCACGATATATGAGATTAAGCCGGAGGGGGCACTCGTGGTGCATCAGCTGGGGAAGCATGTGCATTTGGGAGAAATGCCACAGTTGGTGATATCGGCGGGTAGTTGGTTTGCTTCGAGGGTAGAGGTGGAAGATGGATATACATTGGTAGGGTGTACAGTGGCGCCGGGGTTTGATTTTGCGGATTTTGAGTTGGGGGATCGGGCGGAATTGCAGAAGGCGTACCCGGCCCATGCGGGGATTGTGGAGGAATTAACGAGGTAGCTGAAGCTTTAGGGCTGAGTCAATCAGATAGCTGATAGTGATGACTGAATTTATCAAATAACTGTTAGCTGGTGGATGAGCTAACCTGATAGTGATGACTGAATTTATCAGCTCAATGATGGTTAAATTAACCAGATAATTTATGATTGCCAATATGAAAAAGTTTTTACGGTTTTTGATAATTGTAGGGTTTGCATTATTACTCTTTTGGCAGGGAAAACAGTTTGGGAGTAAGAATGTGAACCAGGAGATATTATCAAACAGCATGATTGTGAGGGAGATTGCGGAGCTGGCAAGTTTGGAAGTGCAGGGGAATGCGACGATCAAGAGGAGCAATGTGGCGAATGATGGGAGTTGGATGAGTAATATGAAAAAAGCATTTGTAGAGAATACAATTTGGGTGACGGTGCCTTATGTGGCGAAGTATGGAGTGGATGTGGATTCCCTGAATTTTAAGGTGGAGATTACTGATAAAAAGATTGTGGTGAAGTTGCCAGAGCCGAAGTTGTTGAGTTATGAGTTAAGGGTAGACAGGATGGAGACGGCGAATAGGAAAGGTTGGTTGTTGTTTTCGGATGACGAGACGTATACGGATGTGCAGAAGAAATTATATACTGAATCGAGGGGGCAAATGGAGGGGAATAAGTTGTATGTGAATCAGAGTAAGGAGAAGGTGGTGAAGATTATCAAAGAATATTATAAACCGTGGTTAAAGGATCACGAGTTAATAGTGGAATTTGATGGCGAAAAGGCCCCCACCCTCAATTAGCGAAAATTTCAGGTTGGGCTTCACCCGACCTGAAATTTTTGTGTACGTGCGATTGAAGGAGCTGCCTGAGGCAGCTCCTTCAATCGCACGTAATGTTTTTAGGCGGCATTATTGGCTATGTATTTTACGAGACTTCGTTTTGCGATCGGTAACAATGTTTCATTTACAGGAAAGGTCAGCTTCGTTTCCACGCGGTACACCGCAGGATTCGGGAGTTTCTTCCGTTTCTTAATAAGCGTAGTTTTGATATGTTCGCAGGAATGAACAAGATCTTTAGCAAATGACTCAAGGTACTCTGTATGAATCCCCCTATACTTCTCATCATGCCGCTCAAAAATGCTTAGCCTGTACTCATATACCAAAGTCTCCTGTTGCCGGCCATCACACAAAAAGAAATACCCCTCCTGAGAATCCAGGGGAATCAGCCCTACGGGGGAAATCCGCAGACTGTCCTCTACAAATTCATAGATTTCAGTACCATCTTTGATGGCAGTATTCATCCGGAACATAGCGAACTGAATAATATTCTCCAGCTCCTTCATCAGCTCATCATCCGCGATGATCTGTTCATACAATAACTGTAGACGTTCAATATTCACAGCAGTCAGTCTCTTGGGAAATTGTTGTTGGAGGTACTGTTTGTTGTCCCTGAAAGATACCAGATTGTTAAAGTGAAAAATGAGGTCTCCCAGCTGCGGATACAGCTTGTTTTCATTAAAATAACGGTTGATTTGTTGAAGATAAGCCAGTAAAGAGTACTTTTTTGACTCAAAATCAATATAACCGTCTGCAAACCAAGTTTCGCTCAGACTCTTCATATTAAAGATAAATTAATGGATTATCACACTTAATTTACAAAAAAAAACGCATATTCCACCCCCCATTTTGGTGGTATCCATGGGGATTTCAGGGTCAAAATGACCCCCAAAAATTCCTATCAGGAAATAATTTTGAGGGCTGATGCATTTATTGAACTTATTTCTTTAACTTCAGTATTATTTTTCATTTTTTTAATTTTTTAGTCATGAACATTTACGTAGCCAACCTGCACTACAGGTTGAACGATGCGGACCTTCACCAGATATTCAGCGAATTTGGCGAGGTAACTTCTGCAAAAATTATCAAGGACCATGAGACTGGCCGTTCACGCGGTTTTGGTTTTGTGGAAATGCCAAACCAGGAAGAAGGTAGCAAGGCTATGGATAGTTTGAACGGTACTGAAATCGAAGGCAAACAACTAATGGTAAACGAAGCAAGACCTAAACAACCGAATAATAATTCAAGAGGTGGTGGATTTGGTGGAAACCGCGGTGGCGGCGGATATGGTGGCGGCGGTGGCCGTGGCCGTTACTAATTATTCTGTTGGCCCAAAGCTTATTTCGGTCAAGAAATTAAAGGCTCCCAATTCCGATTGGGAGCTTTTTTTATGCCCTGATGGCAACAAAATGACCCTTCAATTCCTAGTGAATTTCCTGGATGCTATTCGGGAAAAAACAAAATAGCACTCCTAATCATTGAAGGCTTTTTATATCCTGAACCCTGAAAGAAAAGGCTTACTCCCTCTCCCCAAAAGGTCTTCCTCCCTCCTTCTTATTTCCTACCTCTTCCAATAAAAAAAGTACTCCTACCACAAGTAAAAAGTGGTCTACTTACAAGTAAAAAAATGCGCTTACCACTAGTCCAGCGTAGCATCACCACAAGTAAAAAAAGCACTTACCATTAGTCTAAAGTGCCCTCATTACAAGTAAAAAAGCGCTCCCACCACAAGGTGAAAGCGCTCTTCGCTAAAAAGGTTCGCCATCAGCGGGCAATTGAAGCCGAGGCAAAGCCCATTAATATTCCCGATGTGTATCGAAGTTCTCTAACTCATGTACTACCGCACTTAAGAAGGTAGAACCCAATGCCCCATCAATAATTCTATGATCATAAGACATTGACAGATACATCATATGTCGGATCGCAATCGTATCCCCATGTTCTGTCTCTATCACCACCGGACGCTTCTTTATTGTACCCACTGCCAATATCGCTACCTGCGGCTGGTTAATAATAGGCGTACCCGCCAGGCTACCAAAATTACCCACATTCGTGAGGGTGATGGTACCATTCTGGGTATCATCCGGCTTTAATTTATTATTACGTGCAGCGTTCGCCAGCAGGTTTACCTGCCGGGTCAATCCCACCAGGTTTAGTTGATCTGCATTGCGGATCACCGGTACAATCAGGTTACCGGTAGGCAGTGCTGCCGCCATACCCACATTGATATCTTTCTTGATGATGATCTTATCACCTTCCAGAGAGCTATTTAATAATGGGAAGCGTTTGATACATTTTACCAATGCTTCTATGAAAAGCGGTGTGAAAGTGATCTTCTCTCCTTCTCTCTTTTCAAAGTTCTTCTTCTCCTGCTCTCTCCACCTAACAATATTTGTTACATCTGCTTCTGCGAAGCTGGTCACGTGCGGGCTTGTCTGCACGCTTCTCACCATGTGATCAGCGATCAGTTTGCGCATACGATCCATTTCGATGATCTCTGCAGTACCATTGTAAGATACGGAGTGACCATTGGAATTAGCTTGTGATTGTGGTTGTACCTGCACCTGCTGTACCTGAGGTACCTGTGATTGTGGTTGAGGCTCTGATTGTTTTTGTGTCTGTGGTTGAGCCTGAGCTTGTTCCTGTGCTGGCGCTTCTGCGGCCCTGGCCGGCATTGGCGTAGCGGTAGGCACAAAACCTTTCGCCTTGGATTCAACGTAGTTGAGTATATCTTTCTTAGTCACACGACCCTCAGTGCCTGTACCCGGAATCTTCTCCAGTTCGGCAAAACCGATACCCTCCTGCTGTGCGATCGTCAGCACCAGCGGAGAATAAAAACGAGGGCCAGCAGCAGTTGTAAACTGAGGCTCATGTACTTCCTCCTGTGGCGTTACCACCTCCACTTCGGCCTGTTGCTGTACAGGCGCTTCAGGAGTGGTCGCAGGCGCAGTGGCTGCGGCTTCCACATTCGTGTTGATACGTGCTATCACAGCACCTACCGGAACGACATCATTTTCTGCGTAGAGTATCTCGGTAATTTCGCCATCGGCGATAGAAGGTACTTCGCTGTCTACCTTATCAGTGGCAATTTCCAGGATAGTCTCATCAGCTTTTACCTGATCTCCCGGTTTTTTGTGCCAGCGTAATATGGTGGCTTCCATTATACTTTCTCCCATCTTGGGCATTACCAGTTCTACAATGGCCATAAGATTGCGTTTAACTATTTGATAGAAAACAAAAGTATGAATTAAATACTAATAATCAGGAATGGGGAAGATGCATGCAGCCTTTCTGATGAACATCATTTTATAGAATGATCTTCCGCAGCTCATTCTATAAATAGGCTGCTGACATCTGAATCATTTACTGAAAGATCTTCCATGGCTCACTCATTGCATACGCCGCTGCCAAATACATATTTACTGTATGATCTTCCGCAGCTCATTCATTGCATAAGCCGCTGTCATCTGAATATTCAAATACCGATCATATCTTAACTGAAACTTCGCAGCTACTGTTTCATGCGCACTACCTACTCCTACCCATACCGTACCCACAGGCTTCTCCGGTGTTCCACCATCAGGCCCCATGATGCCGGATACGGCTATCACATAGTCAGTTTGTAAATGAGCCAGTGCTCCACGTACCATCTCCTTTACCACCGCTTCACTCACCGCTCCATTTGCCGCCAGTGTTTCAGGTTTTACTCCCAGAATACGGGTTTTGATTTCATTCGCATAGCTGATCACACTGCCTTTGTACCATGCGGAACTACCCGGCACCAGTGTCATACTATGTGCTATAAAGCCACCAGTACAGCTTTCAGCCGTACCTACGGTTTTACCTTTTTCCTTGAGCAACTGACCAACCACCTCTGCCATCGGTTGATCCTGATCTGCCACCACGATGTCTGACAAAATATCTTTCAGCTGGTGAAACTGCATTGACAATGAAGCAGCTGTCGATAATTTATCTTGTCCATGGGCCGTGAGGCGCAGTTTGATGGTACCATACGAAGGCAGATACGCCAGTTTGATATTGGCTGGCAGCTGTGCTTCGAAATCCACCAAACGCTCTGCTACAAAGGACTCTCCCATTCCAGCAATGATCAATGTCTGGTGCACGACCACCGGTGTCTGAAAATATTCCTTTAATCGTGGCAACACATGATCTTCCATCAGACCTTTCATCTCAAATGGAACACCCGGCATGGATACGAACACTTTACCATCCTTCTCAAACCACATACCCGGTGCGGTTCCCCGCTTATTATGCAATACGGTACATACATCCGGCACCAGTGCCTGATCCATATTACGTTGTAATGGAGGCAGTCCACGGCTTTCGAAGAACTCCATCACCTGTTTATAAGTGGCTTCATCCCTCACCATTGTGCCGCCAAAATATTCTGCCAGCGTAGGTTTGGTGATATCATCTGCAGTAGGCCCCAGGCCTCCTGTGATCAATATGATGGGCGACAGCGCGCTCTCATCGTCCAATGCCTTTACGATGGCTTCCTTCACATCGCCAATCGCCACCCGGCGATGCACCCATATACCCATGGCATTGAGTTGCTGCGCCATCCACGCCGAATTCGTATCTATCGTCTGTCCGATCAGTAATTCATCGCCAATTGTGATGATACTGGCTACTACCTTTTGCCCTTCCATAGTATTGTTATTATATTACAGGCTATTCAAAAAAAGGCGCTAAAGCTTCCCGCATTACCGGAGGCAGGCCATATTTCGTTTTGGTATCTGCATGTAAAAATACGAGTGTGGTCACCCCTACATTCAGCAACTCGCCCTTTTCGTTGTACAATTCTGAATGGAACCGGATCTTGTGATCTACTGGCATCTCCTTCAGTATAGTCTTCACGGTTATCAGGTCATCATAGTATGCCGGCCGTATGTACTTTACATTCAGCTCTGCCACTGGCATGATTACGCCTTCTTTTTCCAGCTGGGCGTATGTAAAGCCCAGTTTACGGATGGCTTCTGCACGTCCTACTTCATAATATAAGCCATAATTCCCGTAATAAAGGTACCCCATCTGGTCTGTCTCTCCATATCGTACCCTGATTTGTGTCGTCTCTATAAACATATCTTTGCTTTAACTTTCTCATTTACAGCACTTATTTACCGATTGCATTGTCCAGGCTGAACTTTCCAGGACCACTGAACAGGATCACAAGGAAAGGAACAAGGTACAATATAGCTGGTTCCTGATCTTTCAGTGACTGATGACCATGGATCATAAACAATGCCACACCCATCGTAACTATCACAGGCACAGTGGCTAAGCGGGTCAGAAGACCTATTACTACCAGTCCTGCACAGAACACCTCTGCAAATACTGCTAAGCCCAGGGAAACAGCGTGACCTATATGCAATGGATCAGGAAAGGTATCCTTCATCCCCGAAAATCCTTTTAATTTAGAGAGACCATGGTTCCACAGCAACAGGGCGCCAAAGCCCACGCGCAGTAACAAAAGAGAGAAATTGATTGCACCGTTGGATGCTTTAGAGGAAAACAGTTTGCTCATATGTCAAAAATGGTTTGATCTTTGCACAAATATAAATCTTTGATTTTTTGATAGTGTATGAAATTGGTGAAGTTGCATCTGCCTCCGGCAGAAGATGTTGAATAGAGGGAGGGATAGAAAGCGGGATTTGCATTCCACTTCGGCAAAAGATATTGCATGCAACGACAGATCGGGAAGATCCAATTTGCATTCCCCTTTGTCAGAAGGTATTGAATGTAAGAGGGAATAACGCAATTCAAATTGTAATTCCTTTTCTAACACCCTATCAAATAAGGGCTTTGAATCTGACAGCACATCATTCCATGTTGTAATCTGCAAAGCTTGCGCAGTTTATTAATTAAAAGCAATAACTATATTTGTCCCTGTTTTAGTTTCCCTGAAAGCATTATTTATTGATCCTTAACAGAAAATAATAACTGTAAGGGATTCGTTTAAAACGCATATTAAAGTTTATAACAGGTTAAAAGCATGCAATTCATAAAAAAGTTTCTTGTTCCCGGACATTTGTTTCTCTATCTGGCTACCTGCTGTATCCTGGCTACTTCGGTCGCCAACGCCCAGCAAACCCGCATCTACACGGAGCCGGATAAAGTCTTCAAAGACGCCCAACAACTTTTCCAACAGGAAAAATATGCGGTGGCCATGCAATTGTTCAAGCAAACACTTGATAATATCGGTTATTTCCAGGAGACCAGCCGTAGCCTGGTAAAAACTGACGCCCAATATTATTATACCGTCTGCGCCCTTAAACTGGGCAACGCCAACGCTGAAAAAGCAGCCCTGGAATACATTGCCACCTACAATAACAATGCAAGGGAACAACTCGTCAGCTATCAGCTGGCTAAATACTACTTCCACCAGAACAAACTGAAGGAAGCCATTCCCCTCTACGAAAAAGCAAACATCGAGAACCTCTCCAACAACGAAATAGCTGAAGCAAAGTTCGAACTCGCCTATTGCTACTTCAATGTGAAAGACTTCAAAAAGGCACAGCCACTGTTCCAGTCGATTAAAGAGCTTCCTGGTAAATACTATATTCCGGCTAACTACTACTACGGTTTCATTGCCTACTACAATCACCAGTATGCTGAAGCCCTTACCAGCTTCCAACGTGTAGTGAAAGAACCTAAATACAGCACTGTCGTACCTTACTATATTGCCGAAATTTATTACTTCCAGCGTAAACCTGACCAGGTGATCGCTTATGCTGAACCACTCGTAAATGCAGGCGGTCAGTACTACGAAGCGGAACTGAAACAGTTACTGGGACAGACTTACTTCGAAAAAGGTAACTATGCAAAAGCACTGCCTTACCTGCAGGAATACCAGGACAATGCAGAAGAAGTACGTAAAGAAGATATCTACCAGCTGTCTTTCAGCTACTACCAGACTGGTAACTACGCAAAAGCTATCAATGGTTTCAAACAACTGAGCAGCGAAAAAGACTCACTGGGTCAGAACTCTATGTACCTGCTGGGTGACTGTTACCTGAAAACAGGTCAGAAAGCCAACGCACGTAATGCCTTCGCCTTCTGTGCGCGCAACAGCGCTAACCCTGGCCAGCAGGAGATCTCCCGTTTCAACTACGGTAAACTCTCTTACGAACTGGGTTATGGCGACGTAGCTATCTCTGAACTCACCAGTTTCCTGAGCACGTATCCCAATTCTGCTTACAAAAACGAAGCAAGAGAAGTACTGGTCAGCGCATTCCTCAACACCAATAACTACAAGGATGCGATGGCGGTCATTGACCAGATCCCTGACAAGAACCCTACTGTGCTGAAAGCGTATCAGAAAATCGCTTACGGCCGTGCAGTAGAACTGATCAACGACCAGCAATTGCAGGATGCTGACAAACTGCTGGACATTGCCATCAAGAATTCTTACGATAATAATGTCGTTCAACTGGCTCACTTCTGGAAAGCAGAAATTGCCATGCGTCAAAACAATACAGATGGCGCTATCACTCACCTGAATGCTTATCTGACCAGCAACGCACCTTCATCTGGTGAAGCGAATCCTCAGACTGCAAGCTACAACATGGGTTATGCGCTCCTGAAAAAAGAAGATTATACCCGTGCCCTTCAACACTTCGAAGCTGCGCAACGTACTACCGGCCCTAATGCGGCCCGTATCACCAACGATGCTGCGCTGCGTGCTGCTGACTGTTACTACATGCTGAAAGATTATTCCAAAGCACTGACGCTGTATGATCGTATCATTTCAGGCAACCAGCCTGGTTCTGACTACGCTACTTATCAGAAAAGTATCATCCTCGGTATTCAGGGTAAATCAAATGAAAAAGTGGCCCTGCTGAAGCAATTGGGTGATAAATATCCTACCTCAGGTTTTGGTAACGATGCTGATCTGGAAATCGCCAATACTTATCTGGCAGATGAGAAATATACTGAAGCTATTCCTTACCTGGAGAATGTGCTGAACAAGCAGCCAAACGGCCCGAATGCACCAAGAGCATTGCTGAAACTGGGTCTCTGCTACTTCAACAGGGATGATGAGACCAAGGCACTCTCCTATTACCGTCAGGTGGTAGAGAAGTACCCTAACTCTCCTGAAGCAAACACCGCACTGGCCAGCATCAAAGACATCTATGTAGGTCAGGGTAAAACAGATGCTTACGTAGCGTTGCTGAAATCTACCGGTCACTCCGTATCTACCAGTGTTGAAGACTCCCTGTCTTATGCTGCTGCTGAAGCTAAGTTCAGCACCGGCGATTGCACAGGTGCTACAGCAGCTTTCACCAGTTACATCCAGCGATTCCCTGACGGTCAGTTCATACTGCCTGCTCAGTTCTACAAATCAGAATGCGCTTATAATAATAAAGATTACACCGGTGCATTGCCTGGTTATGAGTTTGTATTGTCTAAAAACGCCAGCCTCTATGCAGAACGTGCTGCATTGCAAGCTGCCAATATCAACTATTACCAGAATAAAAATTATGAGAAAGCACGTACTTACTACCTGCAGTTACAAGACCTCTCTACCAGCAAGGAAAATACCTTCACTGCTACAAGAGGCCTGATCCGCACCAACTACCAGCTGAAACACTGGGATGAAGTAGGTAACTATAGCGAATTACTATTGTCCAGCTCCAATATCAGTACTGACGACCAGATCATTGGTCACTTCTACCTGGGTAGATCTCAGCAGGAACAAGGTCAGTACGACGAAGCGATGAAGGAACTGAAAATAGCTGCTGGTCTGACAAAATCAGAAACCGGTGCTGAAGCAAGATATAATATTGCGGTTTGCCTGTTGGCTAAAAACGACCTGCCTGCTGCTGAAAAAGCAGGCTTTGATGTGATAAAAAATACGCCGGGTTATGAGATGTGGGTTGCAAAATCCTACATCCTGCTTGGCGATATCTACGCCCGTCAGAAAGACTATTTCAATGCCAAGGCGACTTACCAGAGTATTGCTGAAAATAGCTCTATCGCTGAGCTGAAAGCGGAAGCAAAAGATAAACTGGCGAAGACAGAGGCTGAAGAAAAAGCCGCATCAAAGATCAAATCCAATAAATAATTACGAACTACGACCATAGCATGAACTCATATATCAAACATATTCAACGGGTTTTAACAGTTGCAGGCGCAGTAATGCTGGCACAGCAGGGTACTGCCCAGGACAAAAACCTGAAACAGGAAACGATTGATATCATCTCAAATTACCGCCCGAAACTGCGGGATGCGGCTAAACTGAACCTGACAGCTTCCCTGCCGGCTTCTGATACCACGCGTCCTAAATATCAGTACCAGGTACCTGCGCTGAACCTTTCCTTCCTTTATCAGCCAGTACCCCTGAAACCACTGGCTTTGGGTAAGGATACACTGGCCAACCTGCAGAACAACTTTATCAAAGCCGGTTATGGTAACCTGAGCACACCGCTCATCCAGGCTGGTTTTGGTAGTGGCAGACAGGATAAGTACAACTTCGGGATCTATGGTAACTATACGTCTTCCAAAGGGAGTATCAAGAACCAGGATTATAGTACACTCAATGTACTGGCATCCGGTACTTACTTCTCCCCTCTACTCGAGATCAATGGTAGTGTAGGTTATGATCGCAACCAGTTACATTATTATGGATATGACCATGCGGCATACGACTATAGCAAGAGCGATGTAAAGCAGGCCTTCAACCAGTTCACCGCACAGGTGGGTGTGAAGAACAGGCCACAGAATGACTGGGCATTTATGTTCCAGCCTTCTGCAAAGTTCATTTACTATAGCGATGCTTACAACCGCAAGGAGCCAACTGTAATACTGAAAGCACCTGTGAGCAAACAATTGTTCGAAGATATCTTCCTGCGTGTGGAAGGTGTGTTTGACCTGTCTTCTTTCAAAGCAAAAGACAGTGCACAGTTTAATAACAATGTTGTAGCGATTCATCCTGCACTGGAAATCATCAAACCAAGGTTTGTATTGCATGCAGGTGTGAACCCTACCTGGACGAACAGTAAGTTTTACCTGTTGCCAGACATCGTGAACGAGTCACACATCATTTACAAGAAAGTGATCCTGAGCAGTGGCTGGATTTCTTATATCAATAAGAACAGCTTCCGCAACATGACCAATACGAATCCGTTCTTCACCAGCTATGGCAGCGGTATCCTGAATACCCGTGTGGAAGAGAAGTACACAGGTATCAAAGGTACCCTGGGTAGCCACTTCAACTACAACACCAAGTTTGCAGCAGTGACCTGGTACAACATGCCGCTGTTTGTAAATGACAGCCTGGATGGTAAGACTTTCTACACCAGGAACGAAGCTGAACTGCGTGCATTCAACCTGCATGGTGAAGTAGGTTATATCCAGGAAGAGAAGTTCCAGCTGCGTTTTACTGTAGACTGGTTCAATTATACCAAACAGAAGACAGAGGTGAAACCATGGGGACTGGTGCCATTCCAGACCGAAGCGTTTGCACAATATACTTTTGCCAGAAAACTGCACCTGAATGCAAATGCATTCTTCCTGGGCAGCAGTTACTACCTGGCAAACGGCGATTTCCAGAAGACCAAAAGCGGTTGGGACCTGAATGCAGGTGCCAGCTATGACATAGGCAAGAACTTCAACCTGTGGGTGAACGCTAATAACGTGTTCAATACCCGCTACCAGCGCTGGTATGGTTACAACACCTACGGTTTCAACATAGTAGGTGGTGTAATGGTTAAATTTTAAAATCGTACCATTGCAGTCTGTGAGGCTATCTTTCTCTCACGGGAAGGATAGCAAACACAGGCATATTTATTGATAGAGAGTTATTTTACAAAGGAATATCTTTTATAAAAATTGGTACTACAGCAATACATACAGGACACTTTGTTCCGGAAGGAACCTTGTATTCTCCCCAAAACAGGCATCTTTTCGGTGCAACATATTCCAGCACGTTATAATGTGACAACCAAGACACTGGAACCACCGCAAGAGGTGATCCGGTTCGAGGATACCTGGGGAGATGAAGAGCAACTGGTGAAATGGATTTCCCAGAGAGAGCATCTGGTCGATAATATTGCCCGGATGAAAATGGAGAAATATGTGGAAGAGGTACAGACCATGCTCAAATCGGGTCAGACCTTCGCTATTCCGGGCGTAGGACAGTTGAAAGCCGATATGGCGGGGCAGGTGATCTTTATTGCAGAGTACCTGCCGATAGAGCTGGAAACCCTGATGGTACAACCCGTGATCAGGACAGACGTGAGTCATCGTGTAACGATCGGTGACAAGGAGTTTGTAAACAACCAGGTAGTGAACCACTTATCTGCTTCTTCAGAAAATGCAAAACCTAATCCGGGATATACCACAAATTCAGATTATCCTCCTTATCCGGAGCCGGCGCAATCTTCTTTCCGCTGGTGGTGGGTGGCTGTACCTGTAGCCGTTGTACTGGCCGCAGGCCTGGTATGGTGGCTCATAGCAAAGCAACCCCTGGAAAGTCAGGAGCCCGTGATCTCTGCAGACAGGAGTACTCCTGCTACAGTAGATACCACACTTGTGCAGGATTCTACTACCCGTACAGACAGCAGTCAGCAACAGGCAGCGTCATCTGCTACGGCTACCAATAAAACCTATTATGTGGTGGTGGAAGAATTTCACGACCTCAAGAAGGCCACCAAAAAGCTAAATTTTCATCATAAAAACGACCGGGGTTACGTAACGCTGCAAGCTGATTCCAATGATACCAGTTTTTACAGACTGTTAGTTCCTTTCAACACCCCATTGGCTGATACAACGAAGTCAAAAGATTCTATCCAGAAATTCTTTGGGGTACCTAAACGTCCTATTGTTTACTAGGACTTTAAATCTCTTTTGCTACTATCTGTAATCCCTCTTCAAAACTGTGTGGCTGATAGCCCAGTTCCTGTACGGCCTTATCAATCACGAAACCTGTCCTGGCAGGGCGTTTAGCTGGTTGTGTAAAGGTTTTTGCATCTACTTTTTCCAACAATTGTGAGTTTAACTGGAAGTAACCAGCTGTTTGCACAGCCATCTGGTAAGGAGTGAGTGTTTCACCACCAGAGATGTGGAAGATACCACCCGCCTTTTTATCGGCTACCAGTTTACAACCAGCTGCGAGATCCTGTACCAGCGTAGGTGTACGCCATTGATCATCTACCACTTTCAATTTTTTCCCCTGTTCCAGATTCGTTTTTACCCAGGTAATAATGTTACTACGCTTAGGATCTGCGGCTACACCGTATACCAGTACTGTACGCACGATAGACCATGCCAGATGACTATTATGGACAAGCCTTTCTGCGGCTACTTTGGTAGCGCCATAGTAACTGAGGGGGTTTACAGCATCTTCTTCTGCATAAGGGCCTTGTAAGCCATCGAATACAAAGTCAGTGGAGAGAAAGATAAAAAAGCTTTTGGTTTTTTCTGCGGCCTGGATGAGGTAGCGGGTCGCATTGACATTACAGTCCCAACAGGCATCTTTGTTTCTTTCGCAATCGTCTACCTGGGTCATGGCAGCCGCGTGGATAACGATATCTGGCTGATGCTTCTGTAGTAACTGATTAACACTGGAGGACTCTCTCAGGTTAACCGGCTCGTAAAGGTAACCTGCCTGTTTAGGGAGACGATTAGCGCCCCTACCGGTGGCGATGACTTCGTAGCGGGAGTCCTGTAAAAAGAGGGGGATGAGGTGCTGGCCCAATAATCCGTTACTGCCTGTGATTAATACCTTCATATTTATGCCTTTTGCTAAAATTACGAAGAAAAGAGTTTGGTTAAAAAAAAACGCTGATGTCTGGGACATCAGCGTTTTTTTGAAAGAGGCGCAGGCCTTCATTTAATTTTTAAAATGCATTCCCAAATTATACATTATAAAAGCCCATATATCCGCAGATTCCTCTATCAGCTTGCCCGTTGGCTTACCAGCTCCATGGCCGGCCTGCGTGTCTATACGTATAAGCGTTGGGTTAGGCCCTGCATTGTCCGCCTGCAGCGTAGCTGCGAATTTGAATGAGTGTGCAGGCACCACCCTGTCGTCATGATCCCCTGTAGTAACCATGGTAGCAGGGTAAGACGTACCTGGTTTCAGGTTGTGCAGTGGTGAGTATTTGATCAGGTATTTAAACTGGTCTTCCTTATCACTGGTGCCATACTCTACACCCCATGCCCATCCGATGGTAAAGTGCTGGTAACGCAACATATCCAGCACTCCTACTGTAGGTATCGCTACCTTGAACAGATCCGGGCGTTGTGTCATCACCGCACCAATCAGCAAACCGCCATTAGAACGGCCATGTACCGCCAGTTTGGAGGTATTGGTATATTTTTCTTTGATCAGGAACTCTGCAGCCCCGATAAAATCGTCAAATACATTCTGTTTCTTTTCGAGCATACCTGCTTTGTGCCATTCTTCGCCGTACTCCGCACCACCACGCAGGGTTACCTGTGCATAGATACCGCCCTGCTCCATAAAGAACAGATTAGATACACTGAAGCCTGGGGTGATCGGGATATTGAAACCACCATAACCATACAGCAATACAGGATTGTTGCCATCCAGTTTGATCCCCTTCTTATAAGAAAGGAACATAGGGATACGGGTACCATCTTTACTATTAAAGAATACCTGTTTGGTTTCGTACTGGGAAGGATCGAATTTCAGTTCAGGTTTAAAATAAGTAGTAGACTTACCGGAAGCTATATCATACTTATATACCAGGGCCGGTGTCACATATGAATTAAAGGTGTAATAGAATTCCTTGTCTTCTTTTTTACCACCGAATCCACCTGCGGTACCGATACCCGGGAGTTTGATCTCCCTTTCCAGGTGACCGGCATAGTTTAACTGGTATACACGGTTGGCAGCATCCTGCAGGTAGGTAGCAAAGAGTTTTCCACCACCGGTACCCACATGCATGAGGGTTTCCTTGCGTTCAGGAATGATTAGTGTACGGGGACCCTCTGGATTTTTGGTATCGATCAGCTCTACCTTATAATTAGGAGCGCCTTCGTTAGTGATCACAAATAGCTTATCGCCGTCATTGTCTATTACATTTGGCTCATGATCGAAGCCTTTGATCAATAATTTGAACGTCTTTTGGTCAGGATTTTTCATGTCCCAGAACCATATCTCATTGCCGGAAGTCCCTTCTGACGCGTTTAGGAGCACGAATCGCTCATCCTCGGTAACGGTTGCCTGAAAATTGCGAAGTGGGTGATCTGAATCAGCGTGGATCAGTACATCCTTATCCTGAGAAGTGCCTACCTTGTGATAGTAAACTTTATGGAATTCGTTCTTTTTGGAGAGTTTGCTGGCTTCGGTAGGTTCGTCATAGCGGCTATAGTAAAAACCATCTCCTCTCCATGAAAGACCACTGAACTTGAGCCAGTTCAGGCTATCCGGGAGCAAAGTTTTGCTAGCTACGTCCATAATACGGGCCTGCTGCCAGTCAGAACCAGCCTTTGCAATTAAATAGGCGGCATATTTTCCATCTTTGGAAAACTGTACGGAGCCTAAAGCTGTTGTACCATCGGCAGAGAGTTTATTAGGGTCGATGAAGACTTCGGGAGTAGCGCCCGGGGTGGTAGACTGCCTGTAAAGTACTGACTGGTTCTGCAAACCATCATTTTTATAGAAGTACAAATAATTGCCTCTATGATCTGGTGCACCAGTTTTTGGATAATTCCATAACACTTCCAGACGATTTTTTATCGAGTCGCGGAACGGTATCTTTGCAAGATAATTCTGGGTGACAGCGTTTTGTTCTTTCACCCATGCTTTGGTTTCCGGGCTGTTATCGTCCTCGAGCCAGCGGTATGGGTCGGCAATAGTGGTACCATGGTAGTTATCTGTCACTTCGGTCTTCCGGGTTTGCGGATAAACGAGGCCGGGCTGTTGAGATTGGGCTTGAGCTGTTGTCATAGTCGTAAGCAGCAATGAGGAATTAATAAAAGTGAAAATAAAAGCATGAAGACGTTGCATTATTGCATTTAAATTATACATATGTATATTTTTTTAAAAAAATACTCTATTGGTTAACTGAAATTGAAAATTTTCTTTAATTCATCAGAATACTATTAGAAAGAATATCCAAAATGTTATTTTTGTGCGCCAATTAAATATTTTTCCGGCAATTTAACCATAAGGAATGTGATAATCAGGAAAAGAAGAGGACTTGCGGAAAGAGATTGTTAGAATATTCGGGATATACCACTATGACACATTTGGGGTATAAACTGGGTGAGAACAGGTTCAACGTCGGGGAATTCCCACATAAAACAACGTAGAGAGGGAAATATAACATAACTATGAAAAAAGTTAACAACATTGCGGTCCTTACATCAGGCGGAGACGCGCCGGGCATGAATGCTGCCGTTCGTGCGGTTGTAAGAACGGGAATTTACAATCAGCTGAATGTTTTTGGTGTCATGTATGGTTACAGGGGAATGTTGAAGAACGAAATCTTTCCTTTGGAGTCTAAATCTGTTGCCAACATTATACAGCGCGGTGGTACAATCCTAAAAACGGCCCGTTGTAAAGAGTTTTACGAGGCCGAAGGCCGTAAAAAAGCATACGAAAATTTAAAGAAGCACAACATCGACGGTATAGTAGTGATCGGTGGCGATGGTTCTTTCAATGGTGCGTACAAGTTGAGCCAGGAATTTGACATTCCATGCATTGGCCTGCCAGGCACAATTGACAAAGACATTGCCGGTTCTGATTTTACCATCGGATTTGATACTGCGGTGAATACTGCGGTAGATGCGATTGATAAGATCCGTGATACAGCAGATGCGCACGACCGTTTATTTATTATAGAAGTGATGGGGCGTGATGCTGGTTATATTGCCCTTCACAGTGGTATTTCCACTGGTGCTGAGCACATTATGACTCCTGAGCACATTATTGATGTACAGGACATTATCTTAGAACTGCAGGCTAACGAACGCCGCAAGAAATTAGTTAACATCATCGTAGTAGCAGAAGGTTCTGCTGCTGGTGGTGCAGAAGCGGTAGCACGCCAGATTAAGGAGCAATGTCCTCAACTGGATACCCGCGTAACCATCCTCGGACATATACAACGTGGTGGTAGCCCAACCTGTCAGGATCGTATCCTGGCCAGCCGTATGGGTTATGCAGCTGTTGAGGCGCTGTTGAATGGCACTTCCAATGTTATGGTAGGAATTGTAAACAACAAAATCCAATATACACCTCTGGAACAGGCCATCAAAGCCAAAGAGCATATCGATCCGGAATGGTTTAAAATTGTAAAAATACTTGCGAGTTAAAATAAGAGCTATGAGTACACAAGATATATCTAAACACAAAACGAAGATAGTTGCCACAGTAGGACCGGCATGCGACACTTACGAAAAATTACTGGCACTGGTAAAGGCTGGCGTAAACGTGTTCCGTCTGAACTTTTCACATGGCTCTCACGAGGACAAGCTGCGCATCATTGGTTACATTCGCCAGATTAACGAAGTTGAATCTTACAATGTAGCCATCCTGGCAGACTTGCAAGGTCCTAAACTGCGTGTAGGTGAAATCGCTAACAATGCACTGCCACTGACTCCGGGTATGATCCTGACTTTCGTAAACGAGAAGGTAGTTGGTACCGCTGAAAGAATATACGTATCTTATGCAGACCTGCATAAAGATGTAAAACCAGGCCAGAAAATCCTGCTGGATGACGGTAAGATCGAAACTGTAGTAAAAGAAATCACTGCTGCAGGTGAAATCAAAGCTGAAGTGACCCTGCCAGGCGTTCTGTCTTCCAAAAAAGGTTTCAACCTGCCAGATACCAAAGTATCTCTGCCAGCGCTGACGCCAAAAGATGTGGAAGATCTGGAATTCATCATCGACCACGACTGTGACTGGGTTGCCCTGTCATTTGTAAGAGATGCTGCTGACCTGCAACTGATCCGCAAACGTCTGAAAGAACGTAACTCTAAGATCAAGGTTATCTCTAAGATCGAAAAGCCTGAGGCTATCGAAAATCTGAAAGAGATCATCTGGGAAAGCGACGGCGTAATGATCGCTCGTGGTGACCTGGGTGTGGAACTGCCTGTTGAGCAGATCCCGATGATCCAGAAAGATATTATCCGTAAATGTATTCACCGTGCTAAGCCGGTAATCGTGGCTACCCAGATGATGGAATCCATGATCGACCGTACCCGCCCTAACCGTAGCGAAATCACTGACGTAGCTAACGCGGTACTGGAAGGTGCTGATGCCGTAATGCTGAGTGGTGAAACTGCAACTGGTCAGTTCCCGGAACTGGTAATCCAGACTATGCGTAAGATTATCGGTGAAGTAGAGAAAGAAGAAATCATCTACAACCGTAACCTGATCCCTCACCGTCACTCTCCTACCTTCATCAGCGATGCACTGTGCTACAATGCATGTAAAATGGCTGAAGACCTGGAAGCAAATGCACTGGTTGGTATGACCCAGAGTGGTTACACCGGCTTTATGCTCAGCAGCTACCGTCCACGCTCTCCACTGTTCGTATTTACTAAAGAGAAATCTTTGGTGAATCAGCTGAGCCTGAGCTGGGGTGTACGCGCGTTCTATTATAAGGAAGAAATCGGTCTGGATAACATTATCAATGATCAGATCAGCATCCTAAAAAATAAAGGGTATCTGAAAACTGATGATATTGTGGTAAATACCGGTTCTACTCCAGTAGCAGAACATTTGCCTACAAATACGATTAAGGTATCTAAAGTACAATAAGCTATTTTGTATAATAAACAGGAACGGCTCCCTTCCGGAGCCGTTCCTGTTTTAGGGAAAAGGCATCGGAAACCGATGTATTTTCTGGTTTAGATATCATTCCTCGTTTAGATGCCTTTTACATTTTAAAAGTCCAATACTATTCTCGTAAATAACCGCATTCCATTCACCCCCATCTGCACCGGATCCCAGGCACCACCTGCTTCGCCATCAAAAGCTGACAGCTTCGCGCCTTTCACATAGCCTAAATCAGGATGTACATTAAATACGTTATCCACACCTACAAACCAGTTGATATGCCTGTTGAATTTATAACCCGCATATACATCTGTCACTACCTTTCCTCTGTACACAAATAACTCTGGCACTGTCTTTCCACCTTCATCCAGTTCTACGATCGGGTTGATACCTGTACCAGCCAGGTCGCCGGAATAACCGTAACCATACAATTCTACCTTACCATAATAAGTGAGGTGTGAACCAAAGCTGATCTTATTAACACCATATTCCAGGTTCAGGCCCATTTTTACCGGTGGTGCAGAAGCTTTTACAAAGCGTTGCTCACGGTCGCTGAAGAAGGATTGACGGTGTACATACGTGTCATTTAATTTAGCAGGTACATTGATCTTGTCGATTGTCATGTGCTGGATATTGCCTGTGAATAATCCACGGAAATGGTGATTGCTCCAGCGTTTGTTATAATCAACGACGAGGTCTACCCCATAGTTGGAAGTGTTTACAGCATTCGCAAAGAACTGTGCGTTGTCGATGTGTAACTCATTTAAAGTATTGTATACTTCTGCATCCAGCGTGGTATCGCTGGCGCTGAACTGACCGGAGAGTACGATACGGTCTTTTACTTTTACATAGTATCCATCCAGGGTTAAAGTTAGTATTGGCAATGGTTTCCAGGTAAAACCAAGACTGGCATTGATTGACTTTTCCTGTTTCAGATCAGGGATGCCTGCAGCTCTTGTAATCGCGTTGTAGTTAGGCGCAATCTTCACTTCGGTGATCGTGCCACCCTGTACGTTGGTGTATTGGGAACTGTAGTTGATTTGCTGTAAGGAAGGCGCTCTGAAACCAGTACTTACTGATGCACGGATGTTGAAATCGTTTGTGATTTTGTAACGGGTAGCCAGTTTGTAATTGGTGGTGAAGCCGAAGTCAGAGTAATTTTCTGCCCTGACAGCAGCACCTACCAGCCATTTACTGGTCACATCCAGTTCTGCATCTACATAGGCTGCGATATTGCCACGATTGGCCACGACCTCATCGCTGGGGCGATAGCCAGGGAAACCCTGGGAACCGGTGGCTTTATAAAAAGTGGGATCGTAATTGGTGTAAGAGGCTTCTTCGCCTGCGTAGATGCTATACCTTTCGTAACGGTATTCTGCACCAAAAGCGAGGTTCAAATTTGAGATTGCTTTGGTGAAAGTTACATTCGCCGTGTTTTGTAAAAAGGAGAACCCGCCATCGTCGAAGTGGGTAGGAGAGTTTGCACCCAAAGAGGCATTGAAAGTCTTATCTCCATAAAAGTGGAAATTGTTTCTGCCCAGGGTATTGCTCACATCCCAGGTCCAGCCTTCTCCAAATTCACCTTTTACCCCTACAGCAGCAGAGATGTCACTGACATGGGTCTGGATGTGTGGATCAAAAATGGTGTCGCCTGGTACAGCGTACATAATGTCTTTGTGGAAGATCAGGTTTCCGTTATCATCAGTAGGAAAACGATCCGGATGCCCGCTGAATGAACGGGAATAGGCAAAGGCATCGGAGCTCTTATAGTTATATCCACCAAAAGCATAGAGGGTGGTGCTGCCTGTACCAAAAGGCACTTCCAGGTTGATCATGCCACCTCCATTTACACGGGAGCCATCGCCGGCACCTCTTCTCACACTGTTCACAGGCAGTCCATCTTTATGACTCAGGTTTGTATCGAGGTTTTGTCTGTAGGTTTTACCCTGGATGAGGAAGTTGCCCGAAAAGTTGAGGAACCCGCCATTTTTACCCAAAGGAAGGCCATAGCTGAGGCCCAGGGTACCGGTATTTCCATCGATAGGTACACCGTACTGGTATTGGGATTGTTTACGCCCAAACCAGGTATTGTACTTATGGTCATAATAACCGGCATAACCTGCGGTCACATTGAGGTGGTTCACGTCTTTTTTGAGGATGAGGTTGATTACTCCTGCAATGGCATCGGAGCCATATTGGGCAGAGGCACCGTCGCGAAGGATTTCGACCCTGTCGATGGCAGCTTCGGGGATGGCATTGAGATCAGTGCCTGAATTACCACGGCCACGGGTACCGTATACGGCTACGAAGGCTGTCTGGTGGCGTCTTTTACCATTTACAAGCACTAAGGTCTGATCAGGTCCAAGGCCCCTGAGGGTGGCGAGGTCGATCATATCTGCACCATCACTTCCACTTTGTTTGTTGTAGTTCAGGGAGGGAGCGGCCATGTTCAGGACGGCAGTGAGATCAGTTTTGGCAGTAGACTGGGATGCCTGGGCAATGGGTATGACATCGACGGGAACGGGCGTTTCCGTTCTGGCACGACCCGTACCCCGGCTACCTACGAGTACGATCTGGTTGAGTTCCGAGACGGCGGAGACCAGTTTTACATCGACCACAGAGCGGCCATTGACGGAAAGGGCCTGTGGGGTGAAGCCGATGGCACTTACTTCCAGTACATCATTGGCTTTGGCCTCGATGGTGTATTCACCGGACTTGTTGGTTAAACTGCCGGAGCTACTGAGTCTGACCCTTACGGTAATTCCTTCTAATGGCACGCCGGTTGTGGCATCTGTTACTTTTCCGGTTATTTTCTGTTGGGCACTTGCTACAGTCAGGCAGAGGCATAGTATTGCCATACAGTACACGATCTTGGTTGACATATTTACAGGTTTGGGTGATTAAACTAAATATACCCAATTTGTTGCATACTATTACTACTCACATAATTATGAGTACTTTTGAGTACCAATCGCTTTAGTCAATCGACTTATATCTGATATGAATTTAATCAGACAGGCAGAACAACAAATTTTCGCCGACTTCGTCCAGGTAGAGAATGTCCCCGAAATTATGCATTCCTATATCGTTCCCCATGCAAGAAGAACGGTATACGGCAATGCCCGCGTATTTGTATTTAAGCAATTGCTGGAAGCAACACCTTTTCGGGTCTGGCAACACCACGTGATCACTTCACAGGTTATAGATATTCATCCTCATGTAGATCATCCGGGTTTGCATCTGGCTGTTACGCTTTCTTCGCTCAATGTACATTCTGGCATGCGTGGCGGAATACCAGAGCATGTACGACAGGGAGATCTGAATTTATTTTATGTAACGTATGAAGAAAAAGCAGTGTCTATACATCCGGGTACGCATTGTTTTTTAAACATTGAATTCGGTGAAGCACAACTACCATTATTTGCGGAGCGTGCATTTATTGAACAAGCCATCCTACCTGCTAAAGCTGCGAATCCACTTGGTGGTGTAATTAATGCAGCACCTGTAGCGCTGGATGCATATGCTTCGATGCTCCTTGAACAGATACGCAATCCACTGGGGTGTAATGAATATGCACGTAGCAGGTATATCAGCAAACAATGTGAATTATTGTTAGTGCATTTCTTTGCACAGTTACAATATCCTCCATTGGAATATCAGCCATTGACGAATGAAGATATCAATAGTATTGATAGTGCGAAAGCATATATCAAAGCGAATACAATTGGTGTGCAAATTTCAGAATTGTGTGAGTTGTTTGATATCTCTGCGGAGAAATTACAATATGGATTCAAACATTTATATGGCACCAGTGTAGATGCATTCGTCATCTTATGGCGACTGGAAAAAGCAGCGGTATTATTAACATTGCCGGAGATCGATTTGCAGCTGGTAGCAGATGAAACAGGGTATAGTCATGTAGCTGCATTTGTGAATAGTTTTACACGGTATTATAATTGCGCTCCTGATCAGTTCAAGCAATTATAATCCTTACTTTTATCAAAACTTCATTCACATGAGTACCTTTAAGAGTATTAACCCATATACACAGGAAACCATTGCTGAATATACAGCGCACACACCATCAGAACTGGAAGAAAAACTTGTTAAAGGTCATCAGGCATACCAGGCTATGAAGCAGACTTCGCTGGAGCAGCGTTGTGCATGGATGCAAAAGCTCGCGGATCTGTTGAAAGAGAAAGCCGATGAACACGCTGCGATCATCACCCGGGAAATGGGGAAAACACTAAAAGAAGCAAAAGCTGAAGTATTGAAATGCGCTACATCTGCTGAATATTATGTGCAAAATATTGGTAGCATGCTGGCCTCAAAAATCATCAAATCTGATGGGCAGCAGAGCTATGTGGCATATGAGCCGAAAGGAATAATTCTCGCTATTATGCCGTGGAATTTCCCTTACTGGCAGGTGTTCCGCTTTGCCATTCCTAATATTCTTGCCGGCAATGCAGGTATACTCAAGCATGCCAGCAATGTAAGCGGTTGTGCACTGGCCATGGAGCAGGTATTTTTAGAAGCTGGCTTCCGGGAAGGCGTATTTCAAACCGTGCTGGTGAATTCTAAACATATAGAACCGCTGATTGCCGATGATCGTGTACAGGGTGTGACCCTCACCGGTAGTACTGCTGCTGGTCAGAGCGTAGCAGGGCTGGCAGGAAAATATATTAAAAAGACGGTGTTGGAACTGGGGGGCAGCGATCCCTTCATCGTGTTGAAAGATGCGAATCTGGAAGAGGCAGCACGTACAGCTGTAAAAGCCCGTTTTCAGAACGCTGGTCAGTCCTGCATCGCGGCAAAGCGCTGGATTGTAGACCAGGCAATAGTTGAGGCATTTACAGAACAGGTGACCACACTCATACAGCAAATGAGCCAGGGAGATCCTACCTTGCAGAAAATTGACATGGGGCCAATGGCCCGTCCGGATCTGGCAACGGAGTTAGGACATCAGTTACATCAGAGCATAGAACAGGGTGCGAAACTGATTACAGGTGGGCAGCGTTCGGGTGCGAACTTCGCTCCTACCCTGCTCAGCGGTGTAAAACCAGGCATGACAGCTTTTGACGAAGAAACATTCGGCCCACTGGCTGTTATTATTCAGGCTGATAATGAGCAACATGCTGTTGCGCTGGCGAACCAGACGCCCTATGGGCTGGGGTCTTCTCTCTGGACCAGCGATCTTGATAAAGCGAGAAAACTGGCTGTACAGATCGATAGCGGCAATGTATTTATTAATGCCATGGTGCGTTCAGATGCCCGTCTGCCCTTTGGGGGCGTAAAACAGTCGGGATATGGCAGGGAACTTTCCCTGGAAGGCACACATGAATTTTTGAATGTTAAAACGGTTTACATAGCTTAGCACCCTGAAACAACGGAATCGATAAACAGGCAACAGATCTAAACTAAATGACACGGAATAACTACGCTCCCTATATCACGATTGCCCGTGAAGAATGGGCAAATAAAAGTGATGAACTCATGGAACACCTGATCAAAGATCTGGATAAGCTACATGGGTTAAATGAGCCGCTGACAAAGGAAGAGGTTACACAAATCTACGTGCCGCTGTCACGATTGTTAAATCTGTTCGTAACAGCTGCGCAGGAACTGCATGCAACAACGAATACCTTTTTGGGAAGGAAGGTGACTAAAGTGCCTTATATTATTGGGATTGCAGGAAGTGTGGCGGTTGGAAAGAGTACGACAGCGCGTGTATTGCAATGGTTGTTGGCTGCGTTTCCCAATCATCCGAGAGTAGCGTTGGTAACGACAGATGGGTTTCTATATCCGAACAGGGTATTGGAACAGAGAGGAATTATGAATAGAAAGGGGTTTCCGGAGAGTTATGATATAAGGAGGCTTGTACAGTTTCTGGCGAATCTGAAATCGGGGAAAGAGAAGGTGGCTGCGCCGCTGTATAGTCATTTGGAGTATGATGTGCTGGCGAATGAAATGCAGTGGGTAGAATCGCCGGATATTGTGATTGTAGAGGGAGTGAATGTGTTGCAGGTGAGGCCGAGGCCATTGGGGTCACCGGAGCCGAGTATATTCGTATCGGACTTTTTTGACTTTTCTATTTTTGTAGATGCGGAGGATAAGGATTTGGAGCAGTGGTATATAGAGCGGTTTAAGTCATTGAGGACGACGGCGTTTGCGAATCCTGAGTCTTATTTTCACAGATATGCACATTTGACAGATGCGGAGTCAGAGGAGATAGCGAGGAAGATATGGAATGAGATCAATAAGCCGAATCTGGTGCAGAATATATTACCGACAAGGTTTAGGGCGAGTTTGATATTGGAGAAGGGAAATCATCATTTTGTGCAGTCGTTGAAGTTAAGAAAGACTTAAAATTTGCAGGCTGTTTTTTAATTGTTGGGGATGCTTTTCGCAGCAGTATTGAAAATTGTCTTAAAAGAATATTTTGAACGGCTTTGCCTGATGGCAAAGCCATTTTTGTTGGAGCCTTTTTTGCATACTTTTAGGGTAAATATTCAAGCACAATGAAAAAAATCCTCCTTCCTGTTACTGCCCTGATTATTTTGGTAGCATCAGCGTTTACGGTTCTCTCCGGACCAGATTATAAGATCGCTGCTGGTTATGCTGTAAAGTTTTCTGCTGCTGGCGCCAATGGTATTTTTAAAGATTTGAAAGGAAAGGTTGTATTTGACGAGCAACATCTGAATACTTCTAAATTTGATGTGACTATTGATGTGTCTAGTATCAATACCGGTAATGGTTTGAAGAATACACATGCGAAGGGTGATAAGTGGTTGGATGCGAAAAAATATCCGACCATTACATTCACTTCTACAGAGATTACGAAATCAGGTAGTGGGTATGTAGCGAAAGGTGAGTTGACCATGCATGGTGTAAAGAAGCCGTTTTCTATTCCATTTACTTTTGTGAAAGCGGGTAGTGGTGGAACTTTCGCAGGGAAGTTTGATGTGAACAGGAGTGATTTTGGAGTGGGTACACCGGGTGGTAAGGTGGATGACATTATTAAGATGGAGGTGAATGTTCCGGTGAATTAATTTTTTTCAAAACAGCTGGGGCGCTTTAGTGATTTCTCCAGTTGGTAATGGTAGTTCGAAAAAAGAGATACCGGCCGTATAAGGGTGGTATCTCTTTTTTGATTGAATTAGTATATCGAGGTGAATTCTTTTTTCTGAGCAGGTAGATTGCTACAAGCCAGCAGCGAGGAGGAAAAATCCGATATGCATAAAGCCTCGTCAATATGTATAAACATATAGACATATAAACAAGAAAGCAAATTATTTTTGATGGTTGGGCAGGCCTTTAGCAGCGTAGCCACCAGATTACTTTTGCTGCTTTGCCCAATTCTTAAGGATAGTAATTGCATCATATAATACCCCTGCCTCTCCCCTGAAATCCCCCGAACCTTTTGGCTCGCCAGTCTGTACATCATACCATTCATAGAAGCCATGGTGGCTAAGGGCACGGTCCAGCATCGGGCTGAGTTCATCGTAAGCTTCCTTGGCAAAACCATGCTCAATGAGGGCTTGTACCATTCTACCACCAAACCAGGTCCAGTCGCCAGCATTCTGATACACATAAGGTTTCATATTTGGAAACTCCTTTTCAGGATAAGGCGGGTAGACGGTGATGCCAATGGTGGCATATTTCTCTTTAGTAGCAGCCACGAGCATTTGCTCATTAATGCCGGCGATCTCTTTCGGAGAGTGGAAACCAGCGAGGATTGCGCAGGCAGAACCACCCGTATAGATGATTTCATCTTCTTTGAAATCAGGAGAGAAAGGGCTACCATTGAGGTAGAGATGTGGCAGATACTTACCAGCACCAGATTGCCAGAGGTATTTGCGAACGTTGGTTTTGAGTTGGTTGTATTGGGTGAGGTAGGATCTGTTTTTTGATAACTCCGCGTATTCTTTGAGTGCAATAGCGTACATCGCATTGTCATAGATATCAATAGACCACTTTGTATGGTCATTGATCACCACACCCCATCCTTTTTCAGGTTGTACATCTCCCCAGTCAATAGTAGTAGCACCGGTGACAAGGTTATATTTAGCTGACCAGCGGGCTTTGTGTACATATTGCAATGCCGCATCCAGGCGCTGTAGCACGGTTTGGTGATCGATGACGATGTGCAGGATGCTTGTATCATTGGTATGTTTGATGTATTTGTATACTGCCTGTACCAAAGACGATTCCTGATCTGTTTCCACGGTATTTTTGTGGGCGGCCCATTCCGGGGCGAGGTCAGAATAGATATAATCATAGCCTGCCTGTGCTTTTTGTTTGGAGATCATGCCGTCTACGATATTGCCATCTTTGCCCTGCATGCTGAAGAAGAGGAGGAGCATTTCTTTCACCTTTTCTTTGCCATGAACGGCGAGAGAGCCGTTGATAAAGGTGTTGAAATCCCTGATCCAGACTTCGCCATAGGAGGTGCCGGCGGTGAAACCTGTGAGTAGTCGTAAAGCCCGTGCCTGAATAGTATCGAGGCGGTGATCTGCCAGTATTTTAGTGGCCAGTTGTTTGTTTTGAGCGCCGGATGATAGCACGGCAAGCATGATAAGAGCGAAGAAGAAGACCTTTTTTCTCATAGTATGTATATACATACAAACATAATGATTAATTTTGGCAGATGGAAATAAGTATTGATCATCAGAATCCAGTTCCTTTACACTTACAGGCGGAGCAGTTATTGCGCAATATGATCAGGGACCCGAAGTATGCGGGCGGGCAGTTTTTGCCGAATGAGGTAGAGTTGGCGAAGCAATTGGCGATATCGAGGTCTACGTTGCGGCAGGCGTTAAATAAACTGGTGTACGAGGGATTGCTGGTGAGAAAGAAAGGTGTAGGTACTAAAGTGGCGGATTTGGAGAAGATCAGCTCTAAGGCGAAGAACTGGATCAGCTTTACGCAGGAGATGCAGGCAAGGGGCTTAAAGGTGCGGAATTTTGAATTGCATGTAACGTGGGTGTTGCCAGATAATGATGCGGTGGCATTTTTTGGTATTCCTGCTAATCAGAAGATCCTGAAATTAGAGCGATTGAGAGGAACGCCGGAGGGGCCGTTTGTTTATTTTATTTCATGGTTTCATCCAGGGATAGGGTTGACAGGAGAAGAGGATTTTAAGAGGCAGTTGTATGATATCCTGGATAAGGATTATGGCGTAGTGGCAACATTGTCAAAAGAGGAAGTGAGTGCAAGAGCAGCGGATAAATTTGTGGCAGCGAAATTAGAGATTGATGCGGGAAGTCCGGTTTTGTTTAGAAGGAGATTTGTGTATGATAAGGATGATTTACCGATTGAATATAATGTAGGTTATTATAGACCGGATAGTTTTGTATATACTGTTGAAAGCCGGCGGGAGTAGGTTGGACTGCGGCAGCAAGGGAAATAGCATTTTTTACTGATGGAAAGTTCTTTTTTGTTGAAGAGGAAATTGTTTAAGCTAACTGCAATTTCAATAAAAATATAAAGCCCCTCTGCTGGCGCAGGGGGGCTCATTAAAAGGCATAATTTTCATTTAGCAAATCATACCACTACTTTACCCATTCATTAATATGGGATGCGTTACCCATGGCAATTTCACGGGCTGAGATAGTGAATGCAACCGTCATCGGGTTTTGATTATCTGAATCAAAAGTTTCTTCAAACTTTACCAGATAACCTTCCTTGAAGTTTAGCGATTTCAACTTTGCATCTGAATCTCTCTTGTAGAAAGTGATAGTACCATCCTTCCTTTCGAAGTTGTTCACCATCCACTCGAACAGATCAGTGTCGCCATTAGATTCAACGATTAAACGGATGCGGCCACCACGGGTAATTGCTGAAGGGCGACCAGTTGCATCTACTTCTTGGGTGAGGTCGTAGCTACAGTGTTTAACAACCAACTGTTTTCCTGCTACTTCAAACACGGATTTGAATGACATGGGTTAAATGTTTAAGGTTTACAATAAAGAATTAACAATTAAGGGCTATTTATTTATTTATATAATTATGATGCTTAAAATTAAAAATAATTCCCCGTATAGCCAAGCCAAACAGTCCCTAAAACACCACTTTAACAAATTATATTTTTAATCATTTATCAGTAATGATATGTATAAAACCATTACCTGCTTCTCATTAACTGCCTATTGTAATCCAGCTCGCTTCTTGCATTTTCCAACTCTTTGTTCAGATCATTGATCTTCTCTTTCAGCTCCGCAATACTCTGTTGTGCATTCGATAATCCACGCAATTGCTGCTTACTTTGTTGCAACAAAAGACAGTTCTGTATGATGTTTGCATACAAGCCATAATGCGTTACCGCATCCTTAGGTATAGAGTTACGCATGCTTACCAGATCCTGTGCAATGACCTGATCCATATAATTTGCATTCTGGTTTGGCAGATTGATGGAGTCTAAATTGTTCCTTACTCTCTCGAGCTTACCCAGAAATTCTCCCTGAAATGCCTGCTCCTGGCGGAATGTAGCCAGCTCTTTGCGCAGCTCTGCATTCTCACGGCTTGGCACCTGGAAGTTGAAAAATATGGCCAGGACAAACAGACCTACTGTAACGATAAAAAATAACAGGAACCATAAAAAAGCGGATAATCTTTCCTGCTTGTTCAGTACACGCATGTGATATTAAATTGAGTTGAAAATTATGATCAATCTGTAAAAAACCATTTCCTGGTTTTATGCTTACGTAAATATTCTGCATCCTCTGCTGACTCTTCTTTTACGAAGATGCCACTGTCCATCTTACGACCAATGTAATCCAGTCTGCTCAGGCTCTCGAACAACTTATTGATCGCACGTACAAAAGGGATCATAGGTTGCAGACATTCTCTTACATCTATGTGTTTGTAACGAATGTTTGCACAATTTACCATCAGCGTTTCCAACTCACCCTGCTTCAGTTCACACCATTCTGAAAAGTAATTCAGCAATTCTTCTTTACCTGCACTTGCACGCTGATCGATCGCATTCTTCATGGTACGTGCCAGTCCAGCTATCACTTCCAGCATTGCTGCAGGTGTTTGATAAATACCTAACCAACGGAACTGTGAGATACGTGTGCCCAGGTATTGTACTAATCTTTCAGTGATGTACAATACTACCTGCGCCAGATCATTGTTCTGATTACGTGCATATACTTTCTGTACGATGTGCACACCATATAGTTCCAGCTGACCGAGGAACTGATCCAGCTCCTGGTGCAGGTCTGCCAGTGCAGGATGCGCATACACCATAGTACATGGTGGTATATAATCATCATCTATCTGCGGCCGTCCATCTACGATGTTGATACGACCCAGTACCATCTGATAACTGCCTAACTGTCCTTGTGGTAACTGAGATGCAGGTGTTACATACAAATGATATTCTGGTGTGGCATACGGTAACCGTGGTGGGTCTTCGTGCAGCAAGGGCTCTCCGCTTGGCTGACGATTGAAGGGGTTTACCTGAATGAGAATATAGTAAGCATTTTCTGTATGCTGTGGATCCCAGTTAAATGTAGCTTCAGGAAAAGTAGTAGCGTATTTCAGCGAGTGTACAGTGTGTTCAGGAATTTCAATTCTCGCGCCACCTGGGGTAACGGCACGACATTCGGTGAGTTTCACTCTCCATTGTTGTTGGTTATCGGTTACAAACCAGCAACGTAATGATTCTTTACTTTCTGCTTTTGCAGGCAGCAATCCGTAGTTCTGCGCATGCAAGCCGCTGGAAATAGCATCCCTTATCTGATCCAGCATTGCGTTTTCTGTTTCAACGAAATGCTGCTTCTTTATCTTCATACCATCAACCCAGTTGACGGGAAAATATTTAAGCGGTTCTGCCATGGATGAATAATTTAAAATGCAGGGATTAATTGATAATAATTCTGTTACAAATAATGACACTGTTTTCACGCATGCCATTCATGAATACAGCTTTGTCAGGATCGAGGGTTTTAGCTGTACCCAGCCAACCTGATTTGAGGTGAAATACCCAGCCATATGGTTGTCCGTTTGCATCCACTACGTCAATCGGCGTATTGGGATAACGGTCATTATAGTCATTGATGAAATGATAGAAGAGATCGCCCAGGTCCATTTTGATAGGTGTACGTGCACGGAAGTAGGTGCGGTCATGATCTGTTACTTTCTTCTCCAGTTCGAAACCAATTACGATCAGGTCGCGCATATCATCTTCATTTACTTCGGGCAATTCCTGGTAAGCAGGATATTGCCACCACTTGAAAATTTTGGCAGGAATGGCCATCATCTTTTCGAATGTCTTGTACACAAATGTAGGCAGTGCGAATGCGAACATACAGGTAAGCAGCGGGTAGAAAGAAAACTCTCCTTTCGCAAAAAGATGCTGAATGAGAATGAACCCGATCCCACCAAATAACCAGATAGCCACGATGAATGCCAGCTCTGAACCAAACGCATCTTCACTACCCCAGAAACGGGTATACATGAGGTTACAATGTACTACGCCTAAACCCAGGAACCATACTTCGTAGAAGACATACTGGCTCATAGAATTCTGGTGTGTAAAGAGGAACGGAATAGAGCTGATGACAGCAAATACCAATACCATGATAGCCAGGTACCAGAGTGCCTTTTTCTTATATAGGGAAAAGTTTTTAATATAACGGCTTAGCAGGCCCACTATCAGGGAGCCGATAGCCATGAATGCCGCCAGTACAATGTAGATCTTAGCTTTTAGTATCATAGTCTTATTTCCTCGGAAAGGGTTAAACCTGTTGGATGAATCTGGGGCTGGAATACTCCGCTGGGCCCGGAATCAAACCATAAGGGTATATTACATGCAAAAATAGTTCCATTTAATGCCTACAGGTAAAAATTGTATCCTCCCAAACCCTCTTTTTCCTGAGTATCAGCCATAAAGACTTTCTTCTCATCGGGGTGAGGTTCCAGGATGGTCTCAACATCTACATCAGCTGGCACCAGGAAACTAAAACAGGTCTCCAGCAGACGGCCATAAGGCTGCCACGGGAGGAAGTCGTGTACCCTGTGCTGTTGAAGGGGGCCAATGGTAATTTTCCATACAGGCATATCTGTATAAAAGAGATCGCCTGTCATCGCATCCAATCCTAATCTTGAATCACCTAATGGTACCTGACTACCTGTCTCTACAGCAGTTGGCGTATCTTCCTGTATAATTTTTACAGGCTCATCCAGAATGGCCTGCAAGTACAATTGTACCAAAGGCAGATTACCTGCTATGCGGTAGATATATGGCAACAATTTTACCAATTTTTTCAGGGCCGGTTTTGGCAAATCAGACCGTATGCCCCAAAAGGAAAGAAACAGTTCATCTGCATCTTTTCCAAACGCATCGAAGAGTAAATGCTTTTCTTTCTGTTCAAGAAAAACTCTTTGCAGGAAGAATTCATTTTCAAGGGGACGAAAAAACTTTCTGGCTTCCTGTTGTTCTTTTTGCTGACGCTTGTAGTTAAGCACCATTTCTCTCACAGAGCGCTGTTGCTGCTGCGGCGTGAACTGGTGGAAGATACCCTCTGGCAAACGATCGTACAGTCCATCACGGGAGAGGGTAAGCGAAATGAATGGATGATAAGGTTGCGAATCATCCAGTTGAGCATTTAAGATATCTTTATTGAAAGACCGTACAAAAACGTTTTGATTCTGTACAGCAATTTCTTCGGCACGCACATGATTATCCAGTAACTCTCCCACTATTACTTCGGCACGTACATCATAATGCAATTTGCTGATATGGTCGATCACTTCTTCCAGCACCGCGGCTTTTTGGGCATTATTTACCATACGGGTTAATTTAGGTTTTTCTTGATCTCTTATTTTTCAGGGTTACATACTAACAAATATCATCAGATTTCACGGATTCAAATGTTAAAATTTCAACTACGAATGTAGTTAGTTTATTAATTTATCTAAAAAAATATTTAAAATTGCAGAAATACGAGAAACCTATGACCCCAAGAAAGTCCGCTAATGAGCGAAAAGTTACTACGTATAGACCATTCAGCAAGATAACAAACCATATCGACCCAATGGTACTGTACACATTCCTTGCATTACTGGGCATCAGTATCATTATACTGGCCTTCCAGGCTACCGGCCGTGAAGATTGCAGCCAGATAAGTATTGAGCTTGCAAGCCGGAACAATGCAGGGAAACACACTTCTTTTAGTACCGGAGAAGTGATCACCTTTAAAGCTGCTACAAACGGAGGCAGCAACAGCGGGCTCACCTGGGATTTTGGTGATTCTACAGCCACTACCAGTGGCTTGCAGGTATACCATGCATTTACAAAAGCCGGCACTTATATGGTGACCCTCACACATAGCAAGTGTACCTGGCACCAGGAAGTAATTATTATCAATGCTTTAGCAGATAATACCCCTGCACCGGCGGCCGACCTCTATCCCACTATCGATGGTCCGGAAGAAGTGCTGGCAGGCCGTCCTGCTACGTTTACAAATAGTACAGGCAATGCCCGCACATGGCAGTGGCAACTGTTGCAAAGAGGTGCTGAAGTGCATAACGGCCGCGCTGTTACTTATACATTCTCCTCTCCCGGCGAACGCATTTTGTCTCTCATTATCAATGGCGATAGCAGCAAGATGGTGACCAAACATATCATGGTGTTCCCTGCTCAAAGCAATCACAAGGTGGAAGACTTTAAACCCATGCCGTTCCCTGAAGATAACAAGGTGCCAGAGCCTACTCCGCAACCAGCGGTACCTGAAAAACCTAAGGTGCCTTCCGTATCAGACGATGAATTTAAGTTCATGCTGAGCCAGGTGGTGGATAAACAAAAGAGTGCCAGTGACTTCTCTCCATACCTCTGCGATAATCTGAATGCAAGGGTATTGCTGAATGATAAGGATACTGATGCTTTCAGTCATTTCTGCTCACGTATCCGTGGTAAGAAACGATTTAAGATTGAACTCGTGAACCTGATCAAAGATCAAAACGGTTGTGTGAAGGAAATACGTGTACGATATGACAGGAAATTCTTAGGCATTTTTTAATGATTGATTTTCTCTTTAATGATTGAAAAATGAAACAGCAGTATTATAAACTACCAATGGATTTTTCCAGAATTTTGCAAAAGCAGGATCTGCCCGATGTGAATCTCGAAGAATCGGTAGCACAGCATATTCAGTTGTTAATCACAACCGTACTGGGGGAGAACAAAGACGATCCCCAGTATGGTTGTCAGTTGTGGGACAACGATTTCGATATCAGGGCTTCGAACAATGAAGTGAAGGAACAGGTGGAACTGTCAATAAGAGCTTCTATCAACAGATATGAAAAACGATTGACACAGACGAGAGTAGTGGCGCAAATCAGTCAGGAGGAAGTGATGGGGATGACTTCTAAAAAAGTGAAGAAGAAGATACGGGTGACAGTAACGGGGGTGCTGGCAAGGAACAAGACTGATTTCAATTATAGTAGTTTCTTTTACGTAAGTCCATTGTCATATGATTAAAAAAAATTCAGGGGGTGCGCCTCCGGCGTGGAGGCAGATTGCTTCGGAATTAAATCACTTAAACCCTTAACCCTTGGCTAAAGAGCAAAAAGAACGAATCAAAGACCGGATGCTGAAAACGGCCGCCAGGCTGTGGGGATACCCTGATGCAGAGGTAGAAACCTCCTTTGATCCCATTGTACAGTTATTGCTGGAAGCCTGTGCCAGTGAACTGGAAAAAATATCAGGTGACGCAGAAGTATCTCATGCCCGATTGGTAGAACGACTGGCCCAGATCATGATGCCGGAACCGATCACCAGCAGCCAACCTGCTTATGGTATTCTGCATGCCAGCTGCAATGAGCGGACGGCAGCGCTCACACCAGATCACCAGTTTTTCTATTCCCTGAGGAACGGCTTTAACAGCCAGGACCTCTTTTTTATGCCCCTGGCACATCATCGCCTGTTCCGTGGACAGGTAAAATATAGCGTGATTGGCGGTAAACTGTTTGAGACCAGGGACCATTGGTTCAAAGAACAGGTCCTTCAAGGCAATTTACAGGCCGATACGCCGCCTAATCATCTTTGGTTGGGTCTGAGTATGGAAGGAGCCGTAACCTCGGCAGAAGGGCTCTCTTTTTTCTTTGATCTGCGAAACGTACACCTGCAGGAAATGTTTTATCATTACCTGCCACTGGCCAAATTTTATATAGGTGAAACGCCTTTGCAGGTAAAAAGCGGCTATTTTCATAGCAAAAGCGCCGCTCAGGAAGACCTGGAAGCCATTATGGAACCTGCCTTCGATACCAATACCAGGTATAGTCAACAGGTATTACAACGATTCAAACAGCATTTTCAGACGGTCACCAGCACTGAACCATTACCGGCAGCCATGCCTTTCCCTCCTGCCCTGCATCATGTGTTTGGCCAGGGTAGCAGCAGATTGCAACAGGAGATCGTGTGGATCAGGATTGAATTCCCTGAAACCATTCGTCATTCCCTGCTGGAAGACCTGTTTTGTAGTATCAACAGCTTCCCGGTCATTAACAAAAAGCTGAATGAACAATCACAGCGACTGAACAAGTACCTGAATATTATGCCGCTGCATACCAACGATATTTACTTTGATGTGAAACGTGTGTATGATGTGGCAGGCACCGATTACCATGTGCGTAACTTTACGACCAGCGGTGAGATGCAGGAAGGCGAACTGGTTATCAGGAGCAGTGGTATTGGCCGGTTCGATTCCCGTGAGGCAAAAGAGATCATTGCTTACCTGATTGAAGTGATCAGGGATGAAAGTTCGCTCTTTGAAGAAGTGCGGAATGACTATGTGGCAAGTAGAATGCGGGAACTGCATCAGTTGATCGCATCTCTGGAAGAACAATTACAGCCTACCAGCAACAGGGGGAATATTCCTTACCTGATGATCAAGCCAAAGGAGAATGCGGATTATTTGTTTTTAGAGTTTTACACGACTAATGGTAGTACCGCGAATAATATCCGTATGGGTAGCAAGTTGCAGGAATATGGTAGTGTGCAGTTACAGCCGAATTCTATCAGTATGCTGTCGAATACGCAGGGTGGGAAAGATCGCCTGAGTATTGATGAAAAGATTAACCTGTATCGCTATCATTTGCTTACAAGGAATAGGATTGTGACACCTGAAGATATCAAAGCACTGGTCAGGTATGTGATGGGGAAAGAGCTGAGAGAGGTGAGCATTGTGAAGGGGGTGTCTGTAAAACCCGGTGCTTCAGAAGGATATAGCAGAACGCTGGATATAAAAATCACTTTATCTAAACCAGCGAATTTATATGCAGAAGGAAGTTTGTTGTATATGAAAGATGAGATGTTGCAGCAATTGAAAGAGAATGGGACGAATAATTATCCGTATAGAATTTTCATGAATGACGTTTTGATGTAATTACAAAATCCGGCTGTCTCATTTACTTTTGAGGCAGCCGTATAAAAAATATCACCCCAATTAACAGACATATCAGTAAAAGTATTGGCGTTACTATCACATTCACAATATTGTATAAGATGGCATATTTTGCCGGCCCGATATCAACCGGATCTTGGGGATCCTGTTGATATCGGGCAATTCTGCGCCTGATCATCTCTGTATGTGCTTCACTGACATAGCCTGCCCGCTTAATAATAGTATCTTCAAAGTTGTTAAACATATAAGGAAAGCCATCCTTTGTAATATGGTTTTCCAGTGGTTTGTAAAAAATAAACCCGGTGAACACGTCTGAGTAATTAATGGAACGTGGCTGGATGAAACCTGCATCAAAATTATCATTTCCCAAAGGGCTGCCTGCAAAATCGAAACCTACATCCGGATTTCCTGCCGCTTCAAAAGCCTTGTCCCACTTGCCATTCTGTATTGGCGACAACAAAGAAGCATATTTGAGAGATACCGTATTGATCATCACATTGGCCACCTGCTTTGGCAGATTTTGCATAAGAAAACCAGTAGTACCAAGGTATACGCTGGAGAACTTTTCCTTCCTCTTGCCCACTGGCAGGCCGTAGCCGTGACGGCTATTCATAATTATCAGTGCCTTATGTCTCTTATGCCCTGCGATAGTCGTTTTATACCTGCTGATAATATTTCCTGCCATTATACTGTCATACAGCAGATTGTTGTATCCCCTGAGATATTTCTCATGTGTCATTGTTTGCCAATCCACCGGAGGGCCCGTAAAGTACCAGTTGATCTTTGCGCTGTCTGGCAACCTAACGTTCAATTTGTTCACCGTTTTGAAAAAGTCGAACAGGTTACTGTTACTCCAGATGGGCCATATTGCATTGCTGTTCCGCTGTAGCAAAGCTGTGCTGCTGTCCAGCTCATCTTCAGTTCTAAAAGATGTATGCAGGTAGGAGGTCAATGTATCCTGAAAACTCACCGATCCACATTCGGTAAAGATATTTCCTACTTCCTTTGCAAACCGCTCGTCATTCACAATCCGGAAGATCAGGTCATACTGGGTATACTCCGGATGTAAACGTTCAGATATAACAACAATATCGTTTTTTTCGAAAAGGTGAAAGATGTAATCAACTGGATCCTCCCCGTTTGATTTTATGAAACTCGCATACCTCTCTGTTTCTTTGGTTACAGGATATCTGGAAGAGAAACTATTCATCAGCTTCTCTTTTCCTGAGAATAACGGATAGGTCATCACTGCGATGGCACTGATGGTCACCAGCGTCATCGCATACAGGAATGGTCTGGATTTGCGGCGGCCCCTGTTTAACTGTATGGTAAGCGTGCCTGACAACAGTTCCCACCATGTTCTTTTAAACAGCACAATAGTCATCACTGTTACAAACAAAACAATGAAAGAGACGCCTGCTGTGTAGAAAACAGACCAGCAAGGAACGAATTGTTTCACCAGGAATAATGGGATCAATAGTCCACAGATACCTTTTAAAAGCACTTCTCTTACTAGAATAATTCTCAGGGTCAGCCCTCTCCTATCTTTTTGCTTTACCTGCAATCCTGTAAGTAACTTAGCAGGTGTCTGCCCTGCAAATAAAATATAGGAAACTGTATAGTAAATTGCAAAAACCACAGCAAGCATATCGCTGAAGGCAATAAAAGTAAATTTCCAGATAACAGGCTGCAGTAGAATGCTCAGGCAATAAATAAAGGCCATATCCATTATGAACGAAGCGAATCGTAGCCATAACAGCGTCTTTAAAGGGTGCATATCATTTAGTATATGTGGACAGGGGAAGCTCCTTGCCGGCCTGTAATTATCTGATTTTATTTCCCGGCATTTTACAATCTTAATCATTGGCAGGCATGATTTAAAATTGCATTCTAATAAACGGGGATGCATTATAAATAACAGGAAGGCCATGAGAATTGCATGTACAAAAATTCTCTCCATTAGGTACCCCAATAAAAAGGGTGGCGTCTCGAAGTTTTGAGACGCCACCTTTTTTATTGAAGCAAATTATATTTTCTGTAGGCGGACTTCTCCTCCTGCTTTAAGCGTTTCGGGTGAAACACCTTTCTTCCCTCCTGCATCGCACAATACCACCACATTACCAAAACCAAGATCTACATAGATACGGTTACTCACCAGCCAGCCCCTCCCCGACAGTTTTGTTTGCTTTCGGATATAAACGCCATTCGCCTGCAGGTCATCCAACAACAATATACTTACCAGCTGCCCATCTTCAAAGCTTGTACTGCTCTGCATCTTAGCAGCCAGTGTCGTGATAGCTGCTTTTTCTGACTTACCGCCGATATTGATTTTGATACTTCTGAATCGTTTATCTGACTCTACCGAAGGTCCTGAATTAAAAACAGAGGCATTCACCGTTGTTTTGTTGAATACATTGTATCCAAATTCAGGGATGTACACTTCAGGATATTCGAACAGTTGCTTGATCGCAATGATCTTATAAATGTACTGTGCCGTTTCGCTGTTCAGCATTAGCTGATAATAATCGTTGCTACCCTGCTTGCGGATATTGCGCGAGATATTGCCCGCGCCACAGTTGTAAGCAGCAGCGGCCAGTGTCCAGGAGTGTAACTGATTGTATAATTGTACGAGGTATTTACAGGCTGCATGTGTTGATTTCAGCAGCTCATTCCGCTCATCATTTGAATTACTTACGTCCAGTCCCAAAGTAGTAGCGGTAGCCGGCATCAGCTGCCAGATACCCTGTGCACCTACGACGGAGGTAGCATTGGTAAAGCCACTTTCCACCACAGGTAAATATTTAAAATCTTCCGGTATATGGTATTGCTGTAAGATGGGTACAATGAGCGGAAAATACTGTTCTGACCGGGCTTTCAGCGCTGGCAGAAAATTACGGTGACGGAGGTGCCCCTTTATCACATCCATCAGTCTGTAATTTACAAAATCCCGCTCCATAGGCACAGACTCGCCACAAAAGGCTACCTGCTGTGCAGACAGTACTTTTGTGATCATACAAAAGGTACAAACAAGGATTATATGGAGATAACGTCGGATCATTTAGTGATCATATATTTTGGCAAACCGCTCATCGGTACATACAAAACGATCTGGTTCTTTGTCGCTGCATTGTACATGATGAAGATGAGTTCATCGGACCTCTTCAGCACAGGTGCAGGTGTTACAAACACCACGTTTTCTTCATCTCTGCCCCCAAAAAAGGAAGGACCTTTTCTGTAGGCGACTGGCAAATGATGTAGGGTGGTCGTGTCGGTATGCACTTTATGCATGATCGTTACTTTCTCTACCTGGTAAGGTGTACCACCCTGGTTCTTAATTCTGAAACACAAATACATCAGGTTGTTCAGACTCATCGCCTGCGAAAACGTGACAGTAATATCTTCCGAAGTGGTTTCATACTGACGCTGCACCTTTCGTTGTTTCATAAAGTCTGCTGCGATGTTGCCCACTGTTACGGTATCGACATCCGGCAGTGGTGTGTTATTATCAGCTGCGGATTCCGCAGTGGTAGCGACTGTTGAAGTACCTCCTCCGGCGCCTGCCCCACCCGTAGGTGTCTTTGCCGAAGCACCGCCTGACAGGTTGTACTTCAGTTTAGACAGTTCTACCTTTTCCCGGTAGGCCAGGATCATATAAAAAATATTGTCTCCCTCCCTGATCACCAGATTGGTCGGGCGTGGGTTTGCCACTACCGGCCGGATAAATACGACATTTCCATCTACGATGCGATAGTCGTAATCTGAATTTTTTCCATCTCCGATTTGAAAGGTACTGATGGAAGATCCACAGGTAATAAGGGTGACGGCGCCTTTCGTCGTGATAATACTGTCTGGCTGCGCTTGCCCTGAAGCATTGCTCCATGACAAAAAGCAACAACAGAAAACGCCTAATAGCAAATGCTTCATCTGACTTTTTCCTTGCTTTTGATTTTATGTTTACACAAAACTGCTCCCGGCTTAAAAAACAGGCTCCCCCTCCAGGAGGGGGAACTACAGTTTGTTTATCATCAATAAGTTGAATTGCGGGTGGCCATTTTATGCTTTGTCCTGCTCATATTCAGTATTCCATTCATTCGCATCTTCCCCTTTGTGACCATCCATTTTGATCAGGAAGTTCTTGGCAGGGAAGTATGGTTTCAGGTGTATATCGAGGTGAATACGGTCTTTTTGTAAAGGATCCTGTTCGAAACGGCGGATGTTGAAATCTTCGATCAGTTTATCCGGACCTGTGATGCTATCCAGGAAGCGGATGATCTGTTTCATCAGGTCTTTGCGGGTATTGGCATTGAAGTTTTCAAATGCACGACGGTTCAGGAAGTCCATCAGTACTTTGGTTACGTAGTCAAATACACGAACGACGGAGTAGGTTTGTAAACCGATATTATCTCCATTGAACAATGTCTTTGCACTGAAGGCCATGACCTTGCCGTATTCCTTTACCATTGGGATGAGGCCCATTTTTTCAAGGCTGGCAATTTCACTTTTCTTCAGTTCGAACTTCACACCATCTACTTCGTTGATACCGCCGAATTTCTTACCGGCAGTGACCTGCGACATGAGGGTTTTATATATTTTACCGGCCAGTGCGCCGGAAGGGGGAACGTATAGGTTGTCCTGCTCATTGATCTCGTCGAATTTACCACGGCCTACGAGCCAGTTGGCAGTCATGATCACATTGGAACGATGGATTTCGCCACCGGTCAGGTTAGCCAGTTCAAACATTTCCATTACGTCATCCGGAGCATCCAGGTGAGAGAAGTCTGTGACCAGCATGGCTTTGTTTTCATAGGCGATCTTCGCCCATTTTTCCAGCACCTTGTTGGAACCCAGGTAACCAGGCAGGATCAGTAAACTGTAGTTATCACGCAGATCGAGACGATCGTAGTTAGCAATCAGTTCCTGCTGAATGGCGTCAATGAAGCGGGTATTATCTAAGTCTTTTATCTGATCGGCCTCCACGTTGATAAAGGAGATGTTTTTCACTTTGTCAGACTCAGTATTTTTAAAGAACAGGGCGACGTTGCGGTAAGAAGTTTCCAGTTCTTTGGTCGCTTCTACAGCTTCGGCCAGGTTATGGGTCAGTACGTTGCCTGCCTGTTCGGAATGTTCAGTACAGTAAGTTACCATATCCGGGAGGTCCTGAGCTTCGGTGAGCACTTTTCCCCAGAGTTCCAGTGTTTTTTTCAGGTAGTCTCTTTCTCCTTTTTTGGAGCTTTCGGTCAGGAAGATATTGCGGCGGGCTTTACGTTCGGGATTGAGGTTTTGTACGCCTTCGATGGTGCCTTCCAGCAGATCAAATCCGCCGTACTTGGCCAGTATATCGAGATTTTCCTGTAGTGATGCGGATTGTTTTTGTCCGGGCGCGGTTTGCAGTTTTTCTTCCTGCTGTCCCCCCTGTTGTTTTTGTAATTCTGTCATGGGTAAGAATTAATTGGTACGAACTACTTTTTCAGATCTGCCAGCAGCTCTCTGATGGAACCCAGCAGGGCTTCTCTGGCTGCAGGATCTGCCAGTGCAGCTTTCAGGATCTTGTTTGTTTTCAGGTGTTTCATGATCCTGAGGTACTGTTCTTTTTCAGTAGAGAGGTCGTTCAGGAATTTGCTCTGGGCAGTAATACCTTTCACGCCAAAGTCACCCAGGTTATGGAATTCCAGGTTTTCGGGGATGGTACGGCCGTCGGCATCATGATAGAGCATGTTGACAGTAGGTTTATAATGCTCAAACACATCTTCTACAGAAGTTAATCCCTGTACTATCTCCGGTTTAACAGGGGTTTGCTGGGTCAACTTTTCAGCAAACAGGGTCCGGTTATGGGAGATTTCAACAATGGCCTCATTGGCGTCGAGCTTCACCTCGGTGCCGCCAATTCCGTAATTATCATTCATAATAAATGGTTTTTACTACAATAAATGCGCTATGGTTCTACATTGTAAGTTAACGAATATCCCAGACTAACCCGCCATTTCCATCCACGTCCAGTGCTACTTTCTGGTGTGGTTGCAAGCTTCCTTCTATGATCATTTTTGAAAGCGGTTTCCGCAGTTTGGCACGGATCACTTCTTTCAATGGTCTTGCTCCGTACTGTGGAGAGTATCCTTCTACGGCCAGCTGTTCCTTTGCAGCAACAGATACTTCGAGTTCAATTTGTTGTTGCCTGAGCAATTGCAACAGGTGTTGCAAATGGATGTCAAATATCCTGACTACATTTTCGGCTTGTATGGGTCCAAACGGCACTATTTCGGTCAGACGACCCAGGAATTCAGGGCGGAAATTTTTTGCCATTATTTCCATCAATTGTTGTGATGGCGGGATTACGCCCTGACGGAAAGAATGAGCAATGATTTCACTGCCTATATTGGAAGTGAACAGAACGAGGGCATTGGAGAAATCGCCTGTTTTACCGAGGCGGTCATGCAATTTACCTTCATCCATGATCTGTAAAAAAATATCGAATACAGAAGGGTGGGCCTTTTCAATTTCATCAAACAGTACAACAGCATAGGGTTGCTGACGGATCTTATTTACCAGCAGACCACCTTCTTCATAACCAACATAACCCGGAGGGGCTCCATACAACAATGCGGCTGAATGTTCTTCTTTGAATTCAGACATATCAAACCGGATCATGCTTCTCTCATCCTGAAACAAAAAATTTGCCAAAGATTTGGCCAGTTCTGTCTTCCCGGTACCTGTAGGGCCAAGGAAGAAGAAGGAGCCGATGGGTTGCCCGGGCCGGCTCAGGCCTGAACGGGATTCCAGGATGGCCTCAGATACGGTTTTCAGGGCGTGATCCTGCCCTACCACACGTTTGCGCAACTCCACATCCATGTTCACCAACCGCTCTCTTTCACTGGATTGGATCTTTCCGAGGGGGATACCGGTATTTTCTGCAATCATGGTAGCCAAATCCACGGTTTTAACCGCATTGTGGACTTCCATGACCTGATGATCCAGTTGGGTCAGCATATCGCCTAAAACAGCCTTTAAAGCCGCAATATCTTCGATCTTAGAGACTTCCTGATCAATATGCAGCCTTGTGGTGAGCAAAGCACTTAAGCGCTGCATACATTGCTGGTAGCACCAAAGTAATTCCGTACGATCGTCTTCGATAGCTTCAAATTGCTTACGCAGATCGTCAACTACCTGCTTACCTGTATCTGCTGTAGTACGAATAGCCGCCAGCGTACGGTCTAATAAATTAATCGCACTATCCGGCAAACTACGTTCTTTGAGATAACGGCGTGACAGGCGGATGGCTTCTGTGATCACTTCGTTATCCACAGTGAGGTTGTAATAACTTTCATAATCAGGCATCACTGCTTTGATCATTCTTGCGGCCAGGGCTTCGTCTGGTTCCGGCAGGTTCATGGTTTCAAAACAATGACGGAGCAGGCTATCCGGTTCTATCATTTTGCGGAAACCTTCAGGGGTGCAGGAACCGATCACGATGAGTTCTCCCTTGCCAATAGCAGCTTTGAGCACATTGCCCATCCCACCGGCAGAGCCGGGTTGCTTGTCCAGCAAGGTGTGGAGGTTGTCGATGAACAATACATGACGCCCCCTCTCCTGCAAATGGGAGATGATCTGCTGAAGCCTGTCTTCCAGTTCGTTTTTATACGCAGCACCGGCTATGAATGCACCATAGTCGAGTGCATACATATCAGTTTGTAGTAACTGTGCAGGGGCTTGTTTTTGCACGATGGCTCTTGCGAGTGCTTCGGCCATACTTGTTTTGCCCACACCTCCTTCACCTATCAGGAGAATGCTGGAACGCCCTTTACGGGAGAGGATTTCCAGCATGGTACGTACTTCTGCATCTCTGCCTGCCAGTGCATGCTTCATTTGCAGGTACTGAGGGTCAGTGAGGCGATAAATGTATTTCAGTTTTCCTGCGGCAGCGGGTTGTTTGGGAATGCCATTCAAATTTGGTTGCGGCACATCTTTGATAAAATGTGTGAGCAACTGTGTACGCTGTACAGGAAATGATTTGAGTTGTTCGAAAGTAAAACCTACACCCGGGGTACTAATCGCTACCAGCAAACACCAGGCATCTGCCATATCCATATCGTATTCCAGACGGATAGAATCGGCTTCCTGTAGTACATTGCTGGCATTGTCATCGGCCTCAGGCTCATCCGGAATACGGGCACCTTTGGGTAAACCATCCAGTCTTACTTCGGCCCATTCTTCGAGGTAATATATATCGATCCCCATTGCCTGTAAAGCGGCAGTGAGATTCAATTCTTTATGCAAACATGCCAGTAAAAGGTGTGCAGGAGTATATTGCACATGCTGATGTTCCTTGGCGAGGGCCTGGGCAATACGTATGGCAGCCTGCACCTCCGGAGCTTGAATTGTATAAGTAGCCAGGGTCATTTGGATGATTCAAGGTTTTTCTAAAAATATTATCCTATCAAGGGTTAATACTATTTTGGGTCATTATTACGGGGTAAAGATACGCGAAAATGTATATAAATTATTTATTAAGCGGTTTATCATTGCCCTTTTCCTCATAGCTGTTGAAACGATAAAAGTTTTACCACTCCCCTGTTTTTATTACGGTAATAGTTAAACGACTACAATTCAATCAGATTTAATCACAATGTAATTCTTATACACATACGTTTAAATCTTCACTTAATGATTAATCATTAAGCGAAAACCATTAATTTTTTATTTTATTAACAGGGGTAGCGGATGTAATTTTAATCGAAGAAACGTCGAACTAGCATCGAACAAGCGTCGAAGAACAGTCGAACAACACTCGAAGAACACTCGAACAACACTCGAAGAAAGCTTAAACAACATTCGAAGAAACGCCGGACAAAAAAAATTTCCAATATCTCACAGAATAAATATCTTCGTGGTGACCATATTTCTCGTTAATCCGGCAATTGAAATTGATATAACCCCAATTCATTGCCTACACCATAAATTTATTGTTAAAAACAAAACCTTCAAGGTATGTCATTCAAAGCTGTAATGCGATTAGACGGTGAAGAAATCAATGTACTGGACTGTCAGTTTTCTTTTACCCAACACACAGATCATAATGGTAAGCCCGCCGCCCGCCCCATCGGAGGCTCATTGACCGTTCTGCTTGAGTCAGACGGCGACACCAATCTGTTTGATTGGATGATCTCTAATACGCAGACAAAGAGTGGCAGTATCATCTTCTATCGCCGCGATGCGATGTCCAAAATGAAGGAGCTCAAATTTACCGATGCTTATTGTGTAGAATATTTTGAGCATTTTCAGGCCAGCGGCGAAATTCCTATGCAGGTAAAGCTGGTACTCTCTGCCAGGGAAGTACAGCTTGGTAGCTCTACCTTCCAGAATCCATGGCCACAGGCTTAACATAATTGCGTATGGCACAGTGATTTTTTCAGCACTGTGCCATCTGTTTTTTTGGCCCAAAAATGGTATCAAAGTTTGACAGATTTGGTTTTGGAAAGTAAACTAATACTGTATGAGAAGATTTATGATACTTTCGGGACTGCCATCAGGAATATCCGTTCACGTTATAGCTCAGAAAACGATTTGATGTGTATGATCATCAGCCGCATTGTTGTATAGTAATGTAACCACAACCAAGGATGGTAATGTGAATGAATTACCGGGATTTAATGAATGGAATGTACTTTCAGGCAATACCCTGCAACTGACTGTAAATACAGATGACTAAGTCACCAATTATACGATCACTTTCTCTGGTGAAAGTGTGGCACTGAAACCTGTACAGGGCAGTGGTATTTCTGAGATTTTGAACCAGCCATTAGTACTGAAAAAGAGACAATAACTGCATGAATAAACATCTTCCAATCGCCCACACAGTACTGAAATAGAAACAATAACTGAATGAATAAACATCTTCCAATCACCCACACAGTACTGAAGTAAAAACAATAACGGAATGAATAAACATCTTCCAATCGCCCACACAGTACTGAAGTAAAAACAATAACGGAATGAATAAACATCTTCCAATCGCCCACACAGTACTGAAATAGAAACAATAACTGTAGCATGAATGAACATAATCCGATTGCCCAACTGGTGCTGAAAATCCAGCAGGCCTGGATGGACAAAGTCGCTAATAAACCTACATTCAAATTTGTACGTGTGCTGATCAAGCCTGAGGAATCGCGGGTGTATGAAGGATTTTGTAAACTGGAATCGACTGCGAACGGTCGGTTACCAGAGGTATTTGTAACACAGCTGACAGCATTCACAGATACAGATACTTTCAGTGGTGCATTGAGATCCCACAATTATTAGAAAGAGGATTACGGATTGCCAAACAAGGGATGTTGCAAAAAGATCCTGCCTGCTTACCACTGGTTATACAATTTTACGGTTACCAGGCAGCCTATGCACAAATCAGGAGACGATTCTCTGAAGCAATCCCTTTATATATACAACAGGCAGAATTTGCAGAACAGCAAAATTTGCCAACTTCGGCACTGAATGCCTGGTACCAGGCAGCAGAGTTGTGCAGGCGTAAAGATACAGGCAGACATTATGATGTGTTAGAAAAAGGATACAAAGCAGGCGTCCATTTATCGGATGATGAAATCAGCGCCTCTATATATATTTATATACTACGTGACTACTACGGGTATGCATTTGCAAATAAGCTGTCTGCTATAATAGAAGATATAGATGCCAAAATGAACCGTTTATTCGGTCCGGAATGGAAGGCGGATGTAGATAAAATCAGGAAAAACCGCGCCCCAATGTTACTCCCAACCGAAATTTCCAATACAATTAATTGAAAATCAATCATAAAAAATATTACCCTACAAAGTTGGTGGAGTAATAGAAATTCCCTTATCTTTGTGTTGTTAATAACAGGCAATCATCTAAAAATTTAATCACATGCCTAACAGAACAACATCAGAAAAATTCAATGGCCAATTTTGTTCTACAACCCCAAATGCCTGCTGTTGTATGTGCATGTGACATTAGCCTATTATACCGTTTCTTAAAAATCGAACTACCATTAACAAATCAAATCAACCTTACTACCATGGCCACTATCAATAACAATTTATACAGATACGCTGACATCGCTCCTGAATTCGAAGTTGAATTTTTTCCTAAAAGAAGCCAGGACAGAACTCCGATCCAACCATTACAGGCAGGTGAGACTTTACCTTCCTTCCATATACATAAAAAGAACATCATTGCTACTTCTGATACGCTCAAAACACTGAATGGTTCTCTACCTGTAACACAGGTAATTGACGGTCCACTGGTGCTGGCGTTCCATTCTATTCACTGGAATAACTATGGTAATACACTGCTGGAAAAACTGCAGGAAGTATATGCTGATATCCGTGTATTAGGTGGTCAGCTGGTAGTAGCAACCACTGATGATAAACAAACTTTTGAAAACGCTACTGCACAGTATCAGCTGCCATTTGCTACGATCTTTGATCAGTACAATGGTATCGCTAAGAAGGCAGGCTTATATGCTACGACTGACCCTATCTGGGATAGAGTAGCAGGTATCGAAGCAGATGTACCGGTTCCGGGTATTTATGTGCTGACACCTTCTCTGAAAGTTGTGTATGCGAGTGTGGACAAATGGTTTGACCAGCCATTTGCAAAAGAAGCCCTGCTGGAAGCTTTGGAAGCAGCTAGTCAGGAGCAGGAACATGCAATTGCTATATAAGACTATACATATTTTGAGCAGTGAGGCTGACCAAAAAGCAAAATGAAGGTCCTGACAATTGCTTAAACGATGACAGGGCTCCATCAGGTACCCGAATAAAATGAGGCTGACCATTACTTTTTGGTCAGCCTCATGTATATTACTTTCATGTCTACTAAACGTCATGATGAAGATGCCTCCACCTGGACCACCGTTGTCTGGACGACGTTGCTGACTATCATTGGTTTTGGTTTTGCCTTGCTGCGGTATATGCAGTTTTACCACAGCTTCGACGCAGGTAGTTTTACCCGGTTATCCAGGGTAGAACTTTTCATTTACCGGGCTACCGGTCAGTGGGGCCTCATTGCTATTATGCTCCTCATGGGTTTTGTGGGCCTGTTTAACGCGATTATTGCTTTTCGTGAAGTAAGACGCAGGTAACCTGTGGAGGATGGGCAAATGCCTGCCAGGCCGCTTCTGATTCTGCTACTGATAAATCATTGTTGAATACCACTATGCGATAACGCTGCCTGTACTCCCTGCCATATTCCAATCGCCACTGCTTCATTTTCGTCGGACTGTAATTCAACATCAGTTCCCCATGTTGTGCTTTATCATCCCATATACGCAAAGGTTGCGGTGCGTCAAAATTGTCAGGTGCACAGAGGATTAACATGCCAGAAAGACCTTTGGCAGTATTGCCTGTTATTTTTACCCAGCGGGCGCGGGTGCTGTCTGTATTATTGCGGGTGGTACCGGCATCGGTGATCAAAGTGGTGTTCCCTGCTTTCCAGTCGGCAGTGGCCCTTAAACCAAATCCGCCACCGTAGCGGTATTGCAGCAGGGTAATGCCATCTGTTACAGCGCAATTCAGTGTTGAGGTGTAATCCCATATATAACGGCTGGTATCCTTACCACTGGAATAGACTTTTACATCCAGCAATTCATCTATGGCTGGCTCCTCCCCTGCTACATGGCGTTGCAGTGCTTTGAACCCTCCCCATACGTTGCCCATGGTTTTGCTTACAAAACTTACAAATTCTACCCGGCCTTCTTTCTTTTGCAGGTTCCAGAAGTCAACTTCTTTTCCTTTGAAGGAAGTATGTGTCCAGGGGTTCCAGATGCCATAGTGATGATAATGATCCTTGGGCTGTATATTGGTCAGTATCTGGCCATTGGGGGCATATAAAGGGTGGATAAACCCACTGCGCTGATAAATACTATCTACCCCGGGAGGTGCTTTCATCACGGATGCATGATATTGTAAACGCACCTTGTCCAGGTCTGTGAGTGTCAACACCCCTGTGCTATCAACAACAGACCAGATAGTATTTGGAATTAGTTTTGATTGGTGCGGCTTCTCTTCCAGCTCAAATACACGTGTTTCTCCGGGTTGGGTATTACCCCTCAGTAATATCCAGATCCTGCCGGGTTCGACCTGGAATGGGGTTTGAATGCGTTCTTTCCCTTTGATCTCTACCAGCTGCATCTGTTCTCCATCCACCAAATTATCGAAAGCTGTACTAACGGGTAAATTCGCACAGGAATACCCTCCTGCTTTTACAGTAAACCGGGCTACCTGCTGTGCCTGCAAATGGATAGTGCAACACAGCAACAACAAAATAAGGGTACTATTTTTCATAACCGACTATTTCAGGATTGCACCTGTACCCGGCCTGTCGGCATAGTAGATCTTCCCGTCTATGATCTTCACACCATCCGCCACATCTTCTGCCAGTAACAACGGACCATCCATATCTACATAATCCAGGTAAGGCAACAGGTGGGCCACTGCCGATGTGCCGACTGTACTCTCATTCATACTACCGGTCATCACTTTCAGGCCCAGTTCCCGTGCTTCGGCAATCATCCTGCGGGCAGGCGTGATTCCCCCACACTTGGTGAGCTTGATATTGATGCCATGGAACAACCCTTTGCAGGCAGCTACATCTGACTCAGTGATACAACTCTCATCGGCGATCAATGGCAGTGCAGATTTCGCAAATACTTCTTTCATACCTTCCCTGTTTTCAGCAGGCATAGGTTGTTCGATGAACTCTACGCCCAGTTCTGCAAAAGCAGCGGCATTGCGCAGGGTTTCTTCCACGCCCCAGGCACAGTTCGCATCGACTCTGAAGGTGGCATTTGTATGCTTGCGTAATTCTTTTATGATAGCAATATCATCTTTTGTACCCAACTTGATCTTGTAGATGGGCCAGGGAAATTCTTCCAGCTTTTTCACCATGTTCTCTACGGTATCGATGCCGATGGTATAATCCGTCATCGGGTTATGAGCGATATCCAGTCCCCACACTTCATACAGTTTCTTCCCTTGTATTTTCGCATACAGGTCATGAGCTGCCAGGTCCAATGCACAGAGTGCAAAGAGGTTATCTTTCAGCAGAGGGTACATGGTTTCCCAGAATGCTTCAGGTGTTGTAAGCTGATAGTTTTCGATGAGGGCACGGTGGGCATTGATATCTTCCATGAGCCGGGGTACGGTCATGTGATAATAAGCATTATCAGCAGTTTCTCCCAGGCCACTAAATCCATCCTGTTCCAGGGCTACGACCAGTAATGGCTGTACATCTTTGGACTTACGTGAGATCGTAAATGTATATCTAAACTTTAATTCGAATGGATGTAGTGTCAATTGCATAGGATATAAATATAATAAAACATTCAGGAAAGCGAATATTCACCCACGGGAATGATACCCATTTTCAAAAAAAAGGGCAGTATCTGGTGATACTGCCCTTTTCAAACTATTTACACTAAAAGCTTATTTCACTTCTTCGAATTCTGCATCGGTTACACCTTCATTGCCAGCTGTGCTGCCATGAGGTTGTTCCTGACCGCCCTGTGGTTGTGCACCACCTTCCTGTGTAGCTTTGTACATTTCTTCAGAAGCTGCGGTCCATGCGTTGTTCAGTTCAGCTACAGCTGCATCTACAGCTGCTACTTCCTGTGTTTTGTGCGCTTCTTTCAGCTTGCCCAGGGCAGCTTCAATCGGTGCTTTTTTATCTGCGGAGATCTTGTCACCATATTCCTTCAGTTGTTTTTCTGTCTGGAATATCAGGCTATCTGCCTGGTTCAGTTTCTCGATCTTTTCACGTGCTTCTTTATCGGTAGATTCGTTCGCTTTTGCTTCAGCTTTCATCTTTTCGATCTCTTCCTTGCTCAAGCCGCTACCTGCTTCGATACGGATGTTCTGGCTCTTACCAGTTCCTTTATCTTTTGCAGTTACGTGCAGGATACCGTTCGCATCGATATCGAAGATCACTTCGATCTGAGGAACGCCACGTGGTGCCGGAGGAATATCGTTCAGGATGAAACGGCCCAGTGTACGGTTCTGAGCAGCCATTGGACGCTCACCCTGCAGTACATGGATCTCAACGCTAGGCTGGTTGTCAGCTGCGGTAGAGAAGGTTTCAGATTTCTTACTGGGAATAGTTGTGTTAGACTCGATGAGACGGGTCATTACACCACCCATAGTTTCGATACCGAGAGACAGTGGGGTTACGTCCAGCAGCAGTACATCTTTTACTTCACCGGTCAGTACACCACCCTGGATCGCAGCACCAATCGCTACTACTTCATCAGGGTTTACACCTCTGTTTGGTTTTTTACCAAAGAATTTCTCTACTACTTCCTGAATTTTAGGAATACGGGTAGAACCACCTACCAGGATCACTTCATCAATTTCGGAAGCACCCATGTTCGCATCTTTCAGTGCTTTACGGCAAGGCTCCAGTGTTCTTTCCACCAGGCTGTCGCTCAGCTGTTCGAATTTAGCGCGGGTCAGTTTTCTCACCATGTGCTTAGGTACGCCGTCTACAGCGGTGATATAAGGCAGGTTGATTTCAGTTTCCTGAGAAGAAGACAGTTCGATCTTTGCTTTCTCTGCTGCTTCTTTCAGACGCTGCCATGCCATTGGATCTTTGTGCAGGTCAACCGCTTCGTCCTTTTTGAACTCTTCAGCCAGCCAGTCCATGATCACTTTATCGAAGTCATCACCACCTAAGTGAGTATCACCATTGGTAGATTTTACTTCAAATACGCCATCGCCCAGTTCCAGTACGGATACGTCGAAGGTACCACCACCTAAGTCAAATACTGCGATCTTGCTATCCTGGTGTTTCTTGTCCATACCATAAGCCAGTGCAGCTGCGGTAGGTTCGTTGATGATACGGCGTACATTCAGACCAGCGATTTCACCAGCCTCTTTTGTAGCCTGACGCTGAGCGTCGTTGAAGTAAGCAGGAACAGTGATAACTGCTTCGTTTACTTCCTGACCCAGGTAGTCTTCTGCTGTTTTCTTCATTTTCTGAAGGATCATTGCAGAGATCTCCTGTGGTGTATATAATCTACCGTCGATGTCAATACGGGTCGTATTGTTTTCACCTCTGGCTACTTTATAGCTCCAGTGAGGAATTTCATTAGACACCTCGTCAAAATGGCGCCCCATAAAACGCTTCACTGACATAATGGTGTTAATTGGGTTTGTGATAGCCTGACGTTTTGCTGGGTCACCCACTTTTCTCTCCCCGTTCTTCAAAAACGCTACCACGGAAGGGGTCGTCCTGCGCCCTTCATCATTTGCAATTACTACCGGCTCGTTACCTTCCATTACGGCAACGCAAGAGTTGGTAGTTCCTAAGTCGATACCTATTATCTTTCCCATAGTTTATATAATTCTCGATTGTAGTTGTAGATAGATTTGTCTTCTTCGGGCTATAAGTCAATCTTTATGCCAACGGGATATGACATGTAATTATGTCAGTCGAGGTTGTCAGTATCGTAGAGGTGCCTACCCATAACGGTTCGGCATAGTATTTGACCCGATTGCCAAAATTTTGACCTTATATTATGAAAAAATCTATTCTTGCTGTACTGCTGGTAGCTTGCGCTGTAGCAGGTGCCAAAGCACAAACCCTCACTTTCGGCGTTAAAGGCGGTTTAAATGTAGCCAAACTGACAAACGTTGATAATTCACATACAAGAGCTTCTATTTACGCAGGTGGTTTTGCCAATTTTGCGCTGAATGACATGTTTGCCGTGCAGCCAGAACTGCTGTATTCCGGTCAGGGGTTCTATTACAGGGATGCTTTAAATAATAAATACACGACCAAACTGGGTTACATTAATATCCCCGTGATGTTTCAGGTTCATCTGGTAGAAGAGTTCTTCCTCGAAGCGGGCCCCCAGGTAGGTTTGCTGGCATCTTCCAAAGTAAAGGCTGGTAAAGTGACCGTTGATACCAAAGATGACATGACAACAGCTGATTTTGGATTAGGCTTTGGCCTGGGCTACCAGTTCCCTATCGGTGTAGGTGTTACTGCACGCTATATGTTTGGGCTGACGGATGCATATAAAAATGCCACAGAAACACATAAAAACAGTGTTGCGAGCATTGGTTTGTCTTATACTTTCAATAAGAAGTTTAAGTTATAATAGTTAATATACACTGCTTTAAAAACGCTTTTACCTGCGGGTAGAAGCGTTTTTTTTTAAGAGGAGGCCCTGCGGCAGCAAGGAAAAGGTCGATTTTTTTCTTTCCTGATGAGACGCACTTACTGAGAGGGGAAATCTGGAACCGATCCGTTACCTTTGCCGTTCGCAACAATGTTTCAGCATGAGTGTAGTATTAAATATAAGAACGGCTGCGGCCAAGGCCATCAAGGCCATTTTTGATCAGGAAGTTCCTGCTCAGGGTATTGCCATCAATTCTACCAAACCTGAGTTTGAAGGTGAATACACCATCCTTGTTTTCCCTTTTACCAAATTCAGCCGACTGAAACCAGAAGAAACCGCTGATAAACTGGGTGCTTACCTGGTAGCTAACTTCCCTGACCTCATTGCTGGCTATAATGTCATCAAAGGGTTCCTGAACCTTTCCATTGCTGAAAAGTACTGGGTACAGGACCTGCAACAACGCTTTAATACCAGAAATATTGGCAGAAAACCAGCCAATGGTAAGAAGGTAATGGTGGAATACTCTTCTCCTAACACCAACAAACCACTGCACCTGGGTCACCTGCGTAATAACTTCCTTGGCTATGCAGTATCCGAAATTCTGAAAGCCAATGGTTATGAAGTCATCAAAGCAAACCTCGTCAATGACAGGGGTATTCATATCTGTAAATCCATGCTGGCATGGCAGATCTTTGCCCATGGCGATACCCCGCAAAGTACCGGTATCAAAGGTGATCACCTGGTAGGCGACTACTATGTGAAGTTCGAAAGTATCCTGAAAGAACAGACCGAGCCGATCATGATCAGAGCACTGGAAAATGATTTCAGAGACTTTAGTGGTGAAGACCTGGACAAAGTACAGAAGCTGGTCACTGCCGCTCAGAAGCCTGAAGTAAAGGCTGATGCAGAAAAAATCAAAAAGATCAACGACGATATCAAGGAACTGGCAAGGAAACAAACAGAGATCATGCAGCAGGCAAAGATCATGCTGCAACAGTGGGAAGCTGGTAACCCTGAAGTACGTGCCCTGTGGAGTACTATGAATGGCTGGGTGTACGAAGGTTTTGATAAAACTTACAAACGACTGGGCATCAACTTCGACAAGATGTATTATGAGAGCAATACCTACCTGCTTGGTAAAGACCTCGTAGAAGATGGTCTGAAAAAAGGTGTGCTGTTCAAAAAAGAAGATAACTCTGTATGGATTGATCTCACTGCGGATGGGCTGGATGAAAAACTCCTGCTGCGTGGCGATGGTACCTCTGTATATATCACGCAGGACCTGGGTACTGCCCGCCTCAAGTACGAAGACTTCCACATGGATCGTAGTGTGTACGTGGTGGCAGATGAACAGAACTATCATTTCAAAGTACTACAGCTGATCCTGCAAAAAATGCAGGAACCAGGTGCGGATGGCATCTTCCACCTGTCTTATGGCATGGTTGAACTGCCACATGGCCGTATGAAGAGCCGTGAAGGTACCGTGGTAGATGCTGATGACCTGATCGATGAAATGATTACGACTGCAAAGGAAAATACCAAAATAGAGAAACTGAAAGACCTGAGTGATGACCAACTGGATGGTCTGTATGAAATGATTGGTTTGGGTGGTCTGAAGTTCTTCCTGCTGCGTGTGGATCCTAAAAAGAAAATGGTATTCGATCCAAGAGAATCTATCAGTCTTCAGGGCTTCACCAGTGCATATGTGCAATATGGCCATGCACGTATCAAATCAATTCTCCGTGATGTAAATCCTGATGTCACTAAGCTGGAAGGCTACTGTCATAAGGGCAGCTTGTTGCCATTGGAGAAGGAGCTGATCCTGCTGAATGAGCAATATGAGAATGTGCTGGAAGAAGCAGCGAATGAAATGAGTCCGTCTGTCATTGCAAATTATGTGTATAATCTGACGCAGACTTTTAATAGTTTCTATACTGCTGAGAATGAAGAAGGAGGATACACTTATCCTGTTAGGAATGCAGAAACGCCTGAAAAGCAGAAGCTGCGTACACAAATCATTATGCTGACTGCCAATACAATCAAGTCCGCGATGAAACTGTTGGGTATTGATGTACCTGAGAAAATGTAAATATTTCTAAAAAAAGCTTTTAAATATTTCTAAAAAAGGCATCCGGATCGGATGCCTTTTTTTCTGAAAATGGTTTTCATTCCCCATTGGTGAATTCCCTCTTTCATGAATGCTTTTATTATAAGCTTGCAGTGATTATAAGCTAGTAGTCGCCTGGTCACACAACTCCTCTCCTTTCTTTGTATCACCGTGACCGATATATGATTTTCCCAGCATAAACCTTGCAAAGGCATTTTCTGGTTGAATGTTTAATAATTGCTGCCAGTAAGTGATCGCCTGCTGATAATCCCCATTTACATAACTATTCTGCGCAATCGCCTGAATAGCTGCTGTATCCTTTGGACGTAGGTCCAGACAGCGATGCAGGTGGCGAATACCTTTAATATATTGTTTGGATTGCAGACAGGCAGTACCTATGTGAAGATAATAATCTGCATCGCGTTTGTACCCATTGTCTGCTGCTGCTTCAAATGCCGATACGGCTTCGGCAAACTGCCGGTTATTAAAATAGATCACACCTAAAGCATAGTAGAAAAGTGGTTCCTTCGGTTCCTTTTCTATGGCTGCTTTGATGGTATGCAGGTAAGAGCTGTCGCCACCTGGACCTTCACTATGATAATATGTGATAGCTGGACATAAAGGTGGAAATTCCGTTTTGCATGGAATCAGAGAATAACGCGTGCGGCTGTAAGTAGTGTGCACAGTGAGCAATGCCAGCACAAGCATACATAGGATACGGATATACAACATAGGTTCGAGTAGTCCGTAAAGATAATCAAATTCTCTCTACTCCATATCTTCAGCAGTGAATCCGAATGGCAGCAGGTGTTGGGCTGTCTGCAGGATGTACACTTTTCCGCTCTGTCCACTCATGATGATACGGATAGGTTTATGTTGCCTGTTTTCGTATTCAGAAATGGTCTGGCGGCAGATGCCACAGGGAGAAATGGGGGCGTCATTCTTACCACCGTTCTTGTTGTTATAACTAACAGCGATGGTATCGATGCCTACGCCGGGATATAAGGAAGACGCAGTTGACAAGGCCGTTCTTTCTGCACAGATGCCTACAGGGTAACTCGCGTTTTCCTGGTTGGTACCGGGTACGGTTGCTCCATTTTCTAATTGAATGATGGCGCCTACGTAAAAATTAGAGTACGGTGCATAGGCGTTTTCCGTGACTTTGCGGGCTTCGTTGAGCAGTTTTTCATCTGCCTGAGAGAGCTCGCTACTATCATTGTAAGAGGTGTATTCGAATGTAAATTTTTGATTGTCCATACCTGAAATTACGAAAAAAATGGATGAAAGGCCTGTAGCCAGCTACTTTGCACGATGATCATAGCTCAATGCTTCGGTCGCTTTCCACTTTCCATCGACCAATAGCCAGACGATTGTGAATCTCGCCACACCTGTCTGGTAACGGGGCTTTCCTTTCTCTGTGATATAAAATGCATGGTCACCATTTTCAATAGCACCATAGAGTACGCCATCTTTTGCCAATGGAAAGACCTGTAGTGTACCGGGAACTAAAAACCTTTCTAACTTATTCTCCTGTTTGCAAATACCGGTTTGCATGCTTTCGATAAAGGCTGCTTTGCCAAAGGTGATACCCCCTTTATCATGATAAAAACGGAAATCATCTGCGAAGATGTCATTGTAGGGTTCGAGGTTACAAGTGTTGAAACCGATATCGAAGATCAGGCTGTCACCAGTTTTGATGGCTTTATAAAGGGTGCTGGTATCGGCTACCTGGGCGAACAGATGACTACTGATCAAACAAAAACTACAAAGGAAGAAGGCTTTCATGTGTTATTGATTTTATAACACAAAGAACGGGAAGTGGGATAGGGAGACGAAAAAGAACTGACGAATTGAAGGAATACACTGACAAAAAACTCTTTTGAAGAAGTAATTCACCAACGGGAATAAAACCTATTCCCAACAAAACATTCTTGAAAAAGGGAATTTACCAATGGGGAATGAAAACCATTTTCAACACAAAAGCCATTGCCTGCGGCAATGGCTTTTGTATAAGAATTTTAATTGGACTACTTAATTGTTCTGAACAGACGGCTCCAGCGAATACTGCCTTTACCATAGCTCATCCAGATCAACCACGCTTTACCTACCACATGATCTTCCGGCACAAAACCCCAGTAGCGGGAATCCAATGAGTTATCGCGGTTATCCCCCATCATCCAGTAATAGTTCATTTTGAATGTATAGGAGGTAGCAGGTTGGTCATTGATAAAGATCTGACCGTTCCTGTTTTCCAGCTTATTGCCTTCGTACACGCTGATAATGCGATCATAGAAAGCAATAGTAGTGGCATCGATCTTTACGGTTGCATCTTTCTTAGGAATGTACAGCGGGCCGAAATTATGTTCTGTCCAGTGGTAGTGTGCAGTATCATGTGGGAACACTGCCACTTCTTCAGGATTTGGATTTACAAATGGTACGAGGTTCGTTACCACCGGCCAGGACTTCAGGGTCGCTGCTGCTGCTGATGTCAGGTTGTACCTGTACTTAACAGAATCGTAAGGACCATCCGTACCTGCGTCGATATCCATTTCATCCAGACGGGAAGGGTTCAGGGCATCACCTGTAGTGGTTACCCAGTAACGGCGCTCACTTTCTGATGGAATAGGCGCCTGCTGCCCGTTGATGTATACAACACCTTCTTTTATAGTGAGGGTATCGCCTGCAACAGCCATACATCTCTTAATATAGTTTTCTCTTTTATCCACAGGGCGGGAAATCACGTGATTCTGCTCCCACACTGTTTCGCGGCCATAAGCACGCACCATCTGGTAGTAGCTCTGGTCCTGGTTTTCCAGGGCCACTGTATCACCTTCAGGGAAGTTGAACACCACTACATCATAGCGTTTTACATCAGAGAATCCAGGTAAACGTCTGTATTTCCAGTGTACTGCTTCAGAATAGGCTTTGGAATACTTTGTAAACGGCAGGGTGTGATGGGTAAATGGTACTGCCAGTGGCGTCATTGGGATACGTGGGCCGTAACTGATCTTGCTTACGAACAGGAAGTCGTTCACAAGCAAAGTTTTTTCCATAGACGGGGTAGGAATTGTATATGCCTCAAAAATAAAAGTGCGGATCAGGGTAGCAGCGATGATAGCGAATATGGCTGCATCAAACCACTCTCTTATTGCAGATTTTTTCTTCTTTGGCTGACCCTCGTTATTCTTCTTCCAAAAAGCCAGGTTCATTCAGATGGTGTTTAAGATAGTTAATTTTACAAATATAATATTCTGTTGTTTGCAAGCTACTGAATAACAGATAAAAGTTTTCTTAAAATATTTTAATACTGTTTAGTTCAGCTCGTTTTTTAGTATGTCGGTAATTTCCTTTGCCCGGTTATATACCATAAAGTGACCGCCATCGGGGATCACGTAATCCGCTTTGACAGTACTGATCGGTAAAGTTAGGTCTTTACCGCCATGGATGTGCACCAGAGAGGAAGGTATCACTTCATTTTCCCAACCGATGAGGATCTTTATGGCCCAACGGAGGTACACAAAGTCCGTATTTCTCGCATAATCCAGGAGTAATTCCTTCTCTGCCGGTGATTCTGCATTCAAAAAGAAGGGGATCATCAGGTCCCGGTGCTTTCCAAAAAGGATGGCATCCGGCAAAGCAAGTAACGTAAGCAGGCGGGTACGACGTACCAGGTTGAAATAGGCAGGGCGCTCTGCGGTGGTCTTGATACTGCTGATCAGGATTACTTTGCGCACAGGGCGCTGGCGGGCTATTTCGACTGATAGCATACCTCCCAGGGATACACCCACCAGGGTAATATCTTCATCGGCAGGAATATGTGCTGTCATGCGGGAAGCGTAGCCGGCAAGGGTTTCGTCCGGCAGTGGGGTGAGCCAGGGAATGAAATGGACGATATACTGATCCGGAAAAGTAATGTTCTGAAACACCCGTTCATCGGAGCCCATACCACTTAACAAGTATAGGTGTTTGGCCATGGTGATTAACAAATTGGAAAAAACGCTTCTGCTGTTCAGCAGAAGCGTTTTTTAATATTATGCATTCACTTTCTTCTTTTCTCTGTTAGGCACTACATAGTCCACTACATCTTCAGAAGTGATGGTCTTGCCGGAAAGAATGACCAATCTCGCTACCACGTTGCCCAGTTCACGGATATTACCGGACCAGTTGTGGTTTTGGAGCGCTTTCATGGCATCCTTCTCAATACCTTTCTTTGCCATACCATATTCCTGACAGGCACTTTCCAGGAAGTGTTCTACCAGGGCAGGGATGTCGTCACGACGATCGTTCAGAGAAGGTACGTGAATCAGGATCACGGAGAGACGGTGATATAGGTCCAGACGGAAGTTCTTGTCTTCCACTTCTTTCAGCAGGTCTTTGTTGGTAGCGGCTACCACACGAACATCTACGCTGATCTCCTTATCGCCACCTACGCGGGTGATCTTACCTTCCTGCAAGGCACGGAGTACCTTGGCCTGTGCGCTGAGGCTCATATCGCCAATTTCGTCAAGGAAGAGGGTACCACCGCTGGCCTGTTCGAATTTACCGATACGTTGCTTTACGGCAGAGGTGAAGGAACCTTTTTCATGACCAAAGAGCTCACTTTCTATCAGTTCGCTTGGAATAGCAGCGCAGTTTACTTCTATGATAGGGCCGGAAGCACGGTGGCTACGCTCATGGAGCCAGCGGGCTACCAGTTCCTTACCTACCCCGTTTTCACCGGTTACCAGTACACGGGCATCAGTAGGCGCCACCTTTTCGATGGTTTCCCTGATCTTCAGGATAGGAGCTGACTGGCCGATCATTTCCTGGGTTCTGTTCACTTTGCGGCGGAGTACTTTGGTTTCTGCCACCAGGGTACTTTTGTCCATCGCGTTGCGCAGGGTGACTAACAACCTGTTCAGATCCGGAGGTTTGGAGATATAATCATAGGCTCCTTTTTTCACGGCATCCACCGCTGTATCGATATTGCCATGGCCTGACACCATCACAATGGGAACATCCGGATTTGCTTCTTTTGCTTTTTCCAGAAATTCCAGCCCATCCATTTTAGGCATTTTAATATCGCAAAGGACCGCATCATACTGCTTTTCTTTGAACATCTTAAAGCCTTCGGCGCCGTCAGCAGCTTCGTCTACCTTGTAACCTTCGTAGCTTAAGATCTCCGACAGTGTTTTGCGGATACTTTTTTCGTCATCTATTATCAGAATGTTGGCCATATCTTGGTTTTGGTGAACAACAGGCAAAAATAATATAAAAAAGGATTGGGTAGCAAATCGGGTTTCATCGATCAATTTGATATTTATCTACTACTTTTATGGACTTTTACGTAATTTCAGGTATAGGAAGATTCACTATAGGCCTGTAATTCACTTGCATATGCAACAACTTTTAGAAGAATTAAGGAGAAGGCATCAGCAAGCTGCTGCAACCGCCTATCCCTCGACTAGCGCTGTAAACGAGTTTGCGAATAATTTTATCAACTGGTTATTTCCCGAATATCAGGGGAAAGTAATGCCAGATGTGGTGTTGTTAGAAGAATACGCGCATATGTTGCAATCCTCATTGCAACACCTTTTACAACCCATGCAACCACAATTGCCTGCGGATGCTGCTAAGTTGAGCCAGCAATTTATGGCGCAGGCGCCAGATATTTATGATTCATTGAATAAAGATGCAGAAGCATTGTTGCAGGGTGACCCTGCCGCTACCTGCCTTTATGAGGTAATCAGGGCATATCCCGGGTTTTATGCGATAGCATTTTACCGCATAGCCCATGCTTTACAAAAACTGCACGTCCCCCTCCTGCCCCGTATGATCACGGAACAGGCACATAGCCGTACTGGTATCGACATTCACCCTGCTGCGGTCATCGCTCCTTACTTCTGCATGGACCATGGCACTGGCATCGTGATTGGTGAAACCACCGAAATTGGTGCGCATGTAAAACTGTATCAAGGCGTTACATTGGGCGCCCTGAGTGTGGACAAGGATATGGCGAGGAGCAAAAGACACCCGACGATCGAAGATCATGTTGTAATTTATGCCGGCGCCACCATTTTGGGTGGAGATACCGTGGTAGGTCACCACAGCATTATCGGTGGTAATGTATGGCTGATCAAGAGCACGGACCCTTTCAGCAGGATCTATTATAGGGCGGACGGAAGTATGAACACAGTGAACGTGTGATAAAATTATATAACTGATGCAAGGAAAAGGAATATTGGATTTGGTAGGCAATACGCCTTTGGTAACGCTGAAGAACATTAGCGCCAATCCGAATGTGACCATTCTGGCCAAGCTGGAAGGCAACAATCCGGGAGGTAGTGTGAAAGACAGGGCGGCCTATGGCATGATCAAAGGCGCACTGGACAGAGGGGAACTGAAGCCCGGTATTAAACTGATAGAAGCGACCAGCGGCAATACAGGTATTGCACTGGCTATGATCGCCAGCCTGTTTGGCGTAGAGATAGAACTGGTAATGCCGGAAGATGCTACCCGCGAAAGAGTATTGACCATGGAAGCCTTTGGGGCCAAAGTGATCCTCACGCCCAAGGAGCAATCTATGGAAGGGTCTATTGATTATGCCAATGCCCAGGTGGCCAAAGGCGGTTATCATATGCTGAACCAGTTCGGCAACCCTGACAACTATAACATGCACTATAAAACCACAGGACCTGAGATATGGAGAGATACCGAAGGTACGGTGACACATTTTGTAAGTGCCATGGGTACTACGGGTACCATTATGGGAGTGTCCAAATACCTGAAGGAGGTGAGTGAAGCGGTGCAGATCGTAGGTTGTCAGCCAACGGATGGGTCTAAGATACCTGGTATCCGGAAATGGCCGGAGGCTTACCTGCCAAAGATCTTTGATCGGCAGCGGGTAGACAGGATCATGGATATAGCGGAGGACGAGGCAAGAGCCATGACAAGGAGATTGGCGAAGGAAGAAGGGGTATTTTGTGGTATGAGTAGTGGTGGTGCGGTGTCTGCGGCGGAGCGGTTATCGAAGGAGCTGGATAAAGGCGTGATTGTATGTATTATTTGTGACAGGGGAGATCGGTATTTGTCTTCAGATTTATTTGGTTGAGAAATTTTTAGAAATTAAATTGATTTCGCTGGATGAAATTAATCTGACTTATTTTATTTGGTTTAAAATAAAAAAGCCGCCTCAATTGAGACGGCTTTTTCTATTTCCCTGAAATAAATTACTTCTTCATGTACATTACTTCCTTCACCAGTTTCACTGTTCTTTCGATATCCGGCAGGTACAGTTTCACCAGGTTTGGTGCGTAGTGCATAGGTGCATCCACTGCTGTGATACGACGGATAGGCGCATCCAGGTAGTCAAAGCCTTCTTTCTGGATCCTGTAGGAGATCTCAGAAGAAATGCTGGCGAATGGCCACTGTTCTTCAACGATCACCAGGCGGTTGGTCTTTTTAACAGACTCCAGGATGGTGAACCAGTCCAGCGGACGGATGGTACGGAGGTCGATCACTTCAGCTTCGATACCTTCTTTAGCCAGTTCTTCAGCTGCACCCAGTGCAACTTTCATCATTTTATTGAAAGAAACGATGGTAACGTCTCTACCAGCGCGTTTGATATCAGCTTTCCCGATAGGGATGATGTATTCTTCTTCAGGCACTTCACCCATATCACCGTACATCTGCTCACTTTCCATGAACACAACCGGGTCGTTGTCGCGGATAGCCGCTTTCAGCAGACCTTTAGCATCGTATGGGTTGGAAACAGATATCACCTTTAAACCTGGGATATTTGCATAGTAACTTTCAAAAGCAGTGGAGTGCTGAGCACCCAGCTGACCAGCGGAACCGTTAGGGCCACGGAATACGATCGGGCAACCTACCTGTCCACCACTCATAGCGAGCATTTTAGAAGCAGTATTCAGGATCTGGTCCAGGGCCAGTACGGCGAAGTTCCAGGTCATGAATTCCAGAACAGGACGAAGTCCGTTCTGAGCAGCACCTACACCGATTGCTGTGAAACCCAGCTCGGCGATAGGGGTATCAATCACTCTTTTTTCCCCAAATTCATCCAGCATTCCCTGGCTAACTTTGTAGGCTCCGTTATATTCGGCTACTTCCTCTCCCATCAGGAAAACCCGCTCGTCACGGCGCATTTCTTCCTGTAAGGCTTCTCGTAAGGCTTGTCTGAAAGCTATCTGACGCATGCTGTTACTCTTAAAGTTTGAAAGATAAATGCCTTTGGCTTTTCCCAAAGGCAGGGGCAAAATTATTGTTTAATGGTGAAAAAAGCAAAGATTAATTACCTCCTCCCCGACGTACCGTCGGGGAGGAGGTAATTAACTAAATAATATAAATTATATATATATTAGTGCCGAATTATCCTTACCTATGTTTACCATTACCGTCCTGGCTATCTGCTTCCTCGCAGCCATTTCCTGCAAAATTAAGAAGGTGAAAGCCCCTGTGATCACCCAACTGATGTGGTATTTCCATCTCACCATGCTATTTTTTGCTGTCCTGTCCGTGATCTTACTGATTAGCGGGTACGGTTTTAAAGGTACCTATACGGAACGGATATTTTTCACTCTTTATGCAGGTTCGGCCATTATATTATATGGTCTGACCCAACCTGAGGTATCCGGAAAGCGGGTATACCTGGCGGCATTTTATGGTTTTCCCTTTGTCATGGCAGTCGGGTTACTCCTGCCGCCGCTGCGTACACTGGCGGTAATTGCCGGTTTGGGGTTATTGTCTGACTCCCGGATGGAAAGGTACCAGATCGATGAAGATTTTGCCCTGCAAACCAAGTCAATAGACATTATAGACCGGCACCCGACATTTAGCCTCGTGCAGGATAAGTTCTTTTTATTTGAAAAGATCACCAGCGATGTGATTATGCCTGAGAAGAATGTGCTGGCGGTAAAGATGGAAAAAAGAGGACAGGATAGCGTGTGGTTGCACCTGAATATGGTGGAAGATGCAGGGAAGCTGGCGAAACTGGATACGACTTTAAGTTTATATAGATAAAAGGATCTGCCATGAGGCAGATCCTTCTTTTTTTATACTCTTTCGATGATGATAGCACTCGCTCCTCCTCCCCCATTACAAATCCCGGCTACACCATACTTCGCATTATTCTGATGCAAAATGGAATTCAGGGTTACCACGATCCTCGCTCCACTACACCCGACCGGGTGCCCTAAAGCCACCGCTCCACCCCATACATTTACTTTGTTCATATCCAGGCCCAGATCCCGCTGGTTCGCAATCGGCACACAGGAAAATGCTTCATTAATCTCAGCAAAATCCATCTGGTCAATTGTCATACCTGCTTTCTTCAGTGCATTATTCACCGCCTTTACCGGGGTAGTGGTGAACCATTCCGGTGCCTGCGAGGCATCTGCAAAACTGATAATCTTTGCCAATGGCTTCAGACCAAGTTCTTGCAGCTTCTCTCCGCTTACCAATACGACGGCGGCAGCTCCATCATTAATATTGGAAGCATTTGCAGCTGTAATGGTACCGTCTTTCTGGAATGTGGGTTTTAGTGTTGGGATCTTTTCGAAGTTAACCTTTTTATAATCTTCATCTTCGGCGACTGTAACGACTGTTTTTCCGGGGATTTCTACTGGTACGATCTCGTCTTTAAAATATCCTTTCTCAAATGCTGCTGCTGCCAGTTTGTAACTACGCGAGGCATATTCGTCCTGTTCCTCCCGCGATATCCTGTATTCAGTAGCACAGATCTCGGCGGCATTGCCCATGTGAAAATCTTTGTAAGGATCCCACAGCCCATCGCGGATGATGCCATCCGACAAGGTGCCATGGCCTAACTTATACCCGTTCCTCCCCTTATCCAGGTAGTAAGGTACTGCACTCATATTCTCCATTCCACCAGCTACCACCACATCATTATCACCCAGCATAATACTCTGGGCGCCCAGCATGATGGATTTCATGCCGGAAGCACATACCTTATTTACCGTAGTACAAGGTACTGTATTTGGTAAACCGGCATAAATACTTGCCTGATTGGCAGGTGCCTGTCCCAGGTTGGCACTGAGTACATTGCCCATAAATAATTCATTGACAGCACTTGCTGCCACACCGGCTTTTTCCAAAGCGGCTTTGATTACAATTGCTCCCATCCGGGTAGCTGGCAGGGTCGACAAGGCGCCATTAAACGAGCCTATGGGGGTACGCACAGCGGCGACTATAAATACGTCTTTCATTCCGTGAATTCTTTAAGATTGATTTGGTGACTATCAATCAAATATAACGGAATCAGAAACGGTATCCAAACTTCAGGCAGATTGGGATGTATGCATATTGCTTAGGTTCCAGAAAATCGAATTTATCAAAGAAACCAAAATCTGTTGCACTGTGGTTCCAGTTGTTCCTGTTGAGCCATTACCCGCAGTGCAAGCAAAAGGGATGTACAAGTTCTATTCATATTAAAAACGATATCCGAATCTTACTTTAAATGGAATGTCTGGTAATGCGCCACCGCCGTCATCGACATGAAACCAGTCATTGCCTTCTTTATAAGCTGTTTCCGGCGGCGGTCCCTGTGTGTAGTGTTTCCACTTCCATTTCAGGCCTACGCCAACAGATGCTTCGAAGAAAAACTTTTCATTCTTGCCACCAAAGTTTGACTGAAATCCAAAGCGACCTCCCAGTGCAAACACCTGTTTCTGCTGTTCGTATTTTACCAGTTCTTCATACACCTGGCTACCATCTTCAATATGGGGTACGATATAATTCTCGTAATTATTTACCTGCTTATATAATGCCTGTGCAGCAAAGAACCACTTATAATGTTGATGCCTGCCAGGGAAAAAAAACTTTACATCCGGCGTGATGCGAAAGCCATAATTTTCTCTGTCGTATTTATTCATGTTGTATAAAATCCACTGCCCTTCCAGCGCTGCACTGATATTATTTTTGATACGGTATTCAAAACCCAGGGCAGGTCCACCATCGGGTTCTGTAAAGGAGACTACATTGACGAATACGCGTAACCCCGTTAATTTTTGTTGTGCTTTCACTGTTGTCATACAGCATAGCAGCAATATGAGAAAGTAAATTTGTTTCATAGATACATCAGTTTGAAAGCTGTGAAATCAATTTCGGGCTTTGAGGATTGGAGATGTCATAACAATCCAGTGAGGTCTTACTCCTGCCATACAGCTTTGTACCGCCGATCTGCAGGGAATAATACACCTTATCAGGAAAGGTGGTTTTCACCAGGTTGGTGGCCAGATCTATTACGCCCAAACCTTGGCTCTCCATGGAGGCATATACCGTATTTTCAGTCACAGCAAATGCATTTACATTCTGAGCGGCCAATGCCGTGGGGGTACTAGTGGTATTGTTGCCAGTAAGGGTGTACATCCTTACATGGTCATCCGGATTATCGCCGGTACAGGAGTAGCCTGGTTTATCTACAACGAATGCTTTATCGCCATATAAGGTCACCTTATTGCAGGTGCTCCATTGCCAGTAAAAGCCGGATGAATTGAACCCTCCGGAAGAGACATCATACACCACTGTACCATAATAATTATCACGGCATACGACGAGGTTATTATTGTACAGGTACATGGTGTCTGCCGTCATGCTCAGGTTCTCACGACCTGTTTCCACAGGTGTGGCAGGCTGAGAAAGGTCATAATTCACAACAGCATCATTGTCTGCAATGTACAGGTGATTGCCATTAACGACAATACCTGCCTGGGCTACCGATTTGGAGGATGCGATGTAACTCAGGTTGGCGGGTGCAGGATCTACGGCCATCAAAACGGGTACTATCAGTATGAATATATAGAGTATGTAAATTTTCTTCATTATCGACGACATTTTGCGGAGGTTCCTGTAAGATCTTCACTCAGTTTCCAGGACACGATCGTGCCTTTGGTAGAATCGGCGCAAATAAATAATACGCCTGTAAAGGGTGGATAATCGTTCAGGTGCCAGGCTTTGGAAATGCGGTTTGTTTCCTGCAGATTATTAAAGCTATTCAGGCGAATGGTGACAAGGTCATCGTAGTTACTGACGTACAGGTAATCACCTTTGATAGCGGCTGCGCGGAAGCCGGGGATGCTGATGAAAGCCAGTTTTTTAGGATGGACGGGGTCCTGGTAGGAAATAACATGTAAGCCTGCGTCTTTTTCTTCTTCCAGTACATAGTCGCCGGAAGTATAGAGGTTTCCACCATTGATAGTGGACTGAGGTGATAGAAAGCGAACAAGCTTTGCGTTAGGGTCTGCATTATAAACGGGCTCGTAGGGGGTTTTACTGGTGTCCCACTCATTGTCCGAGCCACAGGCATTTAAGAGCAACAGTACCCCGAACAGCGTACAGAATAACAGTCGGGTAGGCATAAAGATTTTTTAAATAAAGCGGATCATTGGGGGTAGATGTTACTATTTATTTAAGATATTAACATGTCTTTAACTGAATTGGCTTGCGGCAGCAAGGAAGATCGCAATTATTCCGGCTGGCGCCAGTGGAAAAGAGGCTTTGCCGTCATCCTTTCATTCAAAAAAAATGCTCCTGCCTTTCGGCAGAAGCACTCTTTAGTTTGGCGGGAGATTTGACTAAATCACCATCCTGTGTTGTTCGGCAATGCTGCCGTATTCACAGAAATTTCGGACTGTGGTACCGGCCAGAGATAATCGCGGGGATTGGTAAATTTCCTTGTTTCAATCACCACATTGCTACCATAATCAGAACGGGTAGCATCATAATTATTCAGGATACCATGCGCGACTCCCGGCATCACTGTCTCAGCTATTTTCCAGCGACGGATGTCGAAAATGCGGTTGTCTTCCATTGGGAACTCCACATGTCTTTCACGACGTACCACTTCTCTCAGTGCTGCCTGTGTAGGAGCAGTCGTTGCCGTTACTGCAGGCATACCTACACCCGGACGTTGTCTTACCAGATTGATCGCATCATATACAGACTGGTCGATCTGGTTCAGTTCGATCTTTGACTCTGCATAGGTGAGCAGTACTTCTGCATAGCGTATCAGCACCATGTCATTGTAAGAGTTACTATCCCAGTTACCATCAATATCGGTAGGTACATATTTCTTATAATAATAACCAGTGAATGAAGCATTGTTTTTACCTAATGCATCCAGGCCATTCTTATTTGTTACATCAATCACCACACCATTCAGGGTATCACCCGGTGTTACCACTACTTTTCTCAAACGTGGGTCACGATTTTTGAAAGGGTTCGCTGCATCATACAGCGGTGACTGATCGATCGGCAAACCGTCTGTACATTCATACGCATCTACCAGTGACTGCAATGGAACTACCTGTGACCATCCACCCATTGAAGGACCACCTACCCAGGTAGCCATTGCACTTGGATGTGTTGTCTTTACATAACCAGCAGTTAAAATGAGTTCCAAACTGTTCTTGTTTGAACCATTAAACAGACTGTTGTAGTTCGCATCGATCTGGTAATACCCCAGGTCCATCACTGCCTTTGCAGCAGTAGCCGCATTGGTATAATCACCTTCATACAGCAGTGTACGTGCTTTCAGTGCTAACGCTGCACCACGGGTAATTCTACCCTGATCAGCAGTACCGTAGGATATAGGCAGATCTGGTGCAATGGCATCCACTTCGTCTACAATCCACTTGGCAACAGTAGCGCGTGGTGTACGTGCAATAGAAAATTCAGCTGTAGTAGGCGTATGATCTCTGAACACCACATCACCATACAATCCTATCAGCTGCTGATAAGCATATGCACGGATAAAACGGGTTTCACCTTTCAGACGTGCTTTCAGGTCAGCATCCATAGTCACCCTGTCTATATTATCCATCACATCATTGCAGGTGGCAATCATATGATATAGATTACTCCAAAAATTTGCGAAGGTACCTGTACTGATAGAAGCACTTCCGTTACCTACCAGCCTCACATCACTTGGCCAGTCGCTCCAGCTGTAGCTATCATCTGTAGCACAGGAAATGAAGATACGGTTATCCACATCACCGAGACGGGTATAACAATTGTTCACAGCATTGGTGGCATCTGTAGCAGTAGCCCAGTAAGTTGCCTGGCTGGTACTGGATTGTGGCTGATCGTCCAGTTGTTTATTACAACCGGCAAATGCGATTCCACCCAGCATGATTAATATCGATAATTTCTTCATGGCTTACTAAATTTAGAATGACACATTTAATCCGAAAGTGAAGGTCTTTACCTGTGGGTAATACCTGCTATCGTTTGGAGACTCCGGATCTATATCATTAGGCAGTGAAGAGAAGGTAAGCAGGTTAGCACCACTTACATACACACGGCATCTGTCAAATCCTGATTTACCCAAAATATTGGATGGCAGAGAATAACCCAGCTGTACTGTTTTCAGACGCAGATACGCACCACTCTTTACCCAGTAGGAAGAAGCCTGGTAGTTCTGTGTAGTCGTGAGCAGTCTTGGGAAAGCAGCACCTGTATTGGTAGAAGTCCAGCTATCCAGGTGTTCTTCTCTAAAGTTACCATCATTGCTGATAGGCGCTTTTTCTATGGGCATGGTCATGATATCTACTTTACCTACACCCTGGAAGAATGCAGAGAAATCGAAGTGCTTGTAAGATGCACCCAGGTTGAAACCGTATGTAAAGCGAGGCATGGTGTTACCGAGATACACCATATCACCACCTTTTCTATCCAGCGACTGAGTGATGGTACCATCACCATTGATGTCTTTGTAGATCAGGTCACCAGGGCCTGTTGTACCAACGGTTTGTTTGGCATGACCAGCTACCTGTTCTGCTGTCTGGAAGATACCTTCTGATTTATAACCATACAGCGCATTGATTGGCTGACCGGTTACAGTGCCTGTGTAAATGTAGTTGGTGTTTGCACTGATCTGGTCAGAACCTTTTACATCCAGGATCTTGTTGTGTACATCAGAGATGTTGAAACCAACGTTGTATTTAAATCCTTTTTCACCGATTGAGTTATGGTAGTTCATACCCAGTTCCCAACCAATGTTCTGTACTTTGGCTGCATTCATAGCAGAAGGGCTCAGACCTACAGAAGATGGGATAGGCAGTGTCATGAGAATGTTATCAGTCGTTTTGTTATACCAGTCGAAAGTAACATCCAGTTTTTTCAGGATCGTCGCATCCAGACCGATATCTGTCATGGTGCTGGTTTCCCAGGTCAGACCACTGTTTGGATAGATACTGATACCCGCAGTTGGGTTCAGCACACCACCGAAAGGATAGCTACCATAGCTATAAGTAGTCTGGTAAGGATAGTTGTAAGAAGTAGGATCATCACTTACAACCACCTTATCATTACCTAACTTACCCCATGAACCACGTAATTTCAGGTCATTCAGCCAGCTTATATCCTGCATAAATGATTCCTGTGACACTCTCCAACCCAGTGAGAAGGAAGGGAATGTACCCCACTTCTGACCGTCCGGGAAGCGGGAAGAACCATCACGACGAATGTTTGCTTCGAACAGGTATTTCTCATCGTAGTTATAGTTCAATCTGCCAAAGAAGGATACCAGGTTATATTCCATGGCATAACCTTCTGTGCTTTGGCCGGATTGTTCACCACCATTGAGCTGGGAGGTACCAGTTGCGAGATTCTTTCTGAAACCGTTCAGGTAATCGGTGGTTTCATTCAGTTGTGAAGCACCGCCTAACAGTTTGAAATAATGTTTACCGATTTGTTTGGTGTATTCTGCCAATGCCTGGAAGTTTTTGAACCAGTAGCCCTGTGCTTCCTTGGTCAGGTCGTTCTGGCCTAATTGCAGAATAGTGGAATTAGTAGGATGATCTGTATAATAGTTCAGCGTTTTGTCGCGGAGGGAGTTGTAATCAGACTGGTAGTTCACGGCTGCGGTACCTGTCAGTTTTAATCCTTTAGCAAGGTCGTAAACGCCTTTGAAGTTGCCGGAGAAGAGGTTACTCTTGTAGTTGTACAATCCACCTTCCTGCTGTAAGCGGATGGGGTTCTGGCCACCTCTTACAATAGCCCAGGTACCATCTTTATACTTGTTCGCCGTAAGTGGGTTGATCACTGCACCCTGGCCAAACTGGTACCATGCGGAACCAGATACGCCCTGTGGTTCATTTCTGTCATTCATACGTGCAGAGATATCTGCACTGAATGTTAGTCTTTTCGTCACATTGATATCTGTGTTCAGGCGAACGGTAATTCTGTTGAAGTCCATGTTGGTGATCAGGCCTTTCTGATCGAAATAGTTAGCAGAGAAATGGTATTTCACATTTTCAGAACCCCCTGCTATACCCAGGCTATGCTCCTGTTGAAACCCGCTACCGGTCAGGATTTTCTTAAGCCAGTAGTTGTCGGGATAAAGATCGGTATCACGGTTAGGGTCGTCGTAGGCAGAGATCTGCGAATCAGAATAAACCGCAGCGCCACCCGTGTTGATGGCGGTCTGATTCACCAGTTTCATAAAATCCTTTGCACCTACATATTTTGCAAGACGGGCAGGATTCTGCCAGCCAAAATAATTGGAATAGCTCACTTTCGCTTTGCCGGTGGTACCTCTTTTAGTGGTGATGAGGATCACACCATTAGCAGCTCTCACACCATAGATAGCAGCGGCAGCAGCATCTTTCAGTACAGAATAGGTAGCGATATCATTGGCGTCGACATCATTCATACTCATCTGAATACCATCTACCAGCACCAGCGGATCAGTGTTGTTCAGTGTACCGACACCACGGATCCTGATCGTACCCTGGTCAACACCAGGCTGACCGGAAGCAGTGGTAACGGTTACGCCCGGAGCAACCCCTTGCAGTGCTGTAGACACCTGGCCCACAGGTTTGGCACTGATCTCCTTTCCATCGATGGCGGTTACCGCACCTGTGAGGTTTACTTTTTTCTGTGTACCATAACCTACTACAACGACTTCGGACATGCTTGTTACATCCGACATCAGTTTTACATTGAAGGTCGTGGTACCATTTACAGGTACTTCCTGTTTTACATAACCGATAAAGGAGAATTCCAATACAGCGGTCGCATCAGGAACATTCAGTTTCCATGCACCGGTAGCATCTGTAGTAGTACCAATGGTGGTACCTTTTACCAGTACCGTTACACCTGGAATGGGTTGACCTTTATCATCGGTCACCACACCTGTAACGGGTATGGCTCTCAGCGAGGTAGCAGTGATGGTTTCGGGAGTAATGGATGAAGAAGCGACTGTGTTTAAATCGCCATTGGAAGTAGTTGGCGTAGCAGGTTCATCATCCTGTGCAAAGATGATATAGAAACCTTCTCCGAGTTTTTTATAACGCAGTTTGTTAGGAACGGTAATAGTTTTCAGCTCATCTTCGAGGGAAGCTGTGCTTTCTTCTACGTTCGACAACTGCAATTTGGCCAGCTTGCTTTTGTACATGAAGTGTACATTGTACTTGAGCTCCAGCTTGTCAAGAACTGTTTTCAGCGATTTAGTCTGCGTTCTTTCGAAAGGAGCAGTGCCGGATTTCCCCAGCATAGCCAGGTCCTGGGCACTGGCAGGCATGTTATTTAAACATACCATGCCCATAGCCGCCATAAAGGCACTAACGAACTTGTTCATGTGAGTGTGGTTTGTGTTACTGTACTTAAAAGTCATAGGAAGTCCTGCTCCGCTATTGAGCGAATGAGCTACGACCTTTAAGCATGAATGAAATAAAAGCGCTGTTACTGTTGCATGCTGTTGTACACCAGCATACATCTCTTACGCATTGGTTGTTTTTCTTACTTTTTTTCTATTATTACTCTGTTGTTTTCCTTTTTGATCTTTACATGAAATAGTTCAGATAAACCTTCCAGCAACATATCCATTTGCTGACCGGGTACAGTGCCGGTGAACTGCTGATGTAACAAAGAGGAGTCCCTTATCTCTACAGTTACGCCATAGGTATCTTCCAGTTGCTGTGCCAGCTGGGCGAAGGTGGCATTTTCAAAATGAAGATTGCGCTTAGTCCAGGAAGTATAGGTCAGTGTATCTGTTTGCTTCCTTTGTACAATCTTCTGTTGCTGTTTGAATTCTACCAGGTCACCTGGCTGCATAACGATTGCTTTTTCTGGTTCTTTACTGCTATGCAGGCGGACTTTGCCTGAACTAAGCACTACCTGCATACGACCATGTCTGTCGATGAGATTAAAGGTGGTACCTAATACTTCTACCTGCATCCGGCTGGCAGTATTGACCAAAAAAGGCCGTGGAACGGGAGATTTCTGAACGGAGAACCAGGCTTCTCCTTCTATCCAGACTTCCCTGTTTTTCGATTGATCCCAATTATCATAATAGCGTAATGTACTATTGGCATTCAGGGTGATCACTGATTGATCTGGTAATACGACGGTACGTAGTTCTCCATAAGCTGTATGAATTACTTTAAGCTGTTGATGTTGATAAAAGGATACTCCAGCATAGGTCATCACTATCAACCCTGCGGTGACAGCAGCTACTTTTAGCATAGTGTAGATGCGGCGGCGTGGCTTGTAGGCGATGGTATTCATCACCGTTTCGTACAGTGCCGGCGATGCGGTGACATCACTTCCTTTTCCTTCTTCCAGGTCCTGCATGATCGATTCTTCCAGGTACTTTTTACCTTCATCCGTAGAGAACCAATCCAGAACAATTTTATATTCTTCTGGTGTACATTGATCCTGTCTGAACTTTTGTAAAAGATGCTGGTCGATAAGCGGCTTCATATATATAGTACTACACCTGAAGTTTAAGAAAGTATTATGTCCAGGAAAAAAAAAGTTTGTAAACGATTACAGAGAGGAGAAAAAGAAGTTTTAAAACTGACTTCAGTGCCTTGCTGGCCTGTGAATACTGGAACTTTACTGTATTGATACTCAGTCCTAAGCGCTGGGCGACTTCTTCGTTGGTGAGTCCCTGTTCGGATCTCATTTTAAAGATATGCTTCTTTTGGGCAGACAGGCTGTTAATGGCAGTATCTACCGCTTTTTTATAATCGTTGAATATGACGGCAGATTCGGTTTCCTGGTGAATTTCGCCTGCGTTGTAGGTGATCTCATAGTTTTTGACAAGCATACGCTTGTTGTTCCTGATGAGGTTCAGAATATAGAATTTGAGGGTTTTGAACAGGTAGTTGCGTACCCCCTGCAACGGATCGAGTGCGTCTCTGTGAGTCCACAGTCTGACGAACGTTTCGTGCACAGCATCTTCAGCAGCAGCTGCGCTTTTCAGGTATTTGAATGCTACACTGTACAGTAACTGGTGATAAGTAGCATACAAGTCCTCAAATGCGGAGTGGTCGCCGTTCTTCAGACGCGTGGCCAGAATTTGATCGTTGTTGATTTTTGATTCCATTCCGAGATAGATAAAATTAGGCTGGTTATGGAACTTTATTAAATGTAAAATTACCCATTACAGGTATTTTTTTATCAGATAGAGGGGTTTGGGGTTGATTATAAAGGCATTAATCCATTTTTGGGTGGAGAATTTCCTTTAATTTTAATGCAAAGCATGACAAACAATAATAAAATTCTTCTCATTTATATATAGAGATTATTAACGGTATATGAGTCAAATATACAATATAGTATCGCACCCGGCCAAAAATGCCTAATTTGCGGTGTGATATCGCAAGCAACCATACAACAGATTCTCGCCCGCATTGACATTGTAGAGATCGTCGGCAATTTCGTGAAGTTGAAAAAGAGAGGTGCCAACTACCTTGGCCTCTGTCCTTTTCACAATGAAAAAAGCCCGTCTTTTACCGTCACACCCAGCAAGGAAATCTACAAATGCTTTGGTTGCGGCGTCAGCGGAAATGCCATCAAATTCCTCATGGAGCATGAAAAATACTCTTATGTGGAAGCCCTCCGATGGCTGGCTCAACGCTACGACGTTACCGTAGAAGAGACGGAAGTCAGCGCAGAAGTCAAGCAACAGCAGCAACTGGCTGACAGTCTGTTTATTATTAACAACTTCGCCAGAGAATACTTTTCTAATACACTTTTTAATACCGACGAAGGTCAGAATGTAGGTCTCAGCTACTTTGAGGAAAGAGGTTTCACGCAGGAAACCATCCGCAAATTCCAGCTTGGATACAGCCTCAATGTATGGGATGCTTTTACCAAGGCCGCCATAGCCAAAGGTTATAACCTGGAATACCTGCAAAAAACAGGTCTGGTCACCGTCAGGAATGAACAACCCGGCGATAACTACCGTGGCAGGGTGATCTTCCCCATCCATAACCAGAGTGGTAAAGTATTAGGTTTTGGTGCGCGTATCCTCGTAAAGAACGACCGTGCCCCTAAATACGTCAACTCCCCGGAGAATGAGATCTATGTCAAAAACCGGGTGTTGTATGGTACTTACTTTGCCCGACATTCTATCGACAAACTGAATGAATGTTTGCTGGTGGAAGGTTATACCGACGTCATTTCCCTGCATCAGGCAGGGATTGAAAACGTGGTGGCTTCCAGTGGTACCTCCCTCACACAACACCAGCTGCGCCTTATTAAGAAATATACTAACAACCTCACTATCCTTTTCGATGGTGACAATGCCGGTGTAAAAGCGGCATTGCGTGGTTTGGATATGGCGATTGAGGAAGGGTTGAATGTGAAACTGGTATTGATACCTGATAAGGAAGATCCGGATAGTTATGTACAGAAAATAGGCGCAGACGCCTTCCGGCAATTTATTGCAGACAATAAGCAGGACTTCATCCTGTTTAAACTGCAAATTTCCATGCAGGATGCAGGTACTGATACGACCAAGAAATCCCAGCTGGTAAATGAAATTGCGGAGACCATCGCCAAGATCGATAAGACCGAAGACTTTACAAAACAACAGGATTATATCCGCCAGTGTAGCCAGGTACTGAAGATTGATGAACAAGGTCTGATCAACCTGGTGAATAAATTCATCAGAGAAAAATTCCAGAAAAAGGAACAGCAATTTGCCAGAGACCAGGAGAAAAATACCCCTCCATCCGACGATGATCTCTCGCCGGAAGCTATTGCTGCCATGGAAGCCATGGAGAATGGTGGTGTGGTGTCGGATAACTTCTTTAACCCTGATGAAAGACAGGAAAGAGAACTGGTGAAAATACTGCTCCGTTTTGGAGATAAGCCATTTAGTGAAGAAGATAAGAATAGTGTTGCAGACTATATTTTCCACCTGCCTTATGATTTTGAATCACTGGCAGATAATGAGATTGTAAAACGCATTCTGAGAGAGTATAAACAGATGTATGATGAGGATAACCTGCCGGATAAGAAATGGTTCCTGTATCATGCCGATCACGATGTAACGGCTATGGTAGTACAGATCATGGAAGATAAAGAGGCAGAGCTGAGTCCGAAATGGAAAGAAGAATTTGAGATTGAAACTGTGTATGGAGATAATGCTTACCTCAAGGATACGATCTCTACTACGAATTATCTTATGCTACGAAAGATACGGAAGATGATCATGGAGAACCAGCAGGAGCTGGAGCGGGCTACGGATTTTGAGGCGCAGATCAATTGTATGAAAATGCATCAACACCTGAAGCAGTTAGAGAATGAGTTGACGAATGGATTGGGGACGGTGATATTCAGGTAATTTAAAAAGTGACATTCTGATAATCAAAAGAGCGCTTATACCTTCGGTACAAGCGCTCTTTTTGGAATTGGCCTGCGGCCAGCCAAAAGTTAGTTCTATTTTTCGCGTTCCCACACCTGGAAGGTCAGCGCATGTGCATGTCTCTCATCCTTCTCATGCCTTTCATTCTTCACCAGTTTCCACCCTGTCGGATCAAATGCAGGGAAATAAGTATCCCCATCTACCTCCGCATGCACCCTTGTCAGGTACAATCTATCTACAATTGGCAAAGCCATTTTGAAGATCTCCCCTCCTCCTGTTATGAAAATCTCTTCTGTACCAAAGGTCTTCGCCTTTTCAATACCCGCTTCCAGTGAAGGCACCACAATCAAACCAGGGCTGTTATAATCCTGCTGACGGGTGATCATGATATTCGGTCTGCCTGGCAATACCCTTCCTAATTCTTCAAATGATTTACGCCCCATGACAATTGGTTTTCCCATTGTCGTGTCTTTGAAATATTTCATATCCACAGGCAGGTGCCATGGCAAATGATTATGAATACCGATTACATTATTTTCTGAAGCAGCAACGATAATAGAGAGCATGTAGATAATTTAATGGGAGGAATAATGACTTATACTGCTACCGGCGCTTTGATATGAGGATGGAACTGGTAGTTTTCCAGCTCGAAATCTTCAAACTCAAAGGAGAAGATATCCTTTTTGTCAGGATTGATCTTCATTTGTGGCAGTGGATAAGGAGTACGGCTCAGCTGCAGCTTTGCCTGTTCTATATGATTGCTGTACAGGTGTACGTCGCCAAAAGTATGTACAAAATCACCTGGTTCCAGGTCACATACCTGTGCGATCATCATGGTGAGGAGCGCATAGGAAGCGATGTTGAAAGGAACACCCAGGAACACATCTGCACTACGCTGGTAGAGCTGGCAGCTGAGGCGGCCATCTGCTACATAAAACTGGAACAGGCAGTGGCAAGGGCTGAGTGCCATCTCTGGCAGGTCTGCCGGATTCCATGCTGTTACAATAATACGACGGGAGTCAGGGTTCTTTTTGATGGTGTTGATCGCGTCGCTGATCTGGTCGATGACTTTACCATCTTTTGTTTCCCAGCTACGCCATTGTTTACCATAAACAGGTCCGAGGTCACCGTTTTCATTGGCCCATTCATCCCAGATCCTTACGCCATTGTCTTTCAGGTATTTAATATTGGTATCGCCCTTTAAGAACCAGAGCAGTTCGTAGATAATGGATTTCAGGTGCAGCTTTTTGGTGGTAACCAACGGAAAGCCTTCCTGGAGATTAAAACGTAACTGAGCTCCAAAGCAGCTGACGGTTCCTGTACCAGTACGGTCGGTTTTTACGGAACCGTGGTCCAGGATATGTTGGAGTAAGTTGAGGTATTGTTCCATTCGGCAAAAATAAGAAAAAAAGAATCGCTTCCCGTGGAGGTAGCTCCAATCGTTTTTCGATACAAAATGCCTTACGGCCAGACGATTAAGTAATACCATAGCTTCGATACAGCTATAGTATAGCTTCGTTATTAAAAGAGCATCAAAAGGGCACCTCAATATCCCAGGGATAATGAGGTGCCCTTTTGGTGCCCTTATAGTGTACTTATAGCACACTTATAGCACTATAGGTGTACCGAAGATATACCGAAGGCAAAATAGGGGTGATTACATAATTTGGGCGTTTATTGGGGATCTATTTATTATATGTTCTGTTATACTTCCAGCTACATTGTTCTGTGCATAACCCGTTTACCACGACAACGCTATCAAATACAGCTATATCTACAATGGCGGTATCAGTTTTCCCTTTTGTATAGTATTTCATCATCGCCAGGGTGTCTGCCGGTTGTTTTTCCTGCATGAGAGGGCTAGTGCTGTTACAGTCAGTAACAACAACATGGTCGTCATTATAGGTTTCATAAATGGGATTTCTACAGAAACGACCCATTTATGAAAATGTTACAATCCCCTTCTCTTCATTTCCTTGCGCAGTAACCCCAACTCGCGGCCCATTTGTCCGGAGATGGAAGTATTTTCCTGTGCACGGCGAATGAGATAGGGCATCACATCCTTTACAGGACCATAAGGCAGGTACTTAGACACCCGATAACCGGCATGTGCCAGGTTGAAGGTAATGTTGTCGCTCATTCCGTACAATTGGGAAAAGCTGACATGTGGGTGTTGGTGAGGTAGATCTTGTTGTTCCAGCAGCCGGGCTCCCAGCATACTGCTATCTTCATTGTGTGTGCCAATGAAAACGGCGAGTTTATCCAGGTGTTGCATGCAGAAGTCTACCGCGGCGTTGTAATCCATATCGGTAGCTGCTTTGTTCGGTTGTATGGGTGAAGGATATCCCATATCCTGCGCACGTTTGCGCTCTTTTTCCATATAGGCGCCTCTTACCAGTTTTGCACCAAACAGGTACCCCTGTTGTTGTGCCTTGTGGAAGGAGGCTTTTAAAAACTCCAGGCGATCGTGACGATACAGCTGGAAAGTATTGTAAATGATTACTTTTTCTTTGTTGAACTGTGCCATCAGCATATCGGCCATGTCATCTACCGGTTGCTGTATCCAGCTTTCTTCCGCATCAATGAGTAGTCCTTTGTTGTATTTAGCAGCAGTCGCAGCAATAGTCTGGATTCGTTTTGTCACCCTGTCAAACTCGGCTTTTTCCTCGTTGGAGAGCGTTTCGCCGGCATGCATTTTTTCCAGCAAAGAGATACGGGCAAAGCCGGTTACCTTGATGGCGATGAATGGAATGCTGGATTTGTCGCCGGCATATTCGATAGCCCGGATAAATTCCGGTACCGCATGGTCATAGTTCTCTTCCCCTTCCATGGCTTCTACGCCATAGTCAAGTGCCACGCCTACGTGGTATTTATCCAGAGATTCAGCAGTACGGGCAGCTTCTTCCAGGTTTTCACCTCCGCAGAACTGATCGAAGATGGTGGTTTTGATGATTCCCTTTACGGGTAAATGCATCTTAAAGGCTAATGGCGTAAGGGCTGCTCCCAGCTTTACCAGCCAGGGTTTGCCTATGTTACTAAACAGAAAGTCAGCTTTTTTCAATGCTCTATCCGTTCTGGATTCAAAGGCGATGGCGGTATTCTCGAATGACAAAGGTTGCTGCTTTTCCATGGGGCGCAAAGTTAAGGTGCCGCCCAACATCCACAACGGTAGGGGTCCCCTGCTTTTGGTCAGGTTTAGATAATATCAAAACAAGTGAAGTTTTAATTAAATAAATTGATAATAAAGGATCATTTTTTATTTGATCCCAATGGGGATACGGCCTATAATTTTTTCTTTATTTTTATACCTTCATCAAAATCAATATTCCCAGTGCCTTTAAATTCAAAGTCCAGCAAGTGGCTGTATATCATTATCGTTCTTATCTTATGTGGGGCCGCCATCGGTATGTGGTATTTCAAACAGGGAAAGAAGCCTGCCCTGGCATCGTTCAGGGAGGCGCAGGTCAATTATACCGCTCATGAGGGGATCATGGGTACCCGTACCACCCTTACATTGCCAGATAGCACTGAGATATTGCTGAATGGGAATTCGACCCTGCTGGTACCTGACAACTATGCACAAACACATGTTTTATTACTGGATGGAGAAGCCTGGATCAGCACTAAACATGCTATTAAGCTGGTTACCAATATTCTCACTATCACCAATACCGCTCCTGTCAGTTTCAGAATTCGCTGCTTTGAGGCACAACAGGGTGCAACCGCCTACCTGGGTAGCGGTACAATACAGGTAGCCAAATCCTACCATTCAACTACTGATAACCAGGCAGAAACGTTAGGTATAGGCAATATGGTGCTGGCGAATAAAGAAATAGACCTGATGGAAAAAGAGACTTACCAGCCTGCAGAACTGGATCATTGGTTAAAAGGTGAGTTGGCCTTTTCCAAAGTACCGTTTATGAATGCAATGCATACACTGGAAGAATGGTATGGTACGGAAATTTATGTAGATGGTGATGTGTCGGGACTGCCTGTTGTAGATGGAAGTTTCCCTAATCAATCACTGGAAAAGGTATTACAGTCAATGCAAAAATCAATGTCTTTTTCCTATCATTTCAAAGGAGACAGGGTGAAATTGAAGGTAAAGTAATTATTCATTAAAAACTGTTTTTAACCCATGGATGAATTCATGCACTTGGATGCGGCGCCCATCGCTTTGAAAATGGCAGTTTCCACTGGCATAGGCATGCTGGTGGGCATGGAAAGAAAATGGTCTCAAAAAGAGGCGGGTATCCGTACATTCTCTATAGTAGCCTTACTGGGTATGCTAAGTGCCGTGATCAGCGAGCAGTTTATCATTATCTCCATGATTGGTGTATTTCTGCTGGTCATTGCTATTAATGCACGGAGTCTGCTGGCGGAAAGACAGGTAGAAATCACGACTTCTGCCGCCCTTATCGTCAATTGTGTATTAGGGATCCTCGTGGGATTAGGCCATATATTCACACCTGTGGCCGGTGCGATTGTAATGACGATGCTGCTGGCCTGGAAATCAGAACTGAATAAATTTGCCGGAGGATTGCTGCCATCAGAAATCAGAAGCGCCATTTTGCTGGGATTGATCGGCTTTGTCATTTATCCTATCCTGCCTGATAAATATATTGATCGCTGGGAACTTTTTAATCCCAGTGATGCCTGGATCAGCATCATTGCCATTGCGGGTATTGGCTTTGTGAACTATGTATTTCTGCGGATCTTCAGTACGGGTGGATTGTACCTGGGTGCTGTATTCGGAGGATTGGTGAACAGTAGCGCCACCGTGGCTGAAATGAGCTCGCGGGTGCAAACATCAGGTCTTACGTCGAAAATGACGACACTCTGCATGCTGACCACCATTGCCATGTTTGCCCGTAACCTGGTGATTGCCACCTTATTTTCACCGGCTTCTTTATCGTCTACCCTGATTCCATTGCTGGCCATGTCCATTGTGGCCGCTCTTTTTATATGGAGAGATAAAATCCATGAAACCAAAATTACGGAGGATACCGGTACGCTAAAACTCGCCTCCCCTATTTCATTGCCTAAGGTATTATGGTTCGGCTTATTGTTCATCCTGATCCAGGTAGGCGGCACCTTGCTGACAAGGGTATTTGGCTCTTATGGTTTACTGGCTACCGGTGTATTTGGGGGATTGGTAAGTAGCGCCAGTACGACGGCCGCAGCTGCTACCATGGCCATGCACAACAGAATCAGTCCGGCGCTGGCAGGGAACGTAGCGATACTATCCTCACTGGCAAGTGCAGTGGTGAATCTGCCACTTGTCTGGAAAAATATTCAGGATAAAGGAGTAGTGAGAAAGCTTACGATTGAGTTGATGGTTGTGCTGGGTGTAGGTATTATATTAGTGATACTGGACAGGATTTTCCAGCTCTCAGAAATGCTTTTGAAATTATAGGTTAGTTTTCCTGCATCCAATCCTGCTGGAAGATATCAGCGAGATCATTTACCAGCGAAGGTGCGAAATCAACCACCACCGTGATTTTATTGCTCACACGGTCCTGGGTATCATAAGCCGCATATTGTAGGGTAAATCCTTTCCCCTGTAGTTTTTCAGGTATGCCGATGATGATCGCCTCTTCTCCGTAATTACCTATTTTGTACAGGATCCGGGTCCCTACTACCTGTACAAAGTACCCCGCCAGGAAGCGATCCTGTGGATTAGGATAGATGTATACATACTGGTTATCCACCACACTGTGGATACCGGTCAATAGTACAGGAGCCTCCCGACTAGCCGAAGAAACTGGAAATCCTCCTCTGGAACAGGTACCATAACCCACATCCAACAACTCATTTTCGTCTACGTTCTCAAAAAAGGATATCAGCTTATCAATATAAAAGGCAAGGATCATTAATATACTTGCCAGTGCGCCGAACATAATTAATTTATCCATTGAGGAAGGTTGTACTACAAACTTAATGTTGCTGACAATGTTTTTGGGGACGAACTACTAAATGGCGGACGAAAGAAGTATTTAAAAACTGACTACTAAGATATTATAAAATTATCAAGTTAAAAGATGCTTGATAAATGGTAACATAAGAGAGGAGGAACTTAGCTAAGTTCCTCTCCCACTTTCTTAAGGAGTGCTAATGTTTTTCTCACCCCTTCATCTTCGGACAATTGGTTGCCCTCGTATTCTATACCGATATGACCTGTATAACCGGCCTCTTTCACGATCTTCAGCATTTTATGATAGTCTGTTTCTACACAGTTACCATTTGCATCGAAATCATAGGTTTTGGCACTGGCGCCCTTCGCAAAGGGCATGAGCTCTGTGACCCCTTCGTAGCGGTCATATTCTTCCAGGCATTTTGTTTTTGCCCATGCTTCAGGCGTATTGGCTTCGGGTTTTGTTCTGTTCAGGCAGAAGTTGCCAAAATCAGGGAGGGTGCCGCAGTTAGGGCGGTTGATTGTTTTCATAACACCAGACAGCCATTTACCATTAGATGAGATGCCGCCATGGTTTTCTACAATTACGTTGATATTATGGGTACTTGCGAATTCCGATAATTTAGAGAGGGATTCTATCACTGCTTTGGCTACATCCTCCGGCTTACCTTCGCCGGCAGCGTTGACGCGGATGGCGTGACACCCCAGGTATTCTGCGGCTTCCACCCATTTATAATGATTCTCCACCGCCTGGTGCCTCTTCTTTGCATCCTGATCGCCCATTTCTCCTTCGCCATCACACATGATCAATACACTCCTTACACCATTGTCACTACAGCGTTTTTTCAGATCAGCCAGGTAGCCTTTATCTTTTGCTTTGTCCTTAAAGAACTGGTTTACATATTCTACTGCCTCAATGCCGAAATCTTTTTTGGCTTTCACCGGGAAGTCAAGGTGGCTCATCTGGTTCGCAAATAATGCCTTGTGGAAGGACCATTCTGCCAGGGAAATTTTGAAGAACAAAGACCTGGCTGTACCCAGCGCTTCCGCTTTGGTGGCGGCTGTGGAATCCTTTGTATCTGATTCTTTTGTTGATTGCCCATTATTACAGGCGGCCAGAATAGTTGGAACCATGCCGGCGCCCATTGTGTACAATGCCAGTTGACGAAGGAAATCCCGACGATGAGAGTGAGAGTTCATATACGTGGTTTTGATTGATGAAAGTGGATTCCGGGCCCGTTTTTGAGACCTGCTTATTCACTAACAATTTATCAAATTAACAGGACAAAAGAAAGATGACCAAAGATTATTTGTAAAAATTTCGCCGAAAGGCATACTTTTTTCGCTTTAAGTTATTATCTTTTGCCTCTCATTCCCGTTTGTCTTTATTATAGATTCCACCACGTGACACCGAAAGGTGGCTTATATGATAAAACTAGCGCCGTACTACTTACGGTAGTACGGCCTCCACGTTATTCTTCAGGGGGATGCCTATGCCACCAGCTGGCCAGCAAAGACCCCGTTACATTCATCAACGGGCCGAACACGGCCGGCGCCAACCCTACCGTCGCTATCTTACCCATACTTTTCGCTATCGCAGATGCCAGCCCTCCATTTTGCATTCCTACTTCTATTGCTATGGTACGGCAATCCTGCTCCTTCATCCGGATCAGCTTACACAACCAGTATCCCAGTCCATAACCTGATAAATTGTGTATCAGGGAACTGAGAATCAATAATAAACCTACATCCAGCAAGCTATCCCGCCCATGGGCAGTAATGATCACAATGATAAATCCAATGGCAGCCATGGAGATCTTAGGCATCACATTGTCCAGCCATTTCGCCCTGCCACTCAAAAAATGATTGAAGACCAGACCCGCTGCCACCGGCAGGATCACCATTTTAAAAATGTCCCACATCATATGAGTGACACTGATATCGATATAACTGCCTGCCAGCCAGCGCATGAGCAATGGTGTCACGAAAGGTGCCAGCATCGTGGAAATAGCCGTGAGCGTTACTGACAATGCGAGGTTCGCTTTTGCCAGATAAGAGATAACGTTCGACGCCATGCCACAAGGCACGGTGCCTATCAATACCACGCCGGCAGCGATCTCCGGGGGAAACTTAAAGAGATGCGCCAGCCCCCAGCCAATAAAAGGCATGATCGTGAAATGACAAAGTACACCTGTCAGCACACCCATAGGCATTTTGATCACACCATAAAAATCACGGAGACTCATGGCTGTTCCCATGCCGAACATGATGATCTGTAATAAAGGTGTGATTAGTTTTGCAAGGTCGTAATCCCCAATCCGGGTAAAATATTGCGGATAGTATAGCGAAGTTGTCACAGCGGCAAAGATCATTAACGTATACACGTAGCCGCGGGTCTGTGGTTTTCTGGAAAATAATATTGCTAAAAGTACCCAAAAACCAATAATATAAGGGCCGAGATGATTCATAAGTGGATATTTATTTTTACCAGGTTCGTTTTTCTAACATTTTGTCCAGCTCCTGTCTGGTCATAGGTGCCTTACCCGCCTGCTTATGCTGCCATTCCAGAAAAGCCAGTCTGATAGCGTCTGTCCAGTTGTTGTCCAGTTCTCCGGGCGTATATTTTCCAGTCTTCAGCATCTCAAAACTAAATGCATCTTTAACCTGTATAAAGGCAGCGATACCAATTACTTTTTCTGCGAGATGAGCGGGCACGAAAATAACGCCTTCTTTGGAGGTTAATACTAAGTCACCCGGCAGTACGACTGCCTTTCCTATACGAATGGGTACATTCATACCAGACAACATTACGTTTTTCAAGAAGGATGGATCCCAGTCTCTCACCAGCGCATTAAAACCCGGAATGTCTTCCAGCCCTTCCAGATCACGCGCCGATGCATTGAAGACTACACCATTGCCGGAGCGGGCATAGATGGCATTCCCTAATGTAGAACCGATCAGTGTACCATCTGCAATTTTACCAAATCCATCAGCCACATATACATCACCTTTCGTCAATTGCTGTATGGGCCATGAATTACTATTGCCTTTCCAGCCTTTTTGTTGTCCGCGTTCTTTCAGATGTGCTTCTATATCCGGTCTGGCTGGAATAAACATGGCTGTCAGTGCTCTACCTGCAATCACGCTATCCGGATGGATCATTTTAAATCCACCTTCAAACTGGCAATGGTATCCTTCTCCTTCCAATATTGTCCATACATCATCCAGCCCTACTTCTTTTGCCTGTGCAATCACAGCATCAGGAATACGGGGACGGCCGTCCGGAAAGCGTTCTCCTTTCCAGTCGGCCGTTAAAAATATCAGTTCCTCTTTGGATATTGTCTGCGCTGCTACACGATTCATCAGCAGACAGAGTGGAATCAAAAAAAACAGTTTCATATTTTAATTTTCGGTTTGTACTGAGATACTATCCGCCAGGCCATTCAGGTCATACACGACCTTACCCGCACGAATGGTGACTTCGCAGGCGATCCTTTCTTTCCCTTCCAGTTTTACACCCATAGGATCTGCATAGCCAAACTGCCCTTTCTCTAATCTTAAAATAGCAATGTCTGCCACGGTATTTTCTGAAAGTGCACCCAGTTCTTCGTGACGAATGGCTTTTGCAGCATCATCCGTCGTTGCTTTGATCAGCGCATTAAAACTCATACCCATTGCCATGGTTTTCGACATCACATTCAGCAGGTCTTTCATGGCAGCATTCATACTGCCTGTGTGAATATCCGTGCTGATCGTATTGGGTAGGAAACCTGCTTTCATAGCAGGCATCGCGATCTTGTAGGAAAAGCTGGTGCCACCATGTCCCACATCGAAGAGGATACCTTTTTTACGTGCTGCCCAGATGTAATCAGGCACTTTTCCATTTTCATCTACGATAGGCATACGTCCTTTTACATTGGCATATACATGGGTAAAGATATCGCCGGGGCGCAGGTGCTTTTCAAACAATTCATTGAGTGGCAAAGGCGGATTACTACCCCCAAAGTCAATCATTACCGGTGTTCCCGTCATCTCTCCTGCCTGTACCGCTCTATCCACGGGTGTCCATTCCGCACCTTCAAAGTGTGCCACCTTGATCCCTACTAAGTATTTCTTATACTGGCGAATGGTCAGTGCCGTCATCTTTGCATCCATATCATTCGTATCCTGTTCATAAGGACCACCCCGCATACCACCACCTACAATATTAAGAAAGGCCAATACCCTCGTTTGCGAATGACGGATGGTCTGATCCAAAAACGTTTCAAAGCTGCGCCATCCGGAGCTACCGGCATCTACTACTGTCGTTACACCACAACGGAATGTAAAACCATCTGGTGCTACGGCACTGTAACTGTTATTTAAATACCTGTTAGGCGTGGTGCCAATGAAATTATGTGTATGAATATCAATAAGGCCCGGCGTCACGTACAATCCTTTTGCATCAATGACGGTGGCGGCTTTCGTAGCATCGATGTGTGGTGCTACCCTGGCAATGGTATCTTCTCTGAGTGCAATATCCATGACTGCATCAATATGATTGCGCGGGTCAATGACGTGCCCGTTTTTTATGAGGAGGCTGTATTGTTGTGCATGCAAAGCACTCCCAGCCAGCATGAGAAATATTAAAAACCTCATTTCTGTTACTTTAATGTTAAGACCTGTGGGGTAAAAATTAACAGGGAGCCTCAAGGCTCCCTGTGGGTGACTAAACACACTCCAATTTATCAACCATGCGTTTCCGACAAAGCTTTCTCTGTGAGCGCTTTTTTCAGCGCTGCGGCTACTATTTTTTCCTGTCCGGGTACCAGCATCCAGGTAGTAATGGCTACGGCATGCTGGGTTTCCCCATCAGCTATTTCTATGGATGGAGAACCGCTTCTTAGTTTCTCTTTTAATTCTGCTGCGGTAGCAGGAATCTTTTTGGCATCCCAGCTTACATGCAGGGTAGGCACGTGATTGGCGATAGCCGGTACTTTCACGGTAGTAGTTACACCACCTACAGAAGTTGCTGCATCGCCAATCAACTTAATCTGTGCTTCCCACATTTTCCATTCTTTGTCATGATCGGTAGCCAGATAAGTTTCCAGCGCTATCAGCATACCGAGTATTTCTTCTTTGTTTACTTTCAGACCACGGCCAATGGTATTCCCTCTTGGAGGAGCACTGAGGCGCGCTGCCTGAATGTATTTCTTTCTGCCCAGCAGCAAACCGGCACTTTGTGGGCCACGAATACCTTTACCACCTGAGAAACAAACCAGGTCATACCCCATGTTTGTATACTTCCACAGGTTTTCCACAGGAGGCACGTCTGCCGCACAATCTATCATGGTAGGGATGTTGTGCGCCTGTGCTATTTTCAGGAACTCTTCTACCTGTACCGGTCCATCAAAGTTGTTCGCATTCAGGAAATACATCAGCGCAGTCTTGTCGGTGATAGCGCTGATCAGTTCTTCTTTGGTATCTACATAAACGATCTTCAACCCTGTATTTTTCAAGGCATGTGCATAAGCGATATCATGCTTGCGCTGGATGATCACTTCTGTCTTCATACCAGTGCCTTCCAGGTGTGGCAGCTGTGCTACTTTCTTTTCATCCATGCCAGTGAGCACACCCGCAGCTCCCAGGGTCATGGCAGATGCACAACCAGAAGTGACGGTAGCATATTCACATTTCAGCAGCTCTGCAATGCGGGCACCTACTTTATCCTGTAGCTCATCGAGCAATACGAAATCTTTCGAAGCATAGTTGATGGCATTCATCACTTCAGGACGCATGAGCGATCCTGTCATAGCGGTATACGTGCCGGCCGCATTGATAAAAGTGCGGATACCTAAATCTTTGAAATAATCTTTTGCGACAGCAGGTGCTGCGGCGTCAGTTAATGGCAATATATTAGCACTGCCTGCGAAAGCCCCGAATACAGGGATCACAGACATGTTTTTCAATAAGTCTCTGCGGTTCATGAGTAGTAAAATAAAAACGTGAGGAAGAAAGGGGGATCGCTTCAATAAGCGATCCCGTAGAGAAGGGGGAACTATTTTTATAGAGATGCAATGCAGTCCATTTCTACAAGAGAGTCTCCCGGCACTCCTCCATATACAGCTACGGTAGTGCGTACCGGAGGGTTAGCGCCAAAACGGCCTCTATACACCTCATTCATGGCCTTGTAATCGTTCAGGTCATGTAGGAATACGCTTACCTTCAATACCTTGTCCATCGAAGAACCTGCCTTTTTCAACTGTGCTTCCATTTCTTTCAGCACATGATCTGTATGTGCCTTGATGTCTCCATCAAAGTGGGCGCCGATACCTGCAACGTATACGGTGTTGCCATGCACTTTGAAGCTGGAAAATAAAGGCACTTCCTGGTCATAAACTACATTTCCATTTTCTGTTGTGGCAGGCAGTGTCGCCCCGGCAGCCTTTGCTACGGCACTGATGCCGGTCATGCCAGCTGCGGCGGCAAACATTTTTTTCAATACGGATCTTCTTTGGTTTTGCATGATTTCAAAAGTTGAGAGGATTATTCTTTATCCCACCATATGCGGGTTGTCATCAGGTTTGCGCCTTGTCTGTCTATCGCTTCCTGCAGGCTTGCTGCGTTCACGCTTTCTTCTGAAGGTGGATACAGGAGACGGCGGGGAATGGTACCACCAGTAATATTGCCGGAGATATTCACTGGCGTGAGTGCAGGATATCCCAAACGGCGCCAGTTGGCATGAATCTCCTGTTCATCGAGGAACATGGATACATAGTATTCATTGCCGATCATTTCCAGCTGTTGAGCTGTGGTACCAGTAAGAGTATGTGCTGCCTGGTAAGCTGTGATTTTACTTTCAGCAATCACCCCTGCAGTGCCAAATTCTGCCCAGTTGCGCATAGAAGCACCAATGGCGGCAGAGAAAGTAGTCGCTGCATCACCGGAATACCAGCCTCTTACAGCCGCTTCTGCCAGGTAAAGATTTACTTCTGCAGCACTCATCACAATGATAGGTGCAGTATATTGTAAGATTGTTGAAGGATTTGGTTCTGAATAATACACGAAGCTATCTGGTTTCAGCAGCAAGCCATTGGGCATACCGAATTGCAATGCGGTGCTGGTATCTGCCTTTCCATCCTTCCATACGATGGCGATTACATTCAGGCGCGGATCATTATTATCTTTCAGCAAATTGATAAATGTCCGGGCCAGTTTACCACCTTCTGTATTGCTCGTACCATCTGCCACCGCGTAGTCGTTGGAAAGCAGGGCTGCCGCTCTTGGATTCCTGTTCAGCGATGTACCATCTGTGTATTTCATGGTAGCAATATCTGCATCATCCGTAATAACACCACCTGCAATTGCCTTCTGTACCCAGGTCTGTGCAGATGTTGCATCGATTTTTGACATGCGCATACCCAAGCGCAGCATCAGGGAGTAAGCAAATTTTTTCCACTTGGTTACATCTCCTTCATAGATATAATCACCTGCACCAAAAGTTGTTTTGGAGGCATCGAGCGCCTGAGCAGCTTCATCCAGTTCATTCAGCATATCGGCATAGATGTCCTTTTGTGCATCGTAACTAGGTGTAAAGTTGTTAGTCGTATATCCCTGTGCAGCTTCAGAATAAGGAATGTCGCCATAGAGATCTGTTATGCGGTGCATAATGAATACGCGCCAGATGCGAGAGATGGACAATTCATTGACTTCTGATGAGTCCAGTGCATTGATAACGGTCGCTATTTCATTTACAGCTCCGGGAAATCCAGTCGTAAAGTAATCGTAGGGATAGGTACCTTGTTGAAAATAATATTTGTCTCCTATACCCGGTACGTCTTTGTATGTAGCAAATTGCTGCATAGATCCACCGCATGCCAGTGCATCTGTGGCAAACCAGCTGTTGTTCAGCGCGTCCAGCAGAGCTTTGCTGAACATATATTCCGGTACTGCGCTGCTAGAGGCATCCGGATTCACATTCATTTCTTCAAAGCCTTTGTCACATGACTGAATCAGTAATGTAGCTGCTATTGCTGTATATATAAGAAAGTTAAATCGCATTTTCATAATTCGAGTGTGTAACATGAACAATTAGAATTTAGCCATCAGGTTCAGACCAAAACTTCTGGTGCGTGGTATACCAAACGCTTCAAAGCCCTGGGCATTACTGTTCGTGTAGCTGGATTCCGGATCAAAGTTGTCCGTATTCTTGTACAGGATGAGCAGGTTACGTGCTACGAAAGACAGGGAAGCGCTCTGTACGATCTTCAGCTTTTGCACAGGTATCTGGTAGCTCAGTACTACCTGGCGCAGTTTTACGAAGCTACCGTCGTATATGAACTGATCTGTATAATTCTTGGTATTGTCGTAGTAAAGACGCAGATTAGATACCGGGATGGTGTTGGTATAAGCATTGCCATTCTGATCAACGCCACTCAGTTCCAATCCGTTTTCACGGCCTTTCAATGTCTTTTTGTGCAGACCAAAACGGGTAGCGTATACATTCATTACAGAGAATACCTTGTTGCCGAATTTACCGTCTACCAGTACATCCAGTGACAGGCGTTTATAATTGAAGGTATTGCTGAAACCCATCGTCAACGGAGGTACACCATTACCTAAATTTTTCAACGCACTCTTTTGCTCGTAGCCGGTAGCGCTATTGTAAATAGTTTCACCTTTCTCATTTTTCGCTGCGGAATACCCTTTGATCACACCATAGGGGCTACCTACGGAATTGTGTATAAATGCCCAGCTACCCACGCTGGTAGCCATCTGCAAGGTAGTGAGACCTGCTGCCAGTTGTTCTACTTTGCTCTGGTTATAAGCCACATTGTAGCTCACATTCCAGGTGAAGTTTTTAGATTTTACAGGTGTACCGGTTAACAGTACTTCAATACCCTTGTTGGATAATTTACCCACATTCAGCAGTGCATTATTATAGCCGGAAGTGGTAGAGATGGCCGTAGTTACGATGTCGTTCGTCGTATGCTTGTTGTAGTAAGTGATATCAAAACCTATACGGTTATTCAGGAGCTGTGCTTCAACACCTACTTCGTAAGTAGTAGACGTGAGTGGTTTCAGGTTCGAATTGGTGACCAGGTTTGCACCGTTTGACTGTGTGATTGTTTGTACAGGTTGGCCTTCATGTCCACCCTGTACCATACTATAACTCTGGTTCAGGATGTATGGATCAGGCGTTGCACCACCCACCTGCGCCCATGAGGCGCGTACTTTAGCAAAGCTGATAGCTTTAGGCAGCTGTACCGCATCAGAAAGAATGAAGCTGCTACCTACAGCAGGATAAAAGATGTGATTATTCTGAGGACTTAATGTAGAAAACCAGTCTTCACGGCCGCTGAAGTTCAGGAACAGGACAGATTTATAATCCAGGTCTACCGCACCGAAAATAGAGTTAGTCGCTACATTATTTCTTGTGGGCGTAGTTGTGACTGTACTCAGGTTGGTATAGCTGTAGAAGAATGGAATAATGAACTGTGTACCTGTAATAGCTGTTTGATTTGATTTGTATCTGCGTGAATTTCCACCTGCAAGTACGTTCAGCCCGATTGTACCGGCGAGTTTGGTATTGTAGTTCGCCGTCAGCATAGAGTTGGTTTCTGATACTGCATTTCTTATGCCGCTGTATTCACCTGCAGCACCTGTAGTATATACTGTACCGGTTGGAATGATACCTACATAGTCATAGTTAAAGAAATCGCGGCTGATATTTCCTTTTACATACAGGTTCTTGAGGATGTCGTATTTCACACTTGCCTGACCAATGAAACGGTTTTTGGTATCATTGTTTTTGAAGCGGTTCACTACGAAATAAGGGTTGGAAGCGTACGCAGTTTCATTCCATTGTATTTCACGACCATTTGCATCATAACCGGGATCCAGGGAGCGGATGTCCACAGTATTCGCGATCATATACACGCCCCAGTTGGGGTTGCCGGTAGCATCCCCGGAACTGGAGCGGTTTGTGGCATTCTCAACATTATATTGCGCTATTGCTTCGATGCTGATCTTTTTACCCAGGACAGCGTTCAGGTTCAGGTTCGCAATTTTCTTGTCGAACTTTGAATTGGGAACGATGCTTTTGCTGTTGGTATTGGAGAGCGAGAAGCGGAAGTTCAGTGCTTCATTACCACCGTTAAAAGCCACGGTGTTTGTATAGGTAGAACCTGTACGGTAGAAATTCTTGATATTGTTCTTTTGTGGAGAGTATGGATGTTCTTTACCATCGAATGCGATATAATTCTGACCATCCATCTTAGCCCCCCAGCTGCGACGGCCCCAGGTTACTGCCTGTGACTGTGAAGAAGGTTTTACACCACCATCACCCTGGCCATATTCATATTGCCAGTCAGTAAATACAACAGGTGTTTCTGCGGTGAAGGTAGAATTGTAATCTACCCCAACCCCCTTTCGGGCACGTCCTTTTTTGGTAGTGATGAGAATTACACCATTTGCTGCGCGGGAGCCATAGAGTGCAGCAGCAGTACCACCCTTCAATACGCTAATAGTTTCGATATCATCAGGGTTGATACCACCAATACCATCACCACGGTCTACGTTCTGACCACCACCACCGGTAGTAGGGCTTCCGCCTGGTGTAGTGTTATCGATTGGCATACCGTTTACAACATAGAGTGGTTGGTTATCCCCATTCAATGAGGTGTTACCACGAATGATCACACGGCTGGAACCGCCGGGGCCACTGGCCAGGCTAGTAGCGTTCACACCTGCAATTTTACCGGTAAGTGCATTGGCAACGTTCACCTCGCGGGCCTGTGTGAAGTCACTACCCTTTACTTCGGTCACTGCATATGCCAGTGCTTTTTTATCTTTTTTGATACCCAATGCAGTCACTACTACTTCGGAGAGTGCTTTGTTGGATTCAGCGAGTGTTACACTTACCAGGTCAGCAGCGCTGTTGACAGTGATCTCCTGTTTATCAAAACCAATGGATGACACTACCAATACTACAGGAAGTGTAGCATCTTTTAAATTAAGTTCGAAATCTCCTTTATCGTTGGCAACAGTTACGAGAGCGGAATTACCTTTTACAGAGATGGTAGCACCTGGTACCGGCGCACCATCGGGGCCGGTAATTTTCCCTTTCAGTTTATCAGCAAAAAGTGCGTTGTAGTTGAGAATAGTCGTATTTACGTCCCTTGTATAAATAGAATACTGTGTTTTGTTGACACGGCTATAGGCAAGCGCGAAATCAGACAGTAACAGTTTTAAGGCAGCTTCTGCCTCCATTGTTTCTGCTTTGTCTACGACATCAGCGGGCACCATTTTACCATCCAGCAGTCCTTCTCTGTATGCGAAACGGATATTTTGCAGCTTTTTCAGCCTTATCAGTGCATCCTTCAGTGACATTGTTCCTGCCTTGTGGTATGGGATATTGTCTGTCTGCCTCATGGAAGCATACATCGCGGGCGTCTGTGCGCTGACAGGTGCAGCAATACCTGGTAGCAGGGCACAGGAAAGCAGCCCCAAAATTAGATTTTGGTTTAAAATGTTCATTAGTTTTTTTTTACGTGTACTGTTTATACGCGCTTCCTCCGCGTACTCCCTTTTACTTTCCTGATGTGATGACCAGTTCCTTTTTGGATGGCTGATCGATTGTTACGTTTAGCGTAGTGGTAATTACGGTTAAGAGTTCTTCAACATTCGTTACGTTAATATCTCCTTCAATCTTTAACTTCCTGAGTGAGGCATCAGCTACTTTCACGGTATAGCCATAGTTATCCTGCAGTGTTTCTATGATCTCACCTAAAGTGGCGTCTGTAAACGTAAGCTGTATCTCGGTCCAGCGCTTTATCTTCTCGGGCTTATCTAACTTTCTTGTTACTAGTAATTTATTGTCTGCGTATTCCACATAGTCTCCAGGCAACATGACGAGCGAGCGATCCTTATTATAATCTACTTTGATCTTACCTGTGATCAATCCAACTTTGGTTTTACCATGACGGCTTCTGACATTGAACGATGTACCCAGTACTTCTATACTAATGCCATTGCTATGTACTATAAATTGCTGGCCGGGGCCTGTCCTGTTGATATGTTTTACATCAAAATAGGCTTCCCCATCAATCCATACTTCTCTTGGTTTAGTGTCACTCCATTCTTCATTGAATGATATAGCAGAAGATGCATTGAGTGTTACGGTACTATGGTCTGGCAATGTCACTGTTCTCATTTCTCCATAACCAGTTGCTATCTGCTCCATATGCGTCCGGAAGTAATGGTTCACCATCATATACCCCCCGGCAGTCACTACCAGGGCTACTGCTGCTGCACGCACCCAGTTGTTTAACCAACGCAGGCGGGCAGGGCGGGCACCCTGACGTTCTATAGTCGCAGTGATCCTTTCGAGTACACGGGCTTTGCTATCTTTATTGTCCCAGAACTCCTGTGACCGGTAGGAACGAATCACATTTACAGCAAACTCAAAGTTGGCTGCTGCTGCAGGATATTGTACAGGGAATTCGCTCCAGAATTGTGCTGCTACAGGGTCTTGTTCTTTGCCTGAAACCCATTTGATAAAAGCATCATCGTCCAAAAAATCCTGTAGTGAATACGCTAAATATTTATCATTGTTCATCACGCTATCCCCTGTTTATTGGTATTATACATGACATATTGAAAATTATCCCTCCAAAACCGGATTTTTTTTTGAAATATTTTTCAGCAGGAAGAAAAGGCCGCATAAAAGCAGCCAGGTTTGTTTGTTGGAGGCCTTTTGCAGGTTATCGAGGGCTTTATATAATAATTTATAGGTAGAACTCATATTGATGTCCATGATCGTGGAGATTTCTTCGTAGGACATGCCTTCATAAAATCGCAGGAAGATGATCTCCTGTTGTCTGGCAGGGAGGGTATTAACCAGGTCTATCACCTGCTTACGCAGTTCCTGCTCCTCCTGCCGGAAAGATGCATCAGGAATAAAGTTGACAGTAAAGCCAGTCCCTTCCCCATCCAGTTCCACGAATTTAGAAAGGGACTGGATCTTACGGAATAAGGTAGAACGGAATGCTTTGTACAGGTAATTTTTTACAGATACAGGTTGACCCAGTCGCTGGCGGGTAGTCCATATTCTCACAAAGAGATCGTGCACTACATCGTGGATGAGGTCTTCATCCCGCGTAAACTTACGGCCATAGTTGTTCAATAGTTCGTAAAACTCTCCATAAAGAGCGGTGAAGGCATCCCAGTCCCCCTGTTTAAACGCATTCCACCATAACACATGACTCTCCGATTGCATAGACAGTTGATTTTGGAAGACGCCTAATAATACAAAAAACTGGTCAAATCTTCACGATAATATTTCGCTTGTACATGATCCAAACGGGTATGAGCATGAGTAGTACCAATGTGATAGCTGCTGCCAGTGAGGCATTGAGCGGCGATAAGAATGGCATGAACAGGGAGGATGGTATACTGTGTATTCTTGGTACCAGTCCGGACAGTACATATGCCGTAATGGCGTTCCGGCCAAATGCTACAAATGGCGGTGTAATGCTTTTATATCCCTGTACATCTATGAGCCAATAGCAAAGCGCCAATCCCATACTAGCCAGCCCTGCTGTAAATAATACGAATGAACTGGTCCACAATTGTTTGTTGATCGGGAAAAAGCCATCCCATACCAGCCCTGCCAATACTGACAGGAAACCTGCTGTAAATAACCAGGCGACCTTATCTGCTTCAGGCTTATCTTTTCTTCTGACCCAATCACCCACCATAATCCCCAATAAACCAGTACCAATCGCAGGTAATGTGCTTAAGAGTCCTTCTGGGTCCCAGGTGCGGGATTGCTTCCAGAGATGATCAGGGGTGAGGATCAATCTGTCCAGCCAGGCACCTAAGTTAGTTTCCGGTTCCAGATTGGGATACCCCACACCCGGTACAGGCACAAGGGTCATAAGCAGGTAATAGCCTACCAACAGCCCGCCACAGACCCAGATCCTGGTTTTGCTGCTGGTTTTCAGATATAATAATGATATGATGAGGTAAACTACCGCAATCCTGGCCAATACACCCGGTATACGGACGTGTGCGAAGTCGAACTTAGGGATCAATCCAAAAGCCAGTCCAATGCCAAATATGATGGCCGCACGGCGAAATATGTGGAGGATGAGTGATTTATGTAGGGTAGGGTCTTCTCTCCTGCTGCTCAGGGCAAACGATACTGCTACGCCCACCATAAAGAGGAAGAACGGGAATACCAGGTCTGTAGGCGTGCAGCCATTCCATTTTGAGTGCTCCAGAGGGGCGTAGATGTGGGCCCAGTCACCGGGATTGTTTACGAGGATCATTCCGGCTACGGTAACGCCGCGAAAAAAGTCTAGGGAAAGTAAGCGCTGTTTCATTGAATGAAAAATATAAAAAAAAAGGGAATCATTATAATGATTCCCTTTCTCATTTATTCTTTCTGTGCTATTTGCATTTTGACGAGGGTCGCCCTGTCATAAAACACCAGCTTAGTTATTTTCAATGATTTTTCGTCTTCAAATTGAATATCCACCTGGTAATAATCCGGGAATTTATCCTTCGGCGCGTAATACCGGCACCTGAAAAACACCGTACTATCTGTCTTCATGGCCGTTACAGCAGGTATGGTCATTTCTGCCACATCCCGGATACTTTCTGCCGCACCTTTCATGTTCGACTTTAGGAGATTGTCGTATTTTACTTTGGTCTGGTCCAGTAATTTTGCCGCTTTATCGGGTTTTCCATCCTGGACATACTCCATAAAGTTTATAGCAACTTCCCGCTGGTCTAAATTCCCTATGTTCTGGGCTAAAGCGGGTTGCAATGCCAACAGGCATAGCACCATAACGAGTAAATAGTTGTTTTGCATACGAAGGGGGAATAAAATGATGGTTGAATTTGAATACGACTCTCTGGATTAGACAGCCCTTGCTCTGACAGGTTTAAATTTATCCGCACTTTTGTTATCCCTAATTTAACGAATTAACCCCATAAAATGAACGAGCGGGAAATACGAGCAACTCAGACAAAGGACCATGGCGATGCTACCAGAAGAAAAATTATATAAATAGGGGTATTTGTTCTATTCAGTTGTCTACCTTTAGACGCAAATGACCATTGGGTAATAGAATTTGTGAAAGAAAAATTATCAGATAGCCATACAATTGAGCAATACTTCTTCGAGTATTTCGAGGATCTGCATCGGTATGCCTATACCTTGCTGAAGGATAATGAGGAAGCGAGAGACGTGGTACAACAGGTATTCATGCACCTATGGGAGAAAAAGGAAACGTTATCTATTAAGCAGTCAGCACGGGCTTACCTCTATACCGCTACGCACAATCACTGCCTGAACAGGATTAAAAGCCTTCAAACCCGGCAGCGGCATTATAAAAGCTTTGCCACCGGGCAGGAACATGCTACCTGGAACAATGAAGAGCAGGTATCCGTCCGGGCCCTTAAAAAAGAAGTTTTGTCAGCTATGGAATCATTGCCGGATAAGTGCAGGGAAGTATTCTATAAAAGCAGATTTGAGGAGAAAACTTACCCAGAGATCGCGAAAGAGCTTGATATCTCCGTTAAAACAGTTGAAGCTCACATGGGTAAGGCCCTCTATACTTTACGTACAAAATTATCAGACAAAACGTATTTCTGGCTATTGATCTCGTTTCGTTTATTGACTGAAATTCAAAAATTCTTCCACTGATTATGGCAAATATTCAAATCACCGACGAGCTCCTGTCCAGGTACTTCGCTGGGGAAGCCCTCCCTGAGGAAGCAATGGCGATTGACGATTGGAAGAGGAGCCTTTCGGACAACGCCAGCCTTTTCCAGGCCAGCTGGGATGCGTGGCACATAACCGGTGAACATCCCTACTCACTTCCAGATTTACAGAAGGTATGGCAGCAAACGAAGCCCCGCACCAAAATACGTGTACTTCCATGGGTGGCAGTAGCCGCAACTTTGCTGACTGCGGTTTCATTGCTATGGTTACAACTACGTAAACCTGCTACCATGGAGATCGCTGCTACCCAACAAACAGTAACGCAAACACTACCGGATGGCTCTGTGGCAAAGGTAGCTCCAGGTGGCAATATCCACTATATCAACCGTACTATTCAATTGAAAGGGAGTGGTGAATTTGATGTGAAGTATGACCCCTCACATCCATTTATAGTGAAAGCAGGTCCTGTGCAGGTGACGGTATTGGGCACCACCTTTCATGTAGCAGAAAGTGATTCACTGATCATGGTAAAGGTAAGTTCAGGCAAAGTAAAAATGCAAAAGGACAATAAAGCTGTAGTGGTTACGGACGGTCAGATGGCATATTACAAGGCCGGGGCTTTAGTGCTTGAAAACTATCATTTTACTTTCGACAACAACACACTGGGCAGTATTACCGAAAGGCTGTCTATGGCATATAATAAAAAAATTGTGCTGCAAAATCCTGCCATGGCAGCGTTAAGACTATCCAGCATATTTGAAGACAAAACCCTTGACTATATGCTGGAAGTGATCACCTCTACGCTAAATCTAAAATACACTTATCGTAACGCTGATGAAATCCTTATTGAAGAAGAACAGTAAAATAGCAGCTTGTTCTGTTAGCATGGTATAAAGGTAAAAAGGGGATGTATAATAAGTAACAGGAAGTCCATGAGAATGGCATGTACGAAAATTCTCTCCATCTGGTACCCGAATAAAAGGGGGCTGTCTCGAAGTTTTGAGACGGGCCTTTTTATTCGGGTTCCTGATATAGTCAGGTAGGATTATTCTTAATAGCCTGTGTTTTGCTCATACAATCCTCCACTCGCAGAAATCTCCGCCGATGGTACAGGATAAAGCACATAAGCCGGCACTACTGTTTCTACATTCGTCACCGCATCAGCCGCAATCCATGCATTCATCGTAGTCACCGCCATACCTTCACGCACCAGGTCATTCCATCTCAGGCCTTCACCTAAGAATTCTTTTCTGCGCTCTTCCATCAATTGCTCAATTGTTACATTTGACAAGTCACTCAGCCCCGCTCTTTCTCTTACCTTATTCACAATTGCATCTACATCTGCCTGTGAGCCGGAAGCACCATGTAAGATACATTCCGCCTTCATCATCAACACATCTGTATAACGCAATACGATAAAGTTAATAGGCCAGTCTGTACCACTGGTTCCCTTGTAAGCCGTATTGATATACTTCCTGATAAACGGACCTGCTGAATAGGTCGTTGCGATATTGAAGGTTTTGCGTGTATCAGTATCGCCATAAGAAGTTTTGAGATTGCTGGTCACTGCAAAGTTGCTGGCCCCATATCCATTCCCGTAAGTATTGGACAACCCTAAACTGGTCCAGTAAGCAACCGGTACGAGGTAACTTGGGAAACCCGCGCCATTGGAGCTACTCATAAACTGTACATCAAAGATCACTTCTGCATTATTCTCGTTGGTATAAGAGAAGATATCGGAGTAGCTACTCAAAAATGAATAAGCACCACTATTGATGATTTCATTGAACAATGCCAGCGCCTTATCATATTCACCACTGTTTAAACCAGGTCCGTTGATACCATAGTCAGGACCTGAACGGGTGAGATATACCTGTCCCAGTAAACCTTTGGCAGCATAGGAGGTCGCTCTGCCCACATTTGAACTGGTATAGCTGGTAGGTAGATGCGCCCCTGCATAAGTCAGGTCAGCGATAATGGTATCGTATACCTGTGATACATCTGTTCTGGGTACAGTAGCCGCTTCTGAAGAAGTCATGGCTGTGGTGATCAAAGGTACTTTGCCAAATAACTTCACCAGTTCGAAGTAGTAGAATGCTCTCAGGTAATGGCACTCAGCAATCAGTCGTGCACGCAGCGTCGTATCTGTTACTACACTGCCTTTTGTTTCGAATGCAGCCAGTGTACTGTTTGCATTGTAGATGGCATTGTAATTATTCTGCCAAGCATTCGTGATGAATGTAACCGCTGTAATATCAGGTGACATATCATTGATTCCCTGCCAGTCACGGTTACCATCAGAGATAGCGTTTATATTATCACTACGCATCTCACCCAGCCACAGGGCCATAGATGGATAGTTCTTTAACCCTGAATACACACCATTCACTGCCTGCACAAAATCGTTCTGTGTTGAATAAAAATTAGTCGTTGTTGTACTGGATACCGGTGTCTGATCCAGCTGCTTAGAGCAGGAAGCGAATAGCAGACCCAATAGAAACATATATCCTGATCTCATTGTTTTACTTTTTAAATTAGAAGGTGACATTCAAACCAATAACCGCAGATTTGCTCAAAGGCACTGCGCCATAATCTCCTGGCAGTGAATAGCTGGTATTACCACTGGTATTGGTATTCTGTGCTTCAGGGTTTGCACCACCTTTGTATTTATCATGGCCAAACCAGTTCTGTAAAGAAGCGGTGATACGCGCACTGCTGATGGCACTTGTTCTGAGAATGTGTTTCAGGTTATATCCTAAAGTGATGTTCTGAATACGCCAGAAGTCAGTGCTGTAGATCCAGTCTGATGTTACGTTAGGTACGGTATAAGTAGATGCTGCTTTACCACGTGGTGCGCTGAAGTTTTGGTTATCATCTGTATACCGGTCTCTCCATACACCCAAAGTATTCGCTGTTGTACTACCTGAAAAATCGATTGCCCTACCCAGGTAAGAAAGGATTGAACCACCATGCTGACCATAGATCGTTACACCCAGATCAAAATCTTTGTACTTGAATGTATTGGTGAGTCCCCAAGTATATTTAGGATTTGGCTGGCCATATACCACCCTGTCAGCAGAAGTGATAGCACCATCGCCATTCGCATCATAATACTTCGCATCTCCTACTCTCTCTTTGGATACCCTTGCTACACTTGAATTATCGATATCCGCCTGTGTGAGCAGACCATTTACTTTCGTTACATAATAGCTGAACAGTGGTAAACCTTTTTTCAACAGGTATGGTGCATTACTACCACTGTAAGCAGAAGATATTTCAATTGGTTCACCATCAGCACCCAGTTCCAATACTTTGTTCTGGTTGAATGCGATGTTTGCATTGGTAGACCATTCAAAGTTTTTCAGCCGAACGTTCACACTGTTCATACCAATTTCAAGACCCTGGTTTTGCACGGCGCCAATGTTCTGCAGACTGGTTGTAAAGCCACTCGCACCTACTACAGGAAGGTTCAGCAGCAGATCCGTATTTTTCTTTCTGTATACATCCACGATCACATTCAAACGGCTGCGCAGGAAACTACCATCAATACCTGCGTTCCAGGTAGAAGAAGTTTCCCATTTCAGGTTAGGATTTGCCAGACCTGATACGACCTGTCCGGTAGCGGCTGTAGCGCTGTTACCGCCAAAGCTGTAAGTGGCACTGGTGAGCGTTGGAATAGAACCATAATCACCAATGTTGTTATTACCAGATTTACCCCAGCTTACACGCACTTTCAGGTCATTGATAAAGCTCACGCTTTTCAGGAAAGGCTCTTCAGACAAACGCCATCCGATGCTGGCAGAAGGGAATGTACCCCAACGGCTATCAGCACCAAAACGGGAAGAAGCATCTTTTCTCAAACTGGCTGTCACCAGGTATTTACCTGCGTAGTCATATTGTACCCTGCCAAACCATGAGTACAGCACGTTGTTGGTTTCGGTAGTAGAGCCGGTAGTCGTCACACCTGAACTATTGGGAATGGCATTGTTCAGTGTTTGTATAATATCGTTGGCAAAGCCACCTGCTGTGGCAATGGTAAAGGTTTCGTAGTGTACCTTATTGTATGATTCACCCAATACTGCAGAGATATTGTGTTTACCTGCGATGGTTTTGGAATAAGTCAGGGTATTTTCATTGATGAAGTTCTGTTTAAGGTAACCACCGTAGGAACCAGAAGCATTCTTACCCGGATTGGTTACCAGTTCTGTGGCAGCACCTACCACTACATCATCAGGAATATATCTTTTGGTAGTAAGATTCATCTGGTCCAGGTTGATGGTAGACTTCAGTACCAAACCGGGGATGATTTCATACTGGCCATACATAGATCCCAGCAGACGGGTTGTCTTTACAAGACTGGTCACTTCTTTCAGGTAAGCATATGGGCTGATCAGTTTTGCACTTGCCCAGGTGTAGGTAGAAAGGCCACTGGCGCCCGTCATATTACCAGCAGTAGATTCTACAACCGGTACCATTTGCAGGGCTTTCATTACCTGATTGTCCTTACCTTCTGCATCAGGTGCATGGTTTTCTGAATAGCTTGGCGCGAGGTTCAGCCCTACTTTTACATGCTTGCCTACGTTTGCTTCCACATTCGCTCTGGCACCGTAATTCTTGAAAGAAGAATTGATCACGGTACCATCCTGATCCAGGTAATTACCGGAGATAAAGTAATGCACATTGTCAGTACCACCACTGGCAGATACTTCGTAATTGCCAAAAGGCGCCGTTCTGAATATCTCATCCTGCCAGTCAATATATGTCAAACCGGGATGACCAGGTTCTGCCCAACGATCATCTGTCATATACGAAGTGTTCACGACACCACTTGCCAGACCTAAGATAGAAGCACGTTCTGCATTTGTCTGTGTCGCACTTCTGCCGGAGCCGGATGCTACCCAGTTGGTATTCGCTACTTCTGTCGCCATCTTCACCCACTCATCAGCACTCAGTACATCTGTCTTACGATTTATTTTACTTAAACCGGTTGTTGCATTGAAAGCGATCTTTGCTTTACCTGACTGCCCTCTTTTAGTGGTGATGATCACAACACCATTGGCTGCGCGGGAACCATAAATAGCACCGGCAGCAGCGTCTTTCAACACCTGTATACTTTCAATATCATTTGGATTCAGGTTATTGAGCGGACTGGCGGTAAAACCACCGGAGCCATTATTGCTTACTACATCCAGCGGGAACCCATCTACTACATAGAGTGGTTCAGTACCGGCAGTTACAGATCCGCTACCACGTACCGTGATGCTCAGACCCTGACCGGGCATACCAGTCTGTTGTTTTACCTGTACACCGGGCATTTGTCCGATCAGTGCCTGTTCTGCTCTACCCAAGGGTTTTTCGATCAGGTTGCCCACTGGCATGGTCGTCACTGCACCTAAGATGTTTCCTTTTTGCTGGGTACCATAACCTACTACCACTACTTCGCTCAATGCACTTTCTGAAGAAGCAAGTTTTACGGTAAGATGTTTCTGACCACCTACAGGTACTTCCTGTTTGCCATAGCCTACATAGGAGAATACCAGTACTGCATACTGGTCAGGTACATTGATAGAGAAAGTACCGTCCGTACCGGTAGAAACCCCTGTGCCGGTGCCTTTGAGCTGCACGCTTACACCTGGTAGTGGTTGTCCTTTTTCATCTGTCACTTTACCTGTAATAGGGATCGTTGCTGCAAAGGATAGTAAGCAGCTAAGCAGGATTAATACACAGCACATGAATGGCAATAGCAGAGCCATTCCGCGCCTTCCTTGTTTTTCCATTCTCGAAGTCGGTTTAATTAAGTAAAAAGCATGGTGACTGCTATAGTTGGCGATAGCAGCAGTTAAATTGTAAGAATAAAAGGGAGTACTACTATTGGTGGTAGCAGCGGGTACATAGTACTACAGTTGGTGGCAGTAGCGAATCGGGGCAAATATACAAAGTCTACTAAATTAGTAGGTAATTATTTTTATGTTTTTTTTAACGGGAGGTGGAGATAATCGAAATCCTCCAAATTAAAAAGCTTTTCCCTTCGGCAAAAGCTTTTTAGTTTGGAGGATTTTTATTTTAAAAGAAAGAATTATTTATTTCCTTTCATCATACACACCCAATTCTGCTATTGCAGGGGGCGCGCTACTTTCTTCAATTTTTATTCTGACTTTTCCACCTCTTACAGCATCAAATCTGTGTATTCTCACACGACCCTGTTGCACACCTGCTGGTAAGGGTTTCCATACACCACCATCGTTATATTCCAACTGGTACTTCTTAATATGGTCGCCATCTTCTACAATCGTCACCATATTAAAATCCTTCTCTCTGTCAAAATCCACTTCATACCAGGGTTGTTTCACCTCAGCATTTGACTGCCAGCTGGTACGGAAGTTATCATCATTTGCAAAGTCCATGATATTCATATCATCACTCCAGCTGGAATTACTGTACTGGAACTTCGCAAAGTTTTGTGCAGTAATGGGTGCTGCACCTTTTGGCAAAGCAGGTAACGGACCTGCCGGTTTCCACATCTTTCCCATCTGTGTCAATGCAGCAACTGCATTATCATCAATCAACCCTTCACGGTTAGGCGCTACATTCAGGATGAAGTTACACCATGCTTTATTCAATTGAACCAGGTTATCATTGACCAATTTTACAGGATCTTTCACGGGTGTAGTTGGGAAACTTTTTTTCCAGAACCAGTTCTGATTAATTGGCAAACAGGACAATGCAGGCAGTTGATTACTTTCTTTTGAGATGTGCTGACCGGCACCCTGCTCATAAGATTTGATATCTGTGTAGAACAGTGCATCTGTTGGATATTTCGCTGCATTCAGGTCCATGAGCAAACAGTTTGGTTGCAATGTCTTTACCAGATGGTAGATGTCATCAAACGGTACATCTTCGTAAGATATACGTGACCACGGTGCATCCCATCCATCTATAATCAGAGCTGTGATCTCTCCGTAATTGGTGAGTAACTCAGTGAGTTGCGCTTTGATCATTTCAATATCCTGACGCGTAATGCCGTGGGGACGCAATTTATGATGTGTATCTAAAATGGAATAGTACAACATCACTTTCAATCCTTTTGCTCTGAATGCGGTTACATATTCCTTTACGACGTCACGCTTCAGCGGACTATTCATAACATTGTAATCCGTTGTCTTTGTATCCCATATACAGAAACCACTATGGTGTTTTGTAGTCAGGCAACCATAAGACATATTCGCGGCTTTGGCAGTTGTAGCCCACTGGTTACAATCCAGTTTAGTCGGATTGAAAGCAGTAGCAGGCGTTTCAGGGTCAGGCCAGTCCTGATCCATGAAAGTAGGAATGTTGAAGTGGATGAACATACCGAACCGCAGATCAACAAATTGTTGCTGTAGTGTGGATAACGATTTTGATTGTGCGCTTAAAATGGCTGGTGACAAACACAGTACCCCTGCCAGTAAGCGGGAAAAGAATTGTTGCTTCATATGAGACCTATACGTGGTTAAGAAGACCAATATAATATAAGCATTGCGCACTGTACCTACCCTGATAAACTAATACCATGATTGGTGAAATTGCCATCAATCTCATCATTTTAACAAATTTACAGGTATAGTTCACCCCGCCAAAAAGGATTGTGGCAAGGTTTTGGAATATTACCAGTGTGCAGGTACCAAACTTGAGAGTCATTTAATTAAAATAAAATTTATATGAAACTAAGGATCATATTGTTGGCAGTATCGTTGCCTGTATTATTGTTTTCCTGTGTAGGTACAAAGAAGTACAAGGCTTCGGAGGCCCGCTATGTTTCTCTGAGTGAGAAATATACTGCACTGCAGGGACAATTACAGGATTGCCAGCGTAGTCTTCGTGATTCCACTGCTGCTTTTGAACATCGCAGGAATATCACAGACGAACGTACAGAAGGGCTGAAAAAGAACAACAACGAACTGCTTGATCAGCTGAAAAACCTGTCTGTGATCAGTAATTCACAGGCTGAAAGCATCAAGAAATCATTGGATAATATTGGCGCAAAAGATGCCTACATCCAGGACCTGCAGTCAGCGATTGCTAAGAAGGACTCCCTCAACATGGCATTGGTTATGAACCTGAAAGGGGCTATCGGCGATCTGAATGACCAGGACATCAACATTAAAGTTGATAAGGGTGTGGTTTACATAGACATCTCTGACAAACTGCTGTTTGAAAGTGGTAGCTATGACATCACTGCACGTGCAAAAGAAGTATTGGGTAAAGTGGCCAAAGTGCTGAATAATCAGCCAAACATCGAGTTCCTCGTAGAAGGTCATACTGATACCAACCCATACAAGAAAGGCGTATTGCTGGACAACTGGGATCTGAGTGTGAAGAGAGCGACTGCTGTAACCCGTGTTTTACAAAACGATTACGCAATCAATCCAGCACGTATCACTGCTGCCGGACGTAGTGAATATGTTCCAGTAGCTAATAATGATACACCGGAAGGACGAGCTGCCAACCGTAGAACAAGGATTGTGATCCTGCCGCAACTGGATCAGTTCTTCAAGTTGTTAGAAAAGAAGCAATAAATTGATGGCTGAGGATCACGAAAGTGGTCCTCAGTTTTTCTACTCCAATAACATTGATCGCCTGAAATCTAATCGCATTAAAAATCCCTATTACTTGAAAAAGTATCCTTATATTACTATACCACTTACATGTAATTTTTCACCCCCCGTTATACATCCTGCAAAAAACACTTTACCTTACACTACGGTGGGCAATAACCATTACCTGTTACAAAATGTTTTGCTAAAAAATAGTTTAGCTATTATTAACGTTATAAGATGTAATGTTTATTTTTAGTACAAAAGAATTATCCCTTTGGCGAGTGTTCTGGTATGTGTTGTTTGTGTACATGCTTTCAGCGTGTATTGCCTGTAACCCCGGTCAACAGGACAATGTTGATCACCCTAAATTTTTCGAAGCTGTCATCCGCCATGCCGACAGCTTGGGTACAGATCCGGACAGGGAAAAAGAATTGCGCTACCTGGATTCTGTATACGCACGTTTTCAACATGCGGGTCCGGGCGATTTATACCGTAAATACCTGTTCAAAAGAGGCTACTATTACGACAAAGACTACTCAAAAAGCCTGATCTATTGCGACAGTATGCTGTACGTAATGAAAGATCTCAAGGACAATAAAAAGTATACAAAGTCATATGTCAACGCACTTTTGAATAAAGGGGATGTGCTGGTAGCACAAAAACGGCTGACCGAAGCTTTCGAATACTATTACAAGGCAAAACAAATAGGTGAAACCACTCATGACACTGCTTTCCTGGCTGACTATTACAATCAGCTAGGCATGATCTGCTACAGGCAGGAGAAATATTCAGAAGCTGCTAAGTATTTCAAAACCGCCACACACCTTCGCCTCATTTGTGGTGAGCAGGATTTCCCAGCCTTTTCCTTTATCCAGGAGAATATCGACAATACCGCGCTTTCCTTTGACCGTGCCGGCAACTATGACAGTGCCAGTCTATATTTCCAGAAAGCCCTCAGTTATATCAGTGAAAACGAAGGCAGGTTCAGTATTGGCGCCAATGAGAAGCGCTATATCGCGACGGCAAAAGGTATTATATACGGTAACCAGTCTTTCATGTACCTAAAGAAAGGAGACACCGCCAGTGTTGAACCCCTGCTTCTTGAAAGCATCTGCATCAACAATCAGCCTGGTTATGCCAATGACGACGCTTACTACACACTGCTTCGCCTCGCGAATCTCTACATCAATACTAACCGGATGCCGGAGGCATATAAGGTGTTGAGTAAGATAAAATCGGCAATGGATACTATCGCACTACCTGACAGAGAACTGCGCCTCAGGTGGCTCAAAGCGGAAGAAACCTGGTTTGCAAAAACTAATCAACCTGACAAGGCATACGCTTTCCTGAAAGAATATACCTACATCAAAGACTCGCTGGATAACCGTAACCGGAAAATTCACGAAGCAGACATCAGCAGAGAGTTTGACAACGTAGCCCGTCAGCAGGAAATTATTTCACTCAAAAATGACGACCGGCTTAAGACCATCCTGTTAGTCATCACCACACTCTTCCTCGCATCAGTGATTGCCATCGCCTTCCTGATCTGGAAAATGTGGCTTCGATCCAAGCAAAATCTGCAACTAGTGGGTATTCAGAATGCCAGACTTACCACTGCCCTGCGTAACCTGGAAAGCAGGGATCAGGAAAATGCCGCACTGCTCAAAGTCATTATTCATGACCTGAAAAACCCTGTGGGCAATATCGGCGCTATCGCCGGCCTGCTATTGGATGGCGAGGAGTTCGATCCGGCACAGCGCAAAGCCATGTATCAGATGATCGCCCAAGCAGGCAACCAGGCATTTGAAATCATCAATCAACTACTCGAAAATAAAAACAAAGGACAACTGGCTGATCTGAGATCAGAACTGACAGACCTCCCCGTCGTCCTGATGGAATGTATCGATCTGCTACAGTTCAAAGCACAGCAGAAAAGACAACGCATCAGGGTAGGCCGCGTGCCCGCAGGCATGGCCTATCTTGACAGGGATAAGATCTGGCAGCTCTTCACCAACCTGATCGACAATGCCATCAAGTTCAGTAATGAAAGATCCGTGATCAGTATCAGTGCTACCCGGACAGACAATACCTTTACCATTATGATCAAGGATAAAGGCATTGGTATTCCGCCGGAATTAAAGGAAAAGATCTTTGAGATGCACACTTCTGCGGGAAGACCGGGTACAGCCGGTGAACAGTCCTTTGGACTGGGGTTATCCATCTCCAGAAAAATTGCAGAAATGCACAATGGCCGCCTGTGGTTTGAGAGTATACCAGGTAAGGAAACAACCTTTTATGTAGAGCTCCCCTGTGAGCCTAGTAAGCAACCTGCTGTCAAAGGTGCGCGTCTGAACGTATAATGTTGGTTATAATACTGCTTCCAGTGCCTCACGCTCCATCAGTTTCCGCATGTTGATGATGGCATACCGAACCCTGCCCAGGGCGGTGTTGATCCCCACGTTGACGGTTTGCGCAATCTCTTTAAAACTCAGATCTGCATAGTATCGCAGTATCAGTGCTTCCCGCTGTGTTTCTGGCAGGCGATCCATTAATGCCTGCACGGCGGTATTGGTTTCTTTGATGATAATGCATTGCTCCTGGCTGATGTCTATACGGCTATCGCCACTGGTAATGTCATCATTGTAGATAAGTGCAAAGGCCGGCCGCGCATTCTTCTTCCGGAAATGGCTGATACAACAGTTGTGGGCGATTCTCACTGCCCAGGCTATAAAACGACTATTGTCCAGATAATGCCCTTCGTTGAGTGCATTAATGATTTTGATAAACACATCCTGGAAGATATCTTCCGCCAGGTGCCGGTCCTTTACTAACAGCATGATGGTTGTAAAGATCCTGTTTTTGTGTCTGTACACCAGTACCGAGAAAGCACTATCGTCTCCCGATCTGTAGAGTTTTATTAATTCTTCATCTGTCAATTCACTATATCTTTTCATGGTATGATTATTAGATGTTGAAAAAATTGGCCGCTCTCGATAAAGCAGCCCTGTTACTTGTGGTTTTGATGGAGATGGTCATTAGTAAACTAGTTCTTCAGATGCAGGTATGCTTTTACCTGTTCGTAATTATTCCAGTCGATGCCTGCTTTACGCGCAGCAGCTTCGCCACCTGGAATGATCACATATCTGTATTGGAAAGCCTTGTTTCCACTATCGTCGGTATAAGTGCTGAAATCAGAATTGCTGTAGATTTCAAAGCCACCTGTAAAGATTGATACGTTGATAATATAGCTGCCATCGAAGTAAGGCAATGGCATTACCACCAGCTGACTGCTGCTTGTATAGTATTGAGTATATACTTTTACATCACCACTATTCAGTATGTCTGCTGTGATTTTTGGAGCATCTACATCTACAAAGTAAGTGGCATCGTCAGATGCCAAAGTGAATGTTGCATCCTCCCAGTCAGAGTAAATGATACCAGCATTACCAGCCACACCTGAATCGCCTTTTTCACCCTGTGGACCTGCAGGACCCGCATCACCTTTTTTACAAGAAGTCATTCCAAGGGTAAGGGAGAACATACATGCCACGAATAAATAACCGAAAACCTTTTTCATAAATTAAATTTTGATTGTTTGTTTTTGATAGAATTGATTTTAATCTTTTTTATCTCCATCTTGTATATTGACGTTCGCTTTGCAAACGTGGGTTATAATGAACTAGAAGTTACGCGGGCATAGATCACCATATCTATTGCCTATTAAGAAACCAATCAATATCTCATGCGATCCCTTACTCACGGTATTCAATGATGAGGTGGTATAATCATAGGAGTACCCTATATTGATTGTCGAATTGATATTCACACCAAACATGGCTGCAAACCCATCAGAAATGCGGTAAGAAGCTCCTAACCACATCCTGTCGCGATACTGAAACTTAGTATTCAGATCAAAGCTGACAGGTGCTGCCGTAATCATCCTCACCATCACGGAAGGCAATACACTGATATCCTCATTGATAAATGCACGATACCCTCCTGAGAAAAATAAATGCGGTACCAGTTTACCTCTGTACAAAGAATCACCCACTACTTTTCCATTGTCATATGCGATCTGCTGCGGAATGATGTTCTGTACCGCTGCACTGATATAATAGCTACTGCTGTAGAGCATCAATCCTGCATTCACTTCGGGCCGCCACTTGTTCAACTGTGTGCTCGCTGCCACCACCGGATCTCCCGCCTGCTCAAAATCCAGCTTCGATGCATCCAGCGACATCTGCTGCACTCCCACTGAAATCCCTGCACTCACACTCGTACGTGGTGAAATAGGAATATGATGTGCATAAGTACCTGTGATGGAAAACCGGTTCAGCGGACCCGTTTTATCATTCAGGATCGTCATCCCTACACCTGCATGCGCAGGCGGTGTAGTATACTGTTGCCAGTAAGCTCTGCCCCTTGGATTCTCGCCGGGAGGCGTCAACCCTGTGATACTCGCTTCAGAATAATCACTCTTACGTAATGGTCCATGCACAGTGAGATAAGAAGTAACCGGGGCACCGTTCAATCCTGCCCACTGATGGCGATGGCTCGCCTTTACATCCCAGTAGTTCTCAATCCCTGCCATAGCAGGGTTGATGATAAACGTGTTGAGAATGTACTGGGTGTAGTGCGGTTGTTGCTGTGCATAGCTGCTGGCGGACCAGGCCAGCAGCAACAACAGCAGGGGTAATCTTTTCATAGTTTACTATTTAATCACATTGAATTCCGTCCTTCTGTTCCTGGCCCTTCCTTCAGGATTATCCGATCCATCTGTATTGGTATTAGGCGCTATCGGCATGGTAGCCGCATATCCCTTCCAGGTAAGACGTTCTGCTGACACACCTTTGCTCACGAGGTAATCCACACAACTCTTTGCACGTGCTTCAGACAGTTTCTCATTCAGTTCATTGGAACCTTTGCTATCTGTATGCGCACTCAGTTCTATCTTCACTTCAGGATGCGCCTGTAGCATGGCAACCAGTTTATCCAATGAAGGGAAAGATGCAGGTTGCAGATATGATTGATTGAAATCGTAGTATACATTGTCCAGTACAACAGGTACCTCAGCTGGCGGAGGCGCTACAGCTACAGGTGTTTCAGTTATTGGTGGTGGTGGCGGTGGTAGTGGCGGTACGTTCTTCTTCAACGTAAACAACTCTAAGCAACAGCTGGCAGAACGATCAGATGACATCCAAACTGATTCCAGGATATTGTCTTTACTACCCTTGCTGGTAAAGTAGATATCATCCTTCACCGAGTTTACAGGATAACCGAAATTCACCGGTGTGGTATAACCACCTGCACTATCCTTTGTATAGAAGAAATCATATCCTCCCATACCTATTCTTCCATCTGTAGAGAAGACCAATAAACCGGAAGGACTATGGTAATAAGGAGCCTGTTCATTGGAGGCGGTATTCACCACAGGGCCTAAGTTCTTTGTAAAGAAGGGGGTACCGTCTCCATTCAGTTGCGCTTCCCATATATCCAATCCTCCTTCACCCCCCGGTCTGTCACTGGCATATAATAAGCGCTTTCCATCGGCAGTGACAAATGGTTGTTGTGCACTAAAACCTGTGGCATTCACGATAGAATCCAGCAATACGGGTTCTGCCCAGGTATCACCATTTTTATGACTGCTATAGATCGCTGCTTTCTTATTTTTCACCCAGCGGGTCAGAAACATGGTATTGCCATCAGGTGTAATAGTGATCACGCCCTGCTCTTCACTTTTGGGTTGAGCCAATGCCAGTTTGGAAATACTGTCTGGTACTTCGCCACTGAACTTTGCACCATATACCCTGTTGGTAAACACGTGATTCTTTGGAGCACCATTATCAGGTCTGGTAGATGTGAATAACAGCAATGTATCACCCATCCATACAGGGGCATAGTTGGCACCTTCAGGATTCAGGTTGGTATTGCCCTTCTCTACAGTGTATAGAGAAAGATCAGGACGCGCGAGTTGTATAATGATGAAGTGAAGGTTCTGTTGTTCACGCTTTGCATCATCACGGTATTTATCATCTGTCTGATAAGTATCGAGGAAATAAGCGAATGCTTTTTCTGCCAGATCATACCGGCTCAGTGCACGCAGTGATACGGCATAATAATACGGCGCTAATGGATATTCTGTTTTTTCAAACTCCAATGCCTCTGCATACCAGGGCACTGCTTTGCTATAATCATGCAGTAAGCGATAGCTCTCTGCCAGCTTATAGATGGCCTGGTGTTCAGAGCTTACAGATACCTGCTTTTTGCTGGCTACCTGTTGAGTATTGTAGGGTTTATAAACGGCATTGCTGACGATGGAACGGTTGCCTGCCAGATATTTTTCATAATACTGTGCAGCAGAATTGTAGTCCGCGTTCCTGAAATAATAGTCAGCAGCCTTGAGGTAATTGTAAGCAAACTGGGCTTTGCCTGCCATTACTGCACCTAACAGTGCTGCTGTGAAGAAGATCTTTTTCATGGTTCTTTATTAGATTTTAGAGACGTGGGCACACAAATTCTACTTCAGGTGTTTTAAAGAGTTTTCTGCCTATCCAGGTCAGCGAGAGCTCGAAGCTGTTAGAACCTCTGGCTATCTTGCCCAGATCGGAATTGTTGATATCATAGCTAACGCCAAGGGTAAAGCCGCCATAGGTAAAGCCTGCATGAGGAGCAATGGCATCTTTGAAACGGTAGTTCACACCTAACAGGAAATCAACAGTCGGTGTTACATACATCTGACCGTATGCACCTATCATCTTTTCTTCTGCATTACCCTGATGGAGGTATAATAAATTCGGCGTGATACTAAAGGTTTCATTGACCGCTATTTTCACACCGGCATGGCCTGTAAAGCGCATGGGGAAACGCGCATCACCACTGGCACTAAACTGATCGGTAGGACGAGTAAGATGACTCACTCCGAAACCACCGAAGATGTTATACTTTTTGCCTGGCTCCGCATCGTAATACAATACACCAGCACCGGCATCGAATGAGGTAGCAGATGTTCTGCCTAATACCTCTGCACTTGGAGTGCCCGGGTTATAACCAGTCACAGGGTTCCACTGGTCGCCAAAGGTGAGTTTGGAAGCATCAAAGCGGCGTTGGATCAAACCGGCCTGTATACCGAATACCAATCTGTGTGTTTGATTAGCACCCAGCTTTACACCGGTATAAGAAGCACTGGCATAACCGGTCGTATAGTTATATCCACCATCACCAGCGGATTGATTCAATACACTGACGCCAACATTGAATTGCTTATTGGTAGTAATGTCGGCGGCTACACCATAGGTAGCAAACGGACTGCTGATGTTTCCCCACTGGGTACGGTAAATAGCCGACACACGGTAATCGCCGTCAAAAGCACCGGTCAGTGCGGGGTTCAGCCATGAGGGATACACATAATACTGGGAGAAATGCGGATCAGATTGTGCATTTGCCTTATCAGCCATTACAAACAATAGCGGGCAAAGCAGGATGAAGGTGATGATATTTTTCATTGCGAGTTAATATTTGCTTATTGAAGTATCGTAACGTACCCGGTGAGAGGTGCGAACCCGTTTTTCAGTTTGATGATGTAGTAATAGGTCGCCAGCGGCAACAGCTTGCCATTCCACATACCATCCCATGGCGTATCGTAGCCAACGGAATAGTATACTCTTTGTCCATACCTGTTGAATACTTCGATAGTAGCACCTGGATAATCAGCGAGGTTGGTAATCACCCAGCGATCATTGATCCCATCTCCGTTTGGAGAGAACGCATTCGGTATTTTTACAGGCTTCAGCACTTTTACTTTCATCTGGTCCTGTGCACCACAGCTCCCTTTGCCGATAGCGGTGAGTGTGTACACCTGATCTGCCATTGCTACCAGCCAGGGGTTCAGCACATTGGCAGACGAGAGCCCATCACCAGGTGACCAGCGGAATACCAGTTGGGTGCTGTCGTTGGCCGTTGCATTAAATTGTATGAGGGTACCCTGTGGTACGACGAAGTCATCGCCGGCATCGATCACGGGTTGCAGGTATACCACTACCTGACTGCTTACAGGGCTGGATATACAACCTGCACCGTTAGTAACAGTGAGCTGTACGGTGTATTCACCTGGCGTGGTGTATTCTTTCACCGGGTTACGGCTGGTAGAACTACTGCCATCCCCAAAGGTCCAGCTCCACGACGTGATGTTATCACTGGCATCTGTACTCTGATCAGTGAATATGCTTTCGGTGCCCTGACACAGCGTATCAGGCGATACGGAGAATTGGGCCACCGGTTGGGTAAAGAAGGCACTTAACACTTTGTCTTTACTACTGCTGCAACCATATTTAGTAGTAGCGGTCAGTGTCACCGTATAGCTGCCTGCCTGCTGATAAACATGCGTTGGCGAAGCAGTCGTACTGGTGGCTGTGCCATCACCAAAGTTCCACTGATAGCTCATAGCTGATTTATCAGGCGTGGAAGTGCTATTAGTGAATTCAGCAATCCCTTCCGGCATACAAATATGCTGAGGTAGCGCAAAGTCAGTAGTCGGATTAGGATGTACAGCCACTGTGTGGATAGCGGTATCACTGACGCAACCATTGTCACTGACCGCTACCAGTTTCACAGTGTAGGTCTTCCAGACATTGTATGTTTTGTTGAAGGTTGTATTATCAGTATGACTCTCGCTGTTACCATCACCAAAGTTCCAGTTCCAGGAAGCGATGTTACCTGTTGAGATAGTGGATTGATCACTGATCACCACCGGTGCTCCCAGACATACATCTTCCGCCGTAAACGCAGCAGCTGGTTTTGGATTCACTTTGATAGTGGTAGAGATAGAATCTATACAACCACTGCTGGTAGTAAATACATACCAGATGGTGTGTGTTCCTGCACCTGCGGTCGTTGGATTAAAAGCCCCCGCAGTGCTTGTACCCGGGCCTTTGTACACACCTGTACCAGTTACCCCATTGGTTACAGCAGCTTTTGCTACATCAATTGTTCCTTTCAGATTGACGCATACAGAATCCAGCCTGGTGTAAGTGAGTTTTGGTTTCAGTTTAAAGACGGCTGTTACGGTCGTATCTTTCGTACAACCATTGGCTGTAGTCGCACTGTATTTGATCGTATAAGTACCAAATGAAGTGTATGTATGTTGTGGGTTTGCATCTGTGCTGGTGTTTGGATTGGCAGGAGTAGCCGCTGCATCACCAAAGTCCCATGTATAGGAGCTCAGTGTTTGTGCATCAGGTACAGTGGTCGTACTGGTGAACTGTACGATGCCATCTACTGCCAGACAGTTGTCAGGGTAGGTAAAGGATGGAACTGGTTTGGCGTATACAGTGACTGATTTTGTAACCGTATCGCTCACACAGAGGTCGCTTACCTTTACAATATGCCTGATATTGTAAGTGCCGTATGTATCATAATGTTCAGGCTGCGCAGCGGCAGTCGGGTTGTTATTGACAGTGCCATTGCCACCATCCCAGTACCAGCCTACTATAGGTGCGCTACCAGCAAAGGATGACTGATCGGTAAGCGTTACATCACTGCCTTCACATACATTTTGTACACTGGTATTGAAATCAGCAGTAGGTCTTGGATAGATGGTGATAGATGCAGTGGTATCGGCAATACAACCTTCTTCTGTAATTACACTCAGTTGTACACTCTGCGTACCCGCTGCAAAAGCATGTGTCACATGCTGGCCACTATCTGATACTGGTCCGGCAAATGTCCATTTCCAGCGATTGACATCGTATCCATTTCCGCTTGTGTCTCCTGCAAAGTAGACGGAGTCTTTTGTACAACCGGTATGTGTATAAGAGAACTTCGCGGAAGGTTTTTTCTTCACTGTCACAGAGATCTTCACCTGTTCGGTGTGATCACATTTTTCAATCTCAGGGTTGGTGTTTGTAATCGTAATATCGTAAGTGCCGGTATTACTGAACTGGTAAGTACCCGGCAGGGGGTATTTGTAATAAGGTACGCCATTCACTATTTCCTGACCAGCGCTAACCGGATTAGTGATCACCACATCGTTATTAGGTGTGATCGCACTACCCAACTGACTGATTTGCCACACCATCTTTGTAGGATGGTAAGCCAGTAATACAGACAGTTCTACAGGTGTATTAGTACAGGTAAAATCGTTCTTTACATTGGCAGTATCATATTGGTTGTGGATCGTACCCACTGCATTCAGGTTATTGATCATGGTACCCGCATTGTAGCCATAGCTTTCCACAGAGCCTAAACCATATGTTACTGCAGTAAAGGCAGAATCGCTGGAAACAAGACATTGTGCCTGAGCAGCTGACCACCGTTTAATGACTATAGAATAACCGGGAAGATTAGGATGTGCATAGGTATAATTCCACGCATTATTTAAACCGTCTATTTTCAATGTTTGCGTACCTGCCGTAGGAATGATCAGGGTGAGGTAATTTGTGGTAATATTCTCCCTGGTATTGCGGTAGAAGCCAATATTTTTGATGGCCTGTTCTATCGGACTGAGGTACACCATTTCCGGATCTCCATCTCCGGAGGTGTTTGGGCATGCTCCCTCTGATGACATAAACTGCGCGACCATGACTGGTTTATCGGCTTCTATATAATCTGCCGTACCACTCGTAAAACGGTAAAAACTATTTCCATTCAAACCAGTCAATACCACACCATTCCTTTTCACCACCGTAGTAGGATCCTTCACCAATACTTTATAAATGTTGGTCATAAAAGAGGAAGGACTTGAAGATGTACTGGTGGGTGCCAGCAGATAACGCTTACCCCATGCCTGCGAAGGGAAAACCTGCTGCATGTTGTTGTCGCCACTGCCTCCGGTACCTACTGTACAACCAATGGCTGTACGGCTACTGCCAGAAAATACAGCAATGGGATAACAGGTATCACCCGGATTTGCAATAGAGCGTACTTTGGTTCCCGTTAATTCAACTCCTGAGCTGCCATTTGTACTGCCTACTACCTGATAAATCTGTCCCTTATTCAAGGTCACTGTAAAAGGTACATTGGCCAGATTGCCGTTGCGGGTCAGTGCAGAAGGTGTGATTTCCACCACCGTACTATCATGGCTCGCGATCACATACATCCAGGAGAAACAGTCTGGCAGATAATTCTGCTCGCTATTCAGGGATACATAATAATACCCCCAGGTATTCACAGGCAACAATGTAGTGGCGCCGGAAGATGCAGAACCAAATATGTGTCCATATGCAACAATGGGTACATTGCTCACGATATGAATACCCTTGTACCTGAAGATACCTTCGCCACCTGTACCTCCAAAACTGGGTGGTACTGAATACAAACGCGCATCGTAGGTCCCGCCTTTCGGTATAAAATCAGTCGCAATCACCGTATTGGCGGGTATAGAATAAGTACGACTCCAGCCAAGACTATCTACGGACACAGTGACTACAGCAGGTTGCTCCGCACTCAGGTACAACACCATCTCCTGCGAGTTCGTCCAACCGGGTTCCATAAACTCATGGTGACCATACGCCGTCCAGAACTCTGTTCCTTTATTGGAAAGGTTTTGTGCATGACCTGATAATACTATGAAGAACAGCGAGACCAGTGTGAGCCACAAGGAGCGCTGTATGCTGCGGCTGTTGCCCCCACCCGTAGGTGGAGAGCAATAGCAAGCAGTATAATTTAAAAAAGGATACTTCATGGGATAACTATTTTATTAGGCCTACCTGATCAGGTTCACTGAACCTTTTCTATCTACCGCACTACCATCTATCAGTTTCAGTTTTACCACATAGATGTATACTCCTGAAGGCTGCGCCTTACTCTTGTAGAAACCATCCCAGCCTACTGACTGGTCATTTGATTCAAAGACCTTCTCACCCCACTGGTTGAACACCATAAAGTGTACTTCACTGATCACAGCACCATATACTTTCAGCACATCATTCAGACCGTCACCATTTGGAGAGAACGCATTTGGAATATAGATACCATCTGTAAGTGTAACTGCTGATACCGGATCGGAGAGCTTGTCTTCACAACCTTTTACTTTCACGATCAGCGTTACTTCCTGCACCGGTTTCAGACCTGTTACTATATGTTCTGTACCCTGTGCACCAGATGAAGGTGTGGTCCAGGTATTACCACCATCGATACTTACTTCGTAACCAGTTGCACCAGGTATCGCATTCCATTTGAAGCGGATGGTGTTTACACCGATGCTATCCACTTCTACTACAGGTACTGTAAGCTGTGGCAGTACAGTGACGGAGGCTGGTGTGCGTGAGGTGCTTACACAACCATTCTTCATTGCTTCTACATAGTAGATACCAGGCGTTGTTACCGGATTGATGGTAAATGTATTACCAGTATCCAGCAGGGCACCACCCGTCTTCGCATTGAACCAGCTATAGGTCACACCGGTTTCAGGATCTTTCACTGTGAAGGTCACAGATGAGTTGTAACAAACGGTGAAGCTATCGGTCACCAGTTTCGCTGCAGTTGGTTCATTCGCTACTACTTCTTTTGTCGTATCACCGATACAACCTTCGGAAGTAATGATGTGCAGTTCTTCAACATAGGTACCTGCAGCAGGATACTGTCTGGTTACTTTTTGTGTAGAAGCTGTCGTACCATCTGCGAAATTCCATTTCCAGGTATTGATGGCTGCATTGTTTTCTGTGATTACACTACCTGTCAGCTCGGCGATATCAGCTACGCAACCGGAGTAATCCACACTATAATCCACTACTGGTTTCCTGATCACCTTGATAGTGAGGATCACCTCTGAAGTGTTGTCACAGCTTTCGATCTCAGGATGCTGCATCTTCATCGGGATGTAGTAGGTACCTGGTGCAGTGAACATGTAATCACCTGTCAGGTCATATTTATAATAAGTCTTTCCATTTGCAACAATGCTATCCAGTGCTACAGGGTTTGTTTGTGTCACATCGCCTGCAGGCAACAGATTGCTTACCTGGCTCAGTTCCCATGTGATGGAGACTGGCTTGATTGGCAGCATCGCTGTGAAGTGGAATGGCGTACCGGCGCAGGTATAATTAGAACTGCTGCTGGAGCCATAATTATTGTTAAAGGAGGTAGTGGCATTCAGATTTCTCACCAGTGTACCGGCATTGAAGCCATAGCTTTCTACGCTACCCATACCATAGGTTACTGCGGTAAAGGCAGAGTCGCTGGTTACTATACACTGTGCAGAAGCAGCTGACCATCTTTTCACCACTACTGAATATCCCGGTTTATTAGGATGTGCATAAGTATAGTCGAAGAGGTTACTGTTATCAATCAGGAGAGATGATAAAGCACCTGTAGGAATAATCACGGTGAGGTAGTTGACATCTATCGCCTCCAATACATTGCGATACAAACCTACAGCATTGATACCCTGTTCCAGCGGACTGATATAGAACATTTCAGGATCACCCATTGAACCGGTATTCGGACAAGCACCTTCTGATGCCATGTACTGAGCTACCATAATTGGTTGATTAGCTTCCAGGTAATCAGCGGTATTGCTTTGGTATTGATAGTAGCGTCCATTGATCAAACCTGTCAGCGGCACATTATTCAGTTTCACAACGGTAGCAGAGTCTTTCACCATTACACGGAAGATATTCGTAGAGAGTGTAGCAGGATCATCAGAACTGCTGGTAGGCGCTGTGAGATAGTGCATACCCCATGCCTGTGACGGGAAGTTTTGCTGGATCGCATTATCACCGGAGCTACCGATTGAACCATCACAACCCAAGGACGTACGGCTATTGCCGGAGAAGACAGCTACCGGATAACATTTACCTGCTGCGTTGGTGATTGATCTCACCTTACTACCAGACAGATCATATCCTTCTGATCCACTCATGATCGCACCCAGTACCTGGTACACCTGACCTTTATTTAGTGTCACGGTGAATGGAACCTTGGCTGGTTTACCTGCCAGTGTAGGTACGGATGGCGTAATTTCAACTACCGTATTATCATTGTCTGCGATGATATAGAACCAGGAATAAGAAGTAGAACTATAGTTCTGACGGGATGTGAGCGCATAATATTCATATCCGTAAGTTCCTACAGGCAACAGCATGGTTGCACCGGAAGAGGCAGAACTATAGATGTGTGCATAAGCTACGATAGGCACGTCACTTTCTATGCTGATACCTTGTTCATACAATCCTTCGCCAAGCAGACGTGCATCGCTCAAACCTGCTTTAGGGATGATATCTGATGCCAGTACGGAGTTGGCTGGTACTGTATATTCTTTTCTGTAGCTGGTACCATGGATCTTCACTACTACATGTGCAGGTTGTTGTGCACTCAGGTACAACACCATGTTCTGTGAGTTATCCACATTCATGTAGTACTGGTGACCATAGCCTACCCAGAAACGGGTACCTCTGTTAGAACTATCCGGCAGAGCTGGGAAGCTTGGCACATCGGGTTCGCTGCCTTTCAGACCGGTATACCTGTCGAGGTATGATAACTGATTTTCAGAGATCGTCTTAAAGTCAGTATCGACCTTACTACTGTCATTCACCACCCATGCAGAGTCATTATTCGTTCTACCCAGGTGGATTGTTTTTTCATCTGTGAATGTACCCTGCCATGAAGGCACATAGTATTGTTTGAAGTCAAAGTTGCTGTACTGTCCACTTGCATCTACGTCGGTATAGAAGTACATAAATTCCTGTGTAGGCGTCAGGTTTGGCGGCTTGATACCTGAGTAGCGTTTCAGCGTCAGGGATGTAGGCACTGCACCTGAAGCAGCCCAGGTAACTTTCGCTACAGTATCTGTACCGAACATGAATGTCTGGGTAATGCCCGGAGATGGAGCAGCCGGTACCGGTGTTAACAACACGGGTTCTACAGCTGGCAGGAACTCATACGCCCCCATGTCTGGTACACCTTCTGCCAGTGTTTGTGGACGGTATGCACCGCTGAAATCATGTGCATTACCTCTCACCTGTACACCACGGCCATGAATCGCCCATACTTCAGGGTTATTCAGATCTGGCAGCAGGTTATTATTACCCGCTTCGAATGCAGGTTTGTAAACGATAGAATGTACATCCTGATCAGCAGCTGTCACGAAATCATTCAGTGTCGTATAGTTCGCACCTATATTCGTGTTTCTGATCAGGTTCGTACCAGATGTATACAGTGTATTGTAATCACTGTTGTGATACCCCACACTGGTTGTATACATGGCATAACCACCACCTGTATGCGAGAATATATTATTTCTGTAGAAGACATTGCTGTATCCGGCAGAAGCGTGACCCAGGTAAGCAGCGATATTGTTGGCAGATGAAGTAGCGGCACTCTGAACAGTATTGTTATAGTACACACTATTTGCATCACTACTGCTATACAGGCCATAAGAACTGCTCCCTGATGTGGCGATGTTGATCACATTGTTTACGTTATTCACGTAAGTAGAATACTGGTGGGCCAGACCATACATGGTACCGGTATTTCCTGTTGTGGCAATCACCCTGTTACCATCCATCTGCGCAGTATCCGCCTGCGATGCATCACAACTATAGGTGTATATACCATAGGTTGTAGTGCTGGCATTGCTGATGTTTACGATATTATGATTTGTCTTGAACGCACCGTCATCGTAGTAGTTATAGATACCGTAAGCTGTGCTGGCCAGCGGTGTAGTCAGGTTCACATTGTTACGGGTGATAACGATATGATCTACATAAGATGAATAGATACCATTCACATAGGCACCGGCTATAAAGTTGCTGTCAATCACGATGGGCGTTGCCAATTCACCCGTACCTGTACCTGAGAAGTAAATACCACTGGCACCATTCTGGATGGTATTCCCAACGATGGCATTATTGTTTCCTTTAAAGCTGGTTGCATAGACACCTACCATATTCGTACTGTTGGTAGTTGTAGACGGCATACTCAGGATGTTGGTCAATAAGCTATCGTAGGCTGCATTACCGGCCAGTTCAACCACTCTTGCATAAGTAGAGCCAGTCGCTTTAATGGTAATGTTTTTATAAGTCACATAGCTGGCGCTATCCAGTTTCAACACATAGTTCGCAGCCGAAGTTGGTGGGGTAGTCAATGTAACGGATATAGGATCGCCTGTCTGACTACGGAAAGTGACACGGCTGGTATCTGAAGCACCTGGTATTTTACGCATGCGGATCTTCTCATTGTAAGTGCCAGGTACTACATCGAAGATCACCCAACCGGCTATACCACATTCCAATGCTGTCACAGCCTGTTGGAAGGAAGTGAAGTTACGGCTGCCTGTACCTGTAGGATTGATGGTGTATAATCCTTTCACCAGTGGAGCATTCATCGCTACTGTAGCGATTGTGGAGAATGCGCTGTCGGTGCCACTACATACGATCTTACAACGGAAGTAATTGAGCATACCCAGCTCCATTTTGTACTGAGATACATAGAGTGTATCGGATACATTGATCCATGGACCAGTAGCTGTATAAGAAGCCTGCCACTGATAAGTCATACGGCCACCCGGTGTATTGTTTGTCAGATCAAGAGTGATCTGGGTACCCATACAGATATTGCTGTTTGGCGTTACCACCGCAGTACCCGGATTCAGCGGAGACATGCATGGTACGATGTCTATTTCATAGGCTCCGATATCAGGTGTAGTCGTGCTCCTGGTTTTGTGTAAGATATCGTTGGTGATACCTAATGGGATACCTGTATTATCCAGCGGATAGATAACCGGTGTCAGGTTGCCATTTGGCGCATCCGCATAAACAGGGTCTATACTGATGGTAGCTGCATCCTGACCGGTAGAACCTCTCCAGTCTGCCAGCGTAGCCTGGTTACCGTTATTGTAACCGATAAATTTATTGTTGCCACCACCGGCTACATAGTAGTCATTGTGGTCAGCGAAGAACTCTGTACCGGTCGATGACAGGTAAACTGCATATTTATAGTTGGCACCAGAGTTATTGATAGTAATAATGTTATTCTTGAAATTAATACCTGTGGTTGTACTGGACTGATAGTAGCCTCTTGAATAGTAAGAAGAGCTACCACCTGTATTATCCAATGAAATTGTATTGTGGTAGTAATTGATATTTGGAGAATTGTAGTTGTAGAAACCATACTGGTATCCTGCACCCGTAGTTTTGTACATGATATTGTTAGCTACCAGTATAGGCGTATTTGAATTGGAAGACACACTACTGAAGTAAATACCATAGAAGTAATTAGTAGAGGTCAGTGAACCGCCAAAAGGATTGGTGAACCTGTTCTCCAATACACTCAGGTTCGTGTTTTCACCATAAGCATACAATCCATAGTAGTAACTCACATTTGTACGGGTAGGTCGTTGTATGGTATTGCCTTTCAACAGTGTACCGGAAGTATATTCTAAGTACAGGCCATAGTAGTAGAATTCCTGCAGAATATTGTTTCTGATGGTTGTTCCATACACAGGATCACTGCTGCCACCTACAATTGTCACGCTATACAAACCACCTGTCACAGTATTGCTGTCAATCACGTTGCCAGTACAACGGGTAGCACCTGTAGTAGCCGGATCAGAGTCAGAAGCATTGATCACGATACCAGCGTAGTTTGAATTATAACCATCCGTAGTATTCGTAACGATGTTACTATGTCTTACCACATTGCTATCAGCATGATCGATGAACTGTACACCATAACCGTAGGTACCTGTACCGGTTGCATCGATGTTCAGGCTATCGAAGATGATATGGTCTGTATGCTTCAGTTTGATAACTGCGCGCTCATCGGTGGTATTGGAGCTATAGTGGATCGTGTTGCCATTACCCAGGAAGGTGATGGTATTGATGGCGGAAGTACCTCTTACAGAGTCGAGCGAGAACTGTTCTTCATAAGGTGTACGCCCTGCTACAACATTGAATACTACAGGGCCAGTAATACCACATTCCAGCGCGGTTTTCACAGCTGCAAAGCTGGTATAGTTGGTAGCGCTGGCCGGTGAATTCTTATCTACCGTATAGGTATTTGGTGGCAATGCAGGGTTCACAGTCAGCAACACAGGTGTGGAATAAGCGGTATTACCACTACAGGTCACTGCTGTACGATAGTACAAGGTGGCCGTAGACACAATCACCGTATCAGGATAATTGATAGGCGTACCGAGGTTTGTCCATGGTCCTGTAGCAGTAGTAGCGTACTGCCATTGATAGGTTTGTGTTAAACCATTGCTATTGCCGTTCAAACCTAAACCTACATTCGTACCCACACATACCGGATTCTTGTTCACAGTCGATGTACCAGGCACTGGTGGTGCGGTACATGGATCAGGTGTAAATTCATAGGCGCCCATATCCGGTGTAGATGTACTACGGGTAGTGCTGTTGATATCTGCTGCGATACCTACAGGGAAGCCTCTGTCATTTACTGTCTGACTGCTTGGGGCATAGTTACCATTCGTGCTGTCCTTATAGATAGGATTCGCTGCCAGTGAATTGGCATCCTGAGTTGCAGCGGTTTGCCAGTCAGTCAATGTCGCCCTGTTAGCGGAATAATAACCGGTGTAAGCATTGGCAACTGTCGCCGCCAGATAGATATTGTTATAATTGGATACGATGTCGCTTGATGTGGTACCAAAGTAAATACCATGCTTGATATTCTGTCCACCACGATTGATGGTGATCATGTTATCCCTCAGATAAACACCTGCTGCCTGTGTAGTCTGGTAGAACCCTCTGGTTACATAAGAGGTACCTGGTGTAGCAGATCCATCCAGTGAGAGGGTATTATGATAATAGAATACGTTGTCTGAAGAACTGTTGTAAAATCCATAAACAGAACCACTACCTGTGAGGTTGTAGATCAGGTTATTGCTCACCACGTTCTCCAGTGTATTCAGCGCATCTACGCTGGTAAAATAAATAGCGTAGAAGGTACTGGTACTGGTGGGGTTGCCACCAAATGGGTTAGTAATCCTGTTTGCATTGATGTTTAATTTCGTACTCAGGTTCGTCACATAGATACCATAGAAGTTATCCACAGAAGTACGTGAAGGACGGCTGATCGTATTTTTCTCAAATGTGAGGTTATATGCTCCATAGATATACATACCATAATAGTAGAAATCCAGGAACTTGTTGTTGATCACCTTATTGCTGGCATTTGAGGCCGTCGAGCTGGCTACCAGCGTCATGCTATAGTAACCACCCGTCACAGCATTATTGCTAAAAGTATTGTTGTCACAGCTGGTGGAGCCTGTTCCGGTAGCTGATGTAGCAGATGCACTTACGACGATACCTGCAAAATCTGAGGAGGTAGAAGTCGTATTAATAAGGATCTTACAATTGTTGATGGTATTGTAATCTGCATCATTCAGCAATTGTACACCAAAGCCATATTGGCCGGAAGAACTGCCTTTGGCCTGAATTATCAGGTCATTGAAGGTGATATAATCTGCACCATTCAGTTTGATCACAGCTCTTTCTGCGCTCGATGTACTGAGGTAAGCGATCGTATCATTGTTACCATTGAAGGTAACTGTATTCGTTGCTGATGCCCCCGGTACCGGTGTCATAATCAGCTGCTCATTATATGCAGAAGCCGCATTGGCCACTACATTAAATACCACTGCTCCGTCAATACCGCACTTGATATAATTGTATGCGTCATTGAAGGATGCAAAGTTACCTGCACCTGTAGGCAACGCTTTATTGATAGTGAAAGTACCATGTACTAACGATGGACTAGTGACCTGTACACTCGTAGAGTTCGCCGCATTACTGCTGGCAGTACAGGTAACCACGCAGCGGTAATATGAAGACACAGTCTGCGTGGTAGTAAGTGATGACAATGTATCATTGGGAATGTTTGTCCATGTGCTATTGTCTGTAGAAGATTGCCACTGGTATTTCAGACCGGAAGCAACCGTCACACCGGTGAGTGAAAGTGTAAAGCTTTCATTCAGACATACGGCTGAAGCACTGCTGGCTGCAGTACCGGCAGTGGGAGTACCGGTACATGCAGCGGCAGGAGTCCAGTTAAAAATAATGTCAGGACGGGTCGTCGATGCTGAGTTCACCTGTGAGGTGCCACAAAGACTGGTACCCGCATCCTGGTAATATGTATGGGACCCATTGAACGCAAGACCTGTCGTGTAAGGGAATACGGGGTTATGGGTATAGGAAGCCGCGCCGCCACATACCTCTACCAGGATATTGTCCGTACCATTCCAGAAGAAACCTGAAGGAATGGTAAAGGAGTTCAATCCCACCACCGGCATATAATTCAGTGGTCCGTAAAAGTTATTACCTACGGGTTCATAATATGAATCAGACAATGAACTCACCGTAGTGCCGACTATTTTAATAGCATAATTTTCGGCACCGTCCACATCGCTTCCTACAGATGTGGCGTTGAATTTCAAGGCATTGATCATACCAGGGCCCATGCCTTTGGCAGTCAATTCAGAGGCTCGATAAAGATATTGGGCCCGGGTAGCTTGATACCAGTCTTGTATAGGACATGGATAAGATGTCGTAGAGTTGCTACCGTTGCCCAGACCGATGGTAATATCAGTCTGTGCACGCAGACCAATGGCCGGCAGCAACAACAATAACAGGTATAAGACAGCCCCGAGGCGTACAGAAACAGGCTTGGTTCTCATATGGGTTCTCTTTTTCTATTATTTAGGGGTTAATGCATTAGAATAATTGCCAGCTGATCCAGCTACGGGCATCCTTTACATTCACCATGTCATAGGTATTGTAGTCACTGGTTTGTACAAAGTAGTAACCAGTGCTTTCTGTGAACTTGGTGACGATATTCGATATGGTGGTGCTACTGTAATCAGGGATGGTATACCATGTGCCGCCATAGGTGAATGTGGTAATGCCGCTGGTGCTGAATTTTGCTTTAAAGGCCGGTCCGTAGTAACTGTTTTCCATGATTCCATTAAAGTCATATCCACTACTCTGGAAATTGGGATAGTATAACAGGTACTCAAAACCGGATATAGATTTGAAGTTGTAATAGTCATCCTGACCATCTACATGAATTCCTGCATCTGAGTAGTAATAGTCAGCCGCGTTTATAGCTGCATTGTACCAGCGGGAACCGGCGGTGCTGTCTACGATATAGGGTTTTTTATCACTGTTGATAGTAACAACTCTGCCATTGACCTTCAGGGTCATAAGCTGATTGTCTTCTGACCAGGAGACATCCTCAAATCCATTAATGGTTTCCCCGGCATCGGTAAATGGTTTGTCAAAGGCGACGCCAGTGGGTGTGAAGTAATAACCGGCACTGAATTTTACGTTGGCATTTACGATTTTGATGCTCTTGTACTGCTGGTTGATATAGATGTCGTAGTCACCTTTACCAGTATGAAGCTTTTTAAAATAAGTAAGAAACCGGGAAGAATAATCAAAATCCCAGTTCCGTTTTCTATCGTAATAATCCTGTGCCTCTTTGGAGGTAGCTTTGACGAGTACGGCCTTGCTGCCATGCAAACGTCCTGTAAGTTTAATTGTATCACCGTCGGTGCTCATGCCATCCAATATGAACTCAAAATCGGATAGCAACCCGCCGCCATAATAACCGCCGTTAATACCGGCGTCGGGATCGCAGAGTATATGAATATAATTGTAGGTATCAAATAATAAACAAGGTTGCTGCAGGGCTTTCAACCTGTAACTGCTCTCCTGCATAACGGAGAGTGTGGATGAATCCCAGTCAGAATACATCTGTACACGATTTGCTGTATCGAATTTGAAATAAAAACTAAAAGGTACCGCGGATATAGCCGAGGGATACACAAGCCCCTTCCATCCATATTCGGCACTGGTAAGCGTAGTACTGTAGGTACTGAGCACTTCATTAATTCTTTCATCGGGCGATTGTTTAAATACATTATCATCCTCCTTTTTACAGGCGGCAAAGCATAATGCAGTCAAAAAAATATAGAGGTAAAAATTTGTTCTCATAAAGCATCAATAAAAAAGTGCGTTAATACTGTCTCTGGTTGCTTTCTGCAAAGCGTAGAAGTCTACATCGTAAGCGGACTTGTAATAATTCACCACCATCGCTTCTTTCTGCCGCAGGGCAGCTACGGCCTGTGCCTGTGTAGTGCCGTTGTCGCTGGTCTTATCCTGTACGCTGTTTACAATCCTGTCAAATCCTTCTTTTCCTTCTATCAGCATAGTGGCGATCATCTCTACGAAATCCTCATTCTCACTGCTCATGGCATACGGCGTCACAAAACCATCCTGGTGTGCGTCGGAATCGTAGATATTGTTCCAGTTAGCCGTATAGAGCCCTACACTGATCTTTTTAAACTCGGTTGGGTACATTATATTCTGGTGGAGAATATGCCCGAATTCGTGCTCTATTACGTGAAAGATCTGCTTCACATTGGCAGTATCACCTAATTGGTAGCCATCCATTTCTTTGGTACGAAATTCATTCAGTAGGTACATCACTACCTTACGACCACCTTCGGCAGTACCCAGGGTGATAGTACCGTTGTCATTCCAGCTGGCGCTGCCAGAGAGAATGAAAAATTTGGGAGAATACTTCTTGAAGAAAAGTTCTCCGGCATACTTTATATAATTATCTATCCATACTTTCATAATTGCCTGCATGGCAGGGATCACCACCTCTTCTTTAGGTGGTACCAGTGTTTTGGTCACATCAAATTCAAACTGGTCCCATTTGTACTTCACCTCTATGTTGTAAGGAACAGTGAGTGAATCATACAGCCATTTGTCTAAAGAATCCTCGACCCAGGTGTCGCCACCCAGGCCGGGGATGTCTTGCACACCACTTAGATCATCGTTTTCTTTTGAACAGGCTGCCAGTGCGATCACCAGCAGGAAGAAAAAGAGTGCGTTTAACGGTTTCATATATGCGAAATATTTTTGGTTGTTATCTGGGATTCAAAGCGAGACCTGCTGTTTGGGCCGACAATGGCAATTGCAATACGCGGCGGTTATCACCGGCAATTATCGAAGTCTTGGCGCCATTGATATCATAGTGATTCACAGTGATACCGTACCTTTGTATATCAAACCAGCGATGTCCTTCCTGTATAAACTCCGCTCTCTTGAAACTAAGGATGGTGTTCAGCAGAGCATTACTACTGCTGGAAGTACTATAGAAGGTCTCTGCCTTAGCAATGGTCACCGCATGCGTCGTAGCATCATAGTTCACAATGCGCTTGCTGGCGAAGAGGTTCAGATCATCCAGCACATCGTTCGTATTGCCTAAATAAAGATTGGCCTCTGCCCTGTTGAACAATACTTCTTCTGTTGTAAACAGCGGCACCATCACATAAGGATCACCAATAGTCGCATTCACAGATGCCTTCACGAAGTATTCTGTCAGCTTTGGTACAAAGTAGTCGCGTGTACCATAGTAATATATTGGATATGTATAGCTACCACCTGTTACATTGCGCCCCAGCGCTACGGACTCTATGGCGTAGTCCATACCAAAGCGATACTGCGCTACATACCGGCCATACAGTGACTGCGTTTCTACAAGTAGCAGGTTGCATTTTTCAGTAGCCCGGGAATATGTTTCCCACAGCACGGATGGCGTCATCGTTCTGTAGGTGGTATTCCATGGACGCATGTAACTGGCCAGGTCATTGTTAGGGAAAGTCTTGTTGGCAAACTCCACCACCTTTGCATAATCTTTCTTAAACAGGTAGAACCTGGTTGCAAAGGCGTAAGCTGCTGATTTATTGAAATGGTAATGAGGAACGTCGTATTTTTCGTCGTTGATCAGCGGAATGCCAGCCAGTAAATCACGCTCAATCTTATCATACACATCGGCAACCGTGCCACGGTCATATTGTTTGAATACCACCGTTTCAGGCTCCGTTACATACGGGATACCCGGATCAGTAGCTGCTGTGGCAGCATTATAGAATCTGGAGAAGAATGTCACCAGCATAAAGTGTGCATATGCTCTTGCTACCAGCGCCTCTCCTTTTTGCGCCTGGTACTGGGTGGTGTCAGTAGCGTTTTCACATGCCTTGAGTGCGTTGTTGCAGGCAGCAATAGCTTTGTAGCAGGCTGTCCAGTACCACTCAGGAGAATCTTGATTGATGTCGTTGACATCATTGAAGAAATATGGATCTTCATTTGTCCTTTCTATCACCCCGGCCCCTTTGTCTGTTGCATTGTCAGACATCGCTTCACAAAACACGATATAGTTGGCCTGCGGATACGCAGTGCCTAATAACTGAGATACCTTTTGCGGTGTATTTAACTCTGTCCAGGTACTATCAGGAGATTGGTCCAGATATTTACTGCAGCTACTCATAGCAAGCAGGCCCAGACTGATCAATGATACCCGTGTAAAATTTTTCATGTTAGTCTTCTTCTTTTTAGAGTCCTACTTTTAATGAAAGTGTGAATTGCTTTTGGATAGGTTGTGCTACACCACCCGTGTTGAAGAATTCAGGATCCTGTCCTCTCAGCTTACTGTCTGAATAAATCAGCCATGGATTGATGGCAGCACCTGTCACTGACAGGTTTTTCAGCCCGGTCTTTCTGATCAGGTACTGTGGCAGCTGATACGTGAGGGATACTGTCTTCAGACGGATCATATCGCCTTTGGCCACTCTATCGGTCGAATAGTTATAGTTGTTATAAGGATAAGTGCCGTAAATCACATTTTGCTCCAGTGCATCGAGTATAGAAGGTGTTCTTGTCACCGTCTCATCGCCCGGCATTACCCAACGGTCGTAAAACTCTTTAGGCATAGCATCCAGGTCAGAGTAGTTTGTCTTGAATGCAGGGTACAGACGGATCTTGTTGCCCCACTGGTAAGTGACAAATACATTCAGGGATAAATTCTTATAATGGAAAGTATTGGACAGACCACCGTTCGCCGGAGGATCTACCGGTCCCTCATATACGAGGTGGGAAGTATTCAGGTCCTGCAGGTATACATCCGCACTGATTTCACCGTTCTGGTTCAGAAAGCGGGGATAACCATTCTTTGGATCCAGCCCTTCGTATTTAATAGAGAACAATCCTCTTACAGGGTATCCTTCTTTATTACCTCCTTCAGGCACCACCAGGTCAAAGATGGATGGGATGTTCTTTGCATTCGTGATCCTGTTGGTATTGTAGCCAAAGGTCACATTCGCTTTCCAGCCCCAGTCCTTTCTGCGGATCACATCACCTCCCACCATTATTTCAATACCTTTTGAATCCATATCTGCATAGTTGGCTGCTTTGTACAACTCACCACCGATACCGGATGTCTTGATCAGACTGATCAGGTCAAAGCTCTTTTTCCTGTATGCATCGATAGAGAAGTTGAGTCGTCTGGCGAAGAAGGTACCATCCAGACCAATGTTCGTTGTGTACATCTTTTCCCAGGTCAGGTCGTCATTCTGCAGGTGTGCAATCTTAATGACAGATTCGACTTCATCGAGGTGGCCACGGTTGCTATTTACTGTCTGGTATACAATGTTGGAGTTGGTAGCAGGTCCCATACTGGCAGTGAGTCCATAACTTGCGCGTAGTGCGAGGTAATCTACCCAAGTAGCTGGTTTCATAAATGCTTCTTTATCGATGTTCCAGCTACCCGATATACTCCAGGTAGGTAACCAGCGGGCATTTTTAGAACGACCCAGTTTATTCGACCCATCGTAACGGGTAGTACCGGTCAGGTTATATTTCTCTTTGAAAGCATAGGTAGCAGTTGCATAAAATGCTGCAAAGCGATCGTAGTCCTGGCTCATACCATAGTAAGGGAAATTGCTTTCGATCGTTTGCTTCAGAATGCGCGGGTCTGTGAACGCCACACCACCGTTATCATACTGGTAACCATAACCGGTGTTGGATGAGTTTTGTCTGTCAGCATACTTTACCTGCTGCCCTACCAGTACATTCAGGTTATGCCTGTCAGCCACATTGAGGGAGTAGTTTAAGCTGTTACGGAAATCATAGTTTACCAGCAGGTCTTCTGTACGGTTGTAAAAACCACCATAAGGCAGTACCACTTGTGGCAATGCATCAGGGTTGTCCGGGTCGCGATAGAGGAACTTGTTGTTCTCAGCAATGGTCGAGTTGCCATTTGCGCGATATGCATTCGCCATGTTACTGTTCTCAGTGATCTGGTGTTCACGTGAAGACTTTACATAGCGCAGTGCGCCTACGAGTTCATAGCGAAGGTTCTTCGTGAGCTTCCAGGAAAAGTCGCCCTGAAGGCGCAAGTCCATCATGTTTATTTTGAGATAGTTGTTTTCAACCTCAGTCAGAATGTTGAACGGTGCAAAGTTTCTTCTGAAGTATTCTCTGTTACCGCTTTCATCAAAGGCTGTCAGCGTACGGCTGGTGTTCAGTGCATAGCTGAATGGGTTGATATCAAAGTCGCGGTCATACTGTCCTTCTACAGGGTTGCTGGTACGGCTCAGTGCACCGGGTGCTTTTTGCTGACGTACAGAGCCTAAGACAGAGAAGCCGGCCGTAACCTTGTCGGACAACTTATAGTTGTTCCTGAAGTTGAGTGTGTACCGGCTTACTCTGTCGGCTACTGTCCAGCCGTTATCGTGATAATAGCTGGTGGAGAAATAGGACTGAGACTTATCTGTACCGGAGGAGATACTGAGGGAGTGTTCCTGAATAAAGCTGGTACGGAACAGGATGTTGAACCAGTCAGTATTGGCAGAAGCATATCTCAGCAGGAACTGCCTTTTCGCCTCCGGGGTGTTTTCTAATGGGAAGTTGCCATTATCATCCGCATTCAATTCCTCATACATCTTTCCATAGACCCCGTTATCACCACGGGAAAGAATATCTGAAGTCAGTGCGCCTTTGCGTTCCAGTTCTGCCAGTACCGACATTTGCTGGGCTGAGTTCATGATATTATAATTACCATAATTTGGTTTCAGCTGAGTACTGTAGTTACCGCTGTACATGATAGATGGTGTACCTATCTTCCCTTTTTTGGTAGTAATTACCACTACCCCGTTCATAGCGCGGGCGCCATAGAGTGCGGTGGCGGCGGCATCTTTCAGGATGTCGAAGCTCTCGATATCGTTGGGGTTCAGACCAGCGACAGAAGAACCCATCAGCGTAGTAGGGTCGCCACTGGAGAGCTGATCGTTGGAGATATTGACCACATCTTCCAGTACCACACCGTCTACCACCCACAGTGGTTTGTTGTCACCATTGATAGAGGTTGCACCACGTACACGGATCTTTGGTGCAGACCCGAATGTGCTGGATACGTTTTGAATAGACACACCGGCAACGCGGCCTTCCAGCATACGGCTCACATCGGGCATACCATCTATCCTGGCGTCGTCCATTTTAATACGGGTAGCAGCACCGGAAAACTTGCTCTTATCAATGTTCTGAAACCCTGTTACGACTACCTCCTGTAGTTTTGTTGTTTTCTCTTTCAGGAGCACCGTCAGCAAATCACCACTAAAGGTGGCCATCGGGATCTCCTGTGGTTCATAGCCAGTGAGGTTGATAACCAGAACGGCATTTGCCGGAATACTTTTCAGCTCGAACACACCTTTGTCATTTGTAGTAGTCCCCCTGGTTGTCCCTTTGATCATCACTGCTACACCTGGCAGTGGTTCTCTGTTTGCGGTGAGCACCACACCTTTAATGTCCTGTGTGCGGAAGGCCACAGAATGACCTGTGCTGGTTACGCTTGAATTAATCTTTTTGTCTGCCTGACGGATGATGATTCGATCATACAATACGGTATACGACAGTGAATAAGGTTTTAATAATCTATTGAGGAGCGTTCCTACCTTTTCGTTATGAGCATTCACATCGACCTTGTCGATGGCTGTGACAGAGTTGCCTGCGTATATAAAAGATACGTCGGCGAGATTCCCGATCTTGTCCAATGCTTCTTTTAACAGTACATCTTTTAACTCAAGGGATATTTTCTTTTCCAGTGCATCCTGTATACCAAAACCGGCAGCGTGTATAGATAACAGTAACGCCAACACGGTTAGTTGAAGGAATAGGGTCGCCTTTTTAAACATTGATCATAAATTGTTTTGTGCGTTTCAGGAAATAAAGTGCCCATTCCGGCTCTTGTGAAGCCAGGGCAATAGCGCACCTGCTGCGGTGCAGTCATAGTTTTTTATGGATTAACCGATTTTTCGAAAATGGTTACCCGGACGGCGTGCGTTTAGATTTCGTCATGTTTTTGCGATTCATTTTGGTTGTTGCAATGTTTGCTTTTCACAGTAAAATGGCTAACCTTGGTTGGGTATCACAGCGATTACAACAGGCCGATTGTAATCATGCAGTACAGGGTCCGGATGCCTTCCTGTAGCGGGATTGCGTACTAAACCCCGGTCAGGCATTCCTTCACAGTACAAAATGCTAGTCCTATCCTCTCATAAGGTTGTCTCGGTTAACTGCTTGTGTCTTTTTTTCCTACTTCTTTTTACTACTGGCAGCTACCTCCACTGATGTTGAATCCGTTTCCGGCGCTGTCTTTATTGATTCTGGCGTTCAACGATAAAGCTATTACGTTTAGGGCTTTCTCAGGTTCATCAATAGTATTGAAATCACCATAAAAGGCGCAATGCTGTAAGCGTTTGTCTACTGTAACATTAATATTGTAATACCTTTGCAGGTCGTTTACCACTTTTATGAGCTCAGTGCCGTCATATACGAATCGGCCCTGTTGCTTCTGTAAATAAAATCTCGCATCATCGGAAGCATCTGACATTTGCAGTTGGTCGGTAGTTTTGTTGTATACGGCCCTTTTATTGGCGGTGAGGATCACTTCCTGACCATCATTACGATTTCCATCTATAGCCTGTACCTGTACCATTCCTGTCAAAACCACCACTTTTGCTTCCCGGGCATCCCGGGCTTCAATATTAAAGGAAGTACCCAGTACCCGTGTATTTATTAATGAAGACGCGACGATGAAAGGATGTGCATTGTCGTGCTGTACATCGAACAGCGCCTCTCCTGACAATGCTACTTCGCGCTCCGCTTTACCATAATCTCCTTTATATTTCAATGAGGACCGGGGTTCCAGGAGCACCTTTGATCCATCTGGCAACGTCACTTTCTTTCGTTGCTCTCCTGATAATACAATCAACTCCTTTACAGGCGGATGTGATACCTTGTAGTATCCTATTCCTGCCGCCAGTATCAACATGGCCGCTGCCGCTGCCCTCCACCATAGTCTTCTCACTATTGGTTGTGGCTTTACTGCGATCCGCTGATGGATATTTTTCAATATCCTCTCAGAGTCCTCCCTGGCCAGTATTGGCTCGGCGGTAAACAGGTCCGCATTGTATTCCGCTGCGGCAAACTCCTGTAATTCCGTAAGATCTTTTTCATTCAAATATTGCAGAAACCACACTCTGTCTTCCTGTGTCCAGTTCTTATTATGCAACAGATGTTTGAAGTATTCCTTCCTGTTCTGCACTATTTTGATTGCTTATTTACACTAAATACGTGGAGGTGGTAAATGTGGGTGGGTGGTTTTTGAAAAAAATTTACATATTCTTAATACTAATATGTTGGACACAAAGAATTGTGAAAAGATACAGTTGTAAATTGCAGATATTACGGTGTATTTTTATGCAGGTATATACGAAAAAAAACAGACCCTCCTGTAGAGAGGGCCTGATCAAGATAGCTTAAAGGTTCTCCTAGTCGTGGTAATTCAGGAAAAGGAGGAATAACACTATGTATTTATGTTCTTTGTTTTTTTGAATATAATCATTGAGTTTAGCCATTGCTACCGACAGATGTTCCTTCACCGTATTCCGGGAAATATTCATCTCTGCTGCTACTTCATCATATGTCTTCCCTTCCAGTTTACACATCGTCACAATTTTTCGCTTTTTGGGAGATAACTGTGCAATTGCTTCTTCGAGCAACTGATATTGCTCTTCATATACATTTTTATTATCCAGTCCCAGATCTTCTTCCGGATTTATATTATATAGTTCCTTGTGAATGGTTTGCTCGCGCAGCTTGCGCCTTACATAGTCTACCGATAAATTAAAACTGATTACAAATAACCATCCGGCCACCGACTGGGTAGCATTAATTTCCTTTCTCTTCTCCCACAACTTGGTAAACACCTCCTGGAGAATATCCTCGGTACCAATTGGTTCCTTTACAAACTTGAAAATGTTACGGTACACCGCCTGGTGATATTTCCAGTACAGTGAATCAAATGCACTTACATCGTCCTGTTGTAACAATACTACTAACTCGGCATCTTGTGTATTCATATCACGACATTTATATAACCCGTATTTGTCTAATACAAGCTATATGGCTGTTTAAATGGGTCCGGGTTTCAATACAATGGCTCCATCAATCCGAGAGATAAAATAGTAACATTTCTTTTTATTGTGCACTATTTTATAATAAAAAAATAAATTAAAACTAATTGAAATGTATTTACCCTTGTAATATCGATGCAAAGTAATGTACGTATTAAAAAGCAAAACCACCAGTTAACAAATGTAACCGGTGGTTTTGCTATTGGCAGGGTTTGCTCGTCACAACGCAGCCACGCTGCAACTGCATCCTATACCTTTCTTGCTTAGCAATTCATCATCAATATTTTACAATCTTTCTTGTTTCTGTTTCCACACCATTGAATACTCTTACCAGATAAACTCCAGGAGCTGCTTTGGACAGATCTACCTTTTCGCCACTTACAATCCGTTTTGGCGCCAGGATAGTCTTGCCATCCAGGGTGTAGATGCTTACATAGAGGTAGCCATCCTTAGTTGGCGCTTTCACCTGTACTTCGTTAGCAGTTGGGTTAGGCGTTACAGTGAGTGATGTAGAAAGTTTAGTCTCTTCCGTTACACCCTCCTGTACTTTTTCTGCAGTTGCAGCAGCAGGAGCAGCAGTACGGGCAGCAGATGCTGTAGAAGCACGTACTACCAGGGAAGTAGTCCAGTCATTCAGGTTCACGGTAGAACCGTCAGACAAACCTACTGATACCAGGCAGGACCAGTCACCTCTGAACAGGTAAGCATCGCCTGCGAAATTGATATCCTTGTAAAGGATCACTTCGTAACCGCTTGCAATCTTCATAGATGAAACATCATCGTTCGCTGCACCCAGCGCAATCAAATCCGCCATGTTGTAGCTACCAACACCCAGCGAAATTGCATAGCCACCATAGCTACAATCCTTATAGATAGTAGCTGCAGCAGATGAAGGCGCAGGAACTGTACCTGTAATCTGGTAGCTACCCAGTGAAGCATAGTTGGAATAACCGGTAGTAGCAGGATCCAGGTAACCTGTACCTGTAATAGAAACATAATATGTACCTGCAGCAAGGGTCGCACTCAGGGTAGCAGGCAGACCAGAAGGATTACCTGTTGCTACTACAGTACCACTACTGCTGTACAACGTAGCCAGGATATCCAGATTTGGCTGGCGGGTAGGTGTAGCAATGCTAAGAGAAAGTGCACCACCACCTGTTGTGAATGAGAAGAAGTCCAGGTCGCCTGTACGCTCAATCACACCACTTTTATTAACAGCACCGGTAGTGCTTACACCCAATGAAGATGCAGTAGCAATAGTACCACCATAATCATCTGTTCTGTAACCTACACCATAAGTAGCGCTGGAAATTTTAGCGAGATCATCTTCAGTGTTGTTTGCATACTGGTATTCACCTTTACTCCATTGTACAACTGGAACATAATAACCTGCACCCATGATAGGCGCCCAGGTACCATTACCCAGGTAGTAACCTTCAGAAGGAGAAGTACGGCCATCATGACCCAGACCAAAGGTATGGCCTATTTCATGTGAAGCTGCATCACCTGCACCCTTTACGCCACCATTGAAAACCCAGCAAGGTGTTTCGTTACCCCAGTTGAAAGAACCGATGTAAGCTACACCACCACTGCCAGGCGCGGCTGTGTTGGTTGGGGTGAAGATGCAACGCATTCTTCTGTTAGCAGGATATGAATTATACACTGCCTCATCATTGGTGATGTTCAGTTGGAATGGGCGGTAGTCTTCACTTACCAGTTCCCATACTTCCAGCTGTTCAGCATCACTCAGGTTAGCAGCTGCTGCATTGATGGTCACACCACTGTTCCAGTAAGAACTGGTTACAACCTGGCCATCGAAATCCAGCAATACCACACCATTAGCGTTTGGCAGACTTTGCAGGGAGCCCAGTGCAGCTACACTGCTGGTAGCAGTAGCAGATGCCACCTTAGCTCCACCCTGTGGAGCAGGTGCTGGTGTATAATCGATACAAAGGATAGAATCCAGTGGTACCTGTTTCACATAGGCAGTACCGTTTTCAGTATAATATTTATACCCAGTTTTGGTTTTACGGAGAATCACGAAACCACGTACATCTTCTCCTTTTACTTCCAGGTAGAAAGATGAACCAGCTACACCATCAATCTCACCGGCCATAAACTCCTCTGTTTTATTGTCTGTACGACGGGAGTTTACTTTACCAGTCAATACAGTATTTGGACCTACTTTTAATTCTGCAGCGCTGGTCAGACGTGCATTAGAAGATTTTGCCTGTGCTCTGATATCGTCGCGAAGGCCCGCAGGAGAACCTAAGCGATAAGGTTGTTGTTGCCCGAAAGCAAATGCCGCCGACATCAGCAGCATAGTTGCGCCAGATAGAAATTTTACAATTGTGCTCATAAGGGTTTACGTTGATAGATTAAAACAAATGCTCTTTTACAGTTTTGTAATCTTGAACCAGTTCAGGTTCCAGCCTCCGGCCTGGGCGTAGATACCGAAGTTGTACGTACCGGCATTGATGGTTACGGTATGGGAAACCGTCGTCCAGTTCTGCCAGCCACCTGTAGATGGTATATCCAGGTAACCCAGGACAGTAGAACCTGCATTCAGGTCAAGAGAGAGACGACCACCACCACTCAATGAAGCTACACGGTATTCAATTTTGTAAGTACCGGTAGTAGGAATGGTAATGCTGTTGTAAGCCATCCAGTCGCCAGTGTCGATGTAACCAACGTCTGATCCACCATTGGTATCAGTAGTAGTTTCAGTTTGTACACCAGACATAGAGCTGTAAGATTCTGCTTCTACCTGTTTGGTAAATGCACTGGTACCACCATCCTGGTATACTCTTACATAATCCACATACATTTTAGCAGGGAATGCAGCGTTATTGATGGTGAAACCAGGCCAGTTACCGCCAATCGCGAAGTTCAGGATGATGAAGAATGCCTTCTGGAATTCTTCAGTACTGCCTACGTTGTTAGCGATATTGATTTCGTTGTACTGTGCACCATCTACAAACCACCTGATATAGGTAGAGGTCCATTCGATGGAATAAACGTGGTAACCAGTCACGGACACAGGTGTGTTACTGCCGTAATCGGCCTGACCACCATTGGTACCTACCCAATGTACAGTACCGTACACGTTGGATTCGGTGTTAATGTGTTCCATGATATCGATTTCGCCGCAGGCTGGCCAGCCTACAGAACCGATGTTGTCGCCCAGCATCCAGAATGCAGGCCATGAACCAGAAAAAGAGGGCATTGCAATACGGGCTTCAATCTTGCCGTATGTCCATGATTTTTTGCCCTGAGTCTTCATACGGGTGGAAGTATAGCTGGCACCGCCGTAGCTCTCATTTTTTGCAGTAATTACCAGCTGACCATTTTCGATACTGGCATTCTCTGCCCGGTAGTATTCCAGCTCGTTATTGCCCCAGCCACCGGCGCCGGTCTCGAATACCCAGTCAGAGCCAATGCTGCTGGTGAATTCGTCTGCCCACACCAGTTGCCAGTTTTGTGCCATGGCAGCGCTACCTGTCAGTGCTAACATAGCGGTTAACAATAGAGGGAATTTCAAGGATCGAATCATAATTGAGGGTTTTGGTTTTAAATGGTTAATAAAAAATCGATATGGTATATCTCTAGCCTTATTGTTTTACAAACTTCTTCGTGATTCGTTTTTCACCTTTTGTATAGATCAACAGGTATGTACCTGCTGGTAAACCTGATACCGCGATCTGCTGTACCCCACTCTTTACATTTAATACCTGCTTGCCATTCAGGTCGTAAACAGTGAGGTAACCGCCTGGTTGGGTGTAATCACCTTTCAGGTGCAGATCGGTTGCTACAGGATTAGGGTATATAATCACACTGCTCTCATGCGTATCGGCAGTGGTTATAGTCGTAGTAGTTTCAGCTGCTGTGGTCTTTGCTGATGATTGTTTGGTGATCTTAATCCAGTTCAGATTCCAGCCACCTGCCTGTGCATAAATACCCAGTGCATAAGTTCCAGCTGTTACACTTACTGTATGAGAAATCGTGGTCCATGTTTGCCAGCCACCAGTTACCGGAACATTTAAATATCCCAATACAGTAGCACCTGCATTCAGATCGAGGGACAACTGTCCGCCAGTACTTTCGCTGGCAACACGATATTCAATTTTATAGGTACCTGTTGATGGGAAGTTGATATTGGTATAAGCCATCCAATCACCGGTATCGATATAACCTACATTCAAACCACCATCAGTATCTGTTGTTGTTTCTGTCTGCACACCTGACATAGATGTATAATTCTCTGCCTGTATCAGTGTAGAAGTGCCACCGGTGCCACCCTGTAATACACCCAGTTCAGTATTGATAGCGGATACCAGTGAATAGGTACCTGTTGCATCGCCAGAAAGTTCCCAGATCATGATACCACCACCAGAATTGTAAGCCAGGTCAGTTTTAGCTTTGATGGTAGTGATACCATTGTAGCCTACACCACTATAAGTATCGCTATATGGATCAGCACCTCTGGCGATCAGCGCAGCATAAGTTTCCCAGGAAGGACGTCCGTAAAAAGGTACACCCAGGATAGCCTTTGAGGCTGCCAGGCCTCTACCCTTCCAGTAAGTGATAGCTTGTGATGCATAAGTATAAGTAGAGTGATCGTAGTTGTTATAATCGTACGCCATGATGTTCAGGAAATCTACCTGTGCGAATACACTGCTCAGAATGCTTTCACCACCTGTACCTACTACAGCAGCAGTCAGCAGTTTGCCCTGATTGTGCAGAGCAGTAGCCAGCTGTGTCATGAGGGATACATAGTTGTTGGCAGATGCACCTGCATCAGGATATTCCCAGTCTATATCCACACCATCCAATCCATACTGACTCACAAAACTGAGCAGGTTGTTCACAAATGTGGTGCGATAAGTACTGTTGGCTGCAATGGATTCAAAACCGCTATCATCACCATTATTCCATCCACCTACAGCAATCAGCACTTTCTTTCCGTTCGCATGTGCGAGAGAAACCAGACTGTAAAGTTTGGAAGAATTTTCAATGGCCTGCAAACCACCAGTAGCTGTAGGCAGCAGGAAGGCATAGTTGATGTGGGTCAATTTGCTATACTGAATAGCATTCACATCACCTGACCATGAAGGCATATATCCCACTACTTTGAATTGCGAGAATACCTGAGAAGAAGAAATAAGGGTTGCAATGCTGAGGAATGCAGCCCTTATCCATTTGTTTGTTTGCATATGGTTTATTTTGAGGGAGTGAAAAAAATTAATGTTTGATGAACTGGCGGGTGGTACGATTACCATCTTTGATGATGACCAGTGTATACATTCCCGGTATTAGCCGGGATATATTGATAATATTAGAATTTGGTTTTAAATTAATCACCTGATTACCTGTTACATCATAAACCTGTATCAATGCACCTATCAGATCTGCATTGATCTTTAATTCATTTTGTGCAGGATTGGGAGATATATTAAACACAGTCGCTTTGGGAGTAGCTGCCACTCTAGCACCTGATACTGGTGTAATACTCCACCAGTTCAGGTTCCAGCCACCAGATTGTGCATAGATACCAAAGGCATATGTACCGGCTGTAATATTCACAGTCTGTGATACAGTCTGCCAGGTTTGCCAGCCACCGGTTACAGGAATTGTTTGATATCCCAGCACAGTAGCACCTGCATTCAGATCCAATGATAACTGACCACCTGTTGATTCACTGGCCACCCGGTAATCTATTTGATACGTACCGGTCGTTGGAATAGTAATATTTGAATACGCCAGCCAATCGCCGGTATCTATATAACCTACGCTCAAACCACCATCTGTATCCGTAGTTGTTTCAGTCTGTACACCTGACATAGAGTTATAACTTTCTGCCTGAATTTTAGTAGTAGATGCGGATGTACTTGCAGCTACTTTGAGTGAACTGATGATATCATTAAAGCTGTTATTCACCAGACAGGAATTATTTGCATTTACCAGCAAGGAACTGCCACCATAATTATCGTCTGCATACACCGTGGTCTGGTAGCCACTGGCCAGCTGAATAGAAGAAATATCATCATTCAGTATACCATGTGATTTGAGTTGTGTCAGCGTATAATTACCTGTTGGTAAACTAATCCCTAAACCACTATAATTACAATCTTTATAAAAAGTAGCCGCAGCCGTATTCAGGCCACCACCACCAAATACACTATTCACAGCAGACGCATAACCGGCGGTTGAACTTGAGTTGTCAATATCATCATATAACCAGATAAAACCACCGCCCAGTTTACTGCTACAACTACTCTTCCATGAATTCAATGTACTTGTCACCTGAGTAGTAGATTTTTCTGAATCCCACAAACCTGCGTAAATAGGAATAGACCCAAAGCTCCAGCTGCTACTGCAGGGACTATTGCCAGCGCCACCTGAATAACATTGCAGATCTACACGGGTAACTGTACCTGCCAGCTGACTATTCGTATTCGTCGCTACGCTGGTCCAGTAACTGGTATTGTTATAAGGCACCAGTGTCACCTTATAACCCAGATTACCCAGCATCACTGCCAGGGCAGTAGAAGAGCTTACATCATACGTGCTTTCATCATCAAAAGCAATCGCATCTACAGCAGGGATAGCATTTTTCAATGCCTGGAAATTTTTATACAGGATACTTGTGCTACCTGTACCCTGTGCCGCAATCAAACTTTTAATATTTGCGAAGGTACTGGAGCCCCATGCGCTGATGCAAAACTCAACCCTATTGATAGTGGTAGGGGCAGACTTGAGCAGGGCTATATCATTTGCAAAATTTGGATAGGTGCTGGCACCCACATAAGATCCATTTTGCACTAACGGGAATTCGGCATTGAAGTTAAAGTTGCCACTGGCATCGATATGTATGGTCCATACTACTACATATGTAAAGCCTGAATTTTTGAGTTCACTGATGGAGTAGCTTCTGTTTTTATATACAGGTCCACCAGCATAAATACCTGATTGAGCAAAGAGCGCAGTATGAGTCAAAAGCGCCATAAGCAGCAGTATGATACAGTTCTTAGCATTCATAAAGAATGATTTTAGCCTGTTAATAAATGAGGATTAACGTGGAAAGAAATGAAGAATAAATTGGTAGGAGTGTAAAGGTTTAGTTCATGCAGGTTCAGTTTTAAAGAGTGAATAAAGCCGCATCGGAGACCGCCCCGCTTTGAGGGCGGTTCCTGCGGTGAGGGAAAAGTAAAAAATCTTACTGCAACAGTTTTTCAGAAATTAGAATTAGGAACTACGGGATTTTTTAATCTCCCGTAGTTCCTAAGGATAGATGGAGCGTGTCTGCTCAGTCAATTACATTTTAATCACCTTCGCAGCACCATTGCGACCGGTTTTTGCATTGGATGTTTTCAGTATCCATGTACCCTGAGGTAAACGGCTTACATCCAGTGTAATCACCTGTGCACCTTTGGCGCCAGCTACATATTCTTTTCTGATCACAGGATTGCTACCATTGATGCTCCACAGTTCTACCCAGATCTTTTCACCAGCAGCAGCGGTTAAGCTTACCTGCAGATTGTTGCCCGTAACAGGGTTAGGGAACACGAGGATCTGATCTTTGGCAGTTGTTTCGGCAGCAACTACAGTTGTATTGGTAGTTCTTGCAGCAGAAGCGGTACAAGCACCCAGTGGTTGCCACCAATAGTCAGCAGTACCAGGCGTTACATTGTACAGGCCATTTGCAAGGCTTACATACAGATAACCGTTGTATACTACTTTATCACCTGCGTTGTACACAGAAGGATATGGCTGGTAAGTAGCCACACCTGCACAGTTTCCGGTGCTGGTAGATCCGCTTACGGTGATGCTTACAGCAGTGCTGGTAGTAGTGTTACCACTGTTGTCAGTAGCTTTTGCTGTGAGGGAATAAGTACCTGCGGCTACGCTGGTCCAGCTGTAAGTGTAAGGTGAAGCAGTCACAGTACCCAACAGTGTAGAGCCATTGTAGAAGGCTACGCTCGCGATAGTGCCATCAGCATCAGATGCAGCAGCGGTGATAGATACAGTAGCAGGGGCAGTATAAGAAGCACCTGCAGATGGAGAAGAGATGCTTACAGTTGGTGCAGAACCTGTACCGGTTCCACCACCAGAGCAATCACCTGTATATGTCCAAACCTGGCTGTCGCCGGAGTGCGTATCAGGTTGTTCACCCTGTGTCCACCATTTAGCAGTATAGATCTTACTGTTATACACCACCTTGGTGCCACCGGTGTAGATACCGGTAGCAGTCCAGGCAGCGATACCGTCGCAAGTACCGCTACCTGTGCTACTTGTTACTACAATTGCAACAGCTGCAGAAGTTGTTACCGCGCCGGCGTTGTCTGTCGCCTTCGCAGTCAGTGAGTAGCTGCCTGCTGCTACACTACTCCAGGTATAGGTATAGGGACTGGTAGTAGAGGTACCCAACAGTGTAGAACCGTTGTAGAATTCTACCTTGGCAATAGAACCATCGGAATCTGTAGCAGTAGCTGTAATAGTCACAGAAGCTGGTGCTGTAAATGAAGCATTGGCAGCTGGTGAAGTGATGCTTACAGATGGGGACTGATTACCACCGGTAGTACCAAAGAAGAACGGATAATAGTTGCTGGCGAATTCTTTGTTATTCACCGCATCCCAGTTGATAGACCAGGTCATAATACCACGCAGACCGGAATAACCAGCGCTGTTACGTAAGGTATATGTACCACCATAGGACTGACCCTTTACTAAATAATTCAAAGCATTCAATACAGCTGAAGGAGCAGTGTATCCGCTACCTGCTGCACCTGGAGCTGCTGGCAGACCGAAGGCTACCTGGTCAGGACGCAATGCAGGGAATGTCTGGCTGGTACCGGAAACAGTGAAACCTGTCAACAGCATTTCTGTCATAGATACGATAAAGTCAGCTGTAGCAGAGCTGTATACTTTATTATCCAGGGCTGTTACTGAACCTGTGTTGTACAGCTGTGGCTGAATCCAGGACAACTGATCTTTCAGACCATAAATGATAGGCAGATAAGCACCTACCAGTGGAGAATAAGTAGCACCGTAAGCAGTCTGTACATAATATGTTTCAGGCGCCATGGTCAGCAAGCAGTTTTTACCCTGTGCTGTACGGTAAGAGATGATTTCTTTACATGCAGCGATCAGGTTTACCACTTTCGCGGTAGTAGGCGCTGTAAAGTTTTTATCTCCGTTATCCAGTTGGAGGGAAGTACCGCCTTCGATATCCAGATCAAAACCATCGAAGTTGTAGTTGTCTAACACAGCTTTCATGCTGGTGATGAAGCTGGCTTTAGCTGTAGCAGAAGACAGCAACAGGGTTCCGTTTTCACCGCCGATAGACAGTAAAACTTTTCTACCCTGCGCCTGTAATGTAGCAATATCAGATTTAATTTCACTTTCAGAAGTAAGGCTTGCATCAGGAGTGAAGCTTACTGTAGCATAGTCAGTTCCGGTAGTAGCAAATGCAACTTCAATTACATTATACCTTGAATCTACATCTTTCAGACGTATGTAAGGAGCAGAAGCCAGGTTCCAGTCATGCCAGTAACCTACCAGTACCTTACCGGAAGTATTGTCAGAAGTAGAAGACTTAACGGTAACGGCTACTGCGGAAGAAGTGGTAGTAGCACCAGCATTGTCGGTAGCAACGGCAGTGATGGAGTAGCTACCTGCACTTACATTGCTCCATGAATAAGTAAATGGAGCAGCAGTAACAGTTGCGAGCAGTGTAGCACCGTTATAGAACGCCACTTTGCTGATAGAACCATCGCTGTCAGCAGCTGTAGCTGTGATAGAGATAGCACCACCGGCAGTGTAAGAAGCACCACCAGCAGGAGAAGTGATGCTCACGGTTGGTGACTGGTTGGTAGTGCCTGTACCATTTGCAAATACAGCATTCAGCTTATTTACCAGCGGAGAGGTAGTAGCAGGGCAATAAATCAGTTTACCTTTTGCAGTCGTGCTGCTGGTCATGTTCAGCATATCGCCGAATACCTGCCATACAATCACACCCGCCAGGCCATTGTCATTGATGTATTGTGCTTTAAGACCAATAGATTTTTCGTTGTCATAGCTCAGGAAGTAGTTGCCTTTTGTCATGTAAGGCACCTTCGCATTATCATCCCAATGATCAGTCCAGCCAGAACCGGAGCCTGTCTGCTGCAGGATGTAGCTATAGTTTGGTGTACCATCCCACAGGTTCAATGCCCAGTTGGTATAGTCGGCACAGGTAGAAACAGGACCATCCGGCTGTACGGTTTCACTACGTTTGGTAGTTGCACCATTCAGCGCGGCAGTACTTGTACATACTACACCACGACCATAGAAAGGCGCACCGATGTTCACCTTAGACATGTTCACACCCAGTGCTTTCACACCTTTTACAGTAGCGTCGATAGAGAACCCGGAATATTCAGCACCTGGGTAATCATACAGTGGAGCATTGTGTCCTGCAATGTTTGACCAGCCACCATTATAGTCATAGGTCATCAGGTTGAAGTAGTCCATGGATTTATTCAGGCGAGTCCAGTCAAAACCTGAAAGTTTGGAAGGAACAGCGGAGAAAGCAGCAGTGATCAGTTTACTTGAACCGATAGCAGCTCTCACAGCTTCTACGAGGGTAGCGAAGTTCGCATAGTCAGCCTGGCTGTAGTTTTCGATGTTCATACCAGGTCCGTTGGGATATTCCCAGTCGAAGTCGATACCATCAAAACCCATGTTGATCAGATCCACGCAATTAGCTACAAATTTAGCACGCATAGTAGCGTTAGCGGCAGTAGAAGGATAGTGCTTACACATACTCCAGCCACCGATAGAGGCCATACATTTGATACCTTTCTGGTGACACAGGTCGATCAGACCTGGTGCGCCACCCTGTTTAGGAACGCTTAACGGAAAACTACCGGAGAGACCTGTATTCACATTAGTCCAGCCACTGCCTGAATTACGGTATCCCAGTGTGTAGGCATAGCTGCCATCTGAGATATAGTAAAGAGGAGCGTCCAGTTCTCCTTTGAGGAGGTACAGGTCCCAGCTGCTGTAAATATCCTCATTTATCAGAGCGGCTGGTTCCTGAACGGCACCTACCTGATAAATGTTTTTGTTTCGGAAGTCACCACTGTGTAGGGAACCATCTTTGGCTACGCCAAAAAAGGAGAAGTTGAGGATGGTGTACTGGGAGTAGTCCACGTTCAGCTGGTTGTAGCCACCTTTGGGAACAATACCCGATACGTCTTTCCAGGCATCCCATTGGGTGATATAGCCTATCACCTGTTTTTTGTGGTTTGCTGTGGTCGCGGTTACAGAAGGGCTTACCTGTGCCCTGGCCTTACCGAGGCCGGTTATTAGCAGAAGGAAAAGAATTGCATGTCTTGCATAGGTGCATAGCCATGCATTACGAAAGGTAAAGTTTACTTTCATTATCGCTGGATTTTTGTAGACGATATGGACAGGACTGCGCCACACACATTATCTACCCTGCTGGCTGTCTGGTGGGAGGGTTCCACCAGGCTGAAATGGCAGTAGCGGGTATAGGCACACGTCTGACTCTCTGACGGTTATGCTTTATTGTAATTACAGAACCGGGTTTTCAAGGTTTTTCGGGAGCTGTAATAGGACGGCAATAAAGCCAGTGTTTCACAGAATAGAATAATTGTTTATTAATAATGATATCAGGCTTGGTAGGTGAAGCGGTCTACCTTGGTCTGATATGTTATGTTCTTTTAATGCATATGGTTATGAAGTCACTATATAGGAGTCGGGTGATGCGGGAAATGGTACTATTGCGAATTTCTATTTTTTAAAAAAAAGGGAGATTCAGGTTTTGGCGGATGCTTTCGGCCTTCGGCATCCGCCAAAACCTGAAAAGGGAATTCCTGGCCGGCAGTCGCCGGCCAGGAATTCCCTGACAAAAAAAACCGGTTGACTGATAAAAAAAATCCCGGCCGGCGGGCGCCGACCGGGATTTCTCTCCTTTATGTCTATCTTAATTCTTACGTAATATTTTCAACATGGTACGTCTGCTAAACTTATACTGTTCTTCCGTACAATTTACTCCCCCTTTACAAGGATCGTTCGGATCTTTACCAATGTTTTCATAATACAACCTGCTGCTAGCCACACCTTTCTTAATCAGGTAATCAATCACCGCATAACATCTCATTGCAGACAGATCCTTATTATAAGCATCAGAACCACGGCTATCTGTATAAGAGGTGATCTTCAGTTTCCAGTTAGGGAACTGGTTCAACACCACTGCTACCCTATCCAGCATATCCCTTGACTTAGTAGTCAGAATCGCACTGTTATAATCGTAGAAGAACATCAGTTTTTCCATCTTATCGATGATGGCGTTATCCATTTCGCTGAACTGGTCTTCTGAATAATCTGACTTAGGTTCAGGAGCTGGTTCCTTCACTGGTTCTGCCACTGGTGTGACTGGTTCTGCAACCGGCTCTGGCAATGTCGCTTTCGGCTCTGGTCTAACCGGACGCTTAGGCGATGATTGCTTCGCAGCTGGCTTCTTCGGATCTGCTTTTTTCACTGGTTCCGGAGCAGGCTCCTTTACTGGTGCTGCCGGTTCTGGTGCCGGTGCAGAAGGTGTTACACTTGGTTCAGTATACGGAACAGTTACCTGTTGCATTGGACTGGTCACCACAGGTTCTTCCTTCCTGGCAGGCGCAGGTGCCGGAGGTATTGGTGCCGCTGGCACAGGCACAGGAACAGGCACTGGTACTACTGGTGCTGTTTTCCCTCCTTTATGGTGTTTGGAAGATTTCTCCTCTTTTTCCTTCTCTTTTTCTTTTTCCTTCTCTTTTTCCTTTTCAGATTTAGACGAACCTTTTTTAGTTTCTGTTGTCTTTACCTCATCAGGCTTTACCACTGGTTCTGCTGCTGCAAGCACCACCGGAGCTGGTTCATTAGTTACAGGTGGGGCCTGGTAAGGCGCCATACCACCATCGCCATTAAAACGTTCAGCAAAGTGAGTATCCATGAAACGATAGATATCATCACTACCACCACCACCAGGACGGTTAGAGGCGAAGTAACCTTCATACATATTCGCTTTCATGATGAAACCCAGGTCATCTCCACCGGAGTTAAACGGCCAGCGCAGGTTCTGCAGCTTGGTCCAGTTACTACTGATACCGGTTGCACGGTAAATATCGAAACCACCCATACCCGGATGTCCTTTACTGGAGAAGTACAACATACCCGCTTCGTTAAAAGTAGGGAATGCTTCGTCAAACGGTGTATTGATAATAGGACCACAGTTTTTAGGCTTGCCCCATTTACCATTCTTTTGTTTCTCACTATACCAGATATCCATTCCACCCACACTACCTTTTCTGTCAGAAGTGAAATACATCAGCTGACCATCACGACTCAGGGCTACGTGGCCAGAAGAAAAGCCTGCTGCATTGATTTCTTTCAGCGGTTCCAGCGGTGCCCAGGAGTCACCTGTTTTATAAGACCAGAACACGACCATAACACGCTCACCGTTTACAGGACCACGCTTTGTTTTATTCGCAATATCCTGCTGCCAGGAGTTCAGTGTTACGTAGACAGTATCTTCTCTTGGATTAAAACATACAGGGCCGACGTGATAAGGTATCTTGCCCAGTAGCTCTGGTAATATCTCTTCTACATATGTATTAGCAACACCCTGTGCATACTGCTTAAAGAGGTATGCTTTAAAATAGGGTTGCCCTGTGCGCGTATCAATCTGTGGTGTTTTTTCCGGAGCATTGGAAATTGCCATTTTCCGGTAACCGTTTGATACGAGCAAAAGCCCCTGCCTGGTTACCCCACTTACGTAGTCGGAACCGGAGGAACTCAATTCTTTAATATCTTCCATCGCCATATCGACACGATCTGCTTTCCACATAATGGCGCTATCACATCCTGCGCTCATTACATTTTTTAATCGTAAGCTATCCGGCTTGGTGGTGACAAATTTTGCTATCTGTACTTTTGCCTGCTCATATTTCTGCAGGTTCTTTAGTGTCTCTCCATAAACCAGATGTGCAACGTTAGGACAGTTAGGTAAGGCATCAAGTTTTTTGAACCAGTTAGCAGCTTCTTCATAGTAGCCAACTTCGCGATAACACATTGCTATTTTTTGCAGCAACTCGATGTTAGTCTTATTACGGTTCTTGTTTGCCAGTTTCGAATATAAGGAGCCGGCTGTGGCAAATTCCTGCCTGTCGTAAGCCTCGTCAGCCAATTCACGTACACTCTTAGATTCCTGTCCAAAGAGTGTGACAGGGACGACTAAAAGTGCACATAATAAAATTGCGTAACAACGTAGCATATTAATTCGATGATCTTAAGATTAAAAATACCGGGGATTGGAAGTACTGTATTGCTTAGAATTAAATAGGATGCCGATTGAAATTTCATGGCTGCCGCTTTGCATGCCAGCCAATTTATTTAAAGTCATATCATAGGAATAGCCGATACGGTATTTGCTCGTAATGTAGTACTCTAATATAGCACTTGCTGCGTTAGATGATTCCACTGCAGTAGCAGCGGTAATCGCTTTGTTTGTAAATACGTCTACGTTAGTTCTGTAAGATCCACCGATCCAAAGCAGATTATCGATGTACATCATCAGGTTCAGATCTAAACCTGCAGGACCTGCGAAATCACTCTTAAACATCACAGAAGGTTTCAGTGAAACCTGTTCCGACAGGCTGTACATATAACCTGCAGTCAGGTAAACAGATTGTCTTCTACGAATACTTTCATATGTATATCCTCTCCATTTATAACCACTGCTGGTAAATTTTGAAAAGAGGTCCAGTGCAGATACACCGAAATAAAAGGTAGGAGAATAATAGTAAACACCTACACGAGCATCAGGAGTTGTTTCCTTTGCAGTACCATCAGGGATGATACGGTCACCGGAATCAAGGTATTCGAGCGTAGTTCCATCCAGACTATACTGAGTAGCACCCACACCGATACCGAAGCAGATACGTTTAGTATCTTCATCATCCAGGCGGATACGGTAAGAATAAGATCCATAGATGGAGATAGCGCTCTGTGGGCCCAGTTTATCCACCATGGCCTGCACACCCAAACCAACGTTTGCATCTCTGTTCGGGCGCTTCAGCGGACCATCCAGTGATACCATACCTGTTTTAGGTGCACCAGGATATCCAGTCCACTGATCGCGGAAGGTTGCATTCAGGTACATTACATCTTTATAACCGGCATACGCAGGGTTTACGGACAGGCCATTAAAGATATACTGGCTGAACTGAACACTTTGTTGTGCCTTGGCGCCTGCTCCCAGACAAAGTAATAATACTACAGTAAACCAATTTTTTCTTGTGTACATATTTGCACTTTTAGAAATACAGTTCATTCAATTATCTAATAATCATGACCCACCCCTTGTAGGTTGTATAAGTGTCAACACCGCCGGTGGTATTGTGTAATTCAATTCTATAGAAATAAGTTCCTTCTGCTAGACCTGTTCCTTTCCAGTCGTTCTGATAGTTATTGGAGTAATAAATCTGCGCACCCCAGCGGTTGAAGATATACAGCTTGGAGTCCGGATATTCATCAAGGTTTCTGATGTAGAAGTAATCATTCTTACCGTCACCGTTTGGCGTTACCACATTACTTACAAACAGACCCGGCTTACCACCCTGAACAGTTATACTTGTAACTGTTTTGCCTTCACAACCACTTTCATTCGGGTCACAGTTCATTGTATTCTTGATAGTATCACCGTTATTAACAGTTGCAGTACTTGTAATCGCTGAATACGCTGTCAGATCTTCGTCAGCAGTTACGGTATAGCGTACATAACTGATGGCACCTGCTACCAGGTTACTCACTGTCCAGTAGACAGTTTGAGTTTCAGTATTCAATGGGTGGGTAGCACCATCATAACCTTGTGTATAGGTAGTACCTGATGGAACAACCACGTTGATCTGTACCTGTGAGATAGTTACACTACCGGTGTTGCGTGTGTATATATAATATGTCAGTACATCACCGGAGCTTACGTATGTGCTGGCGTTTTCATTCAGTACGATCATCCATGTATCGAAACTGGATGATTTGGAAATGGTATTGGAAGTAGAGGCGTTTGAGTTGGAAGCAGTATTCGGATTGCTGGCGTCGCCTGTTGCAGCGGGATAAGTTGCAATCTTACCTTTACCATTGCCATTGTCAACATAAGCAGTGTTGGAAATGGCAGAGGCACCGGTGAGGTCAGTAGAAACTTTTACCCGATATGCTTTCGTTACATCTGCACTATTTGCGGGCAGACTTGCAATGATCCAGGTAATCAGGCCATTCGCATCAGCAGTAACAGAATTGTCTGCATCTACGAAAGTGGTATAAGCAGGCACATATGCATAGATAACCACATTACTCAGGTCTATAGACCCCTTGTTGCGTACGTGTACAGTATAAGTAAGCACGTCGCCGGCAGTAACAGTTGAGGTAGGAGATACACTGAGCCATGAAACAGAGTTAGCCCCATTATCTACAGGCGTAGAGAGTGCAGGCCAGGTAGTGTAAGTACCACCCATAGTACCTGGAGTTGGCAACAGACCATTTCCATCTCCTGCATCTACATAGGCAGTATTTTTAATGTACGCGACACCTGTCAGATTGGAACCTACAGTCACCGTCAAATTTACGTAGGAGGAACTACCTGCTGCGATACTGGCGATTGTCCAGGTAATCTTGCCATTAGCATCTGGTGTTACACTGCTGGTGGCACCATAAAATGAAGTGTTGGCAGGCAGGGTATCTACTATGGTCACATTCGTGAGGGCGGTAGTACCATTGTTCTGTACATAAATAGAATAGGTGATGTTGTCACCACTGGCATATGAGTCATCTGCTCCAGTTGGGGAACCAGCGGCGGTTATCCATGTAGAAACAGTACCTGCTGTGGGGCGGCCGCTATGGGAAGCTACATTCGTAGCGCTGGCTGGAGTCCAGGCCAGACCTGCAATAAGCAGCATCAGGGCCAGAAAATAATCTGAGATTTTTTTGGCGCCAGTGTGAATCAGGCCTACTCGCTGCTGCCTGAAAAATGGCAGGGTAAAACGAGCTGAATTGTAATGTTTGCGCATAGGCATAGGATTACTATAAACTAGTGGTAAGTTTCGAATATTTGTCCCAATGATTTGCTGAGTTACATGAACCTACTTTGCTCCCTCTCCTTATTATATATATAATGTATCCGCACAGGTCTGAGGCGGTAAGTTGGCGCCCTCAGCAACTCGTTCAGAGCGGTCCAGATCTGATATAATGCAGCGTTTATCATTGGTTATGGTTTTGTGACTATAAATTCCCGATTGTCAAGGATATAGTTAATTCGAATATAAAAATATCTATATTTATTGATAAAACAATATTTTTTAGAAAATTAATACCCCACAAATACTACCATTTGGTTATTATAAATCAAACTATTACAAATTTAATCACTCTTCATACCTGGCAGTTCCCACCCAAAAATCAGGTCTTCATTTCCAATTAATGAGTAGTACTCACTCTCCCCCTTTGGCCTCATATGTACTCTCCACAAAGGATTTATGGAAATCTTAATATGTTCTTCTCTATAGTTTTTCAGATAGCCATAAGAGTAAGTTTGATTCGGTTTTCAGATAGGGTTTATACATAATTTGCCTCCTTAGAAAATGCGTACAATGTGGATAACTTTTTTTAAGCCCGGTAGAATTTAAAAGAACGCTCCTTTTTAATATGATATTATTTTAACATGTTTTTATAATTACAGATCATCTACTGAGAACTTTAAAAATTAGTATATTTACTAATGCATTTGTGGCCCGCTTATTCGTTAATGAACTGGTTTATAAGCAAATGGTCCAATTTCTGTACAGTAGATGACAGCTGTGTTCCCATAGCAACATGAAGAAGAGGAAGGTTACATATAAATTAAAGCCCGGCGTACCTATGGTAAACCAGGCCAGTAAGTGGTTATAAGGATATTGGTGTGTTTAATCTGATAGCCCGTCAAAGTTGGCAAATCAAGCTGGAAGCGGGATTGCTTTTCATTTTTCCGTCGTTTAAAATGAGTACCAGCACATCTATTTTTGAGTACTAGCGCTTATTTTACAGGTATGCGATAGTATTCCTTGAAGTCACACCCGTTATTTCATACATATTTACGCAGAAGAAAGACCACTCCCATATCTTTTTCGAAAGAAACCTGACTATATCAACTGATGGAGGCAGATCCGAAAGGCGCTAAAAAAAGCCCGTTTCTATCTGCATATCACCGGAGGTAAAAACTTAATATTAACCAAGTAAAGATGTACACGATTACACCGTTTTTTTCGGGCGTTATGCGCTATCAAGACTCAGTTTCTGTCCCCATTTATTTACCCAGGCATGAGCAGGCAAACCTTTGAAGTTTCGCCTGTTAAATTTTTCATACCTGTATATCAACTTTTCTAATGAACACTGCAGTCTATAAAATATTACTTGTAGATGAAGACCAGGTATTTGTAAGGCAAACGCGGCAGTTACTTGTATCACAATCATATGACACATACACAGCCGCGTCAGAGGAAGAAGGGATCATCATCTGTCAGAACCATCAACCAGACCTTATCATTTGTGGTGCCCACTTACGCGGTACCGGAGGCCACCATTTTATTATGGCCCTCAGAAATGATCCGGCTTATGATCACATCCCACTCATATTCATCAGCTTGCGGGATAACCGACAGGAGATGCGTATGGCCATGAACCTCGGCGCCGACGATTACCTGGCCAGACCCTTCAGGAAACGGGACCTGCTCCTCAGCATCCGCTCCCGCCTGGGTCGCTTCGCCAAATTTAACCACGTCAGACCTCCTGAAGAAACCAGCACCGTCTCTCTGGCCAATCCCAACACTGCTCAGCAAACTTTGTATCACAGATTGGGTAAGGCAGAAAACAGGATCATTAAAATGATCGCTGAAGGTAAAAGTACCAGGCAAATGGCTGACGAACTAGGCGTGTCTATCCGCACAATCGAGAATCATCGCTACAGAATTGCCGGAAAACTAGGTGTTTCCGGTCGTAACGCACTCACCGAATTCGTGATCAGGAACATTATTCAGCAACAAAAATCTTAATTCCAGTGTAATTGGTTTTTGCTTAAAACATTGCAGTTCCGACTAAACATCGCTGATGTATGATGCTTCAGCGATGTTTAGCTGCATTTTTTAAAAATTGACATTATCTTAGCCCCACCACCATCCTACCCACCATTGTAAACCAGATAATGCATGCACAAACCATCTTTACTAACAGCTTTTTATTTTTGCTTCGCATCCATGGCCTATGGCCAACATTATACCATGGAAGCCGTTACTGCTTACCCCTTTCCTTCTGAACTCACTGCTTCGGCACAGGGTTCTAAAGTGGCATGGGCTGTAAATGAACAGGGAAAAAGAAATGTATATGTGGCCACCGGGCCTGACTTTTCTCCCCGCAAACTTAGCAACTATACACAGGATGATGGACAGGAAATAACCAGCCTCTCCATATCTGACAATGGTAAATGGGTCGTGTATAGCCGGGGCGGCGATCATAGCGGCAGAGACGGTTTCAACCCTGTCAATCCTGCACATGATCCTATACCTCCAAAAACTGAGATCTGGTCTGTCCCATTTGATGGCGGTCCTGCCAAAGTATTGTCTGATGGGGATTTTCCGGCCCTGTCACCGCACAGTGACAGCGTTGCCTTCGTAAAAGGAGGACTGGTATACATCGTAGCCGTCGATGGCTCTGCACCTGCAAAGGTTTTATTCAGTATCAAAGGTACCAGTAGCTCGCTGGAATGGTCGCCCGATGGTAGCAAACTCGCTTTTGTATCTGATCGTAGTGGTCATAGTTTTATTGGTGTTTATACAAATCCTACCACTCCTATTCAATGGATCTCACCCGGGTTTTCACAGGATAATTCCCCCCGCTGGTCGCCGGATGGGCAGCAGATTGCCTTTGTCCGGACACCGGGTACAGGCGGTGCAACAGATTCTATCCTGCCCCGCCGTCATAAACCGTGGGAAATAAGGACGGCCAATATCAGTGATGGGAATTCAACATTACTGTGGAAAGCACCTACTACATTAAGTGGTTCTGTTCCCACTACCGATGGCGCGACCAACCTGCATTGGGGAGCGAATAACCGGGTGACTTTCCTGTCTTATCATGATGGATGGCCTCATCTCTATTCGATTCCAGGTACTGGTGGTACACCGCTTTTACTCACACCCGGCAACTTTATGTGCGAACAGATCTCGCTGACGGCCGATAAAAAATGGCTGGTGTTTAGTGCGAACAATGGCCCCTCTCCACAGGATATAGACCGGCGCCACATAGCCCGGGTACCTGTTGATAAAGCAGCGATGGAAATGCTCACTACTGGTGATGGCATTGAAACTTATCCTGTAGTAACAGGCGATGCACAAACTGTGATCTTATTTACTTCCAATGCACAGCAACCCCTGCTCGCCGCAAAGATGCCTTTTGGAAAGGGGAAACCTGCATTGATAGGCGCCTCTCTTCTTCCTACAGATTTCCCATCTGTAAAACTGGTTACACCTACACAGGTGATCTTCAAAGCACCTGATGGAACACCTGTTCATGCACAATTATATCAACCTGCAGGTGGTCCTGCCAGGAAGCCTGCCATTGTATATGTACATGGCGGACCTCAACGCCAGATGGTATTAGGTTGGCACTGGATGGATTATTATTCTATTGATTATGCTTTAAATCAATACCTCGTAGATAATGGGTTCATTGTTTTAGCCATCAATTACAGGTTGGGGATAGGTTATGGCTATGAGTTTCATAAACCCGCCAGTGCAGGGGTATTAGGTGCTTCCGAATACCAGGATGTGAAAGCTGCGGGAGAATGGCTGGCGGCACAATCACAGGTAGATGCTAAAAGGATTGGTATTTATGGAGGTTCTTATGGTGGCTTCCTCACTGCTCACGCATTAGGCAGGGATTCAAAATTATTTGCAGCTGGCGTAGATATTCATGGGGTGCATAACCGGATGCAATTCTCCGCACCTCCTACTGCTACCCCTGCACCAGATGCTGATACTGCGGAGAAAGTAGCGTGGCAATCATCGCCTGTTGCACATGTTGACACATGGACATCACCTGTGTTATTGATTCATGCAGATGATGACAGAAATGTAAACTTTAATCAAAGTATCGATCTCATTAACAGGTTGGAGCAAAAAGGTGTGTATTACGAAATCCTGAGTATTCCGGATGATACGCATCACTGGATGAAATACAGCAATGAAGTCAAGGTCAATAAAGCAGCGGCTGAATTCTTAATAAGGCAGCTTGGTAAATAATAGAAAACGCCCCTTACAAGGGGCGTTTTCCTATCTTTCCTAAATGTGTATCTGTAAATCCTGTTACATACTTTAACCCATACCCAAACACCCTATCCATCGAAGAATGCGCAAACAGTATAATTCCTACAAACAACCACAACTCACTATGCGACATCCATCCTAAACAATAGATCACAAATGCTACTGCCCGGTGATGTACGAAGTTATATACATATGCACCTGCTTTTGGCCCTGCCAGGTATGCGACCATCGATAAGTCAGGCAACAGCAGACAAGCGGGGAATAGCCACCATACGTAGGCTGACTGTAGATGGAATGATACAAGCGCAATGAAAAAGAATGCGACTTCTTCGAGGGTGATGAGTGTTTTCATCTATAAATTTAAGCCAATTCCGTTTGGATATTCGTTGGAATTTCGGCGTTTTATCACTCAGGCTGCATATTAGTCGCTATTCCTATCCTGTTCCAACTATTAATCACTATCGTCGCCATGATCACCTGCGCAATCGTCTGGTCATCCAACACCTTTGCTGCCGCTGCATAAGTTTCATCCTTTACATGCCCTTTACTAATTTCCGTTACTTCCTCTACCAGCGCCAGTATCGCTCTTTCTTCTGCTGTAAAAAAAGGAGTTTCCCTCCACGCTGATAATGTATAAATCCTTTGCTCTGTCTCGCCTAACTTTCTTGCATCTTTCGTATGCATATCCAGACAATACGCGCAACCATTAATTTGTGATGCTCTTATCTTTATCAACTCGCGTTGAATAGGTGTCAACTTTGTACCATGTACATATTTCTCAAAAGCCATCATCACTTTGTAAGCTTCGGGTTCTACTTTACTAATGTCAATTCTGTTTTGCATATCAATTTGTTTTTGTTGTTGACACAAAGTTGGGGTAGAATTGCCCTTGAAAATCTTGAACTAGTTCAAGATCGCTTAGCCCTGATCTTACTTAGGAACTCTGCACTAAACCCGAGGTAAGAAGCTAACATATATTGGGGAATACGCTGTATAAACTCCGGGAACAAACTATTAAAATGATTATATCTTTCCTCTCCACTCGTGGTAAAAATATACTTAATCCGCATCATAGAAGCCGCATAAGATCGCTGTAAGACCAATCTGAAATACCGCTCCATTTTAGGTACCTGCCTAAACAATTCATCTTCCTTTTCCTTATCCAGCACCAGTAATTCAGTAAGCTCTACAGCCTGTATACAAAACTCCGAAGGCTGTCGCCTTTCCAAACTATCATAATCCGCTATCCACCAGTTTTCCAGTGCAAAATGCGTAATCTGCTCTGCGTCGTTTTCTCCGACGATGTATTGCCGCAACAATCCTTTTATCACAAAATATCTCCCTGTGCAGATCTTGCCCTGTTTGAGCAAATATGTTTTCTTGCTCACTTCTTCATATCTCATGCAGGATAATAACAGCTCCTGTTCCTCGCTGTTTAATTCTACAAAGCGTTGTACATGTTGTAGCAGTCTTTCCATAGTGATTCAAAAAGAAGGGTGTATTAATGGTCTGGCTGTTTCCATCAGGTACCGAATAAAAACAGACTGTATCGTAATGATGATACAGTCTGTTTAAAAAAGTTATTCATATTTCGCAGGCGTACCCTTTGCTGGTGTCGCCTCTTTAATAAATTTCCTGAGGTTCTCTGTAGCAGTAGCCAGATCGTCCTTGCGCAGGTACATCATATGTCCACTTCTGTAACCTTCCCATTTGATACGGCTTTTCAGTTTACCCCCTGGATCCAGTTGCCAGATGCTATACTTTGCATTGAAATAATCACAGGCTCCGTCATAGTAACCAGATTGTACCAACAGGTGCAGGAAAGGATTCTGTGCAATTGCCTGACGCAGGTTTTCGCCAGTCTTATTATTCTGGTTATCCCATGGCCATACCTGTCCGAACATGTTATATTTCAGATCAGTTTTATATTCCAGTTCATCACGCAGGTAAATGTTGATAGCAGGGGTAAAAGCCTGTAACCATGCAGTCAGTTCTGCATTGTAATCAGGTCTGCTACCCCCATTTTGCTTATCCAGACCTTTGTATCTTGAATCGAGGCGGCCAATGGTATAACCCTGGTCACGCAGTAATTCTTTCCAGAATAAGTTATAGGAAACGATGAGGTTATTTTCCAGGAACACCTGTGCAGATAATCCGCTGTAGCGGCTCATACGTTGTGCCAGTGCTTTACGTTGTGCATCATCCAGAGAGCCGCCTTTTGAAATAGCAGGCACCAGTTCGTTGATGGTAAAGTTTTCTACTTCCGGCAATACATCATTAAGATCTTTGGATTGCAGGTCTGCAGGGAGTTTTTTGTGATACCATGCAGTAGCGGCATAATAAGGAAGGCTCAGTGCCTGATCCAGCGGACCACTGCGTTCAATGCCTAAATCGGTTGGTGATACGAGCACGACACCATTCAGGTACATCCATTGTTCATCCTGCAGTTCCAGTGCTAAACCAGATACACGGGTAGTACCATAGCTTTCGCCGATCAGGAATTTAGGAGAAGCCCAACGGCCTTTGCGGGTTACGAAAGTGTTGATCCATTCTGCCAGGTATTTGATATCTGCATTTACGCCGTAGAAGCGGGAACCAGGAACATCTTTGCTCACAGGACGGGAATAACCTGTATTCACAGGGTCTACGTATACGATATCTGCCACATCCAGTATGGAATTTGGGTTTTCGCGCATACCGAATGGCTGCACAGGATAACCTTCATCATCGATGTTGAGGAGACGGGGACCGGTATAACCAATTTCCATCCAGACAGAAGGGGTGCCGGGGCCCCCATTGAAAGAGATGACCAGTGGGCGGTTTGATTTATCCTTGATGTCTTCCCTTTCGTAATAAGTGTAGAACACCCCTGCCAGTGGGCGCCCATCTTCATCCCAGATAGGCATGCTGCCTGCCTGTGCTGAGTAAGGAACCCGTTGGCCTTTGATAGTGACTTCATGATGGGTCACTACAGCGGAGTCGATTTTCAGTATCCTGCTGGGTGAAATGGGTGCGTCGTTTTTAAATTCTTTATTTTGTGCGTTTACATGGCTGAGTATGCTGCATGACAGCGCCAGTGAGAGACAAAGGATTTTGGTCATAATTCAGGTTTAGAGAGCGTAAAGATAAAAAGTTTTAGCCCTTGGGGGTTACCTTCCATATAATTGGCTGGGGTTACAGGGGCTTTAATTTGTTTACGTCTTATTAACTGATTATGATTCAGTTTCCCATTTATCCATTTTTGCTTCAGTTTACTTCCATTTACCTGAGCGTAATTCCGTTTTCTATTTACTTCTTTTTGCTTCAGTATACCTTTTAATTCATCGCCGCTTCCTCCGTTCCTATCTGGCTTCCGCCCACACAGCCACCGATCCGGCTCCACAGGTAAATTCAGCCCAACCATCCTCTCCCACAGTAATCTCCTCTTCCCTGCTACCCGTTATATCCCTGAATTTTTTCCCTGCATGCCGTTGACCTATTTCCATATGCTTATTCCCCTCTTCTCCATTCGACATGACCACCGCACAACCAGCGCCTGCATGCTCCTCATCTCCCTCTCTCGTCCAACCAATACAATTCGGATGGTCAAAATAATCCCGCTGCATACCATATGCATATTGATCCCTTGCCTTTATCAATTTATCCAACCCTAATACCGGTGCGATCAAAATATGGCAATCATTCCCCTCCCCATCCTTATCGGTATACTCCGCTCCATACAAATCCGCATAAAATACACATGGATACCCATGCTCTCTCAACAAGATCAATGCATACGCAAGTGGTTTAAACCAATCATCCAGGGGGGCCTCCAGCGCCTGCAAAGGTTGCGTATCATGATTTCCTGCTACAGTCACCGCCAGAAAAGGTTTGGTGGCCACCAGCGAATCATCCAGTATTTTACTCAGGTCATAATCTTTTCCACACTTTGATGCATGATGCAAATTTTGATGCAGGGAAGAATCAAACAATGACATCCTACCTTCTGTAGCATCTATATATTTCAATAATAAATCCAGGTGCCCAGGTGCCCAATACTCCCCTACTGTAAACATTTCCCGCCCTGCATGCTGCCGCATCTGCTCCAGCCATCCCTTGAAAAAATCAGGGGTAATGTGCTTCACAGCATCCAATCTGAATCCATCGAATTTCACAGTATTATAATACCATTCTCCCCATCTTCTAAACTCTTCCCTCACCTCGGGATTCCGGAATTCCACATCTGCACCCATCAGGTAATCGAAGTTGCCTTTTTCATCATCCACCATATCTTCCCAACCTTCTCCATATTCGTTCTGGATGGTAAAGATCCCGCTCTCCTGCGTATCTGCAGCATAGTCGATCCCCGTAAAACAGCGGTGATCCCATATAAACTGTGAATATTGTCCTTTCCTGCCCGGAAAGGTGAATTTAGTGTAGGCTTCTATTTCATAAGGCTCAGAAATGAATTCATTCCTGTTTTCCAAATCTACCTTCCGCACTGTCACTCTCTCGGTTTCATCTGCACCTATCATATGATTGGCCACTATATCCACATACAGTTGCATCCCTGCATCATGTATAGCTTTTGCGGCGGCAATATATTCTTCTTTGGTACCGAATCTGGTACGTACAGATCCTTTCTGATCAAACTCGCCCAGGTCGTACTTATCGTAAGTGTCATATCCATGGCTGTTAGCCCCATCTGCTCCTTTATAAGCAGGAGGAAGCCATACAGCGTTGATGCCCATCGCAGCTAAGGCTTTGGCATTTTTGTTTACTTCTTTCCATAAACTGCCATCTGCGGAAGTATACCAGTGGAAATACTGGATCATCGTACCGTTTTGCATATCTTTTGCTATCCATTTGGGGATAAATAATATAAATCAAATCATATGCCACCCCAGTTTGGATAGACCAGGTCCTTATCGCCAGGAACACCCTCAGAGATCAATCACCACCCCATTCCGGGTAAATAACATCTTTATCTCTTGCCAACGGAGTTACTTTCACAGATCAATCACAACCCCCTGTCCGGGTAAACAACATGCTTCTCCCTTGCCGCCGCAGTTACCTTCACAGATCAATCATACCCCCTGCCTGGATAAATAACATCTTTCTCCCTTTCCTTCGGGGTTACTTTCAATGACACGACCTTCCCCCCTTTCACCACTGCCTCCACAGTCGTTTGATAAGGCGCATGCAATTTGAAAGATACATCCCACTCTCCCGGCCATGCGGGTAATAAATAAATCTTCCTGTCATCCGTTTGTAGCAGCATTTCCTGCACCCCTATCATGGCAGATCCTCCCCAATTATGATCCGGTGTCCAGTCAAAACCCGGGCCCCAGAATGTAGGAAAACGATGTGGCCCATCTTTAAATTTCAATACACTTAATTTCGCTGCATCTGCTGTCATGCCCAATCTGGCAGCAAAGATGGAATACTGTTTCCACCCTGCGTAATCCCATTGCGCTACTGCTTGTGGATCGTATTTATAAGTATTAATAGCAGTATCCAATCCTGGTTTTCCAATGCCATAAATCCCCCAGGGAAATACAGGATAAAGTTGTGGCGTTTCCCTGTTCTGAATTCTTTCCCATTTCTCTGCTGGCAAAATAGTGGTATGACCTTCATATTCACCAAAAGGAATGGGTGGCAAATGTGCTAACATCGTATCCCATTTTGGATCAGGTGCAACCACTATCAATCTTTGTAAAATCGTCTGCATCGCTGCTATCACAGTAGTGGAATTATAAGTTAGCTTATACGTCTCAGCAGCAGAAGTAGGATAAAATATATAATGCCCCTGTGCATCGAATTTGTGATAATGTGCATCATAAAAAGACAAACAACTATCTATAAACGGCAGGTATTTTTGTAAGTTCACACCATCATATCGCTGCTCATCCAGCATCATCAGACAAAACTCAAACACCGTTTCCCATTCATACTCCAACCACTTATTATATTCTACACCAGGGTCAGTACCAGCCGGTCTTTTCGGGTGATACTCCGTTACATTCGGCAGACCAAAATTTTCTATCTGCTCTGTAAAGCATGCCCCGACATGGTTCCAATACACCCTGCTACGCAAAGATGCATTGTGCAACATGCGCATGTAAAAATCAAATTGTGCTTTTAACATTTCTCCATCTCCGTTTTTCAACATGGGGAAATAAACCAGTCGTTGATTTTGCGCGGTCATAGTACCACCACCCCATGCCCTGAAGTCAGGAGAAAAATGTTTACTGCTATCTACATAACAGGGATCAAATGTGAATAACCCGCCGTTGAATTTTGTAGGCCATTCACCAAATGCATTGCAGGCTAACTGATAACGGAATAATTCATAATTACGGTCTATTGTACGAACAGCAGCATCTTTACTATCAATATGAATATAGCTACGATTCCAGAATTGTTTCCACCATTTGATGCTGCGTCTCCGCCCTAAAGACGGCTCAATGGATATCTTTATCGATACAGGGTTCGATAGAGATTTCGATGTAGATTTCGATACAGGTTTGGATTCCTTTATCAATGCCCACAGCCCCTCTTCCCAATCCTTCGATGTATTCGTCTGTGCTACATGCAGTCCGATCGTTATTTCCTGCGACTTGACCTGCTTAGATGTTCTCAATTCCCACCCACGATATTTTGTATCTGCATACTGGCCATCCGTATTTCCCCCTGCTATCATCCCTTTCCCCTGCATAATTCCTCCAAAAGTATTATGCCGGATAGGATTATATAACTGATCCTTCACCGCAGACATTCCTTCCATCCTCACTGTATAATCAAAAATATCCTCCTTATCATCCCTGTTGCGATGATAAAACTGTACCCTATTTCCCACAAAAGAAACAGTATCCTTATAAGTCGTAATCGGAAAAGCTTGTAATTCTTTATATGAATTCGCCCTGCACTCTACCGCATCTGTAATAACATGATCCTCATATCTCCATGATTCATAAACAGCACTCATCCGCACTGCTGTTTTACTTTCCATACTCACATGCACAACCGGATGAAATACATCTACCCACAATACTATGCGTACCCCACCTCCACTTACAATCACACTCCCATCCTCCAAGTGCAACTCCTGCCTGAAATCCCCCTTGTCAAATGGCCTGCCTTCTATGCGTACTCTTACCCTCCCCAACTTGAGCATTGCATTATTCTCATCAAATGTACCGCTGCGCGATAAATAAAATAGGAGATCCCCCTTTTCTACCCACACATTCAACCCAATATCTCCACCTCCACAAGGCATAGATTCTCCTGCATGCCGGCTTTGGGTATTCCATACCAGCTGCGCATTCGTTTTCAAACAAAAAATCAATAAACAGGATAACAAAAGTCGATATAACATGGAATTGGTTGTAAATGCTACACTTAAAAATACAGCATACGCTTTCAAAAATAAAATCACCCTTTTATATTGTTATTGTCTGCCCTCAATTTGTCCATCCATCCAATTTAGCCCCCTTCTAATAAAATAGTAGTGTATCAATTTCAATTTTCTTTAAAAAATCACCCGAATCTTCCACGCAGTTGTCGTAGGCAACTGCGTGGAAGATTCGGAATGGGCCTGCGGCCGGCTTGACTAAATTCAAAATGACACACTACCAATAAAATACTTTTTTATCTTTTATTAATTCCACCCTATCTTTGCCATATGTTCTCAAAAACCTGCGAATACGGCATCAGGGCAATGATCTATATTGCACAGCAATCCAAAAATAACGTCAAAGTCGGCGTTAAGGACATTGCTGCAGGTATCGACTCCCCTGAATACTTCATCGCCAAAATCCTGCAGGAACTTACAAGGAAAGGCTTACTCCTCTCCTTCAAAGGCCCCACCGGCGGCTTTTACCTGGATGACAAAGCCCTCCAATGCTCTATCGCCAACATCGTCAAAGCCATTGACGGCGACAAGATCTTCTCCGGCTGCGGACTCGGCCTGGATTATTGCTCAGAAAGCAAACCCTGTCCCATCCACCACGAGTTCAAGAGAATCAGAGAAGATATGGCTAATATGTTGAACAACACCAGACTGGACGAGTTTCACGAAAAACTCACTAAAGACATTGGGTTCCTGAAACGCTGACATTTTTTTTATACTAATAAAAGACAAAAAGGTATTAAATTATGCTGACCGATATTACAACTGAAGAAGACATACAACTCATGGTGCATACCTTCTATGCCCGGGTAAGAGAGGACAACACCATAGGTCCCATCTTCAACGCCCGCATCAAAGACTGGGATACCCACCTGCAGAAACTATGTAACTTCTGGAGTACACTCCTCCTCTGTACCAGAAAGTACGAGGGCGATCCAATGAGTGTACACCGCGGAATGGCTATCGACACTGTGCATTTCAACACCTGGCTCTCCATCTTTCAGCAAACCATAGATGAACTGTTCGCCGGCGAAACCGCACAGGCAGCTAAAAACAGGGCACAAAAAATATCGGCCGTCATGCAACATGTAGTGACCCGCCCGGCATAGGAGATCCTGGTTTCGCAAAACTCCGCTGGTTAAGAGTACCAGGCGATATATTGCTGGCAGTGGGTGAATTCCTGCTGGTGATTTTTGTAATTGGATTAAAGACCGGGTGGTCTTTAAAAGAAGAGCGTTAAAAAGATGTAATGCCTGCTGCGGGTTCTCCTGCGGCAGGCGCTATCGTTTTCTGAGAATTAGTGAATTCCCCCATTTATGCATATTTTATTGCGGATGTACAGCTATTTATTGATGTACAACTTCGTATCATAAGTAATCGTCACTTCACCATCCCGCTGATTCACCTCAAACAACTCTGTCAGCGCTTCCATCATCTCCTCATAATTTTTCTGCCCTGGTTGCGGCATATAAGAAGAACTTAACACCTGCCCTTTCAATCCCTCAAAGTCCAGCTGCTGGCTATGCCTGAAGTAGTGTACATCCATCGTGGCAGGTGCAAAAAACGCCGTCAGCTCCGGCTCATGTGCCTTCCGGATCTCATGATAATCCGTTCCATACTTCGCCTTAATATCTTCATACCCTTTGTCAAACGGAGAATCCAGCGTACGCAAATTCCACAGCAACGCTATATGCCCATCAGGTAATAAGATACGATCAAACTCTTTCCGCGCCAACACAGGATCTATCCAGTGAAAAGCCTGCGCCACTGTAATCAGTTGTACTGACTGATCTGGTAACCCAGTCGCCTCCCCTGAACCAGTGAGAGAAGAAAAATTGGGATAGTCATTCAACTGTGCTTCTGCCGCCTCACGCATCTTTGCATTCGGCTCTATCGCATACACCGTCCAACCTTTTTTTAATAATAATTCCGTCAGAATACCTGTACCGGAACCAATATCTGCCACTGTTGCATCACTGGTAAGCCCACCTTTTGCCTGCAAAAAATCAAGTAACGAATCCGGATAGGTAGGACGGTATTTTTTGTAGTTGTCTACCCTGTCAGAAAATCTTTCTTTGGAGTTAAACTTGTCTAAAGACGCCATATACTATCAGGTTTAATAGTGAGATATACAGTGCTCCCCTTTTTAGTCAGTACATCAGTAGGTGTTCTGACCAACAGGGAACCTCCCGGAACCTTTACACGCACCTCATACGCACTCCCCATATAATCTACTGCTTCTACAATGCCTTTGATCCCGGATTTATATGCAAACTGCAAATTCTCGGGGCGAATAAATGCTTGCTCTTCGCCTGTCAGCTCCAGCACCTTCGCATCAACCAGATTATAAGGACCAAACAACGCTGCCGTATATTCATCCACAGGATGATTGTATACATCAATCGGCGTGCCTTTCTGCACAATCAAACCATCTTTCACCACCAGTATTTCATCTGCCCATGACAGTGTATCCTGTGGATCATGTGATACAAGCAGACAGGTCAGGTCCAGCTTTTCTCCGATTTCCCTGATCACCGTTTTCAGGATCTCTTTATGTGAATAATCCAGGTTGGAGAAAGGCTCATCCAACAGGAATAATGTAGGATTACCAATTAACAACCGGGCCATAGCCACTCGTTGTTTTTCCCCACCTGAGAGCTGATCGGTTCTTCTCTTCATCAGGTGATTGATCCTGCATATGCTATAGAGTTCGTCTGCTTCGTCATCCGTCATCTTATTGGCATATTCCAGCACCTGCTCTACCCTGTAGTTCAATCTCAGTTCATAATGCTGACTCAGGTAAGCAATACCAGGTTCGCCGGGAAGCAGTCTTTCGTGTGGGCCTTTTACCCGCGTACCTTCAAATCGTACTTCACCTTCATCTGTCTGCATCAATCCGGCTACAATCTTCAGTAAGGTACTTTTCCCGGAACCGGAGGCCCCTACAATAGCAATCTGCTGGTGCTTCTCCTGCGAAAAATTAATACCCTTTAATACCCATTCGCCATTCTCCTGTTTACGGATCCCTGTTGCTGTTAAAAAACTCATAATAAACAAAAGTAAAAGAAATATACAATTAATTGCCCCCATTTTACAAACCCTGCGGTCGCTATTAGGGGTATTTTTATCCTCTCAAATTGATGACAGATGAAAAAGATAACTATTGGGAAAACAGATTTACAGATAGCTCCAATCAACTTTGGTGGTAACGTATTTGGCTGGACTTTAGACGAAAAACAATCATTTGAAATATTAGATGCTTTTGTCAATGCCGGCTTTAATTTCATTGATACTGCGGATACTTATTCCTGGTGGGTAGAAGGCAATAAAGGTGGTGAATCAGAAGCCATCATTGGTAAATGGATGAAGGCGCGCAACAACCGCGATAAGGTTGTCATCGCTACCAAAGTAGGTTCTCAGAACAAAGAACATAAAGAAGATGTGAGCAGGGCACACATCCTGAAATCAGTTGATGAGTCATTGCAACGTTTACAAACAGATCATATTGATTTGTACTATACACACTTTGATGATAATGTGACTCCTTTAGAAGAGACATTGTCTGCCTACGATGAAATTATCAAAGCTGGTAAAGTAAAGTACATTGCGGCTTCCAACCTGACACCGGAGCGCCTGACAGCGTCCCTGAAACTGGCAGAAGAAAAGGGTTTACCCCGTTACCAGGCTTTACAGCCACATTACAACCTGGTAGAGCGTGCAAATTTTGAAACAAAATACCAACCTATTGCACAGCAGTATGGTTTGAGTGTAATGCCTTACTGGTCACTGGCAGCAGGTTTCCTGACAGGTAAATACCGTTCTGAGGAAGATTTTAAGAAAAGTGTGCGTGGTGAAGGAGTGAGGAAATACCTGGATGCAAAAGGTATTGGGGTATTACATGCACTGGACAAAGTAGCGGCTAAACATAATTCTAAACCTGCAACTGTTGCACTGGCATGGTTGCTGGCGCAACCAACCATTGCAGCTCCGATCGTGAGTGCTACAAGCCAACATCAGCTGGAAACTCTGGTGGCGGCACCGGCTTTACAGCTGGATGCGGAAGATCTGGGATTGCTGGATAATGCCAGTAAATAATTGCTACCTGCTTAGGAGGTTGGTTGCGGTCAACGAATGCCAGTAAACACCTTACTGAACTTATGGTAGAGCGACCCGGACAGGCAGTGTACCTACCCTTCAAAGAATCCGCTCCCATCCCGCATCCCTGCTATGCCTATGTACTATCACTGCAGCCAAAAACAGTAAATTGAGCATGAATAACCTGACCATTATGTTGAAAAGAATCTCCCCACTCGAAAAAATGCTGGGTATTGCCATTGCTTTTACGATGGCACTCCTCGTCGCACGCGTTCTCCGCTATCATGAATATTTCTATTTATTCTATATCTGGAACACATTTTTGGGTGTATTACCCCTGATATTCAGTCGTAAATTGGCCAGATTGTCCGGTATCAATCTCCGTACTGTCGGTGTGCTGGCTTGCTGGCTGGTATTTTTCCCCAATGCACCGTACATGATCACGGATCTCTTTCACTTTCAGGAAAGACCGCCTGTTCCACAGTGGTTCGATCTCCTCATCGTCTCTTCAGCAGCCTGGAACGGCTTGTTGCTGGGAATCATTTCTCTAATGCAGGTAGAACATTTTTTGTCTCTTCATGTGAAAGGGCTGTGGGTAAAAGTGATCGTGGTTGTCAGCTTCATTCTATGTGGATATGGAGTGTATATTGGCAGGTTTTTGCGGTTCAACAGCTGGGATGCTGTGACCAATCCGGAAGCATTGTTATTCACCATAGCGGATCATTTGTTCAACCCATATGATCATATGGGTGCATGGGCATTCAGTATAGGTTTTGGGGGGATGTTCGGTATTATTTATTACACTTTGCAACAACTGCATCATCATAAAAAAAGCGCCCCTCAAAACGAGGGACGCTTATCTATATCCTGCAGTCAGTCTACCTTAGTGTCCTGACTTCACTGATGTCATTTCCAGATTCTTAAACCGCCTCATACAATACACACCAAAACTCAGCACTACTCCATAACAAACAAGCGGCACTACCAATGCATATTGTACCCCAATCGCATCTGCCAGTGCACCCTGTATCACAGGCATAATCGCACCACCCAGAATAGCCATCACTAACAGAGATGAACCCTGACTGGTATAAGTACCCAGCTTGGCAATCGCCAGTGTGTAAATATTGGAGAACATGATGGAGTTGAAGATACCGATACCTACAATGCTGAACATCGCAATCTCTCCCTTGTTAATGATGGCAGATGCCAGCAGGAACATATTGACCAGAGAGAAAATAACCAATGTACGGGCAGGAGCAGAACGGCCCACCAGGAATCCTACAAAGTTGAGTGCAATAAAGATGAGGAAGAACGCGATCTGGTCAAATGGCATACCTACCAACAGGTAAATCACCACAAATACCGCCAGTGCTGTTACCAGCATATACGCTGCTTTCCTTGCCTGGCTCATGGTATGGCTCAGGGAAATAGCACCTACGAAACGGCCTATCATTGCACCACCCCAATACAAAGCCAGGTATTTCTTCGCTTCAGTTTCCGGCAGACCAGCGATATCCTGCAGACCCAGGAAACTGATCATAAAACTACCCACGGCTACTTCACCACCTACATAACAGAAGATGGAAAGCACACCTCTTTTCAGCTGCGGAAACTGTAATACACCCAATCCTTTCGGTTGGTTTTCTTCATCTACTGCAAATGCAGGCAGTTTTACACGCCAGATCAGCAGCGCTACAAGCAAGAGGATACCTGCAAAGATCAGGTAAGGAATTCTCGTTGCTGCGGCACTGAAACCACCATTGGGATCCTTGAACAGTTCAAATATCAGGTGACCACCTAATATTGGCGCTATCGTAGTACCGAATGAGTTAAACGCCTGTGTGAGGTTCAACCGGCTGGAAGCACTATCTTCCGGCCCCAGCAGTGATACATAGGCATTCGCGGTAATCTGCAATACAGTGAAGCCCAAACCAAGCACAAACAATGCGCTCAGGAACAGACCATATACACCATATGTAGCAGCTGGCAGGAATAATACGCAGCCCAGCGCTGACAGGATAATACCAAAGATTATCCCCTTCTTGTACCCCACTTTATTTACAGGGTCCCCGTTGTAATAGGAAATAATGAAATAGATCAGCGAACCGATAAAATATGCGCCAAAGAACGCAAACTGAACCAGCATCGATTTAAAGAATGTGAGCTGGAACAACTCTTTCAGGTAAGGGATCAAAATATCGTTCATACACGTGATAAATCCCCACATAAAAAACAATAACGTGATCGTGATCAGTGGAATTGCATTGTTTCCTTTCTTATGATTGTTCATAACCCGGACTTACGTTTCATTGTTAAAGTTGGCAAAACACAAACATACACCTATCTGAATCATTTTTTGTCAAAAAAAGGGCAAAAACTTTCAAAATCATATAAGTTTCCTTGCCATGGAAACGAGAATCAGGCATTTCCCCGGGTAAGATCATCACTAATGTTAAATCTATTTATCTTTGTCATATGCGGAATACTGAGATTGAAAAAGCCAGCGAGGCGTTATGGAAAAATGCCCTACCTCACCTATCTGTCGACTGCGTGGTTTTTGGCTATCACCAGGGCAGTTTCAATGTACTGTTGGCAAAAATGAAAGGAGATAACAGCTGGATCCTCCCCGGCGGTTATATTCAAAAAACGGAATCGATTGATGATGCAGCGAAGCGGATCCTCTTCGAACGAAGTGGTGCAGAGAAGGTGTTTCTGGAAGTATTTGGGGTATTCGGAGAACCTAACCGCTCCGAAGATTATTTTGCAGCGTACGATGATAACCTGTGGCATAAGATGCGTTTTATTACCATTGGTTATTATGCGGTAATAGACCAGTCACAGGTCACACCAGTTCCTGATATGTTTAGTGATGCCTGCGAATGGATGCCGGTTTACGAATTGCCCGAAATGGTCATGGACCATCGCCAGATCATCGATAAGGCCCTTGAGAAACTGCGGGATCAGCTGTATCACAAACCGATTGGGTACAACCTGCTGCCTGAGATCTTTACCTTGCCACAACTGCAAGCCCTGTATGAGAAGATTATGAATCAGAAGTTTAACAGGGGGAATTTTTACAGGAAGATTATGAAGGAGAATATCCTGATTAAACAAGGGGAGGCAAAGACAGGGGGGGCGCACAAGGCGCCACATCTGTATAAGTTTGATCCGTCGATTTATACTAAATAAAAATAGGGTTCACGTGCTCAGGGAGATGACAGGCTTTTGATTAGCCATGTCACGGAGATGCACATGCCTTTAATCACGATCTGATTGCAGTTCCTACACGTCAAATAAGTGGATTCGTACCAATAATTTAATTTCCTCATTCCGCAGATTCACCAAAACAGGTTACTTCAAATCAAGAATAATTTAATTTCCTCATCATAGATATCCGCGGATAGGTAGATGTATGCCTACTCCTTTTAATACAAATACACGTAGTAATATCTCCATAACCGGACTGGCACAGAAGTAGCTGTACATTTGCATATGACAACTATTTCACAACGTAGTGCCGGTATACTTCTACATATTACTTCTCTACCCGGGCCTTTTGGCGCCGGCGATTTAGGCCCATCCGCTTATCACTTTGCAGATCAGCTACACCTGGCCAGGCAACGTTATTGGCAGGTACTGCCTGTCAATCCTTTGCATCCGGAACATTTGTCTCCCTACAGCCCAATCAGCAGTATGGCAGGCGAACCATTATTGATAAGCCCGGAATTGCTGGCCAAAGAAGGTTTACTCACCCCTGCCCAACTCAGCAAGTGTCACTTGTCTGTTTCGGACCAGGTTGATTTTGCAAAAGCTATTCCTGTCAAAGGAGCGTTACTGGAAATCGCTTACCTGAATTTCGTACAGACACAAGATCAATCGGCCTTCGAAAATTATTGCAGGGAACAGGCACATTGGCTCGATGAGTTTACAGATATTCAACGTGAGAAATGGTATCAATTTAAATTTGACCAGCAATGGGTAGCGCTCAAATCCTATTGCAATGACAAAGGAATTCTACTCTTTGGGGACCTTCCCTTTTATATGCATGGCAATGCCTGCGATGTAAAAGCCCATCCTGCGTACTTTAATCTCAATGGTGTAGGTGGGGTGCCACCGGATTATTTTAGTGAGACAGGGCAATGCTGGAATGTACCTGTGTACGACTGGGATGCGCTCAAAGCAGATAATTACAGTTGGTGGATACGTAGAATAAAACGCAATCTGGAAAGATTTGATATTATTCGTCTTGATCACTTCCGTGCCTTTTCTGCTTATTGGGAAATTCCTGCTGGTGAACCCACGGCTGTGAATGGGCAATGGAAACCGGGTCCGGGAGCGGATTTGTTTGAAAAATTTAAAGCACTGTTTCCTACCATGCCTTTTATTGCAGAAGATTTGGGTACTATCGATGCACCTGTGAGGGCCTTGCAGGAACAATTCAATTTGAAAGGTATGCGGGTGTTGCAGTTTGGTTTTGGGAAGGATATGCCGGAAAGTGATCATGCACCGCATCATTTTATTTCGAATGTGGTGGCAGTAACGGGTACGCATGATAATAATACTTCCCGTGGATGGTATGAGGAAGATGCGGATCGCAAAACAAGATTAAACTTCCGGGAATATACAGGGTTGAAAATAGCGCCTAAAAAAGTGGCGCGTATTTTATCAAGGATGGCTTATTCTTCTATAGCAGATATTGTGATTTTGCCTATGCAGGATGTGTTGGAGCTGTCTGGTGATGCGAGGATGAATCATCCTTCGGGGAGTAATAAAAACTGGAAATGGAGGATGATGCCGGGGCAGTTTAAAAAGAAGAAAATAAAGCGATTGAAGAAATGGGTGAAGGTCTATGGCCGGAGATAACTATGACGGTTTCTGGGAGGTACGAGTGATTAAAATACACTGCAATTTTTCGGGAAACTACTTTTCTGAAAACACAAGAGGCACGTAAAACTTACATCTTACGCACCTCTTGTTATTATTTAATGACCACCTTATAACGCCGTTATCTGCCACTGCTGATTCGCTCCGCTATTCCAGTTCCACTGTATAATACCCGCGCCATTCGTCGTAGACGCCGCATTTACATCCACTGCAAACCCACTATTCCTATTTAGTATTTTATAATACCCAAACCCAATATCAATTACCTGCCACTGCTGGTTCGTACCACCTGAATAATCATACTGAATAATTCCTGTACCCGCAGTCGTAGAAGCGCCATTTACATCCAGCGCCTTTGCACTATTCTTATTGATGATAGACTGATAATTACTACCCAGTGCATTGAATGTCCACTGCTGATTCGCACCACCCCAATAATCCCACTGGTCAATAGCAGCGCTATTAGCAGTAGATTGATTGTATACTTCCAATGCTTTACTACTATTCTTGTTAATAACTTTGTAATAAGTACCGGAAGTAAATGATGCATACGGAGGAGTAATGGTTCCTGTACCCCATGCGTATTTCAGGCGGGTCAGACCAGAAGTATTGTTAGTCGTCAATGCAGAACCAGTGGAAGTAAACATGCTGTAAGTATCCCCTGTTCTTAATCCTGGCCAGTATACACAACCTACACCCAGATCATGAAGTGAATTGGTCATACCTTGCAGGTAAGTGTTGTTTACATTGGAACCCGGCGCTCCGGTGTAATTCGTACCATCTGTCATGACCGTACCAAATTCAGTAACGATCGTTCTTGTTGGATAAGACAATGATTTCACCGGTTGTTCCCAATCAGCAGTGGTAGTTTTGCTGGATTCAAACCAGGTGTAGTCGTGAAAAGAGAGCAAACAACTGTCAAAGCGGGTATCTGCGCCAATGGTATTCACATCGGAAGAATACCCTACCCCATCCAATACAAACCTGTTTTTAGGTACGCCAGGGTACCTGGTTACAAATGTATTGTAGAGCGTCTTCAAATCACTCGCACTATACCCATGCGGTTCATTGAAGCACTCAAAATACACCAGTGTGTTAGATCTGTAATTAGCGACAATCGTGTCCCACATTTGCCAAAATGTGGTGGTGTTGTCAATTAGGCCATCACGGGAGGAAGATCCTTCCCAATAGCCTAATAGAACTTTCATGTTTTTGGAGGTCGCTTTGTCGATAGCGCCTTTGTAAGTAGACCAGAAAGAACTCACTACTGTAGAAGGATTGACCGGTAGCCGCACGGTGTTCGCGCCGGCGGAAACAAAGCCGTTGAGAATGTAATCGGCCTTTGTTTGCATACTGGCGTAGGTATCAGTAGAGACAGTGCCGGAAAGGATCAGTGCATCATCTGCAAAGTTGTCCCTGCTATCCGCCCAGTTGACGCCTTTGAAATCACTGGAGGCAACGGCTACAGCTACTACAGCAGTGGAGTTGTTCAATTTGAGTGACGACAGATCTGCCTGCTCTTTATTGCAGGCGAAGGCAAGCATGGCGCTTGCAATAAGGGTTAATTTGGTTTTCATAAACGTGAGAATTAATTGTATAATTTACAATTAAAAAATTGTTTTGAAAAATCATTTTATTAATGGTAACCCGGATGAATTATTAATGCTTTCTATTTGTAGAGGTATATGGGTAACTATTTCTTATCTATTTGAGAAATTATTTTTTATCTATTTGAGAAATCAAAATCAGCAACATTATTCTTTTTGAATGACTAAATGAATTTGCTTTTGAACCGGTGGGTAAATTATCTTAGGTTGCTGATTAAGAATTTTTACAATCCCTAAGCTGGGTGAATTACCCCAGGTTTCCTACATTTGAAAAATGCAAAACGATCCGGACTTCAACAAACTCGTCTTCGACATCGCCCGCGCCATTCCCAAAGGCCGTGTTACCTCTTATGGCGCCATCGCCAAAGCCCTTGGTAAAGGCAACCTTTCCCGCATGGTAGGACGTGCTATGGGACTTGTAAATGAAGAAAAAAAGCCTGTGCCTTTTCAGAGAGTGGTCAATAGCCAGGGATATCTGACCGGTGACCCAAGGCATGTTGCTGTTCGCCGAAAACTTTTGGAAAAAGAAGGCGTGGAAATAAAGAATGATAAAGTGGTGAATTTTAGAAACATCTTCTGGGATCCTTCTGAAGAAATTGACTTGTAGAGCCGATAGTAACAGGTCGCTAAAGAAATCGACTTTTAACAACCAGGGAAAGAAACAGACTTTAATTCTCCAATAATTATGATCTTTTACCCTTTACCCCCGACTTTTAAACAAACCAATTACGCCTTTTAAACAAACCAACCCCTACCCTATAGCGAACTTCTTATTCATTACGGCACTCAGGAGAAAGTGTATACCAGCGGTGATACAGTCCTCATTCCCCGCAATCACCTGTGCAGACTAACCAAGTACCCTGTGGATGAAAAGCCGTTCAAATCCATCTCTGATTTGTCACATTTTTCTTTTGCTTTTAAAAAGCAATATGGGTATAATCCAACAACTTCTAAATAGTCAAAGAGCGCTTTTACCTTTGGTAAAAACGCTCTTTAGCTATCCATGGCCTGCGGCCGGCTTATTAATGTCAGCTTATTAAAAATACCAATATCTTAAATATTACCTCGTTAACACCACACTACCTGATTGCTCTATATGCTTCCCCTCCGATGTTACCGCACTAATCATATACACATACGCTCCTAACGCCGCCTGCTGCCCCTTCTGCATACCAGCCCATCCGGTATTTACATCATGCGATTCAAACACCAACTGTCCTACTCTATTATACACCCTCATCACAAACACCACCGGCAAATCGGAAGTCTTCGCCCTAAACACATCATTCTTCCCATCCCCATTCGGCGAAAACGCCGTAGGCAGCATGTAATATATCTTACAATCAGGACTCAGATTCAAATGTACTTCTGCCGTACCCACACAACCACCGGCATCCGTACCCGTTACTGTATAAGTTGCATCTCCCCTGAAAGTAGCGAGAATACCAGCACCGGTAACAGCAGATAAATTCGTGGCCGGACTCCACTCATACGTCGATGCACCACTTGCTCTTAATGTCACCGTATCATTGATGCAATACATCCCCGCGGATGGTGTCACCTGAATTTCCGGTGCCACTCCTACCGATACCACTTTTTCTACCTTCGTTTCACACTGACCATCATACGCCATCAATAAAACTGTATACGCTCCCGGATCATGCCACAACACCTGATATGGCCCCGGATCATCTCCACTTACACTCACTGCATTATAAAAATTCCAGGTATAAAAAGCTGTCTTCGACTCCGCAGGTACCAGTGTCACTGTCATCGGTGTACCTGCACAACCACCGCTCGTCGTAAAATCAGCGATCGGACTTTGCTTCACTGTCACCGTCATTGGTGCCCGCGCACTTTCACATCCATCCGTCTGACTCACATAATACGTTGTCGAACCAGTTACCAGTGTTGAAGGTATGGGTGCTGTTGAAGAACCCGTACCACCGGTAGCAGCCGTATACCACAGTAAATTAGTACCTTCTGCTGTAAGCGATGTTGCTGATGAATACTGACATAGAGTCAATGGCGTTACTACTGGTGATGTAGACGTAGTTACCGTCACTGTCAGTGCAGCACGATCACTTTCACAACCTGTAGTCTGCGATACATAATAGGTAGTAGACCCTACTGATAATGTAACTGGTATCGGTGCTGTTGAAGACCCCGTACCACCTGTAGCAACTGTATACCATTTCAAATTTGTACCCGTTGCTGTCAGTTGCGGCACTGACTGGTTCAGACAATAATCCAGGTTACTCACCACTGGTGGTTGTGCCTGTGCCAGAATGGTTACTGACAGTTCTGATCGTTCACTCTCACAACCACCCGCATCCTGCTGTGTGACCCAATAGTAAGTCGTACCTAAAGTACCTGTATTCACCGCAGGTGCAACAGACGTACCTGTACCACCTGTAGCAGATGTGTACCACAATAAGTTTGTACCTGATGCTGTCAACGCTGGCGCTGCCACATTCTGACAATAAGTAAAGTCATTCACAATCGGTGGTGTCGCCTGACTACCTATGGTCACTGTCAGTGCAGAACGGCTACTTTCACATCCGGGATTCTGTGTCACATAATAGGTAGTGGTACCATTTACAGCTGTAGATGGAGTAGGTGCTGTTGCAGATCCTGTACCACCTGTTGATGTCGTATACCATAGCAGGTTACTACCAGTAGCTGTCAATGGTGCGGCTGTTGAACCGATACAATAGGTCACATCTGATACTGCTGGTCCCGCAGGAATTCCGTTTACAAGTACCTGCAACGGCGCACGATCACTTTCACAACCCACCGTCTGCGATACGTAATAATAAGATACACCGATCACTGTTGTAGCCGGAACTGGTGCGGTGCTGAGTGCCGTACCACCTGTTTCCGCTGTATACCATTTTAAATCCGTACCTGTCGCTGTCAGTGCCGATGCTGTTGCATACCTACAGTAAGCTACATCAGTTACCACCGGTGCCGCAGGTTGCGCTCTTACATAGGCTGTCACCATCGTACGGTCACTCTCACAAGCCCCGGCCGTGGTTTGTGTTACATAGTAATACAAATATCCTGAAGCGGTTGTAACCGGTGTAGGTGCGGTTGAAGACCCCGTACCACCTGTTGCGGCAGTATACCATAGCAGGTTATCGCCCGTAGCTACAAGGGGCGTAGCATCCATATTCTGGCAAAAGTATTGCAGACTGGCCGTAGGCGCAGTGGAGATCGTCTTTGTAGATTCATAGATACCCATATCTACAGTATTCACTACACGTGGGTTACCACCATAATCCGTCGTGCTGCTACCCACAGCAGTCAGGATAGTTGCATCTATGACAGGTGAACAAGGCGCCACATGAAAATCATAATTCGATGCATCTACAAATTGTGGATCACTGTTGATATTGTTGGCAGGCAGACCCGCATCATCCACATAAATGTCACTGTCATGCCAGGTGATATTCGCATCACTAAAGTTGGAAGCTCCATACTTAGCACCGTTTCTCCACACGATGGCAAATTCTATGTAAGGTCCGCCAGTCGCTCCATTAGCGAGAGAGTTGTAGGCCAGGTTTTCACCATTTGCCCAAAACACGACATTGTCCATCCAGGGCCTGTGTGCAGTAGTGGTACCATCCAGTATATTGGCAATCACTGAACCTTGTCCGGAAGTAACCGTATTCCCAATGAAGATACTGTTGTCAGTATAATCATTTCCCCAGCAGGCACCCTCATAAGTAACAGAGATAGCCCCACCCGCTGTATTGGCGGTATTCCCTATGAATATACACTTTGACACCTTGGTAGCCAGATAAGGTTGGGCGCTACCCGAAGTAATGCCTAACACACCTAACCCTGCTCCATATATCGCATAGTTATTTGTAAACGTGCAATTTGCGACAATCGCCGCCACAGCCGATGCCGATGCATCTGCATACAGACTCACGCCCGCCCCTGTATTATATTGATTCGCCGTCAGGGCAGGAAAACCATAATCTCCCTGACCATCCCTGATCGTAACACCATCGACAGTAGCGTTGATGATACGCACTACATTGTACGAGTTGTCCGACGCGATACCGGACGTTCCAATATCCCCACTTAGAATGGTGACATTCGTCTTCCAGTTTCGCTGCGAGAGCAACACCTCGGTGCCGATAAACCCTCCATAGATCACCTGAGAAGGTTTCGGAGAAAAAGCAATCGTTCTATCCGTAGTAGCCGTAGGCAGGTAAGTACCCTGCGCCACCCAGAATGTATCTGCCTGATTTCCTGCGGCTATTGCTGCCGACAGGTCATTGTAGGCGGTCGCCCAACTTGTACCGGTACCGGGTGTAGGATTGTTTACGTTGACGTAAATGCGATTGAAAGAAAATGCCGATTGCACAGGAAACAATGCAATTATCACCCACGGGCACAGGCTTAGTAGTTTAGACATTTGTTATCTGATTAAGATTCAGGGTTGTGGTAATGCTTCTAAAAAGCTGGCGTTCCCCTCCAGACAAAAGTATAATAATATTTAGATTAATTCATATTTAATATACCCCCTTTTGCCTGATCAAACCGAGAATATTTGCTCCTCCAAAAGGTCAATTTCCCTCATTGATATTGGTAAGTTTTGTACAATTTTCTCCGCCTTACTGCCGGATAAATGGCGATGGGTCGGGCAATGTGGTGAGTACAGTAATTGGATTGGAAGCAGCGGATAATATTACTTAATTGAAGTAAGGATGGATTTGAGATAGGTTGAGGTAGGGATGGATTTGAGATAGGTTGAAGTTGCGCTTTGATGAATGAACGCTTCTGCAAAACTGCAGAAGCGTTCATGTCTTTAATAGATTGCCGGAAGGATAAATTCTTCCATCATTTTATCCACCTGTCCATGTGCATAAGGCATATTATAAGCGGTAGCTGTGATCACAATCACCATATCGTTGAAGATATAAATCTTATTTCCTCCATTGCCGGAACAATAGTAAGTCTCATATTTACCATATTTCTTATTCCAGAACAGGTACCCATAAAATTCATTCTCTCTGCCAGTGATGGGCAATTGATGAGAAAGGCTTTTCTCCACCCAACTGGCAGGGATGATTTTTTTATTCGCATATACTAATCCAAACTTCGCAAAGTCAAGACTGTTCATACGAATACCACCGGCAGTGCTGGGAGCATGTTGCGGGGTGTATTGCCATTTGTAATTGGTGATATGTAATGGCGCGAAGAGTACTTTATCCGCATATTTTTCTAATCCTCCCGGAATGATTTTATCAAGCGTACTTCCTAATAGCATCACACCGGCGGTGAAGTAATGCCATTGGCCATGGTATTTAATAGTATCTACCGGAAGGTTCAACGTAAATTGTAACCAGTTCTCCGTAGGGTACATATTTTCTTCATTACCGGGTGAGTTATCATCACTGTCATCACCATCAAAAGGGGAGCTCATGGTGAGGAGTTCCTTTAAAGTGATTTTTGCTTTTTCATTTGGAAGGGAATAGAACTCTCCCAGGGTCTGATTTTCTGATTTTAAATATCCATCACGGATAGCTAAACCTGTTAATGCTGCTGCAAAGGTCTTGCCTACAGAACGTACATCATGCAGGCTATCCCGGGTATTGCCATCGAAATATTCTTCGAATAAGATCTTGTTATTTTTGATAGCGACTACGCTGGTGATGTGGCGGAATACACCCGCTTCTATAGCACCTTTTAACAACTTAATCTTGTTAGTATCAAATTTTTCTTTTGACACAGGAAGGTCTTTATAAGGGTGCACTTTGGCAAGTGGTAATGGTTTTACAGCAATGCGTTTCACATTCAGCGCGAACTTTCCTTCGGCAATGATCTCTCCTATTTTCAGATCAGGTGCCTTTACATAGGGGCGTAATTCAATTTTTAAGGTATGTGGTCCTTCTGACAATGCTTTTTCACCTCCATTATTCATGAAACGATACCAGGCAAACTGGCTCCAGTAAGCCCCTTCATGTTGGTAATCGATGAGTGGCTTTGTCCATTTCTGATCGTTGGGATCAGGGAATCCCGGCCATAATTCAGTATGATAAATGAGATGATTATCCACATAAAATGAAAACTGGTAGTTGCCTGTTTTCCATAAAGAATCTGTGGGGGCTAATTCTTTCAAATAATCAATCAGGGGTTGCTTAAGCGCCACTGAAATCGACAGATTAGATTTATTCGAAAATATCGAATCGCCTGAAAATATAATAGTCTGGGCATGGATTGCGCCCGTCAGGAATAAACAAATAATGAGTAGGTGTCTTTTCATGCTCAAATTTATAACCGGGAATTTTCTAAAAATAGAATCCTGTTAACATTTTGCGGTACGCCAGTGGGGTCATTTTCTGCACCTGTTTAAACTGTCGGATAAAATGGCTTTGATCAGCAAATCCGCAGGAGGCGGCAATGGAACTCAGCGTTTGATCTCTATCTCCCAATAAATTAAGGGCTTTCGACAATTTCAGTTGCCGCTGGTAATCACTGAGCCGGGTCTTAAAATATACCGGGAATGTTCTTGATAAATGCACGGGATGCACATCTACTTTGGATGCCAATTCTTTTAAGGAATATAAATGACTTTCCCTGTCATCATGCAATAGGGCATCGAGTCTTTTTACCCATGCGGGGTAGCTTTCGGGCTTTACTATTGCATTATTAAATAACTCTATTAACAAGGCGTCAATAGCTGCTTTACAATCCAGTTCCTTACTCTCTCTGAAAATACGGTACATCTGCAATTTCAGGCGCGGGTCTTTGAGTCGCACGCTACCCTCAATGAGATTATCTGGCAGGTCATACTGTTCAAACCACCCTGGGTTAATTTCAATATGAAACCCACGGGTAAAACCTGGAGGTTTGATATTATAGTGGGCATCCTGCCAGTGATGAAAGAGCAGGTCGCCGGGTCCACAATGGTAGGTTTCTTTCTTATTTCCTTCTATCACATGGCCTTGCAGGATAAAGGTGAAGTAGGCATTTTCATGGTAATGCCAGTCTACCTCCGGCAGGGTGTATTCTGTGTCGGTCAGGGTGAGTCCGTTTTGCTGTAAGCATTGGTTAGTCTGACCGTAAAATTGTCCTGTCTGGCGGGAGATCATGGTAGTAAGATAAGAAACTTAATTCAGGGGTTAGATCCCTTATGTTGAAATTAACCTTTATTCAGTTACTCAAGCTTCGGTAAGATCCTATCATTCTATGGTCATTATCAGGTTACCAATTAGGCATCTCATTATCCAATCGATAATGAGGTGCCTAATTGATGACTTTATTTTACCGAATTGGCAGTCTCTTCATATAAAAGTCGTAAATTCAGTGTATTGTTTTAACCTCAAATTTTAACCTATGGCCATTGTAAAAGACAGCAACCTGCTCCTGCAAAATGTGCAGGGCACACTGGGCAAACAGTTTACTATCTACAAGCGAAACGGCCAGATTATCATTGCCGTAAAGCGCGGAAAATCCAAAAAGAAACCGACTCAGAAGCAACTCGATGTGAGATGGAAAATGAAGGTAGCGAGTGCGTATGCGGTAGCAATTATCAAGGATCCTGAGGTAAAGGCTTATTATCAGTCATTGGCTGGTCCGGGGCAGAATGCGTATAATATGGCGGTGAAGGATGCTTTTCATTCGCCGGTGATACAGGATATTAAAGTGGAAGCTACAGATACAGTGGTGGTGACGGCGAAGAATGAGTTCCGGTTAGCGACAGTGAGGGTGAGGGTGCAGGATGAGAGTGGGAAGGTGATAGAAGAGGGCAAGGCAGTACCGGAAAAGAATGGGGTGGATTGGAGTTATAAGGTAGCGCAGATGCCGAAGAAAGGGAGGATAAGGGTGTTTGTGGAGGATTTGCCGGGGAATGTGAGTGAGAGGGGGTTGCTGTTGGGGTAGAGATTATATCTAAGTTGCTTAATGGTGAATGACAACAACTTTTGATCGTATTTTATTTACCCTACAAAAAAGGCCGGAGAAATACTCCCCCGGCCCTTCACCTCGTAAAAATTAAAACCGCGATCAATTCCAGCCGCCTCCTAATGCCTGGTAAATATTCACCACCGCATTCATCTGCTTCTTCTTAGTCTCGATCAGCTCAAACTTTGACTCCAGTGCATCACGCTGGGTCATCAAAACCTCTAAATATTCCGCTCTGGACGACTTAAACAGATCATTAGAAATCTCTATACTCTGTGTCAGCGCATCGACCTCTTTCGACTTCAAATCATAACTCTTCTCCAGATTCCCAATCTTAGACAACTGATTCGTCACCTCCCTATAGGCATTCAACACCGTCCTCTCATAATTATACACCGCCTGTATCTGCTTGCTACTCGCCGTCATATAAGAAGCCTTTATCGCATTCTTATTTACCAACGGCGCCGCCAGATCTCCAGCCAGCGAATACATGAGCGAAGCAGGCGTAGAGAACAAATAAGACGGACTATACGCCTCATATCCAATACCACCACTCAATCCCAATGAAGGATAGAACCTCGCCTTCGCCACTTTGATATCAAGTCTTGCAGCCGCTAATTCCAACTCCGCCTTCCGGATATCAGGACGATTAGACAACAGATCTGCCGGTATACCTGCATGTACGATCGCCGGTACCTGCACACTAAAGGCCTGTGTATTTCTGGCAATCGGCTGTGGATAACGACCTAACAGGAAGTTGATCTTATTCTCCGTCTCTGTGATCTGCTGCTTAATATCATATTGCAAACTCTGTGTATTCAACACCTCTGCCTCAAATTTACGTACTGCCAACTCTGTTGCCTTCGCCGCTTCTTTCTGCAGTTTTACGATCCCGAGTGCATTGGTTTGAATTTCGATATTCTTCTGCACAATCTCCAATTGGTTATCCAGCGCCAGTAACTCATAATATGAATTCGCGATTTCGGCAATCAGGTTGGTCACTACAAAGTTTTTACCTTCTACACTGGCCAGATAACGCACTACCGCTGCTTTCTTCTGGTTGTGCAGCTTGTGCCAGATATCTAATTCCCAGTTAGCGTATAAACCTACCAATAAATTAGGCACCGGATCAGGCATTGAATGCCCTTCCCGGATCTCCGTATTTTCTTCCATCGCACCGATGTTGGTATAGCGCCCTACTTTATCCACATCTGCACCCACCTTCACGCCTACTGATGGTAAGTATTCACCTTTGCTGGCCCTCACCTCATTGTTCGCGATCTGAATTTCCTGCAAGGTGATATTCAACTCCTGATTGTTCTGCAATGCAGTATCAATCAACGCCGCCAGATAAGGATCGGTGAAATACTCTTTCCACTTCACCTTGCCGGTGTTCGTAGAATCCTGCGGGTTACTGAAACTCGCAGGCAGGTTTTTGTTTTCCTGTTTATCAACAATAGCCGGGATTTTACACGCTGAATACGTCAGCGAGAGACAGGCGATCCCTAAGCAATGGTATATCTTTCTCTTAAACATTATGGTCAAATTCTTCAGTTAATGGATTCTCGTCTTCATTCTTCAACAGCTTCCGTTTCTCTGCAATTTTGCCGAAAATGAGGTACAGCCCTGGTACTACTATTACACCGAATACAGTACCGAACAACATACCACCCGCAGCTGCCGTACCAATCGTACGGTTACCGATCGCACCCGGACCTGTCGCATACACCAGCGGGATCAAACCTGCGATGAAAGCGAAGGAGGTCATCAGGATCGGACGGAAACGCGTTTTCGCACCTTCGATCGCCGCATTAAATACGGTATCGCCCGCCCGATGTCGCTGCACTGCAAACTCCACAATCAACACCGCATTCTTACCTAACAGACCAATCAACATCACCAGACCTACCTGTGCATAAATGTTGTTTTCCAGCCCCATTAATTTCACCAACAAGAAGGAACCAAACACACCTGCAGGCAGTGACAGAATTACTGCAAAAGGCAACATGAAGCTTTCGTACTGCGCTGCCAGGATCATGTATACGAACACCAGGCAGATAAGGAAGATATAGATTGCTTCATTACCACGTCCTACCTCATCCTTCGTCATACCACCCCAGTCAATACCATAACCTCTTGGCAATGTCTGCTCCGCTACTTCCTGTATCGCCTTGATCGCGTCTCCACTACTATAACCAGGTGCTGGCGCGCCCTTGATGGCAGATGATGTAAACATGTTATAGCGGGTGATCTCATTCAGGCCATAGAACTTATCCATCCTCATGAATGCAGACATCGGCACCATTTCTTCCTTGTCATTCTTCACATATAGTTTCAGGATGTCTTCAGGCAAAGCTCTGTACTGTGGCGCCGCCTGCACCATTACCTTGTACAAACGACCGTAACGGATAAAGCTGGTTTCGTAGTTACTACCTACCAGTGTAGAAATAGTGTTCATCGCATTCTCGATGGTCACACCTTTCTGCTGTGCTACATCGTTGTCGATCTTCAGCATGTACTGAGGATAGCTTGCAGAGTAGAAAGAGAAGATAGATGTCAGTTCCTTACGTTTCATCAACGCATCTACAAAATCCCTGTTCACCTTTTCAAACTTTTTATAATCAGCAGTACCGGTTTTATCGAGCAGACGTAAGTCCAAACCGCCCGCAGCACCATAACCAGGTACGGCTGGTGGCTGGAAGAACTCGATGGTAGCACCCGGAATGTCTTTGGATTTTTCTTCCAGTTCACGGATGATATCTTCTGCCGATTCCTTACGCTCTGTCCAGTCTTTCAGGTTGATCAGACAGGTACCTGCGTTGGAACCAGTACCTTCCGTGAGGATCTCATAACCTGCCAGTGCTGATACGGAACTGATACCGTCGATCTTCTCGGCGATCTTCTGTAAGCGCTCTGCGATTTCATTTGTTCGTTCCAGTGATGAACCCGGAGGCGCCTGGATAATACCATATATCATACCCTGGTCTTCCGCAGGAATAAAGCCTGAAGGTAAGGTAGTACTGATACCCCAGGTGAGCAGACAGAAGCCGATCAGCATACCCCAGGTTACGGTACGTACGTTTACGATCTTCTTTAGCAAACCAGTATAGCGGCCAGTCAGTTTTTCGAAGCTTCTGTTGAAGGCATCGAGCCCTTTGGTCAACAGGTTCTTTTTCTTCGGTACACCATGGTTGTTCTTCAGGATCATCGCACACAATGCCGGTGTCAGTGTCAACGCCACCACACCAGAGAGTACGATTGATACCGCCATCGTAATTGCGAACTGTCTGTAGAACACACCCACAGGACCTGTCATGAAGGCTACCGGCACGAACACCGCCACCATCAGGAAGGTGATCGCGATTACCGCACCCGCAATTTCATGCACCACTTTTTTCGTAGCCATATATGGTGAGAGGTGTTCTTCTTCCATCTTTGCGTGTACGGCCTCCATTACCACAATCGCGTTATCCACCACGATACCGATAGCCAATACGAGTGCGAAGAGCGTGATCATGTTCATCGTCAGACCAAACATGCCCATGAAGATAAAGGTACCTACCAGCGATACAGGCACCGCCAGTGTAGGGATCAATGTAGAACGCCAGTCGCCCAGGAAGATGAATACCACAATACCTACCAGCACGAAAGCTTCTACCAGTGTGTGTATTACTTTCTCAATAGAGGCGTCGAGGAACTTAGATACGTCATAACTGATGGCGTAATCCATACCAGCAGGGAAAGTCGTTTTCTTCAGTTCCTGCAGTTTCGCTTTCACTTCTTCGATCACCTTACTCGCATTACTACCATACAACTGTTTCACAACGATCGCAGCAGAAGGTCTGCCATTCAGGTTGGAATAGATATCGTAGAACAAGCTACCGAATTCAATGTCTGCCACATCTTTCAGACGCAGCAATTCGCCGTTTGGATTAGCACGAAGAACGATGTTTTCATATTCTTCTTTGGTACTGAAACGACCAGAGTATTTCATTACATACTCAAATGCCTGAGATCTTTTACCAGAGCTTTCGCCGGTCTTACCAGGAGAAGCTTCGAGCGATTGGTTACCCAGTGCTTTCAATACTTCTTCGGAAGAGATCTTGTATGCCAGCATACGGTCAGGCTTCAGCCAGATACGCATGGAGTATTCGCGTGTACCGAGAATACGGGCACTACCCACACCCTGCAGACGGGTTAACTCAGGCATGATGTTGATATCGGCAAAGTTGTACAGGAACCTTTCATCAGTCTTTGGATCTTTTGAATACAGGTTCAGGTACATCAGCATCGCAGGTTGCTCGAGGGAGGTGAGCAGACCTTCACGGATCACCAATGGTGGCAGTTTGTTCAACACCTTGGCAATACGGTTCTGTACGTTCAGGGATGCCGTGTTTGGATCGGTACCCAGGTTGAATATAATCTGGATGTTCGCTTCACCGGTGTTGGTCGCGTCAGAAGTCATGTACTTCATGCCGGGTACCCCGTTGATCGCTCTTTCCAGCGGGATGATTACAGTTTTTACCAACAGCTCACCGTTTGCACCCGGATACTCTGCGGAGACCTTTACGGTCACCGGCGAGATAGCGGGGAACTGCGTGATGGGGAGCTGGGTGATACCCAATATTCCTAAAAAGACGATTAGGACGGATATGATAATTGAAAGGACGGGCCTTTTAAGAATATTACTGAACATTTAAATACTTTTTGGATACTTAGACTATTCAGCCTTCAGTCTCAGATGCGAGATTACTTTAGCTGGTTCCTCAAACTCGTAGGTGATCTTGTCGTTGTCTCTCACCTTCTGCACACCTTCGAGCAGTATTTTGTCAGTTTCAGACAGTCCGTCTCCTACTACAAACAGGTCAGGCATTTCAGCTGCTACAGTGATTTCCTGTGATTTTACTTTGCTATCCTTGCCAACGATGAATACATAGTGTTTGTCCTGTATTTCGAATGTTGCTTTCTGCGGAATTACAACGGCATTTTTCAGCGGAACAACCATCTGTACTTTACCGGTTTCTCCGTGTCTGAGCAGACCTTCAGGATTAGGGAAAGTAGCACGGAAAGCGATGTTACCGGTTTCATTGTTGAATTCACTTTCGATGGTTTCAACATTGCCGGTGTGTTTGAACACTTCGCTGTTTGCCATGAGCAGGTTCACAGGCATCTTACCTTTTTTCTCTTTCACGCCTTCTTCATAGTTCAGGTATTCAGGTTCAGATACGTTGAAGTACACATACATCTGGCGGTTGTCAGAGAGGCTGGTGAGCAGTTCACCTTCATCAACCAGACTACCAAGTTTCAGTGGCAGGCGGTCGATGATCCCATCAAAAGGAGCTTTGATGTCGGTAAAAGCCAGGTGTACTTTGGCCAGTGACAGTTCTGCTTTTGCTTTGGCCAGGTTAGCCTGCGCCATTGCCAGTTCTGCTTTTGATACGACATTTTTGTCAGCAAGGGATTTGGTATTCTGCAGTTCTATTTCGGCTGCCTGGGCTTCTGCCTGGGCTTTTTCCAGTTCTGCTTCATACACTTTGGGCATAATTTTGAACAGGAGCTGGCCTTCTTTTACAAACTGACCTTCATCTACGAAGATGTTTTGTAAGTAGCCTTTTTCCTGGGCCCTGAGTTCGATGTTACGGAAAGAGCGTATCTGAGATACGTATTCCTTTACAACGGAAGTATCCATTTTTACTGGAGTGGTGACGAGGTATTTGGTTTCCCCTTCCTTTTCTTCCTCTTTCTTTGATGATTTACAGCTTGCAAAGCACAACAGTGCATACAAGCCCACGACGAGCATTGAAGTTCTCTTCATAATAAGGATGCGATTCTATGTTTTTAAGTGGTGTGCGAATGACAATACACTTCCGTATCCTGTGGACGTGGAAGTGTTCAGCAATAAATGGTCTGGTTACTGGTTGGCAATAATATATCAGATGCGTAGCACGCCGTGTCTTATATAAAGACTTTGGGCAGTACTCGATAAAGGATATGAATTGGAAAGAAAATACGGGTGGAGTGTGTCAGTAGCGGGTGGGGAGAAAACAGTGGTAAAGTTATTACCGATGGCAAGGTGCTTTTTGAAAGCTGTCATTTCATCGGTATCATCCTCATTATTAGTCTCGGTGAACTTTAAATTTAACCGCTCAAAACTGTGTGGGTGATTGCGGATATTCAACATTTCATCTCCCTGCTCAATGAATATGAGCATCCTGTCCGACGACGTCGAGACATGGTCCCGTGGCGTAGTGGCCTTCAGGTGACTATACCCGGTGAGCAGGATACAGAGCGAGAATAAAAATCTTATGAATAGCTTCATCATCTAAACCAAAAATAGAGAAGTTATATAATACATGCAAAGCTGGCTGGGATGAGTGGTAAGTGAGAAATGAAGGTTTGGATCAGGGAACACAGTACCGCAGGTGGTTACACGGTGTTTATTAAAAAGTCCTTAAAAGATTCTGAACGGGTCCAAAAATAGGTGTTTTCTGTTTTTTCTGGATGGGTTTAGGGCGAATTTTTCCGGATAGCGTAAACATAATTCCCAAATGTTAAAATTAGGTTAGCAATTAATTGTCACCTTTGCGGCGCAAACTTATATAGCGATGAGATCTATTCGATTACTTATTTCAGCATTTCTTATATTATGTACCGGCGTATTGTCCGCCAATGATTTAGATGGGAATGGTACCATTAAAGGGAAAATTGTTACCACCGACGGTAAGCCAGCAGGTTTGGTGACGGTAGTGTTAAAAGGCACCAAAAAATCTACTATTACTGAAGATGACGGTACTTTTGTACTGAACAATGTAAAGCCGGGTACTTATACCCTGCAGGTAAGACTGGTAGGTTACAGTACAAAGGAGGAAACGGTGACCGTATCTCCTGATGCAACTGCACAGGTAACAATGACCCTGGAGGTTTCTGATACCCAGCTGCAGGAGGTAGAAATTGCTACCGGCCGTGCGAAGTTTGGTAAAAAGGAGTCTGAGCAGGTAGCGCGGCTGCCGATAAAGAATCTGGAAAATCCACAGGTATATAGTTCTATTTCTAAAGAATTGTTGAAAGAGCAGGTGATCACCAACTTCGACGATGCGTTGAAGAACACGCCGGGTCTGACTAAATTATGGTCATCTACCGGTCGTCCGAGTGATGGCGCGGGTTACTTCTCAATCAGAGGTTTTGCTGTACAGCCTACGATGATCAATGGTGTACCGGGGTTGACCAATGGTGGTATTGATCCTGCGAATGTGGAAAGAATTGAAGTGATCAAAGGCCCAAGCAGTACTTTGTTTGGTAGCAGCTATATTTCTTTTGGTGGTTTGTTGAATATTGTGACAAAGCGTCCTTATGATCATTTTGGTGGTGAGGTTGGTTATACCATTGGTGGTTTTGGCCTGAGCCGTTTTACTGCTGATGTAAATGCGCCGCTGAATGATGATAAATCTGCCATATTGCGTTTGAATGCTGCTTATCATACAGAAGGTAGTTTCCAGGATGCGGGTTTTAAGAAGTCTTTCTTTATCGCGCCAAGTCTGGCATTTAAAGCGAATGACCGTTTGTCATTCCTGATCAATGCGGAAATTTATAATAGTGAGGCGACAAATACCATGATGTTGTTCCTGAACCGTAGCCGTCAGCTGATTGCGAGAACGCCGGAGCAACTGCATATGAATTTCAATAAATCTTATACCAGTAATGATCTGACTTATAAGAACCCTACTGTAAATTTTTATGGTCAGGCGAATTATAAGATCTCTAATAGCTGGACTTCACAGACGAATTTGTCAAGAAGTTCCCGTAAAAGTGATGGGTATTATTCTTACGTAATGTTCCTGGATGCGGGTGTTGTTGCACCAAGTGATTCATTGGCCAGCCGTTATGCTTACTACCAGAACTCTACTACGTTGACGACTGATATTCAGCAGAACTTTATTGGTGATTTCAAGATTGGTAAAATGCGTAATCGTGTGGTATTGGGTCTGGACTTTAATGATCAGAGTACGACTAATAATAACAGTGCATCTCCAAGATTTGATATCGTAGATGTTACCAATCCGAAAGATGCAAGTTATGGTACGCTGAACAGGGCAGCAGTGGATGCAAAGATTGCAGGTAGTACCGGTTCAAAAAATGGTAACAGTTCACAGGTGTATAGTGCATATGTGTCTGATGTGTTCAACATCACAGATGCGTTGCTGGTAATGGCGAGTGTACGTGTAGACCGTTTTGAAAGCAAAGGAAGCACAAACTATTTAACCAGTACAACTACCGGTAAATATGGTCAGACAGCGGTATCTCCTAAATTTGGTATCGTGTATCAGGTAGTGAAAGAGCAGGTGAGTGTATTTGCTAACTATATGAATGGTTTCAAAAACGTAGCATCAGTTAATAACTATGGTATTCCGGGTTATTCTGATGTGTTGAAACCACAGCAGGCGAATCAGTGGGAAGGTGGTGTGAAACTGGATGTGCTGGATCACAAACTTGGTTTTACAGCGAGCTACTATGATATTAAGGTAAGCAATACGAGTCTTTCACAGACAGTGACTTATCAGGACTCCGCTTATAATGTAACTGTACAAAATGGTACACAGGTAAGTAAGGGTGTAGAGCTGGAACTGGCGGCGAATCCGGTACCGGGGTTGAACATCATTGCAGGTTATAGCTATAACGATAGTAAGATGACGAAAGCGTATTATTATCAGGAGGGAAGAAGACCGGTATCTGCGGGTCCGAATACACTGGTGAATCTGTGGGCGAGTTATACTTTTGTGAAGGGAGATCTGAAAGGATTAGGAGCTGGTTTTGGAGGTAACTATGCGAGTGATAATGTGATTACGAATGATAGCAGGACCGGTAGATTTACGCTGCCTGCTTATACTGTGCTGAATGCAACAGTGTTTTATAATGCGGCGAAGTATCGGCTGGCATTGAAGGTGGATAATGTGGCGAATAAAGAGTATTTCTCAGGATGGACTACTTTGGAGAAGCAGATGCCGAGAAGATTGGCAGCAAGTTTTGCGTATAAGTTTTAAGTGTTTAGATATTTTCGATAGGAAAGGCTGCCGGTTTTGGCGGCCTTTTTTATTGAGGGGGGTAGGGATTTGAGTGCAGGTAGATTTGATTTGAGGATGGCTGGTGGAATTTGAATACAGGAGGGTTTGATTTGAGTGCAGGCAGCTTTCAGTGCGGCTCATGCTGGGTTTATGTATTTACCAGATAAGGTGTTTTTACCAGACAATAAATATCACGTGCTTTCTACCAAATAAGCTATCAGGAAGATGCTGGCGATCATCAATGTCAAAACCAGAACGTATAAAAATGCAGATGAATGTTGATAACTGTTGGTGCTGATCTGTCTTTCTGTTCTTTTGTACCTGAGTAAGGATAATAATAAACTGAGCGCCCCGGTGATGACCATTAATATACCTATGGGGGCAGAATAGCCATACTGATGTACGGTGTTTGGTTTGCCTAAGGCCAGACTGATCTGTTTTACGAACAGGGAGAATTTTACCACGACAAATCCGAATGCCATGATGCCGATGCCTGTTCGTACCCAGGCGAGTAAGGTACGTTCATTGGCGAGATGGTCTGTGGGGCTGCCTTTTCTAGGTTCGTTATTCATGACTGGTTAGATTTTCAGGTTAAAGTTAATGAATGCGTGTTTTTCCGGTTGAGATGAGTGGATGGCTTTTCTGGTTAAGATGTCTTTGTTTGTTGCTGCATAGTTTTTCGTGTTAAGAGGATAGCTAAGATATAACAATCTGCTACAAGCAAATGGGTTAAGATGGCGATCCACTTATCCTGGAAGAGCCAATGGTGTTGGGTAAAATAGATGATGGTATTCAACAATAATAAGACTACAATGAAGTGAGTGGTAAGTAGTAGGGGCTTGTTTTGGTTAAAGCGGGTTTGGAGAGCTGCCCAGGCGATGTAGTTGAGAATGCCACCTATGGGGAGGTAGAGGAGGTTAAAGTGAAAGGAGGCTGCGAAAAATGATGTTTTATAACCGGCTATTGCGGTTACTAAAATCATGGATTCAAGGAAAAGGATGAGGTGGTAAGCGAGTACGAGGTAGAGTTTTTTGTTCATGAGGGAATTGCAGCAAAATATGTGCTATATATAAATATGAATTGCGTCTGCAGTGCGGACGCAATTCATATTATGATTATAAAAATCTACTAAAGAACTCATACGTCCTTAACATCTGATCTATCCTTTGCCGGTTATCCCCACTCCTCACCAGCTCATGACTTGCCCCCGGATGCCGTACATACTCCACCTGCTTACCCAATGTATTCAGACTCTTAAACAACATCTCACTCTGCGATACCCCTGTTCTCAAATCATTTTCCCCATGAAAGATGAGCAAAGGCGTTGTAATATCCTTCACATAGTTGATAGGCGATTGCTCTTCCAGCACCGCTTTCACACTATCCATATACGGAAACCCGCCAAAGTAATTATCTAACATCTTCCCCGCATTTCCCTCTCCAAAAAAGGTTTTAAAATCATACACTCCACGTTGACAACTCGCTGCTCTGAACCGGTGATCATGCCCTACTATCCACGCAGTGAGATACCCTGCATAAGACCCGCCACTGAGAAAACGTTTTGTCGTATCAATCCATCCCTGTGCCTCTGCTTTTGTAAGCGCCGTCAGCACATCACTGGATGGCCCTACCCCCCAATCACGATAATTTGCTCTCATAAACTCATTGCCATAGCCGCCCGAACCTCTGGGATTACAATAGACTATGCCAAAGCCTTTTCCACAGAAAAACTGGAACTCATGCCACATACTCGCTTCACCAGGTCCCCACATAGCAGAAGGCCCTCCATGCATATCTAATAGTACCGGGTATTTCTTTTGAGGATCAAAATTCACAGGCTTCATCACCCAGTATTCCACAGTCAAACCAAGATTGTTGGTAAAGGTGAATTTTTGAGGAATAGACAATTCCCGCTCACTCAGCCAACCTGTATTGAGTTGGGTGATCGCTTTCTGAGATTTCCCATTCAGATCGGAGATGAAAACTTCTGAAGGGTCCATGATCCATGTCTTTGAGAAGATCAGTTGATTGCTACTGATATCAAATTCAAGGATCCCTTCATCTTCTGTAGTGAGCTTCCCGACTTTCCCGGTTTTTACATCTGCTTTGTATAAACTGGTTCCACCATTATTGAGAGCCGTAAAGTAGATCGTCTTCTCATCTGCAGAGAACTTCGTCTTTCCTTTTAAACGATCCAACGGAATACGAACAGGAGCTGCTAATGTAGCTAATGGGCAAATCCACATCTCCCCTACATCTACTTTCTTTTCTGTAGTGCGCTGAAACACCAGCCATTTTCCGGATGGAGATACTGTTTCTAAAAAATAGGAAGAATCCTGTGCATGTAATAACTGTGTCAGGTTATTGCCATCTGTACCTACTGAATAGATCTGCACCTCCTTTGTATCATCCGGATGTTGATGGGTTTGCATATTAGCAGATACCACTATCTTGTTATTCCCCGCAAAAGCAGGATTTTCGAAAGAGAAGAATCCATGCGTCAGTTCTCTCGGTGTAGCACCGGCAGTCGTATCTATGATAAAAACATGCGACAGATGCACTTCCGGATCCACAGCGGTCTCACCCTGAAATTTAGAATGGGTGATGACTTTCGCTTTTTTATCTTTGGCATTATCATACAGATACGCCCTGACTGCACGAAGGTCGCCATCGGGGTTAGGGTTGGTGGAATCTGTTAGTAAATCTTCGTTATGAGCAAAACCAGGTGCGCCATCATTCCAGGAAGGCACCATTCTGCCTGGGTTTAAGACTTTATCATTTACTAATTCCTGCAGGGAGATTTCTGTTGTGAATACAAGCTGCCTGCCATCAGGGCTCCAAACCGGGCCACCGGCACCATATACAAAATCAGTCAACTGGCGTATCTTTCCGCTGGTAGTGCTGTAAAGAAAAATTTGTGGTTTACCTTTGACTACTTTTACAAAGGCAATCGCATTGCCCGAAGGGTTGTAGGCCGGGGAAGAAGTAGCCCCTGTATCCAGCAACTGTGCCTGGCCGGCAAGGTCGGAAATGTACACCTGCTTCAGGTAGGTGTAATCCTTTTTCTTTGCTGTATCGGGGATAATGCTGGTCACAGTGTAAACAGCATGTTTTCCATCGGGACTTAACTTCACCTCCGATGCTCTTTTTATCTTGAGCATGTCTGTGACTGCGATGGGTTTCTTTTGGGCAAAACCTGCATGGATGGCAGTCAAACAAAGGATCGTTTGGATGGCCGTTTTAATGTTCATAAGCGATTTTGGTTGTGTGTTGTGCTTATGAAAAATAGGCAATAAATATAATAAAACAAAGGAAGGCCCATTTAAGGGTATGAAATAATTATTCAACGAACCAGGTATTTACCTTCCGCTATCAGTAGTATCAATAAAGTCTTAACCATATCTTTATTAAACCCCTACCTCCGCACGCAGTGTACTCGTAATCTTTTCAGGTAATCTTAAATTCCGTGCATAGTTAGCCATCGCCTTTTCTTCTCCATGAGAAAACACCCCATTCTTCACACATTTCTTCAACGCCTTCTCATACCATATCTTCCCCACCCGTTCATGCAATTCCTGCACTTTTTCATTGCTCAATCCTAATATCCCCTGCAAATGCTGTAAGCTATTATCGTCCTCATACCCTACCTGATGTTTCCTCAAAATGAAATTCAGATATGCGGCATAAAACTCCTGCATATTCAATGGAAACATTTTGTTGATATCTACCTTATACTCCACCCCAATTTTCAAAATCATCGCTCTATTGATCTGCTCCATCGGTGTAGTCGCCAGTAAATTATTCACCGCTATGATAGCATTCTCATCCGGCTCCTGCTTAAACAGGCTTTGCAGAAAACTTTTATTTACTAACGGTACTATCTGATAAGGAGGTTGTGTCGTCATGCTATTCATATTTTCTGGATGTTTCATATTCAGGTTCCCTTCCACATACACCACCGTGGTGCGAACAGGTGCCCCGTCCTGTAGAATAAGAGATACTGCCATCACAACACCTCGTCACATATCCGGTTACTTTCTTTATTTCAGGATTGATCTTTTCATGTAGCGTATTGGCTTCTGCACTGCCCAATTCCATTGCTTTTCTTAAATCTTTTACCGCCTCCTCATCATCTCCGAGCTTGTCATAACACAAAGCACGCTGATACAGCATGGATACATCGTTAGGATGGTCTATCATGAGCACTGTCAGAATATTCAGTGCATCATTATACTTTTTAGATTTCATGAGCCTGGACACACTTGCTGTTCTGGCTTGCTCAACAGCACGGTCTACCTGGGCTTTTTCTTCCGGTGAAGTGGCGAGTGCGATGGCATGATCATATCGTTTGTCAATTTCATCGAATGAGATATTGGCTATCTTCTCCGGATTATTCAACAGCACCAGGTCTTTACTTAAACTGTCTTTACGAATGCTATCCTGCACCATGAGCAGATGCTGCGCCTGCGCCTGAGCAGGGTCCTTTTGGGGATCCGCCTGTTTTTCTGCCGGTTGCTTTTCCGACGCTTCAACTACTGCAGGTTTACCTCCTGCTTTTATATCATCAGCACTATTTACGATGAGTATAAAAGAAGGTATCAGCAACAAGCTATATACTGCCGCTTTTATAATAGATGTAAAAGTGAAATGTAATTTCCGCTCTAACCACCGGTGTACCGGCAATAACAGCCCTGTAGACATGATAAAGAACAATATGGCCAATGGTGGGTGAGGAATACTACCTAATGCCAGCATATACAGGAATACCACACCAGCTGTAGTGAGAAACTTTTTTGCAAAAGATGTTTGATCTGTCGTGTGTCCGCTTACGAAATATTCAGGTATTACTTTCGCATTTTCAGGGATCAGGTTGGGAATATATTTCATAACGCGTTAAATTTAAATCTTAATTCTAATAAATATGTTAATAAGTGGTTAACGACCAAAATTGATCTGGCACGTGAATGGTAACCAGTTTATTATGAAAGCAATAATCTTACTGGGCACGCTCAAGCATTGCGGACTCTCGAATACGGAGGTATTATGTCTGTGTTGTGGGAAGGGCAGGCAAAAGGGAAGGATACATCAAGAGATGAGTTGTGGAAAAAATATGAAGATGAGTATACTTCTCTGACTGATAAAATGATCACGCAATTAAAAAGGTATACATCTTAAATCAACTAAGCAATAAAATAAAAGAGCGTGTATCAAAAGTTACACGCTCTTTTCATTCGGATACCTTGATAGAGCGAGGTTCCTATTATGAGGTTCTAAGGAGTTTCATTTATTTATGACAACCACCTTTTAAATTTTAAAAGCCATTCTTAATTGGCGTGATCATAAATGTAAAGTGATAATCCTGGTAATGCAGGAGGTACTTTTCGAGCGGCAGCCTTCCCCAGCTGTCGATACCTCCTAATCCCATCTGTGCTTTATCAATACATATATTCGTGATTGGTTCTGGTTGTAGTAATTCACTATGACGCTGATGTTTTTTATCTCCATCGTCCAATGCATCTATTGAATAATTTAATGCAGATATAGAGAATGTCGTATCACTGGAAAAACGTAACCCGTTTCCTCCCACCGTTATTTGATTCCACCAGCGTACATCTGTTTTGGTACCTGTCTCCTGTGGACGGATGTAAGGATAGAACTGTTGATCTACGGTTTGTGAATATACACCCAGCTGCGCTGCACTGTTTCTATCGCTATAATTTTCGCCCGGACCACGGCCATAATATTTTATGTGATCAGCATCTTTAGGCATTTGCAGTTTCATACCGAAGCGGAACATATCTGATACTTTCGCACTCTTATCTGCTGTCAGGTCTTGTGTTACCTTTATAGCCCCTTCATTAGAGATCTCATAAGTAAGTGACAATTTTCCGGATACAGCCGGCATATCGTAGCTGGCCTGAATGGTAATAATTCCATCTTTACGTTGACTATTAAAAGAGGTCAGTTTCAATTCAGGGTTTTTCCACACACGGAATCGATGCTGCAGCCCTGCTCCGAAGTCATTATCTGTCGGTGCACGCCAGAAATTAGGAGACAGGTATGTACCTTCTTTCAACATAGACTGGCCTGCGATCACATATTGATTCAGAAAGCCATTGTGCCTGTCGAATTCAATGTGTATTTTATTGTTTTTAACAATCAGGTAATTTTCATCATTATCCTGCACATGCAGTGAATCTGCACGATCATTCCCTGCTAATGCGTAATTGAAATTATAACCAGCAATATTCAATTGGTTTTTCGCCACTATAAATCCTGCCGGAAGCAGGGTTTCTGCTTTTTTCAATTTGAAGCTGATATTCAATAGTACTTCTTTCCCTGAAGGAAGATCATAATCCAGGTTGAATACTTTTTTCTGGTGAGGGGGTACATCGAGATTCAAAAGAACGCCTGACTGTAATTTTTCTCCATCTGCCAGCAACTCCCATTCAGCATAATAGTTATCCAGATTACGGAAGAAATTTTCATTGTAAATCGTTACCTGTCCTTTTGACAAGTCTGCCGCAGATGCCCAGATATTCTGGTAAAAGTAACCTACTTCATATGCATGCGGATTAGGTCTTCTGTCAGGAGAGATGAGACCATTATCCAGGAAGTTGTTATCAGAAGGATCATATTTATTGAAGTCGCCACCATAGGCGTAAAAGGTATGACCCTGAGCATTTTTTATATGTAGGGACTGATCTACCCAATCCCATATAAAGCCACCCTGGTACTTAGGATATTTACGCACCAGTTCCCAGTATTCCTTGAAATTACCTTCTGAGTTACCCATTGCGTGTGCATATTCACATTGGATGAGCGGTTTATTGATATTACCCTGGCTGTATTTTTCAGATGCTGCCGGAGATAAGTACATCGGGCAGTAGATATCTGTAAAATCGTTCGTGCCGGCTTGTTCAAATTGTACAGGACGGGTTTTGTCATCTTCTTTGATCCATTTGTAGCAGGCTTCGAAGTTTGGACCGAAACCGGCTTCATTCCCCAACGACCATATGATCACAGCAGGATGATTATAGTTGCGCTGTACATTACGCTCATTCCGTTCCAGGTGTGCTTTGGCATAAGCAGGATTTTTGGCAAGGGTCTTCTCGCCATATCCCATACCATGGGATTCAAGATTTGCTTCTGCCACCAGGTAAATACCATATTGATCACAGAGGTCATACCAAAGATTATCGTCAGGGTAATGACAGGTACGGACTGCATTTACATTTAACTCTTTCATCAAACGAATGTCTTCCATCATACGCTGTGGAGATACCGCATAGCCAAAGTCAGGATCCATTTCGTGACGATTCACGCCCTTTATCAATACTGGCTGACCATTGACAAGCAGCTGCGCATTTTTGATTTCAACCTTACGGAAGCCTACCTGCTGGCGGATCACTTCCGTTACTTTATCTTTTGTTTTCACTGTTACTAAAACCTGGTACAGATAAGGATTTTCGGCTGACCACTTCTCGGGGTCATTCACTTTCAATGAAAGCTTTTGCAAACCTGTACCTTTAGATTGTGTACTGGTCACCAGGTTTCCTTTTCTATCAAATAACTGTACTTCGGTCGCTGCATCTCCTTTAAGTTGCAGGTTTACGAGCAGGCTGGCATCTTTGTACTGATCATCTAATTCAGGTGTAATCCTGAGATCTTCTACATGTACATTACCTCTTGCAAAGAGATAACAATCCCGGCCTACACCGGTGAGTCGCCAGAAATCCTGGTCTTCCAGATAGCTACCATCACACCAGCGGAATACCTGGAAAGCGATCAGGTTAGGTTGGCCAGGCCTGAGATATTTAGTCAGGTCAAACTCCGCTTCGAGCTTGCTGTCTTCACTATAGCCTACATATTGACCATTTACCCATAAGTACATATTGGAAGTAACAGAACCGAAATGAGCGATAATCTGTTTTCCAGACCAGGATGCCGGCACTGTGATTTCTTTGCGATAAGAGCCAACATGGTTCTTTTCTGCAGGAACGACAGGTGGATTCAGAGGCGCCTGCAAATGCCATGGATATTCGATGTTGGTATACATCGGATCACCATAGCCGTTCAATTCCCATATACCGGGAACTTGCATTTCTTTCCATCCCTTATCATTAAACCCTTGTTTGAAAAAGTCCGTCGGACGTGCATCGGCGTCAGGTACCCAGTTGAATTTCCAGTAACCATTCATGGTAAGGAAGTTCGCCGAGTGCTCTTTCACGCCTTGTCTGGCGAGGCTTTCATTTTCATAAGGAAAAAAGTTTGTATGCATTGGCAGGCGGTTTACCGCATTGACATTTGGGTCCAGCCATTCATTAGATTGCGCATACAGATTGTGAGGTTGTAGAGAGCAGCAAAGCAGGGTTGCAATGATGGCTACTCCGTTGAGACCGTTTTTCATATTTAGTATTATTATATTGGCATGGCGATAAATATAATAAAAGTATTGGTTAGGCCATAGTCGAAAGCGATACTTTTAGTTATTTATTAAATTACCGATGGGATTGAGTTATTGGAGAAATTTATATTTTTGAGGGTATGAAAGAGCAATTGTTAAATAAATTAAAGGAGAATTCAATTTCATTTAAAGATGTGATTGAGTTTATTGAAGCGGGGTATACACATCAGGCTACGGCTTTTAAGAATGGAGATGCGTATAATGAAGCGACACAGAATCAGGGGAGTGCAAAGGTGTTTGCGTTTGCGCAATTGAATGGCTGGAGTAAGGAGGATACGCTGTTATTGTTTGCAGAACATTATCAGGCGGTATTAGGACATCCGGAAGCTACGGATCATCAGAATATCAGGCAGTTTATGAAGCATGGCTGGGATGGGATAGGATTTGAAGGGACGGCGCTGATAGCGAAATAAATCAGGGAGGGTGTCTGGCAGACACCCTTTTTTTTAACTTTCTACGGTGATGTATGAAAGGTCACCGTCTTCGTCGGTCGTGATGACTAGGATGTAATTTGTAAAGTCTTCGCCGAAGGTATAATTATATACAGCAAACTGATGACTATCCGGGTAAAGGACTATCCGGATTGGATGGATCTTCTTTAATAATTGCTCGTCCAGGTCATCTGTTGCGTTGACGCCCAGTTCCTCGATTTCTGACTCTTCTTTGTGAAATTCAAAATAGAAACGGACTCCATCTTCAGCGTCTTCATCTGAATAATTTTCATCGATGAATTCTTTGGTTTTTAATAAGTGATCATCAATATTATCGAGATATTTCTTCAGAATTTGTAAACTGGAGAGTTCGATACGCTTATCTGCAAAGTTCAGCTCTAGTTCAATATCGTGGCCAGCTAACCTAATTTCTGTATCATAACTATTTTCCAGCACGTCGGAGTCAATGGATCCAAAGTAGGGTAAGGTGAATTGAGGCATTTGACAATCTTATTTTTTGAAAAGATAGTCAATCTATTTTAAAAAATAAAAAGGGTTCATGAACGAGATCATGAACCCTTTTTATTTCTAATATCTGTTTTCTTTTAGCTTTACATATATATCTTTTTATTTACCTGCTTCCAGTGGCGCTGTTATTTTTCTAAGTGTGTTTGCATCCACCCCGGGATAAGCTTTCATTGTTTGTATACAAGGGAGAATTTCTTTATTCAATTTCTCAACCAATGCTACTGTTTGCTCAGGATGATAATTGATCATACCTGGAATAGCAGACAGCGCCAGGATACAATCTGAAGTATTTGCTACCCAGTCTATCCTGGCAGTTTCATACTTCATATCTTCTGTAGATTGTGATAAGCGGGATAATATCAACGCTGCTTTGTAGAGCAGGTCTTCTTTTCCTTTGCCTGCAGCATCAGGTATTACTTTTACTTCGATCTGTTCTGCACAGGAAGTAGCAGGGATACTTATAGTAGCCATCAGTCTGTCAGCTGAATATGTATAGGTGGCAGGCTGGCCATTGATAGATATACTGGCAGGTGGATAGATAGAAGGATATTTTATTTCGTAACTTCTACTTGCAGACATTCCTTTATAACTTCCTTCGCGGGGAGAGATCGTCAATACCATCGCACCATCCGCAGCCACTACATTTCTGATAGCAGTAAAGCTGTAACCTTTGTCTTTGTATTCTTCAGAGTTTCCATCATCTTCATACAACTTCGTAGCACCGCTACCACCAGGGATTACAGTCAATACCAGCGTGTCAGATTGCTTTTGCAGGTTTTTAATATTTCCATACATCGGAATAATACTTCCTGCTTTGATAAATACTGGTACCTGGTCCAGCGTATATTTATTTTCTACAAATTTGTTTCCTGTAGTCAGGCCACCGGAGAAATAATCGAACCATTGACCGGCAGGTAACCAAACCTTTTTGCCTGCAAGGTGTGTGATGCTATCTGCTTTTGCAGTAATTGGCGCCACGATCATATCACCGCCGAACATGTACTGCTCTTTGGCTGTATAAGCTTCCGGTGATTCAGGATAATCATAGTACATAGGACGGCAGATGGATACACCTGAATCAAAGGCTTCGTGTGAAGCCGTATAGATATATGGATTTAGTGCATACCTGAGCTCGTAAGCTTTCAGCATCATTTTATAGTGTTCAGGGAACTTCCAGATCCTACGTTCGTTGAAAGCACTCTTTGAACAGTGTGTTCTGAATATCGGGCTAAATGTACCAAACTGTATCCAGCGGAGGTACAATTCAGGATCAGGATTATCGGCTACGTGACCACCGATGTCATGACTCCAATAGCCATACCCTACGTTGCTTGCAGTGGCTGTAAAGTATGGCTGGTAAGCCAGTGACGCCCAGGTACTGCGGCTATCGCCAGAGAAACCGATCTGATAACGATGGTTACCTAAACCACCCCAGCGATGGAATAAGAGTGGTCTGCCACCTTCTCTTTGCTTGTCGGTGAAGAAGGTATAGTTTAACCACCATGTATTGCTCAGGCCTTTCAGGTTGCGGTTTTCCAGCCATTGCTGCCAGTCGAGCCACCAGAAATCAATCCCTTGTTTTTCGATAGGATGCAGCACGCTGTCAAAGTAAATTTGCGCCCATTTTTTATCTTCTATTTTGAAAGGGATATTTTTCTTGCCGGTGGTATCAAAGTCATAAGCTTTTGCGAAGCAATTATACTGTGCTTCCATTGGAGCGATACCGGAAGCCGGGTGCAGGTTCAGAGCGGTTTTCACACCACGCTGATGTGCCCAGGTTAAAAATTCTTCCGGTTCAGGGAAGAGGTTTTTATTCCAGGTATAACCTGTCCATCCTGTAGGTTCGCCCATCATATCTCTTTTCCAGTCTTTGTTAAGTCCCCAGGTATAGTGCCAATCCATATCGATAATCAGTACATCGATGGGGATATTGTAGGTGGTGAAGTCGTTGAGGAGACCTCTGAGTTCAGTGTCAGAATATGTCCAGTACCGTGACCACCAGTAGCCGAATGCATATTTAGGTGGCATGGGGATCTTTCCAGCTATACGGGTATAATCGTATAAGGCTTTCTTGTATTCATGCCCATAGCCGAAGAAGTACCAGTCTTGTTTGTCACCTTCATTTCTTGTGGTGGCCCAGTTCCAGTCTTTGTCACCGTCGAAGAGGAGTTGATTGGAATCGTCGATCAGGGTCCAGCCACTTTTAGAGAGAAGGCCATCTTCCAGTTTTGCATCACCGTCAGTTTGATCGAGGGTGCGTGTGGTGCCTTTTAGATTTAAAGAATCTTTGAGACCGGGTACCCAGTCAACTTTACGACCGTTGAGGGTGAAAGTAATCTTCAGGTTGTCTTTGGAAAACTTGCCTGCGTTCTTTTTGTAGCGCAGGGTAAGATGGGTCGTTTTTATTTCGAGAAATTCGCCTGCTTCCTTTTTTTGGAAAGGGGTGACAGGGAGGTTTCTGTTGATAAAAACGAGAGAGGCTTTGTCCTCGAAGGCGGCTTTTTCATTCCATTCCATGCGGATGAGGCTGGGTGTGAGAATGGTAAAGCGGGCGGAGCCGATGGTCACTTGTGAAGCCGGGTTGGCGACAGGATTTTGAGACCGGGCGGAGAGGGAAAGCAGTAATAGGAAAATTGAGATGAGTCTGTAATTCATATTCATGACTGACGCGGAAATAATAGTAAGGCGAGAAGATAGGGAGATTATTTTGGGAGGGGAATGATGGTAGTCAGCGGGTTGGGAGATAGTTGTCCTAACCCGCTGGAGGAGGGTGTCAGGAGTGAGTTTGTGAAATGTGAACAGCGCTTAAGAAATCCATGGCGGATTCGAAGTTGAAGCGTTTATCTCTTACTAATTGCACCTGGTATTTGAGTGGGAGATAGCTACCGAATTTTGAAAATGCAAGCATGAGGGGCTCATTCTGAACAGCGCTCTCCAAAACAGATGCAAGTTGGTCATAAGCCTTCATTGCTTTTTGAATGATTAATTCAAAGTCACCGGCCTTAAATTCGAACATGCTTTCATCTTCCCTCAAATTGTTTTTAATATTAGCAGCGTCAAACAGAAAAGCCAGGCTACGATTGGTTTTGGTGCCCTGAAAAGAATACCAGTACATCTCCTTGATCTGTACTTTCAAAGGGCGATCCGTTTCCAGATTTTCAATTGTATATAATTCAAAATCCAATTTTAATTGACGAATTGCTTCTTTTGCATCGTCACTAAGGTTTGGCATCTTTTCTTCCCTCACCAGCAAGCGCAGCATCTGTTCGCGGATTTTGGGATGAATATCAGCACCAGAACCGGAGAATAAAGGCTTCTTACCATCCATCGCAGGAACCACGGTTATTCTCTTTGTGGGCAGATCTACATCTACTATTTTCCAGATTCTGGCTGCCAACAGCATATTGTTATTAACTACGATCTGGGGAGAAAAGGGGACTTCTCCTATAGGCTTATCCTGACACCGGACTTTCAACAAAGTATCAGTTTGGAATACGCTATAAAAGTCTTTAGTATTGACGATCTTCTCCCCTTCTATCCCTATGATCAGCTTACCGCCTATAAATTCAAGCAGATCTGTTTGGATCAGATGGAGTAATATTTCCTTGATCTCATCGACTGTTATGTATTTAAATGCTGTATTGATGGATAATCTATGCACCAGTTCTTCCTGTGTACACTCCGAAAGCTGACGAACTAAAGCCAATGCCTGATGTAGTAAGATATCATAAGGCTTTTCAGTATATTCAATTGGTTCTACAAACCCTTCCCCTTCAAATAAAGTCATGCAGGCAACTGACTGTAACAGGCTCCACGGATCAGTGGCATACAATGACAATTTACTTGTTTCATTTCCTCTTCTACCACTTCGTCCGATTCGTTGAATCAGGCTGGCGATTGAATGCGTAGCATCTATTTGTACTACTTTATCTACAGAGCCAATGTCGATACCTAATTCCAGGGTAGAGGTACAGGCTATAGTAAATGGAAAACGAACATTGTTCCTGGCGAATTCTTCGATGTATTCGCGCAACTCTTTATGAACGGAGGAATGATGCGAAAAGTAATAAGGGTGCCCTCCTACTTTTTGTGATATCTTATGCAGTTTTACAGCGACTTCTTCTGCCAGACCTCTCGCATTGGGGAATATGAGCACTTTATTATTGCATACATTCAGATACAGATCTTTGATTAAAGCGAGTGGTAATTCTGCTCCTTCCTGTTCGAAATATCTGAATTCTGTTTCTATTTCCTTACTTGTGGTATCACGTAAGATCTTCGTTGTATTTTCAGGACCTGCCATCTCCTTTGCCTGTTCATAGCTGCCAATGGTAGCGGACAAGCCAATTACACGGACATTGCCGGCATTTAATTCACGTATCCGAAAAAGCAGTGACTGCAATTGTTTTCCCCGATCCGTTCCTAAGAAAGCATGTATCTCATCAATCACAATGAACTTCAGATTACTGAATAACGCCTTGGCCTTATAAGCCGCATTCACCAACATCGCCTCTATCGACTCAGGAGTTATTAACACAATTCCCCCCGGATCATTTACCAGCTTTTCTTTCAATGTGCGATTTGCTTCTCCATGCCACTTGGTCACTGGTACATCGAGATGTTTGCATAGCTCTTCTACACGGAAAAACTGATCGTTTATCAACGCAATTAAAGGAGAAATATACAATACCTGCACTCCCCGTTCATTAAAATTCACCTTGGAAAGAATAGGCAAAAAAGCAGCTTCAGTTTTTCCGGAAGCGGTACGGGAAGCAAGAATCAGGTTATCTTCAGATTGTAATACTTTCTGAATAGAAGCGGATTGAATGGGACGTAAACTCTCCCACCCCTGCTCTCTTACATACCGCCGAATCGGTTCTGATAATAGTTCGTACACGATTATAATTCTTCTATATCAGCTAATAAGGTTTCATTTGGTCTTTCATCCTTCACCTGTATATCTCCAAACAACTGTTGCTTGTTAATATTCGGATTCTGACGGATAATGCTCAATACATTCAGAAAATCGCGAATCACTTCACGTGGTGTCAGGAACTCATTCGCACCCGGCTTATTATATAACTCTTCCATAAACAACCGAACATCCTCATCACTCACATCCATCGTAATGTTATAATTCAATTCAAAGACCGCCTTCAACTTCTTGAGCAATACAAAGATTTCATTATTATTCAGTGGCATCAACCTGATTACCGGCTGCGCAAAATCGCGCACCAACTGGTTTTCGAATTTATTGGTTTCCAGTCTTGATTTTAACGCCTGATAACTGAACAACCCTCTTCTTGGATTCTCCAGGAACTCAGCCGTACCGGCAAAGTTGATAAACAGGTTACTCACCTTACCCTGGAAACAATCATTATAGATAGAGAGGATTTTTTCATAATTCTTTTCACGCATCGCAGAGGTGGATATCTTGTACAAATTGATCGCCTCATCCAGATTGATCATAAAACCACTATACCCGATACTTACAAACAGCTTCGTGAAATTCTTCAGCATATCATAATAGTTCAGGTCATTGATAATCTCCCGAACACCTAATTCCTGCCTTGCTTCAACCTTTGTTTTATATTCTCCTTTCAGCCATTTCAATGCATTTCTTCTCAGCTGCTCATCATGCCTGATAAAGCCCTCATAGTATTTCATGATCACATGCGCAAAATCAAATCCACCTACTTCTGTGACTTCATTCACCGTCTTCAGAATATTCCGCTGAATCAGTTCTATATATTGTTCATTGCGGATTTCAGTAGGAGATATTCCATTTTCCTGCGCAGTATTGATCATGATCTGCTCGATCCATTTATCCAATAAGGTAGGCAATGCACCGCCTTCAGGCTTCGTCTGGATAGCGATGTTATCCATGATAGCTGAATACAATACGACTGCTTTTCCATCATTTGCATATAGACGGTTATCAGGTGTAAAGTCCGCATTTGTCACTACGAATTTCTGTTTCAGGGCAACGGTATTCAGCAGGTGCATCATAAAAGACTTACCCGATCCAAAATCACCTATCCAGAATTTCACAATGCTGTGGCCATTTTTCACATCTTCCAGCGCATGCAGGAAAGCATCTACTTCTGCTGAACGACCTACGGTGATATGTTGTACACCAATCTTTGGGACTACACCACCTAATAAGGAATTAATGATTGCAGTTACTTCTTTGGGCTTAATATTCAATGACATTTAGGAGAGTATTTGTGTATAATAATTAACATTGATAGTATATTGATCGTCATCTTCTTCGATGAGCACATCATCCAGTACTTCGTAGCAGGTTTCGTTGATACTGTCGAGCAACTGGTTTTTGAACAGCCCTTTGCCCAGTGCAAATGCTTCTACATCACTTGCGCTCACCTGGTAGTCATCAGGAAAGAGTTTTAAGAACTCGACCTGTAGCGGGCTTAAAGGGGTTGCTGACTCGGGTAAGGGTTCCTTCTCCGGTTCGGGAATGAAGATGACCTCTTCCTCCTGCAGGTAGCCATTTAAAGTTTCGACAGTAATACTGTGGGCTTCGGTGACCATCTGGATCTGCTCGTGATCCAGCTCAATTCTGCGTCGTTTGGGCTGGCAGATCTTGTCTACCTGGATCAATGCCCTTACCAGGTTCTGGTCTTTGATCAAACCATTGACGATGGTCAGGAATTCGGCCAATTGGGATTCATCTGTAAAGAGCTTTTTCTGGATGGATTTATTTAGCTCTTTCTGATCAAATTTGGGCGACTTGAGGTCGTGGTAAATATAATGGAGGTAAAATTTAAGCGTTTCTGGTTTGTCGTATGGGGCCAGGAACCGGGCAGCTTCGTAGTAGATGTTTTCCCTGGCGGGATTGCGCAGGTTCTGTGTTCCCAGGCGGTAGAGTTCTTCTACTGTTTTATCCTTTGAATAAGCAGCGGTGATCTCATTCATTCTGTCTTTCCAACGGGTGGTGGTGGCGGCGTTTAGCTCCAGTTCTATCTGCTCGTCCGTTTTCCCGATAGTAGGCTGCAGGTAGGCCACGATTTCGTCTACCAGAGGACCTAATTTACTGTTAAACTGGTCTTTGGCTGGGGTGCTGTAGCTGGTATACTCAGAGGAGATTTTACGTTTATGTCCCCAGGCGGTTCTTACAATGGCTTCTGCCTTTTTATAGATGGTATAAAACGCTTCTGCCTCGGCTGCCTGCTGGATATACATATTATCGTATCCGATGAAGTATTCGGGAGATTGTAACGATTTTTCCCGGATACGGGTGATTTCCTGTTCCAGGCTGCTTTCTTCCTTTTTCAGGCGTTTATTGAGTGCCTTTACGGTGAGCAGGAAAAGCTTGACGATGGCGATTTCACAGCCTTCAATGCTGTTAAAGGCGTTGCGAAAGCAATAGAATGTATTGAGCCATTTAATTTCGTCCGGGCTGAGGTTCAGTCGTGTTTCGTATTTTTTGCCCAGCTTGATGTCTTCCAGGTATTCCGGTTCTTGTTCCGGTCCGGGTAGGTTGCTCTGGGTCGGGATTCGAAGATCCGCGGGATTGACCATGTTTGATACATCGATCACATCCTTATCGGGATTTTGATAGTTCGCCATAGAGGAACAGATATATGGGATTATAACATGACAATTAATTGTCGTCAGTACGAATGTGCATTTCAAGTTAAGAAAAAAGCTGTGTATTTTAGGACTGATTCCTGTTTTTTTGTTCAAAATAGTACAGCCCGGTAAATTTTGTATTGTATTTTCACAGATATTAAAACCCACATTTTGTAATGAAAACGACCCTTTCGATTTTATTGATTTTTATTTGTTCGCTGAATGGTTTTGCACAGAAAAAATGGATGTCAGAGGTTCCCAAGCAGATCATTATTGTAAGAAGCACTAAAAGCTATGAGGAGGCATTGACGGCGGCGAAAGATGCGGCAAAGAAGCTAGGGAAGAAATTGGATTTGCGGGAGTTGAGTCCGAATGCGAAGACAGGATTAACGCTGAGTGAAGCAGCGTGTAAGACGGGAGGAAGTGATGAGAAAGATTTCCCTTATTATCCGGCGAGGGGAGATGGGAATGCCGACAATGATGATTATATATCAGTGGAATATTCAAATGCGTATAAGCATCTTTCAGGCGGATATTATATAGTGGTGGCAGGAATACAGGATGTGGAAGCGAAGAAGTTATTGGCAGAGGTGAAAGCGGTGTTTAAGGATGCATATGGGAAGCGGACGGTGGTGTGGTATGGCCCGATGGATTAAATGATTTTTAAGGAATACAGTTGAAAAATATTATAAATGGAACATTGAAATTACCCAGAAACCACCATCCGTAAAGGGTTTTATTACCCAAAAAGGTAGGTGGCAGGTCGAATAATCCTTTTCCTGGCTAAATTTTTTCTGAAGGCTAGGTAAGATCATGAGAGGCTACCTGAATCTTCTGCAGCGTTCATTCAGGTAGCATTCATAAATATTCTTCTAAAATGAGTCGTTCAGAAATTTAAACATGTTCTTAGGGTACAAAACAAAGGGTTGTCCAAAATAAATTAATAAGCTGGTTAAATATCTCGGCTATCAATGAAGGCGGTTTTAATTGAGCTTTATACTTATAAATATACACAATAGCATTTTAAAACTACGAATGTGAATGGTTTATCTATAAGGTGATCAAAAGGTCGTTTATTGGCATTAATAGTAAGTATAAGTTTTCGGGGTTTAACCTAATTCTTAAAGTAGCGTTTGAAATATTATAAATCTGGTACTCACTCAATATTGATCTTACGCCTTCGGCGGTTGATCTTTTCCCGCCCACCATTGCTGGTGGTGGTTCTGAGGCAGGCTAAGTAAAAATGAAAATGAGTCAGTACCATCAATTCATGTTTTTAAATTATTTGTGTAAACACCTTGATTATAATGCCAAAATACATTAAAGTTCCAGCTGAATTTTACCTTCGATACATATTGGCGACCATGAAACATGCGCCGGTCCGGGCATTGGGGGACTATAACTTCAAACAGGTTTAATGGTTCCTACAATGGATAACAGTACTTTCAGCCGGATATATAATGAATATATTAGCATGGTTTACAACCTGGTTCTTCATTATGTATCCTGTCATGAAGATGCACAGGATATTACACAGGATGTTTTTATTAAGATCTACAAAAATTATCAGTCGCATAACCCGGAGATTGCCAGCCTGAAAACATGGATATACCGCATCACCGTTAACCAGTGTCTTGATTTTCTCCGCAGCCGTAAAGCCAAAAAACGATTGGGATTTATCATTTCTCTTGTAGGCAACGAATCAGCTAAACCATTGAATGAGGCGATCCATTCCGTACATCCAGGCATAGCAGCGGAAGACAAAGATGAATTGCAACAACTTTTAAGCCTGGTGAACAAACTGCCCGACAAACAGAAGACTGCATTGATCCTTGCCCGTATTGAGGACAAGCCGCAGCAGGAAGTGGCCGAAATTATGAATATAAGTGTAAAAGCCGTGGAGTCGCTGCTTCAACGTGCCAGGCAAAACCTTGAAAAAAAGTTGAAGAAGGGAGAAGGATCAAAATGATTTTGTCGTATCATTTAATTAACTAACCATGAATATTGAAAACAAACTGGACAAACTGAAAAAAATAAGGCAGGTGGAGGCCCCGCCTTTCTTATACAACCGCATCCTCCATAAAATGGAGCAGGGGACAGAAATGGTTGCTCCAATAAAGTGGCGATTAACGTTTGCGCTGTTATCCGTCTTAATCATTCTGCTGAATATTACTATACTTATAAGATCAAAGGGACAGAACAATAGGAGTAGTATGGAACAAGTGGCAAGCAGTATGAAATTATCCACTACAAATGAATTTTACGATGAGTAAAATAAAATTACTAAGCATTGGGGTAGTTGGCCTGCTGGTATTAAACCTAGGAACGCTTGCTTTTCTTTTTTTTACCAGACCCTACCCGATGGATGAACCAGAAAGAAACTTCCACCGGGATGGTCCCAAAAGGATCATTATCGAACGGCTGCATTTCGACAATGGGCAGGTGGCTCAGTATGAAATGCTGATAGCGGCCCATAGAAAACGGATCGGCGAGTTGGACGATCAGATCAGGCAAGCAAAGAATTACCTGTATTCTTCCCTTGCAGAAGTATCAATATGGCAAAGGGATTCCCTGATGGTAAGGCTGGGAGAACTTCAGCAACAGGTTGAATCAACACACTATGAACATCTTGTTGAAATAAAAAAACTATGCCGGCCCGAACAACTACCCTATTTCAAACTACTTTCAAGAGATTTTGCAAAATTGTTCCGGCCTGGAAAAATAATTCCGCCACCGCCGAAGGATTGATAAAGGAATGACGTATAAGGATGTATTGTAATAATAAGCCTGAAATATGAAATCAACAAGCACATTTGCACTTATTGGTGCATTCTTTTTATTTATGTCATTTGCCTGTTCCAAAAAAGATAGCGACAGCAGTAGCGACAGCAATACTGTTCCTGACGTGTATAAAAACATTTATGGTGCCACCAGTATCACTTCTGACGGTACATATATTATCATTAAAACCACCGGTACTCCCGATCATAAAAGTATTTATTACCCTATCACTAGCAGCCTGTATGAAAATTTTTCTGGAACCACCTGGAGTGATTATTCATTTGAAAAAAATCCCAATAGCATAATTTCCCAAAATTATACATTTAAAATTCCAGTTAATCCGAAAGAAGCCTCTTCCCATTCAGCAACACCGTTGGGACCGATAGGAGTTTCAGTAAATGGTGTTCCGTTTTACAATCAATATGCGGGGCCCAGTGAGCCGCTTACCCAGACAGAAGCAAAAAGTTTTGACCAGTATTGGGGACATCCTGCACAGAGTGGTGATTATCATTATCATGTTGAACCAAAATATTTAACGCAGGTAAAATTATCCCGCTCCTCGTTATTAGGCTTTTTACTTGACGGTTTTCCGGTTTATGGCCCCGAAGAAAACGGAAGCGCCGTTTCAGAATCGTCGTTAGATGCCTATCATGGACATACAGCGGCTACGGCTGAATACCCCAATGGAATTTATCATTATCACGTAACCAATACAGATCCTTATATAAATGGCAGTGGATTTTATGGCACACCCGGCACGGCTTCAAAATAAATTGTTATGGCTGGTCCTTCTTTATCATTTTGCTCATTGTACACAACAGTCGCAAAAGGAAATAGTAAAACGAATTATCAACGCCAAGGATGTTAGGTTTGTCATGAGAAATGGAGTTGCCTGGTGGGGGAATGAACCTTTTTCCGGAACGGTTTATATGCTTTATCCCGGCACAGGTGATACGGCATGGATTGAAAGTTTTATCAATGGAAAAGAAGAGGGTGTCTGGAAAAAAATTTTCCCAAACGGGAGATTAAATGAGCAAAGGGGATTTATTGATGGGAAAAAGAGCGGCGAGTTTATTGCTTATTGGGAGTCTGGGAAAAAACAGCTTCAATATTTTTTTAAAGACGGCGAATACGAAGGAACCTGCCGGGAATGGAATCGTGACGGATTGTTAGTCCGGGAGATGAATTACCACAACGGCTACGAGGAAGGCGCGCAGAAACAATTTTATGATAACGGTAAAATAAGAAGCAATTACATTGTACATAACGGAAAAAGATATGGATTGTTGGGGACTAAAAGCTGCGTCAATGTTTCGGATAGTGTTTTTAAAAGGTAGCCTGTTGCTTTTGCTGACAATTATTTCGTCTTGCAGCCGCAGGAATGAATCAGCTGGGGTGCCTTATTACAATACACCTGACTTTACACCCCAGTTCTTTTCTTTAGCAAGCGAAGCGGACCAAAAGATCAATCACAGCATTGCTCCGTTCGCCTTCACCGACCAACATGGGAAAAAGATAACTGAAAAGGATATTGAAGGAAAGATCCATATAGCCAATTTTATTTTTACAAGCTGTGGCAGCATCTGCCCGTTAATGACCAGGCATCTGAAACTTGTTCAGTCAGCCTTCCTGGACAATCCGGATGTTGTTATTTTATCCTACAGTGTAACCCCCTGGATAGACAGTATAGGCCGGTTAAAAGAATTTGCAGACAACCAGGGGATACATTCAAACAATTGGCACCTTCTAACCGGTGATAAAGGAGAAATATACACCTTAGCAAGGAAGTCTTACTTTGCCGAAGAAGACCTTGGATTTACTAGAGACAGCACTGAGTTTTTACACACTGAACATATCATACTGGTTGACAAAAAAAAGCGGATAAGAGGTATTTACAATGGTACCCTTCAATTAGATATAGAGCAGATGATTAAAGACATAAACTGCTTATTAAAAAGCGGACCACAAAAATAAAATACTAGGGCGGACCAAAAAGGTTGGCCCTTTTCTTTGCATATAAAGGGCCGATGAGTAATTTGAGTCAATATAACTTCTTCCTTGAAGGTAGCATCATATTTCCTACGACTCTTTTTGTATTTTCCCGTTGTCTTTGCTTGGTAAAGCTAAGCAAATTAACTGTCCGGTTTTACTTGTGCACCTCAAATCAAAAGGTGCTAAAATACCAGACAGCAACTGTTAGACGAAATCAAATACTTAACTGACAAAATAGCAAAAGCAAGAGATTTATTAATCGAGGGGGCACTTAGAGACAGAAGATTTTAAGGCAATAAAAGACGATTGAAGTAAAAAAAATTACTCTGTTGGAAGGTCACTTTACAGAAGTCCAAACATCCCATACAGGAATTGACAAAATGTTAGATTCTTTACTTAATAACATGACGAATTTGTACTTTTTATACAAACATGGGACAATTGCGACTAAAAGGAGGATTATTGTTTCGACATACCCTGAAAAGTTCATTTTTAATGGGAGCAGTTGTCCAAACACGAAAACTAATGAGGTGCTAACGCTGATAAGCAGTCTACAAGCAGATTCCAGTGAAAATAAAAACGGTACATTCGATCAAAAAAATCAAATGTACCGTGAGGTGGAGCTGGCGGGAGTCGAACCCGCGTCCAAACACATCCCCCAAAAGGCTTCTACATGTTTATTTATGCATTGTTTTTTCGAGACACGGCAGGGGCATAACTAACCAACCTTGTCCTTATCCGTTGTTGTTTCAGCACTCACTCACAGAAACCATGAGTACCTATTCTACATGTTTATGATTCGGCGGCGGCAGCTGGAGTAGACGGCCAGCTCGCGGCGGCTATAATGGGTGTCTAATCTCTGATTAGGCAGCCATGGCGTAGTTAGATTCGCCTTTTGAAGTTTGGGTATTCAGATTTACGTGCTAATTATCCAACGCACGACATGCTTACACTTTCAAAGACCTATGCTGTCAAAACCGGGCAGCCCCAGATTTGCTTTCGCAGCTAACAAAGATAGGGGATATTTAGATATAAATAAAATAGAGAAATGCTCTTTTATCTTTGACAAAAGCCAATACTAATGATGAATACCTGCAGCAGGCTAAAAATGAGAAGCAGGGAATCAATACGATAACACACTTGTAATCAATATCTTGAGAGGTTTATTATTTGGAGGGCCAGGGAAAGTTAAGTAAATTAGAAGGTATAAACCATTAAACAGATTACAATGTCGGATTCACAATTTACTATAGTGCTGGGTGCACTTAGGTCAATGGAACAGAAACTGGACCTGCGGTTTATGGCCGTTTATAACAGGATAGAAAAACTCGAAAAAAGACTGAATTCAATGGAGATCAAATTTGACCACAAATTTGAAATGATGGATGTAAGGTCAGAAAAAACAGAATACAGTCTGGATGAGTTAGATAGACGATTATTAAAATTAGAACCTCAAATCAGTATCGCATAAAAAAAGAAGGAAGAAGCCTTTCGACCTCTTCCTTCTTCAAAATTTAAATTTATACTTACTTCCCAAATATACTTCTGTAAATATCTAACCCATTCGCATACAACAGCAACCCAAACAATATTACCATCCCCACGATCTGTGCATACTCCAGGAATTTCTCACTCGGCTTTCTACCTGTTACCATCTCATAAATCAGGAATAACACATGCCCCCCATCTAACGCAGGAATCGGCAGAATGTTCATAAACGCCAATATGATAGACAACAACGCCGTCATTTCCCAAAATGACATCCAATCCCACTCTCCAGGAAACAACTTCGCTATCGTCATAAAACCACCCAAAGACTCACTCGCCTTTACTTCTTTAGACACAAAAATCAAACGCAACTGCTGCACATAACCCACCAGCGTATTGATACACTTATCAAAACCAGCCGGAATCGCTTCAAAGAATGTAAAATGTTTGATTGAGAAGGTAAACATCTTCTCGATATTCACATTCAAACCTAACACCGCTTTTTCAGGTACACGCACCGTTAAGTTCACCGTATCTCCACCACGCAATACCTGCAGTGGTACGGATTTATTTACATCCTTTACTATTTCCTTTTTGTACTCATGATAATAATAAGCAGGCTGTCCGTTCAATGTCAGGATCTGATCGCCCTTACGGATACCAGCACTATCTGCCGGTGTATTGGCAGCTACTGTATCTACCAGGAAAGGCACTCTCACATCCATGAGAGAATTCTTATGCTTGATCATCTTACCCACAAATCCTTCCGGAATGGCGATATCTATTTTCTGTCCATCGCGGGAGATCTGGATAGTTTTTGCTTCACGCAGTACAATCTTACCAGGAATCGCTTTGAAGTTTTCCACAGGTTCATTCGCTACACTCACGATCATATCTCCATCTCTCAGTCCAATCGTCTGTGCCAGTGAATCGGCAGCAATACCGTAAGTGGTGTTTGCTGTAGGCAGGTAGGTTTCACCCCAATGCCATAACATCATGGAATAGATGAGGAAACCTAATAGCAGGTTCACCGTCACACCACCAATCATGATAATGAGGCGCTGCCATGCTTTTTTGGAACGGAATTCCCATGGCTCCGGTGGCTTGGCCAGCTGTTCGCGATCCATGCTTTCATCTACCATTCCGGAGATCTTAACATACCCCCCCAATGGCAACCAGCCTATACCATACTCCGTCTCACCTTTCCTGAATTTGAATAATGAAAACCAGGGGTCAAAAAAGAGATAAAATTTCTCTACGCGCGTCTTAAACAGTTTTGCAGGGATAAAATGTCCGAGCTCATGCAATACTACCAGTATAGATAGTGACAGTATCAACTGCGCGGCTTTAACCAATATTTCTTGTGTTGTCATGTATGCTTTGTCTGACAGTAAATATATGTTGTTTTTTCTCTATAACAGGGAATGGCAAAGATAGCCGGTATAACTGCGATATCGCAGCTATGCTATGTTATAAAGTTCTTAAATTATGATAGCGTTGATCATATTATTCGCGTGTTCCCTTGCTGCCAGGTCACTTTCATAGTAATCATGCAGGGTTGGCTTTTCGATGAATGGCACCTTGCCCATGATTTCTTCTATGACATCTGTCATCTGCAGGAAGCCGATACGGTTCTTCAGGAACGCATGTACCACCTCTTCGTTTGCCGCATTCATCACACACGCCGCATTACCCCCCTTCAGCATTGCCTCGATAGCGATACCCAGGTTACGGAAGGTCTTGGTATCAGGTTGTTCGAATGTGAGGTTGGAATAGTTCCTGAATGAGAAACGGGGGAAGTCATTTTCCAATCTTGTAGGATATCCCAATGCAAACTGGATAGGCAGTTTCATATCAGGCAGCCCCATCTGGGCTTTCATGCTACCATCTACAAACTGTACCAGGGAGTGAATGATGGATTGCGGATGGATCACCACCTCGATCCTGTCAGGATCAATGTTGAAGAGCCAGCGCGCCTCGATCATTTCCAGCCCTTTGTTCATGAGGGTTGCACTATCAATAGTGATTTTGGGTCCCATGCGCCAGTTTGGATGCTGGAGGGCATGGTCCTTTTTCACATTGATGAGGAAGTTAGTTTTTTTACCCAGGAAAGGACCACCTGAAGCGGTGAGGATCATCTTTTCCACTTTGGCCGAAGACTCGCCCATCATACACTGGAAGATTGCTGAGTGCTCAGAATCTACCGGTATTACGGGTACATTCCTTTTTCTGGCAGCACCCATTACGATATCACCGGCTACGACAAGGGTTTCCTTGTTCGCCAGGGCGATGGGGGTACCTTGTTCAATGGCAGCCAGAGTTGGCGCCAGGCCGGCAAAGCCCATGATGGCAGCCAGCATCATATCGATCGAGCTCCAGGCAGCCACTTCTACCATAGCTTTGGCACCGGCAAATACCTTGATGCCTTTGTCAAAGAGTACTTCCTTTACGCTTTCGTATTTTGATTCATCAGCGATCACTACTGCATTAGGTCTGAATTTGAGGGCCTGTTCTATGAGCAGATCTGCATTGACACCAGCGGTCAACACTTCGACACTGAACTTATCAGGATGCGCCTCTATTACCTCCAGCGCCTGGATGCCAATTGATCCTGTGGAGCCAAAAATGGCTATATTTTTCTTACTCATTGTTGCAATAATAAGGGAATTACAAGAAATGCGGACATGGGTAGTCCGACATCTGTCCTGCTTTATGCCAGATAATTCATCAGCTCGTCCGCTAATGTTCTGTCATTGCTCAGTCTGGGCACCTTGTTCTGACCACCAAGTTTGCCCACAGACTTCATATAATCTATAAAACCCTGTTTTTTTACTGTTCTGATCTTTAATGCTTGCAGAATGTTGCCGGTGAGCAGGTCGTCGTAATAAATATTCTTTTTACGAAGATTGTCATCCACTCTTTTTGCAAAGGCGTTGATGTCTGCAGGCGGGTTTTCGAACTCCACAAACCATTCATGGTAAGGTAGTTCGCCAGCTTCAGGACTTACCATAGGTGCTACGGTAAACTCCGTGATCTGTAAATTATCTTCCTTCGCTGCTGTCATCAGGCTGTGCTCAACTTCTTCGCCAATCACGTGTTCACCGAAAGCTGAAATGAAATGTTTAATACGACCGGTTACCAGCAAACGATAAGGATTGGTGGATACAAACTTCACTGTATCGCCAATGTTATATCCCCAGAGACCTGCGTTAGTGCTGACTACGAGGGCGTAGTTGACACCTACTTCCACCTCTTTCAGGGAAAGACGGGTAGGATGCTCGTTGAAGATCTCATTAGCAGGTATGAATTCGTAGAATATACCAGAGTTGGTATTGAGCAAAAGACCTTGGTGCTCCTGTGTATCCTGGAAGGCGAAGAATCCTTCGGATGCCGGGAAAGTCTCGATGGTATTGATCGGACGACCTACAGATGCCATGAGTTTTGCACGGTAAGGTTCAAAGTTCACACCACCATATACGAGTACATTGAGGTTTTTGAACAGTTCACCCACAGGCTTTCCACTACGCTCTATCAATCTGTCAAAGTACATCTGCATCCATGGTGGAATACCAGAGATGAGGGTCATATCCTGATTAATGGTTTCGTCTACTATTTTATCCAGCTTGGTTTCCCAGTCTTCGATACAGTTTGTTTCGTAAGTGGGCAGCTGATTGGTACGCAGGTAGCGGGGTACGTGGTGGTTCACGATACCACTGAGGCGGCCATAAGGAGTACCTCCCACCCTTTCCAGCACGGGAGAGCCGGAGAGGAAAATGAGTTTACCATCGGCAAAGTCAGTGTGCCCGGTTTCTGCCATGTAGTTAAGCAGCGCATTCCTGGCTGTATCAATATGATTAGAGATAGAATCCTTGGTGATTGGAATATACTTTACCCCACTGGTGGTACCAGATGTTTTGGCAAGGTAAATGGGCAAGCCTTTCCAGAGTATGTTCTGTTTGCCTTCTTTAATTTTATTTATATAAGGCTTGAACTGTTCATAGTCTCTGATAGGCACTGCCTGTCTGAAATCATTATAGGAATGGATATTGTCAAAGTGGTGGTCTTTTCCAAATTCGGTCTTCCTGCCTGTTTTAATCAACTCCTCCAGGATAGCTTCCTGGTCTTCTACCGCCCTCTGCATCTCCTTCCTGATCCTGTTGGCTACAATGGAAGCAAATGGTTTGGCAAGCAGTGATTTAAGCTTCATGCCCATTATTTTAGAATATGTGAAAGGACAAATGTATAAAATAAAAATTGTTATAAAAGGAATGGAATGAACTGCATGTGCGCAGTTTTTTTGCTGGTGTCAGCCCAATTTGCATATTAGTTAAATTGGCGCTGATTGTGGCTTTTAAGGAAATGTTGCGCATAGTGGTTCGTGGAGCTTACATATAATAACAAACTATATTAAAATAAACTACGTATCTTTGAAAATGTATGGTATTCTCCTTTAAAACGTATGCTTTGACGGCAAACGTATTTTAAATATGGAGAAAACTTTGTCAATTTAAAAACAAATCCTACTTTTGCAGGAAATTATTTTTGGATCACTATGTTTGCAGTTGTAAAAATCGCAGGTCAGCAATTCAAAGTACAAAAAGACCAAGAAATCTTTGTACAACAGTTGCAGGGAAATATTGGAGATAAAGTGCAGTTCTCTGAAGTGTTGTTAATAGATAATGGCGGCGCGCTGACCGTTGGCACTGATGTAAAATCAGTAGTTAAAGCAGAAATCCTGAGCCACGTTCAGGGAGATAAGGTTATTGCTTTTAAAATGAAACGCAGAAAGGGTTTCAGGAAGAAAGTTGGACACCGTACTCACTTTACGAAGATTCGTATTTCAGAAATTGCTTAATTAATTAAAGTTTTAAACTTCCATAGAAATGGCACATAAAAAAGGTGAAGGTAGTGTAAAGAATGGCCGTGACTCTCAAAGCAAAAGGCTGGGAGTAAAAATATTTGGTGGTCAACCTGCTGTATCTGGCAACATCATCGTTCGTCAGCGCGGTACAGTTTACCATCCAGGTCCTAACGTAGGAATTGGTAGAGATTTTACCATTTTTGCGGTAGCTGATGGTGTTGTTGAGTTCAGAAAAGGACGCGAGAACAGAACCATCGTTTCTGTAAAATCATTTGACACCACTGCCCAGGCGTAAGCTTGGCGCAGTGTTTGCCATAAAGTTTTTTTTAATACCCAATTTTAATTACTAACCCAAAATTCAAAAAACAATGGCAACAATTAAAAAAGCGGCTAAAAAAGCTGCTCCTAAAAAGGCTGCTGCTAAGAAAGCAACCGCTAAGAAAGCTGCTCCTAAAAAAGCTGCTGCTAAGAAAGCAACCGCTAAAAAAGCTGCTCCTAAAAAAGCTGCTGCTAAGAAAGCTGCTCCTAAAAAAGCTGCTGCTAAGAAAGCTGCTGCTAAGAAAGCTGCTCCTAAGAAGAAGGTTGCTGCTAAGAAGAAAGTGGTTGCTCCAGCTCCACAGACTGATGCTCCTTCAACTGAAGCATAATTACGATTTTACACACTGTGAAATAAAGGTTCTGGTGAATAACCAGGACCTTTCGTGTTTTTATAGGAGTTTGAATTGGCTTGCTGCAGTAAGGTAGAGGGATTTAAAATCTTTTTAATGAAAGATCTTTTATTTTTTGCCGTTGAAATTCCATCTTTAAAAACCGAAATTCGCAGTTCAAATCAAATTATGCCGGATAACAGCACTATCGCAGACAACTTCTCGTTGCTGTCCAAACTCATGGACATCCACGGTGAAAACAGCTTCAAAGCAAAGTCGTTCGCCAATGCAGCATTCACTGTAGAAAAACTCACCACTCCCCTACAGGAAATGCACACTGAGGAGATCGCCAAAATCAAAGGATTCGGCGAATCCATCAGCAAAAGCATCCAGGAAATGCTGCAAACCGAACAATGGAGCCTACTCGATACCTATATCGACAAAACTCCATCCGGCATTCTCGAAATGATGAAGATCAAAGGCCTGGGACCTAAAAAAATCGCTTCTATCTGGAAAGACCTGGAAGTAGAATCCCTCGGCGAACTTCTCTACGCCTGCAACGAAAACCGCCTCATGCTCCTGAAAGGCTTCGGCCAGAAAACGCAGGACAGCGTAAAACAAAGCATCGAATTTTATTTCAGTAACCGCGACCGTTACCTCTTCGCCGAAGTGGAAACCCTCGCCAATGAACTGGAAAAAGAAATACAAACACTGTTTGCACCAGCCGCCGTTTCCCTCACCGGACAAGTTAGAAGAAACGAAATCATCATCGATGAAATAGAACTGGTTGTAGACGCCGCACCTGAAATCATCAGAGAAAAATTAAGCCTCACCTTCATAGAAGAAACACCTCACTCCCTGCTGTTTCAACATGCGCAAAAGGTAAAAGTGAGGATCTATCCATCTGCCATCGACGATTTTGGTAAATCACTTTTTCTTACTACCGCCACTCCCGCTTTCATCGAAAGCTTTTTTGCCGCTGGCGGCGCTGCCGGCCTTACACCCGGTGCTACAGAAGAACAAATCTTCTCACAGGCCAACCTGCCCTACCTCCCACCCTGCCTCCGCAACGACGGCAGTATGCTGGAAGTACAGCAGCTCCCTCACCTGATCACACCACTGGATATCAAAGGCATCATCCACTCACACAGTACCTGGAGCGATGGTCAATATACCCTCGAAGAAATGGCCCTCGCCGCCAAAGCACAGGGCTTTGAATACCTCGTGATCAGCGACCACTCCCGTTCTGCATTTTATGCTAACGGACTTAGTATTGAGCGCATTGCTGAACAACATGCACAGATCGATGCACTCAATCAACAACTCGCACCTTTCCGCATTTTCAAAAGCATTGAAGCTGATATTCTCAACGATGGCAACCTGGATTATCCGGACGAAATTCTGGCTTCCTTCGACCTCGTTATCGCTTCTGTTCACTCCAATCTCAAAATGAGTGAAGAGAAAGCAATGAGCAGACTACTGAAAGCAATTGAAAATCCATATACCACTATCTTAGGCCACATGACCGGACGACTCCTGCTGAGCCGTAACGGTTATCCTGTAGATCACCGCCGTATCATAGAAGCCTGTGCCGAGCACAATGTTGTCATTGAACTGAATGCACATCCCCGCCGACTCGACATCGACTGGGAATGGATACCTTATGCACGCGAAAAAGGCGTACTGCTCTCCATCGATCCCGATGCCCACAGTATAGCCGGTTATAAAGATGTTTACTACGGAACTTTAGCCGCCCGCAAAGGAGCTCTGACTGCCGATGGTAACCTGAGTAGCTATTCAAAAGAAGCTTTAGAAAACTATATCCACAACAGGAAAAAATAACGAACAATGAAACTTATCTATATCTATGATCCCATCTGTGGATGGTGTTATGGCTTTACGCCCGTGATCCAGGAGATCCAGGAGCAATTTAAAGGAGAGATATCGGTAGAGATACTGTCTGGCGGCATGTTATTAAGTGCCAACCGCCGCCCTGCCTCCGCAATGTACAACTACATCAAGGAAGCACACAAACAGGTCGAAGCTACCACCGGCATTACCTTTGGTGATCCTTTCCTGAACGAATACCTGCGCTCAGACGATATCATGGACTCTGAAAAGCCCAGTATCGCACTGACCATATTCAAGCAATACCAACCGGAAAATGCCGTGAACTTTGCTCATGATATGCAGGTAGCACTCAACTTTGAAGGCAAGAGCCTTAATAATAACGATACCTACATTCCCATTCTGGAGAAATACAATATTCCGGTGCAGGCCTTCCTGAACAACATGAAGGAAGATGATAACAAATACGCTACCAACCAGGAGTTTAATATCGTACAGCAATGGGGAATCACCGGTTTTCCAGCTGCTATTCTTGAAAAAGACGAACAGTTATACCTGGTAGCCAGTGGCTTTACTCCTAAAGCAAGACTGTTGCAGGTGATTGAGGAGATAAAAAATAAATGATGTATCAGATCACGCATGCTACCACGCAGGAAATTCCCATTATACAGGAACTGACCAACCAGATCTGGCCAGCTACCTACCTGTCTATCCTTCCCCAGGCACAACTGGACTATATGATAGCCTTGATGTATAATACGGAAGAACTGACCAGACAACTCACTTCCGATCATACCTTTCTGCTGATATGGGATGGAGAAAGGACCATTGGTTTTGCAGGCTATAGCCCGAAAGAAGAGCCTGGTGTGTACAAGCTGAACAAAATATACCTACACCCTGACTACCAGGGAAAAGGCGCCGGCAAATTCCTGCTTAACACCGTGATCGATACAGTGAAAGCAACAGGTGCACACATACTGGAACTGAATGTAAATAAGTATAACAAGGCCCGTTATTTCTACGAGAAAACCGGGTTTGAAGTATACGAAGAGAAAGATATAGATATTGGAAATGGATACTGGATGAATGACTTCGTGATGAGGAAAGTGCTATAAAAAATCCAGCCTGGTAAAAATACCAGGCTGTTTCCCAAGTTAACCATTAAAAGACACAACTTTTCTAATTAAAATCTTTTGGTGTTTTCCAGCTTATAGGTTACTGGCTTTGCACCGCTATGAAAATACATACGATAAATGTTTAAACACGGATTTCCTTTGGATTTATTTTTTTTATTTTTTTCCAGCTCTTCATTATCAACTAGAAATCAAGCAGATAGAAAAATAAAATTCCCGCACTTTTGGTGCGGGAACTGATGACCCCGTAGGGTGTTTCGGTTATTAGACTAAAAAAGTCGGGGCAAAATCTCGTGATCGCTACTCCATCCAAATCTATAGCTAATCATCAGCTCATGTGATACTGATTGTGCGCCTTTGAGATTTGAATTTGTAGGTGTATCGTATGAATATCCCATTTCTAATTGTGGTGTCAATCTAACACCTACCATTCCAGTGACTGTCTTCTCTGATCTCCACGAAGCTCCCAGCCATACCAGCTCTTTTAAGAGTACACTGGCATTGAAATCGTAATTCAATCCTGATCCCTTCACATCTCTCAACAGCAATGTAGGCTTGAATTTCAGATCCTCATTGATATCAAATACATAGGCTGCCTGCATGTAATAGTGTGGTTTCGTCACAATCCTGTTTACACTTTTTCCAATGTCAAAACTCTTGAACATAGGCGCACCCAAACCTAAGTAAAACTTCTCTGTAAACAACGCAAATCCGAAGCCAACATTTGTTTTCATGTAACTCAGGTTGCTGGCAAATGTAGGATCTGTAGTAGTCAGTGTACTATTATTCTCCTTATACTGCGACATTCCTACTATCAATCCCATCGCAAGATGTAGCTCTTCTGTAAGGTCAACTTTCTGTGATGCAAAAATATTTAAATCTGTACGGGTATCTACTGTGATACTCTCCCTCATGGCAGATAATCCAAGTGTAGTTCCCCTTTCATTAAGTGGTGAATAAAATGAAAATGTAGCAGTTTTGGGGGCTCCGTCTACTCCCACCCATTGATTACGGCCATCTACTGTAAGTCGGGCTGACTCATCCATGCTTGCATAGGCAGGATTGATGGCCAGGCCATTGAACATATACTGGGAATAGATAGGATCCTGTTGTGCCTTTGAAGGCAGGTAGCAAGCAAATAGGACAAACAGGGTAATTATTACTTTCTTCATATATACGGATTACAGCGAATGGAGGCAGCTGCCTCCATTCGCTGGTTTTCTTATGATCTCTTTATGACAAGGAATCCGGTGTATTTAATCTTTTTACCTGACGCATCTGTTGCATGGATAATGAAGAAATAAGAACCATCCGGAACATCCTGATTTTTTGCACTTCCTGTATTCGCCTTTCCGTTGAAATTGTTTGAACTGTTATTATAGCCTTTCGTTGTAAATACAGTACCACCCCAACGATTGAATACTGTTACTTCATTATCAGTATAGGAATCAATATTTTCAATGTACATCACGTCGTTGCCCAATCCATCGCCGTTTGGAGACATTGAAGGATGTACGCGCAGATTACCGTTATTGTTGTCCTGCCATCTGCCATCGGTGATAAAACGCTCTACATAATCAGGTACACCATCACCATCTGAATCACAATCCATACAGATTTCAATCAGACCTGTAGCTGTGCTCACTGAATCGAGGGTTGGTAAGTTCTGCATAGAAGTTACTGTCGCTCTGAGCAAACGCATACCAAACATTTTGTTCTTTTCCACACTATTTACCAATACCGGAATTGAGGTAGAATTTGTATTTGGCATAATGAGCAATGGTGTTACTGATGCATCGTAATCCTTACCTGCAACTGCCACACTTGTACCACTCAGCAGTTCACTTTTCCCTGGTTCGTAGAACTCATAGTAGATGGTGATAATACGAGAGCTGGCGCGGGTCATAGACAGTTCGAACGGCAGTGGTACACCTGTTGTATCAAAAGGTACTACAACGGAGAACTGACTCTTGCTAAATGATATTTTCAGTGTGTCATTATCTGTTACAGAGTTCTTTACTTCATTTGCCAGACCTACATAGTAAGCAGGACCGCTGCTCAACGGATCGTATGCCTGTATGGTTGCCTGTACCCATCCATCATCATCATTCAGTTGGTTGTCGTCTACTACCACGGTAAAGGATGTTTCCTGTGAACCCGCAGGCAATGTTACGACTACTTTGTTCCCAGATGTTGTTCCTCCATGGATGGTCGTCGTTCTATAAACATCGCTCGTTACTGCTACTGTAATAGGTAGATCCAGGTTGATAGACTTCGTAGTTCTTAAGTAGAATTTCACAGAGTCGCCTTCCGCAATCGTACTGGTAGATGCAAACAGGTTTACTGAAGGTGTATCTACGTTATTGTTATAAATAAATACTGTTGAAATAGAAGCACTGGTGCTCAGCGGCCAGGTTACCAACGGAATGTTGGAGGTCACACCAGCCAATGCAGCAGTGACATATTTGACACTACCTGCTGTCAACAAACCGGAAGGCACAACATTGAATGTCGCCATGCTGGAACCGGCAGGGATCGTCACACTACCACTCAGTGCTACGTAATCAGTACCTGCTACTGCTGTACCTCCCACATTGTAAGTCACTTTTACATCCTGTGTAGCTACCAGTGTAGAGTCGTTGAACCTGACACGGAACTGCCCACTTGTTGATGGCTGATAAGCATCGGCCATACGTTCGATCAACATAGTACGTGCCTCTGCCTGTTCACCGGTATCACTGCTTTCATCATCAAATACGTTCATGTACATGGTAGAGGTGCTTACATACAGACTCTTCGTTGCACCACTTTGTACCGTTGTAGCACCTGTCAGATTTACCTGGAGTACCAGGTTACCCTGCAGGATAATGTCGTCTATGATATATACCGGTACTGTTACTTCAAGGCTGCCTGCAGGAATCGTAACGGTCGTTTGCACATTCTTGATATTGGTACCAGCGTAGGTAGTGGTCAGCGTTACACTTACATCTGTAGTTGATACAGCTGGCATCACGACTTTGAATGCACCGTCTGTAGCTGGTTCTGCGGCATCGGTTACTTTCTCAAGTGTGATTGGCTGACCTTCCGCATCCAGAATATTGAGCGGTGCGATGGATGCAAATGTGTATCCGGTTGCACTGTCTTTGAACTGTAATACGGTTGGACCTTCTATTTTATAATTGTTAGGTATGTTCAGGAATAAGGTGACATAGTTACTGTCTTTCGGCAGTGTCACGAACCTTGGCAGACCTGTATAATTTGTTGTATCGGCAGTAGATGATTCATCTGCTACTACTGTGATGATGATATCGCTCGCTGAAGTTACACTACTGTTTGCAAAACCGATGGTTACTTTGGTAGTGTTGCCTTTGTGAATGCTGCTTGAATCGATGATCATCTGCAGCTGTGTGCTGGTGCTTACATCGTCAATGTAAATATCCAGACTGTCTACAGTTACGGTGCTCATATCAGGTGTGTTCCCTAATATTCTCAGCAGTTCAGAACCTTCGATGATATTATCTGCTTTTGCAGTGATGACGAAATCAACATGACCAGAAGTATCAATCGTTACTGTAGTTGGTACACCTGCGTAATCGCTGGCACTTGCTACGGAGAGATTGCTTGCTGTTACATTCAGAGACACTGGTGAATACAATTTGATACCATCAGGGAAGCTGGCTCTTACTGTATATGTACTACCTTCTTCCACATGACTACCCTGTGATGCAGGTTCTGGTGTGAAGGTAATTTTCATATTTGCAGGATCATCAGCAGTTGCGTCTATCATATTCAATGTCACAGAATCACTTGGGTAACCTGCTGCTTCGATCAATACTACCAATGATTCATTGTCTCCTATTATATTATCAGTCAGTGCTGATACAGGAACAGGAATTGTCACTGAATTGGTTGTCAGCGTCACTGTCTGTGGCAGTCCGGCGTATCCGCTGCTAGCCTGTGAACTATTGCCACGGCTCAGGGAGATTGTCAACGGTGCTGTAGGTACATTGCCACCTGGTAAGGAGATCGTGATGTATGCACCCGTACCACCTTCTACTATATCCGTACGATCTGTAGTGATGACAAGGCTACCTAATTCAGTTACATCCTTGATGGTGACGCTTGCTGCCTGATTAACGGTAACACCTGCAGACAGTGTCGTTGCAGCTGTACCACCCAAAATCAATTGCTCATCGCTTTCCAGGATATTATCCTGAATGATTTTGATCGCAGTTACATTCGAAGAAGGATGCGTGGCATCGAGTGTGATCGTAGTTGAATCCAGTGTGAAGTCAGATGCATCAGCAGTAGAACCAGTTACAATCGTTGGTGTAATTGTAATCGGCACTTCGGTGGTGATACCTGAAGGCAGACTGAATGTATAGGTGTATGCACGACCTTCTTCCATCGTCGTTGCACTCGGTGTGATAGACACAATTCTGTTGGCAGCATTGTCGCTGGTAGCATCCTGTATAGAGCCGGAGATGGAATTGATCGTTAATCCTGAAATTGTAGTAGTAGCTGCATTGAAAGTAAATGCTTCGGTATTCTCCAGAATATTATCTGTCAGTGCGCTAAAGCCATTTGTCACCGTTTTGCTATTGACATTTGGTGGCATGTAAATCGTATTGCCAGCACCGATATAATAATCAGATGGAGAAGCTACGGTCGTACCACCAGGTGTGAGCACTATCGCCAGTGAATCGCCTGCCATGATACCACTCTTTGCAAATGCCAGGGTGAGGTTGGAACTATTTCCTTCTTTGAGAGAAGGTGTTGTCATAGTCAGGTTCAGCACCTTATTGCCGGAGATCAATCCGGTAGTATCCTTGATCGTGATCAGACAGGAGTCTTTGATATAACCTGATGGAGAAGCGACTACATAATATGATTCGTCATTTTCCAGCAAGCTGTCTTTCACCGCTTTTACTGTGAAAGTGGCATTTGTTTTATTCTTAGCGATGGTGATAGTACTGAGCGACAATGTCGCATCGGAAGCAATTGCTTTAGATGAAACACCTCTTGCGATAGGAATGCTCATGGCAGATGCTGCCTTCAGTCCATTTGGCAACGTTACTGTCACTGTACTGGTAGCACCTTCCAGCAATGTAGCCGGAGCAGGTGTCATGATCAGTGCCATAGCTGAATCGTAATCCGCATCCTTAATTTTAAGGGTATCACCTTTATAAGGATAAGAACGACCCGCACCTACATTATCTACTGAAGTAACATCCAGGATCAGGTATTCTGGTGTAGGACCTTCCAGTAAACCATCAGCGTAAGCTATGATATAGATGTTCGCACCTGTACCCAGTTTTGGAATTGTTACCGGACCATTATAATACCAGAAGTCAAAGTCATCTCCATCAGTGGCAGTTGATTTACTATAATTAAGATCTACGTTGACCGTGATGGGGACTTCGGTACTTACGCCGTCAGGGAGCTGGAACCGCACATAGCCTTCATAACCTTCCGTCATCGGATTGACTGAAGTTGGATTAACCAGGCTCGAAACGATTTTCGCATATGCAGCATTATAGTATGTACTATCGTTGATAGTCAAATTTTGCTGGCCTGTCACGTCAATACCTAATATGGTGCCCTTGAACTGCAATACCAGGTTCTCTGTATTTTCCAACACTTTATCGGATTTGGCAGAGATGGTAAAGTCAGAACTGTATGTACTGTTTGCAGGGATAGTGATGGAAGTAGGTACTACATAATCGGTATCACCTGCGGTAGAAGAAGTATGTGTAGAGAAACTTACCACTACATCTTCAGGAGAAGTAGAGGTCAGTTTCAATCTTGCTTTTGTAGCATTACCTTCCAGGATAGCAGTGCTATCCATGGTGAGGGTCATACCACGGGCTTCATCATCTACAATGGTGAAATCACACTGTGATGTACCGGATATGGAGATCAGGTCCGTACAGGTCGCCGTCAGTTTGAGGCGAAGGGTACGACTGTATTGCAACTGGTCGTTGCCGATGATATGAAGGTTAGGGATCTTTACGGTTTTGGCAGTCGTATAGTCACCTGCAGGAATCAGTGCACCCTGTTCTGCCAGGGTAAAGTCGGTACCTCTTACGGCCGGATGTGTGTAACTATAAGTTGAGTCGTACTGTAATAAAACATAAACCGGGGCATTGAGTTTGCCACCGGACACTTTTAACGTTACGCTTGAATCAATATGCTCTCCCTGCGCTGCACTACCTTCATTGGTAGATAGGGTAGCACTCGAAAACTGTACCGACACATTGCCCCATCCCGTGACAGGTATGGAATCGACCATCGCTGCTACTGTATCGAACTCCGTCTTGGTTGTACCATAACCGGATAATACACGGAAAGTCCTGTAGTTCACAGGAGTAGCGGTAAAGTTGTTGTCGTAGATCGGCATAGTACGCATGATACCCATAGAACGACCACGACCATCCACGCCATCAGCAATTACGTTGTGCGGATATAATCCATCATCATCCAGGTAGAACCTGTTTTCAGGAATGGATGCTTCCCAGGATTTGAATTTCCTGTACATGCGATACACATGGCTACGGGGAGATTCTGCTGTTTCAGAGCAGGCAGCATCTCTGTACATACCAATGGTAGTTGTATCACTATTGATAAATCCATATCCACATTTACTGGCTTCATCCGGATCGGCAGTCGCATTTGGCCCCATTACCACCTGCTCTGACAGATAGAACAAAACGCTGGTATAGTCGTTCGTACTTACCTGAGGCATGTGCATAACATAATCCAGGAAGAAGTAACTGGTATTCTTTACATAAGTAATAATACAGGTCACTGTACCCGTTTGTCCGGTTGGATACTTGTAATATGGATCTAGGATAGTACCTACTACATGAATTTTATAAGGATCGGCGTAAGAACCAGTACCAGATATAGGAGAGACATAACAACTGGCAGGAGCCTTTGGGGTGGTTTCGTCTGTCATATGTGACAGGTTCTTAAAATCGAAAAAAGCCCTCATACCCAGAGAACTATCTGCCCGGTTGTAGCTTTCCGTAAGACCATTGCGGGTCACCACGATGCTACCATCGGTATAGATATCGATCTTCAGGTCTTTAGAGCCGCTGGCACCCCCTGTAGGATTGATAGTAGCCTTTACAGTCTGCGCGATAACCTGACTCTGACTGCATATCAATAACAAAAGTACTGCAAAGAACATCCTTTTAAGTGTATGTGACACTTTCCGGGGTGTGGCAGTTGCATTCCTTTTCACAGAATTGGGAAGCTTGAACATAGTAAAGCGTGTAAAGTTCTATAATCCATCTAATTTCTTTAGTCAGCCATGTTTCAACCATTAGAGAAATGGCTAAAAGCCTTCACGAAAATGCAAAAAGGCATGGTAATGAAAACGTTACCTGCAACAGTATTGTAGGAATGAGGGATTGGGACACGATGCTGATTCACGAAAGGCAATTAATCAATCATTCACTGTACATCACACTGCGCAATAAGATAACCATAATATATCGAAATACAAACATATTCAATATTCCATATTTAGACAAAATATTTTATATTAATTGTTAATATGTTGACCCAATAAATGGGGATAAGTATCTCTCCTGATTCAGGATCATGTTATTGTGAATTCACATATTTATCCACATTCCATTATTTTAAGGCAAAACCGGTGGTATTTTAACGGGGGCTAATATTCTGTTTCAAAAAAACGCTTGTTCTGTTTTCCACAATAAAAAAAGAACAAATGCATTGTTTTTACCCATAAAATAAATTTAGATTTGCACAAAACAAGTAATAATGTCTACAATAGCTAAATCTAACATTGACTTTGCTCTTCCTTATAAAGTAAAGGATATGTCTCTGGCAGAGTGGGGACGTAAAGAAATCGAGCTGGCGGAAGCTGAGATGCCAGGTCTGATGTCGCTGAGAGAAGAATATGGTAACAGCAAGCCACTGCAAGGTGCGCGTATTGCTGGTTGCTTACATATGACCATCCAGACAGCTGTGCTGATCGAAACCCTGGTACACCTGGGTGCGGAAGTACGCTGGAGTTCCTGTAATATCTTTTCTACCCAGGATCACGCTGCTGCCGCTGTTGCTGCTGCAGGTGTACCTGTATTTGCATGGAAAGGTCTGAACGAACAGGATTTTGACTGGTGTATCGAACAGACCCTGTTCTTCGGTGGTGCTGACCGTCCGCTGAACATGATCCTGGATGACGGTGGTGACCTGACAAACATGGTGTTTGACAAATACACTGAACTGATCCAGCACGTGAAAGGGCTGAGCGAAGAGACTACTACTGGTGTACACCGTTTATACGAGCGTATGCAGAAAGGTACTTTGCCTATTCCTGCTATCAATATCAATGACTCTGTTACCAAATCTAAATTTGATAACAAGTACGGTTGCCGCGAATCCTGCGTAGATGCGATTCGTCGTGCTACTGACGTAATGATTGCCGGTAAAGTAGCTGTTGTAGCTGGTTTTGGTGACGTAGGTAAAGGTTCTGCTGAGTCTCTGAAAGGAGCTGGTGCACGTGTGATCGTTACTGAAATCGATCCTATCTGTGCGCTGCAGGCTGCTATGGAAGGTTACGAAGTAAAGAAAATGTCTGATGCTGTAAAAGAAGCTGATATCATCGTAACCACTACCGGTTGCCGCGATATCATCACTGGCGAGCACTTCAAACTGATGAAAGATAAATGTATCGTGTCCAACATTGGTCACTTCGATATCGAAATCGACGTTGCATGGTTGAACAAGAACTACGGTAATACCAAGGTTGAAATCAAACCACAGGTAGATAAATATACTATCGATGGTAAAGACATCATCCTGCTGGCTGAAGGTCGCCTGGTAAACCTGGGTTGTGCTACTGGTCACCCATCTTTCGTGATGAGTAACTCCTTCACCAACCAGGTACTGGCTCAGCTGGAACTGTGGTTACATACTGAAAATTATGAGAACAAAGTTTACGTACTGCCTAAGCACCTGGATGAGAAAGTTGCCCGTCTGCACCTGAAGAAAATCGGTGTGGAACTGGATATACTGACTCCAACCCAGTCTGAATATCTGAGCATTCCTGCAGAAGGTCCTTATAAGCCTGATTATTACAGATATTAATAGCGTTTTTAGCGCACAAAAAAAGGGGCTGCCAGTAGTGGTAGCCCCTTTTTGTTTTTAGTGGCTTAAAAGTTACTTTTGTTATATGACAAAATTGAGCGTAAATATTAACAAGTTTGCCACCCTGCGCAATGCCAGAGGCGGTAACCTCCCGGATATATTGAAAGTAGCACAGGATTGTGAACGTTTTGGAGCCGACGGTATCACCGTTCACCCAAGACCAGATGAGCGTCATATCCGTTATCAGGACGTACTGGACCTGAAGCCGTTAGTCACTACAGAATTCAATATCGAAGGCTATCCTTCGAAAGAATTTATCGACCTGGTCCTGTCGGTAAAACCAGAACAGGTTACACTGGTACCAGATCCCCCACATGCCATTACCTCCAATACCGGATGGGATACTATTGCTAACCAGTCATTTCTGAAAGAAGTGATCGGTACGTTCAAAACTGCTGGTATCAGGGTGTCTATCTTCCTGAATGCAGAACCTGAAAAAGTAGAAGCGGCTAAAACTGCCGGTGCTGACAGGATTGAATTGTATACCGGTCCTTATGCAGAGGAATTTACCAATGCAAGGACACAACAACAGAACTTTCAACTCCTGAACGATTATAAGAATACTGCCCGTGCTGCTACCGCTATCGGGTTGGATATCAACGCAGGTCACGATTTAAACCTGGACAACCTGCGCTTTTTCAAGCTGCATATTCCACAGCTGAAAGAAGTATCCATCGGTCACGCATTAGTATGTGATGCGCTGTACCTGGGGCTGGAAAACACGATTCAATTGTATAAGCGACAACTGAAGGTGACCGAGTAATTAATAACTCCATTCCTTCAGGGGCAAATTTATTCCGAACTGGTTCAGCGCAGCACTGCGCTGATACCAGGCCCTCGCATAACGAAGCTGGATCTTTCTCGTCACCACTCCTACCCCTGCCGAAAACCCACTCAAACCCCTTAACTGAGGATCTGATAATTCCTGCCTGCGCAAATGATTATACCCCGCTGTCAGCGTCACAAAACGCCCTATTTCCCAATGTGCAGCCAGTACAAAATGCCTGAATATTTTATCTACTGCCTGTCCACTTGTTTTTACCGTATCGCCGTTGGTGATTAAGCTGCTTTCCTGGAATCCGGGATCTGCATAACGCACGTCGTATTGATAAATGTGATGGAGCGTGGCGGATAACTGTAATGGAAGCTGATTCAGCTTTTTTGAGATACCTACCTGTAAATCAAATGGTAAAGGCTCCTGGTTACCGGGGGTATAAGTGCTAAGCTGTACCCCCATATTTTTTGCCAGAAGCCCTGCCTGCCAATGGTGGGTAGTGTCTTCGTAGGTAAGGCCAAAATGTAATACAAGCCCTGTGGAATTGTATTGCTGGTAGCTGGATTGTACGAATTGCAAGGTGGCTCCATAGTGCCATCTTTCTAAATACTGACGGGAGGCAGTCACCTGGATGGCCATATCGCGGGGCCGGAAAGCACCCTGGATACTACCGGTAGCATCTGTTTGTGTAATGAAACCGTAGTCGATATATTGAATGCCAGCGGCAAAGGTGGTTTGCAACCGATCGGAATGATAACCAAACAACGCATGGCCATACAGTACATCCGCAAAATAGCTGGTGTAGTTGAGTTGGAGATTTGTATGCATCTCCGGACGTAATAATGCTGGGTTCAGTGTAGAAAGTGCAATGTCATTTCCAAGCTGGCTTACATTGATACTGCCAAGGGAAGTTTGCGCCGGAGATACCGGAAGGTCTAAGAATGCAAATGTAGCTTTCCCTCCCAGTACCTGGGCAAAAGAGGATTTGGTAAGGAGGAGGAATAGGAATATGATTCGGTACATTCAGACAAATATACAAAAACAATAAGGCCATTCTGCCGGGGAGCAGCATGGCCTTACTATAAAACCCTTAAAACAATCAACATATATCCATCGCCGGTCCCAACTGTGAAAAGGGCCGGCATAGACTTGTTACTTCTTTAATAACGCAATATCGATCACTTGGTTCATTTCTTTTACAAAATGGAACTTTACCCCTTTGATATAATCGGGATTAATTTCCTTGATATCTTTTTCATTCTGCCAACAGAGGATGATTTCTTTAATCCCCGCCCTTTTGGCAGCTAAGATCTTTTCTTTGATACCTCCCACTGGCAATACCTGTCCGCGGAGGGTGATTTCGCCCGTCATAGCCAGGTAGGATTTCACCTTTCTGCCTGTGAATACGGAAGTTAAAGCTGTGAGCATGGTGATACCAGCACTTGGACCATCCTTCGGTACAGCGCCTTCAGGTACGTGAATGTGTACATTCTTTTCCCTGAACTGCTTTGAATTGATATTGAACTGGTGAGAGTTTGCCTGCAGATAGCTCAATGCTGTGCTGGCAGATTCCTTCATCACATTGCCCAGGTTACCGGTCATCTGCAGATCTCCCTTGCCTTCACTAAGGCTGCTTTCGATGAAGAGGATATCTCCACCTACATAGGTCCAGGCCAGACCAACGGCTACCCCGGGAGGATTACCCACCTTGTAAATTTCGTTTGAATAGCGGGCCTTGCCCAGTATTTCTTCTACATGTTCTTCGGTCAGACTGTCTGGTACCTCTTCTTCCAGCGCTACATCCTTGGCCAGGGACCGCATGATGGACGCCATTTGTCTGTCCAGCTCACGCACACCACTTTCGCGGGTATAGTCCTGGATGATCCTGTCCAGCACACTGTTACTAATCCTCATTTTCAGCTGCTTGAGGCCATGGGCTTCTTTCTGCTTAGGAACCAGGTGGCGCTTGGCGATTTCTACTTTTTCCTCGACGGAGTAACCGCTCAGGTCAATGATTTCCAGACGGTCACGCAGTGCAGGACTGATGGCATTGATATCATTGGCTGTCGCAATGAACAGGACCTTGCTCAGGTCATATTCCAGCTCCAGGTAGTTGTCGTAGAAGGTGCCGTTCTGCTCAGGATCCAGTACTTCCAGCATAGCGGAACTTGGATCGCCACGGTGATCGTTGCCAATCTTATCGATTTCGTCCAGTATCATCACCGGGTTAGAAGTCTTTATCTTGCGGATGCTCTGCAAGATACGGCCAGGCATCGCCCCGATGTAAGTCTTTCGGTGACCACGAATCTCGCTTTCGTCATGCAGACCACCAAGGCTGAGACGTACATATTTACGGCCAATAGCACTGGCGATGGAACGACCGAGAGAGGTCTTACCAATACCCGGAGGGCCTACGAAGCAAAGGATGGGTGACTTCATGTCACCTTTCAGCTTCAGTACGGCCAGGTATTCAAGGATACGCTCCTTGATCTTGTCCATGCCATAATGGTCATTGTCCAATATCTTTTTCGCCTTTTTCAGGTCGTAACTGTCTTCAGTATAATCCTGCCATGGCAAGTCCAGCATCAGGTCCAGGTGGTTGTACACCACCGAGTAGTCAGGTGTGCTGGGGTGCATACGCTCCAGTTTTTCAATTCCTTTGCGGAAAAGTTCACCGGCAGCTTCTGTCCATTTTTTCTTCTCTGCTTTGCGCTGAAGTTCCTTTACCTCACGGTCGTTGCTGTCACCTCCCAGTTCTTCCTTGATGGATTTGAGCTGTTGCTGCAAGAAGTATTCACGTTGTTGTTTGTCAAGATCCGCCTTCGTTTTGTTGGTGATCTTGTTCTTCAGTTCTGCCAGCTGTAATTCTACCTGCAACAGTTTGAGCAGGAGTTCTGCACGTGTGCGCAGGTTATTGATTTCCAGCAATTGCTGTTTTTCTTTCAGGTCGCAGTTCAGATTGGAGGATACGAAGTGCACCAGGAACGATTCATTTTCAATATTCTTGAGAATGATGCTGGCTTCTGATGGCAGATTCGGGGACAACTGAATGATTTGTCCTGCCAGGTCCTTGATAGTAGAGATGTATGCGTCAAACTCCGGATCGTCTGTTACAATCTCGTCGTTTAGTATATCTATACGTGCCTTGAAGTATGGATCTTCTGCAACGATCTCATTGATTTTAAATCTTTTGCGACCTTGTATGATGATGGTAGTACCACCATCTGGCATTTTGATCAGTTTTACGATGCGGGCCACAGTTCCTACATCTGCCAGATCGGCAATGATGGGATCTTCCACTGTGCTATCTTTCTGAGCGACTACGCCAATGAGCTTATCGCCGCGATAGGCATCGTTTACCGCTTTAATGGATTTATCTCTGCCAACCGTGATGGGCAATACCACACCAGGGAAAAGTACCGTATTTCTCAAAGGTAAGAGAGCTAGCTCCTCGGGTATATTATCTTCTTCCTGCCCCTCCCCGTCTTCATTTAGCGGGATGATTGGCATGAATTCCATTTCCTCTTCTGAATTCGTTAAGTAAAATCTATTCATCTCCGTAATTTAAATTCAAAAAGTAGCCATTTTGTCAGCCAGTGGCTATTCTTTTCGCCTTTTTTCTAAGCATAGGTATATTGTCAAGTTTAATGCCACGAAAAAAGAAAATGGCCTTCTATTATAAATATACATAATACCGTTTCCATTAAGTTTAAAATAAAAAACTCGCTTTTACAAGGCGTAAAAGCGAGTTTTTAGGAGGAAGATGATAGATGTTTACAACGTCACACCAACACCCAGTTGAATTGCCTGATTCTTCCAGTTGCCGGAATTGGTCACATCGTCTACTTTCTTCACATCGGTGAAGCCTACGATGTAACGGGCACTGATATTTACAATTGGCAGCTGGATCCACAGACCTGCTACGCCAGCAACATCGCCGCCATTGAATGCATCGTTCGCACCTTTGAATACATTTTTGTTAGATACCAGTGCACTGAACTGAGGACCTACCTGCAGTTTGATACGAGGGGTACCCAAAGAGAAGTTTGCCAGGATCGGAATACTCAGGTAATTCAGACTGATCTTTTTACTATTGTTTTCCGGATCATTCAGGTTATCAGAATTATACACTTCACTAAAGTCGCTGGTTGTTTTAGTTTTAGTAGATGAGAAGACCAACTCACCCTGTACACCGAAACCCTTAGTCAGGTTGATCTGTGCAAAACCACCCAGGTGGTAGCCAAGGTTAAAACCATCTTTGTAGCCTTTACCATCCAGTTTACCCAGATTGGCACCGCCTTTCAGACCAAAACGTAAGAATCCGGACTGGGCGTTAACAGTAGTAGAAGAGAATGCAGTTACACACAGTACTGCCACGGCGAAAAACAGTTTTTTCATATAGCGTTTTTTTTCAACAAGGTTTTTAAGTAAACGGATAAATGGTTTTTCTATTATTTATAAGACGGGCCACAAAAAAAATACCCTTACGCCGACATAGCGAAGTGAGCAAATTCTATGCTAAATTTCTTATTGTATGAAAATGTGAAGGAAACAGGAAACCTATTTTTTTAATGTATAGGCTACGCGTGCAGTGAAGTAGCTTACAATTTTCTTATCCTGCCCCTGGAATGGTTGGAATACGGTGAAAGATGGTGCTAATGTAAATTTACCCAATAGATAGGAGGTACTTACTGTCAGATCCAATGCCCGAATTTCAAATCCTTTGTTGGACGAGCGTTCCGCTTCAGGACGAAATATTTCCTGCGGCCCATCACCCTTCATCCAGGGAGAACGGGAGATATATTGAAATGCACGTAAGTTGCTGTAATAATGGGCGGTACCCATTGTCAGTCCCATTGAAGGAGTGAGCAGGAGGGCATCGTCCTTTTTCAGTACATCCACAAAAATAAATGGATGGCGGATGGCTGCTACGATATTAAAATCATTGCCAGATACGTTGCGGGTAGGCGCAGGTTCGCCGTTCTGACCTTTTGGTCCGGTCACTTCTTCAAAATTTCCCCAACCGAAATCCAGGCTGACACCAGGTTGTATCCACCAGTCACGGTAATAGAAGTAAGCGAATAATTCATTATTAATAGGTGTAGCAGGAACGTCGGCAGAATCAGCAAAAATATACCGGGTATAGGATATACCAGTCATAAAATGCTTACTCTTTGAATAATCGTACCCGGCAGAAAGATCCCATTCAAACCATGGCGTACCAATTGAGTTGAACAGATAATAATTACTGACGGTACCATAAAATCCACTTTTATGATAATATCCAACTGTAGGAGACAGGAAGGTTTTCATAACCACTGGTCGTTCTCCATTGTTCACTTTACTACCGTATGCAGGGTTGTTACCATATCCAAGCCCTACTATCAATTCACTTTTCTCCCGCTTTTTCAGCAAGGAGTCAAGTTGCTTTTCCAGTTCAGCCAAGGACTGGCTCCATACAGCCTGACTACAAAACAGAAATAAGAAAATACAAAAGCAGCGGCGCATGCACGTAGCGTTTAACTTAGCTGCAAGATAAGTGAAATTAATTAACAATGCTGTTTACACGAGTTCAATCACGGTTATTTCGGGCAGGATACCCACTCTGCCTGGGTATCCGAGAAACCCAAAGCCACGGTTTACATACAAGCGCTGATTCCCTTCTCTGTACAATCCTGCCCACTCTTTAAAGACGAAACGGGAAGGGCTCCATTTGAATCCGGGAATTTCGACGCCGAATTGCATGCCATGCGTATGCCCGGCCAGCATCAGATCAATATCGGGGTATTCTGTTCTGACCTGTGCATCCCAATGGGTGGGATCATGTGACATTAATATTTTAAAGGGCAGATTTTCAGCGCCTTCATAAGCTTTCTTCAGATCACCGTATTTTGGAAAACGGGCCATTGCACTCCAGTTCTCAATACCAAGCAACCCAATTTTTTCACCAGCTTTTTCCAGCACCACATGTTCATTCATCATCAGGCGCCAGCCCATATCGGCATGTACCTGTTTCAGGGCTTCGAGGTTTTGCATACGGAGGTGGCTAAAACCACTGGCATCTTTGTCGGGCCATGCGTGATAATCGCCATAGTCATGGTTACCCAATGTAGAATAAACTCCCATAGGGGCCTTAATCTGGCTAAACAGGGATTTATATTGATCCATTTCTTCCGTCAGCTCGTTTACCAGGTCCCCCGTAAACAACACGATATCAGCCTTTTGTGCATTTATCATTTCCACACCCTTGCGTACAGCGTCGTAATTATCAAAGCTACCGGAGTGAATATCAGAGAGTTGTAATATTCTCAGTCCTTTGAAAGCAGGTGGCAGATTTTTGAAGGCAAGCTTCATTTGCCTCACCTTATAATTATACTTATTGGAGAGACCATATATAAAGGTGGCGAACATCCCCCCACCGGAGATCAATGCTAACTGGGTGAGAAAACGGGAACGGGAGATACCTCTCACAGTCATGTCACTTGGAGCAGGTGCCGAAAACCGTTGTATAATCCAGGTAACTCCCCTACGCAGGTCATCTAATAATAAGAAGACAGCCACCAGCAATTTGGCGAACACTACGGCAAAGATGATGGTGAGTATATACCCCTTCAGATGTTTGGACCAATCCTCCCAATGGAGGTATGGCAAGAGCATCACCATGAGTAATACCAATGCCGAGATGACCCAGTAGGTAGTAAAAGCAATGGTTTTTAAACGGGCGGCCGCACCGTAAAAGACGGCCCTGATGGCCATAAATACATATAAATCAAGTAAAAATAGTAGCCCGGCTAGTATGAATGTGTTTAATCCTGCGCGCATCTGCTTATCTTATTCTTATTAAATTAGTCTTACAAAAATAGTGCGACCATTGCTAAAAATAGGTAGACGAATGAGCGTGGAACATATTGCATGGAACATTACTTTTTTTCTATTTCATTTAACATTATGCACTAAATTATTGAATTTCAATTTATTAACAATCAAAAGAGTGAAGTTCTGTGAATAAATAAATATACCCCCTCCGTTGAATTTTCTTTAATCGTTGTATTTTTGTCGAACTTGGGTTATTTATATATACTAATGAATAGTACAGTGGCATTGAATTTGCAGACTGGTGTATTCTAATTTATTGATTGTTAAGGCATAAAGACACTCTAGAAAGATATGGAGCTTACATTTTACGGTCATTCCTGTTTTGCAGTAGAAATAAAGGGTAAAAAGATAGTTTTTGATCCGTTTGTCACTTACAACGAGTTAGCGAAGTCTATTGACGTTAATACACTGGAAGCTGACTATATATTTATGTCACATGGTCACGAAGATCATATTGCTGATCTCGTTCCATTGGCTAAGCGTACACAAGCTACTGTCGTAGCTGTACCTGAAGTGTTAGGCTGGGCAAAGAAACAGGGCGTGGAAAAAGGCCACCCTATGAACATAGGCGGTAAATGGAACTTTGACTTTGGTACAGTAAAGTGTGTAGTAGCTACCCATTCCAGCTCTAATCCTGATGGGTCTTATGGCGGTAACCCGGTAGGCTACGTGTTCACCACAGAAGAAGGTAACTTCTATTTTTCGGGCGATACCGGGCTGACCATGGATATGCAGCTGATTCCCCGCTGGGCGAAATTAGATTTTGCAGTGTTACCACTTGGAGATAACTTCACTATGGGAGCAGAAGATGCGATCATAGCCGCAGAATTTATTGATTGTAAAAGAATTGTCGGCATACATTACGATACATTCGGTTATATAAAGATAGATCAGGAGAAGACGAAACAACAGTTTGCCCAGGCAGGTTTGGAATTGCTATTACCCGCAATAGGAACTACTATCGATTTATAAGAATAAATATATATTACACCTATGGTGAAGGACTATTGTCTCAACCATGATCTATTTATTATCCTATAGTAAACCTAAGAAATACCTAATCAACAATGGCAAGAGTAATTGCAATCGCGAATCAAAAAGGTGGGGTAGGAAAGACTACCAGCGCTATTAACCTGGCAAGCAGCCTGGCAGTGCTGGAGTATAAAACACTGCTGGTGGATGCCGACCCACAGGCAAATAGCACCACCGGTTTGGGCTTTGACCTCCGCAACATACATCACAGTTTATATGACTGTATGGTAAACGATGGTATGGCCAAAGACGTGACGCTGGAATCGGATACGCCGAACCTGAAAGTACTCCCCTCCCATATTGATCTGGTAGGTGCTGAACTGGAGCTCATCAACCACCCGAACAGGGAACAGGTGATGAAGCAGGTAATTGACGGTGTACGGGATGAATATGACTTTGTAATAGTAGACTGCTCCCCGTCTCTGGGTCTGATCACAGTAAATGCCCTCGTGGCATCTGACTCTGTGATCATTCCGGTACAGTGTGAGTTCTTTGCACTGGAAGGTCTGGGCAAGTTATTAAATACAATAAAAATCGTTCAGAGCCGCCTGAATACAAACCTGGCCATCGAGGGTATCCTCATGACCATGTATGATGGCCGCCTCCGCCTGAGCAACCAGGTAGTGGACGAAGTGAAACAACATTTTGAAGAAAGCGTGTTCAATACCATTATTCACCGTAATACCAAACTGGGTGAAGCACCAAGTTTTGGTAAATCCGTGATCATGTACGACGCGGCAAGTACAGGTGCTATCAATTACCTGAACCTTGCCAAGGAAATACTGCAAAAGAATAATTTCACACGTATTAACCTTGAAGATAAAATATTAGCAATCAACAATGAGCAATCAGAGTAAGGGCACTCCTAATAAGAAAGAGGCGCTGGGTAAAGGTATCCGCTCGCTGCTGGCAAACATTGATACTGACCTGAAGCAAACCTCCAACGCGCTCAATGAGCAGGTGGTGGTACAGGCCACTGGTATCGAGCGTCTTCCGCTGGACCAGATTGACATCAATCCAAAACAGCCGCGCCGGGACTTCGATGAGAAGGCTTTGCAGGAACTGAGTATGTCCATTTCTTTGCACGACGTAATCCAACCGATTACCGTGTCAAAACTGGGCCCCAAAAAGTACCAGCTGATAGCAGGTGAACGCCGTTTGCGCGCCAGCCGGATGGCAGGTCTGAAAGACATTCCTGCTTACATCCGCCAGGCCAATGACCAGGAACTGCTGGAACTGGCCCTGCTGGAAAACTTACAGCGCGAAAATCTGAACGCCATTGAAATTGGCCTGAGCTACAAACGCCTCATGGATGAGGTGATGCTCACCCAGGAACAGGTGGCTGACCGTATGGGTAAAGAAAGAAGTACGGTTACCAACTACATCCGTCTCCTCAAACTGCCACCAGATATACAGGTGTCCGTAAGAAACGGACAAATCAGTATGGGTCACGCCCGTGCACTGATCGCCGTTGAAAATGTGGAAAAACAACTCTTCATCTTCAACGAGATCATGCAGAATGGCCTTTCTGTACGCCAGACCGAAGAACTGGTACGGAAAGTATCCCATATCGATAAAGGGAATGTAAAAAAACCAGCTAAGAGCACATTACCTCCTCCTTATCAGAAAATTGAAGATAACCTGGCCAGCCACTTTTCCACAAAAGTAAAACTGGATAGAAACAAGAACGGTAAAGGAAGTGTAACGATCGAGTTCTACTCCGATGAGGAACTGGATAGTATATTAGAAAAAATAGACTTATACGGTGGCTAAAAAGTCCGGAAACATACTTCATTTTTTATTGCGCATTTGTTTCCTGGCCTTGCCGGCATTATGCATTCTGCATACTGTTGCCAATGCACAGGACAGTACCAAAGCTGAATGGTTGAAAAAACAACAGCCGGATAACCGTAAAGACAGTGCCCAGCTTTTTATTACTAAGAAAGATTCATCAGTAGTAGTCAAAAAAGACTCTGTTGGACCAATCGTACAACCACCCATTCATAGTCCCCGCAAGGCGGCCCTCTACTCAGCAGTACTGCCAGGTCTGGGCCAGATCTACAACCGGGAATACTGGAAACTGCCACTCGTTTACGCGGCAATGGGTATCACTACCTACACGTATATCTTCAATATGAACAAATACAGGACCTACCGCGATGCCTACCGTATACGTATGGACGGTAACGCGGATACCGTAGACGACTACGTAGGTCTGTACAGCGATGCCGGTCTGAAATACCTGCGTGACGGATACAGAGAGTATGTTGATTACTCCGTACTCGTATTCGTACTCGCGTATGGCCTGAATATCCTGGATGCAACCGTATTTGCCCACCTCCGTAACTTTGACATGAGCGATGACCTGAGTATGAAGATCACCCCTACCGTGATCGACAACCGTGCACTGGGCGTAAGCATCAAAATCAACCTCGGTGGTTCAAAAAGAAAGTCTGTGAGTTCACTGGCAATGGCCGCTCCTACCAAATGGTAAAACATATACAATCAACATACAAAGGATGAAAATAGCGTTAATTGGTTACGGGAAAATGGGCAAAACGATAGAAGCCATTGCCGTTGCAAAAGGACATGAGATCTTAGCCCGTATTGATAAGGATAGCCAGGAATTACTCAATAAGGAAAACCTGCAGAAAGCCGATGTAGCCATTGAATTTACCGGACCAGAAACTGCCTACAATAATATCCTGAAGTGTTTTGAAGCCAATGTACCTGTGATCTGCGGCAGCACCGGCTGGCTGGAAAATCTGCCAAAGGTAACAGCACTGTGTCTTGAAAAAAATCAGGCTTTCCTGTATGCAAGTAACTTCAGCATTGGCGTAAATATCTTCTTCGAGGTGAACAAGCGACTGGCCGAACTAATGGCTCACCAGCCACAGTACAATGTACAAATGGAAGAGATTCACCACACCCAAAAGCGCGATGCGCCAAGTGGTACGGCAATCACCCTGGCTGAACAGGTGCTGGCAAAAGTAACAAGGAAACAAAACTGGGTAAATACTGATACAACAGCACCCGCTGAACTGTCTATCATTTCCAAAAGAATAGATCCGGCACCAGGCACACATATCATCAACTATACCTCCCCTATCGACGACATCACCATCACCCATACCGCTCATTCCAGAGAAGGTTTTGCTTCTGGTGCAGTCGTAGCCGCTGAATGGATCCAGGGCAAAAAAGGAGTGTTCGGGATGAAGGATGTGTTAAGTCTGTAGTATTTAAAAAGGGGTTATCTTTGTATAAGTATGCTATCGAAAAAAACACAATACGCTTTTCATGCACTTATTCACCTGGCAGAGAATCAAGATAAAGGACCAATCCTGATATCTGAAATTGCGCAGGAAAAAAATATATCCATTAAGTTCCTGGAAAACATTTTGCTGGAGTTGAAAAACGCTGGTATTCTGGGAAGTAAAAAGGGTAAAGGCGGTGGCTATTATCTGATGAAGCCTCCAAAGGAGATAGCCCTGGCTAAAATCATCCGCCTGCTGGACGGGGCCATTGCCCTGCTGCCATGTGTGAGCCTGAACTACTATGAGCGATGTGAGAATTGTAAAGATGAGGCGGTTTGCGGGCTCAATGAGGTGATGAGTAAAGTGCGGGATGCTTCCCTGAAAATTCTGGAAAACAAGACTTTAAAAGATATCTTAACCAGACAGGTTACCATCTAATAAACTGATTATCAATTGAATCCCGCTACATTACGTAGCGGGATTCTTTTTTAAGGATAGTTTATCAAAATAAGTCTATCTTTTTTATAGAGTTTATGTAATTTTGTTGAATCAGTAGAAGCTAAGGAAGTTTTTTTTATTAAGATGAAAGACATCAGACAAGCAATCGAAGGCCTTGATGCACCAGCAGCAATGGCCTGGTTGGCAGCAGAGTTTCCTGGAGCCGTGGCATTTTCCACCTCCTTCGGACAAGAAGATCAGGTCATTGCCGACATGATCTGGCGCCACAAGATCCCTGTAAGGGTTTTTACTTTGGATACGGGACGTCTCTTCCAGGAGACCTACGATCTTATGGATCTGACCCGCGCCCGCTACAAGCAAAACTTTGAAGTTTACTTTCCTGAAACCTCGGGTGTCGAATCGCTGCTCCGGGAAAAAGGTCCCAACAGCTTTTACGAGTCGGTGGAAAACCGTAAGGAATGCTGTAACATCCGCAAAGTAGTGCCGCTGAACAGGGCACTGCAGGGGGTGAAAGTCTGGATCACAGGACTACGGGCCGAGCAATCGGAAAACCGTCAGTCTCTCCACGACATTGAATGGGACGAAAGCCGGCAGCTCTATAAATACCAGCCACTGATCAACTGGTCATTTGACCAGATGCTGGATTACCTGAAAACGAATAACGTACCTTATAATAAGCTCCACGACAATGGTTTCATCAGCATCGGCTGTGCACCTTGTACCAGAGCCATTGAACCAGGAGAACATCCACGCGCTGGTCGCTGGTGGTGGGAACTCTCCAAAAAAGAATGTGGCTTGCACGGTTAAAGGATTACGTGTATTTTTCAGTTAAAATTTGTTTACGGTAATAGGTCCCATTTGCGGGATGCGCAGTTAAACCAAGATATATGAGTAATAAAATACAGTGGGAGTTTCCGCAGGCATTGGAAGATGAGGCCATCTATATTTTACGTGAAACGGCTGCTCAGTTTGAAAAGCCAGCCATCCTTTTCTCAGGTGGTAAAGATTCTATCACTATCGTAAGACTGGCTCAGAAGGCTTTTTACCCTGGTAAGTGTCCTTTTCCTTTATTGCATATCGATACAGGGCATAACTTCCCTGAAACCATCCAATTCCGTGACTGGCTCGTTGAAAGCTTAGGCCTGGATCTGGTAGTAAGAAATGTGCAGGATAGTATCAACCAGGGAAAAGTACAGGAAGAAACCGGAAAATATGCGAGCCGCAATGCACTGCAAACGGTAACCCTGCTGGATGCCATCGAAGAGATGAAGTATGATGCTTGTATAGGTGGCGCCCGCCGTGATGAAGAAAAAGCCCGTGCCAAGGAAAGGATCTTCTCTGTAAGAGATGAATTCGGTCAATGGAACGCTAAAATGCAACGTCCCGAACTGTTCGACATGCTGAATGGTAAGATCAATATCGGTGAAAACGTTCGTGTATTCCCTATCTCCAACTGGACAGAGCTGGATGTATGGAACTATATACGCAGAGAAAAGCTGGAAATCCCTTCTATCTACTTCTCTCATGAAAGAGATATCATAGAAAGAGATGGCATGTATTGGCCAGCATCTCCATTCCTGAATACCACAGATGAAGAAGTACCGTTCCGCCAGAAAGTACGTTTCCGTACCGTAGGCGATATGACCTGTACCGCTGCTGTGATTTCCGAAGCTGACAAACTGGAAGATATCATCTCCGAAATACTGGAAGCCAAAATCTCTGAAAGAGGCGCCCGTATCGATGATAAACGCTCGGAAGCTGCTATGGAAAAACGTAAACAGGCAGGTTATTTCTAAACAATTACTCTTAACATTCTGAAATTTCAATAAATGGAGGTTTTACGTATAACTACATCCGGCAGTGTGGATGACGGTAAAAGTACTTTGATAGGTAGACTGCTGTATGATACAAACTCTATCCCACAGGATAAAATGGAAGCTTTGCATGCAGCCAGCAAACGCAAAGGACTGGACTTTACTGACCTGTCCCTGCTCACTGATGGTCTGGTAGCTGAAAGAGAACAAGGTATCACCATCGATGTGGCTCATATCTACTTCTCTACGCCTAACCGTAAATATATTATTGCTGATACTCCTGGTCACGTGGAATATACCAGGAACATGGTAACCGGTGCAAGCAACGCACAGGTATCCCTGATCCTGATCGATGCCCGTAAAGGTATCGTGGAGCAGACTTACAGGCACTTCTTTATTGCCAGCCTGCTGCGCATTCCTTACCTGGTAGTATGTGTGAATAAAATGGACCTGGTTGAATATAGCGAAGCACGTTTCAATCAGATCGTTGAAGATTTCCAGGCACTTGTAGACCAGGCAGATTACAAAGCTCCCTCTATCAAGTTCATTCCTATTTCCAGCCTGTATGGCGAGAACGTAGCCGGTAAATCTGAAAAGATCAGCTGGTATAAGGATGAATCACTGCTGGATTACCTGGAGCTGATCTCTTTTGACCATGCAGACAGCACCCACCCGGCACGCTTCGCTGTACAGTCAGTGATCCGCCCAAGAACTGAGGCTTTCCACGACTTCCGTGGCTTTGCCGGTAAGGTTACGAGTGGTCATTTCAATGTAGGTGATGAAATCATTTCCCTGCCTTCTCAACAGACCAGCAAGATCAAGACGATCGAACAGTTTGAAAAACAACTGGACATTGCTCAGGCACGTGAGAGCGTGGTGATCACATTGGAAACTGAAATCGATACTAGCCGTGGCAGCATGCTCGCAAAGGTGGACAACGCCCCTGCCCTGCTGAAAGATATTACTGCAAACATTTGCTGGATGGATCAGCAAAAACTGGTACCGGGCAAAACTTACCTGCTGCAACATGGTATTAACCGTGTGAAAGCAAAGGTGCAGCAGTTGCTCGAAGTGGTAGATGTAACAAGCAATCAACTGGTACCCGATAAGAAAGAGATGGGATTGAATGATATTGGTAAGATTGCAATCAGGACCGCTGCGCCGATCTTTGCAGATGCATATAGAGTGAATCCTGCAAACGGTGCGTTCATACTCATCGATGAGTTTAGTAACTCCACTGTTGCCGTTGGGTTCGTAGCATAATTTTATTAGAAAAAAGCCCCNNGGGGCTTTTTTCTAATAAAAATCCCACCATAAGGCAGGACTTTTCTGGATTATTCTGGTGTAGATGCTTGCCAGCAAATCTCTTACTACTGTACCGTTTCTTTCAGGTTCTTCAGCATATCTGTCGTCATCTTTTCCAGGCAATACTCCGGCTTCCAACCCCAGTCATTTCTCGCATTTTCATCATCAATACTCTGTGGCCATCCATCGGCAATTGCCTGCCTGTAGTCAGGTGCGTAGTTAATGGTAAACTCAGGAATGTGTTTCTTTATTTCAGCAGCGATTTCTTTCGGAGAAAAACTCATCGCACCTAAATTGTAAGAAGAACGAACCTTGATCTTGTCCTTATCAGCCTCCATCAGTTCAATCGTAGCGCGGATCGCATCCGGCATATACATCATAGGCAGGTAAGTGCCTTCAGACAGGAAACAGGTATATTTCTTTTCTTCCAGCGCCTCGTGGAAGATCTCAATTGCATAATCAGTAGTACCACCACCTGGTGCAGACTTGTAACTGATCAGACCTGGATAACGCAGGCTGCGTACGTCTACGCCATAACGGTGATTGTAGTATTCACACCAGCGTTCACCGGCAAACTTACTGATACCATAAATGGTAGTAGGCTCGATGATGGTATGTTGTGGTGTGTCTTCCTTTGGAGAATCTGGTCCGAATACAGCAATGGAACTAGGCCAGTACACCTTGTCAATACCTTCTTCTTTTGCTATGTCCAGTACATTCAACAGGCTGGCCATGTTAATATGCCATGCCAGCAGCGGGTTCTTTTCGCCGGTAGCAGAGAGGATCGCCGCCAGCAGGTAAATCTGGGTAATGTTGTGACGGATCACCAGCACATGCAGCATTTCCTTGTTCATCACATCCAGAGAGACATAAGGCCCGGAACCTTTTAGTAATTCATGTTCTTCCCGAAGGTCAGAGGCAATAACATTTGTGTCGCCATACATTTTCCTGAGCGCCAGTGTCAATTCAACACCGATCTGACCACAGGCACCAATTACCAGGATTTTGTCTTTCTTCATGCTAACTCGTGATTAATTTTCAGAACGTAATATTACTGGGTTCCGCAAATATTACGATCATCTTCATAAATCGCATGACAATGCGGTAACAATCTGTGAAGGTAGCTAAAAGCATAGACAGGCCCAGCAAGCTTTTTCAATAAGTGGATTACAAATCTATGACAATGTACACCTTCCCCCTTATCAGAGTAATCCCTGAGAATAACCTACCTTTGCATTCTCAAATCCAAAAATCATGTCTGTTTCACATTTGAAAGCTCTTTTTAACGAAAGATATAATCCAGAGAATTTTTTCCTGATAGCCGGCCCATGTGTGGTGGAAGACGAGGCGCTGCTGATGCACGTAGCTGAAAAAGTATCCCGCATTTGTGAGCGTTTACAGATACCATATATTTTCAAAGCCTCTTACCGTAAGGCAAACCGTACCAGTATCAGTTCATTTAGTGGTATTGGTGATGTGGAAGGACTGGACCTGTTGCAGAAAGTAGGTAAGACTTTCAACCTGCCGGTTACTACCGATATTCACTCTGCTGCGGAAGCTGCGATGGCTGCTGCTTATGCTGATGTATTGCAGATCCCTGCATTCCTGTGCCGTCAGACAGATATCCTGATCGCTGCTGCCGAAACAGGCAAAGTGGTGAATGTAAAGAAAGGCCAGTTTGTAAGTGGGGAAGCGATGAAGTTTGCTGTAGAAAAAGTAAGACAGGCGGGTAATGAAAAGATCATGCTGACAGAACGTGGTACCACCTTTGGTTACCAGGACCTGGTTGTAGACTACAGAAATATTCCTATTATGAAGGAACATGGTGTACCTGTGATCATGGATTGCACACACTCATTGCAACAACCTAACCAGACAAGCGGTGTAACAGGTGGTAATCCAAAGCTGATCAGCACTATTGCGAAAGCTGCGATTGCAACCGGTGCCGATGGTCTGTTCATCGAAACACATCCGGATCCTTCCTGTGCAAAATCTGATGGAGCGAATATGTTACACCTGGATCTGCTGGAAAAACTGCTGGAAGATCTTGTAAGGATCAGAGAAGTAGTAAGATAATGATAAAACGCTTTTGCCTATGGCAGAAGCGTTTTCCTTTTAAGGAAACCGGCTTGCCTGCTACCGGTCCGATTTTTGGGTATTTTTCGTAAATTCAAATAATAACACCCAAAAATATCCACACAATGATCAACTTACATGATGTAAAAGCAGGCGATACCGTAATAGTGGAATACGAAGGCGAAAAGCACGAGGGCCTCGTTCTTGAGGTCAACCGGGAAGACAAGCAGGTTTGTGTACAAACAGGCGAACAGGAATTCTGGTATGAGCTGGCCGACGTTTACCCTATTCCGCTCAGCGAAGAACAGTTACTTAAACTGCAATTCACAAAAGAAAACATCTCTCCTGATCCTGACAATCGCAGGATCTACGTTCGTGGGCCATTTTCCGTCATGTTTCATGAATTGGATGGCCGGGAAGCTATCCGGCTGGATTACAGGGATGAGCACCGCGAAATAAAGGGTGCATTGACTGTAAACCAATTACAGAATCACTACCACGCGATGACGAATTTCCACCTTGATTAAGAAAATAAGGGCTGATCAATAGCGATGTTGGTCAGCCTTTTTTGTTTGAATGTGGTAATTACAAATACCTTAGGGGGTTTCTTCTGGCATTGAGAATGTAGTTCTTCATGTTGACCCAAAAAGCCATGATCAGGTAAACAATGATTGGGGATCCCATCGTCAGGAAAGACACATAGATAAAGAACAAGCGGATGCGGGAAGTCGCCACTCCCAGCCTGTTGCCTATCGCGGTGCACACACCGAAGGCCTGCCATTCCACAAAATCTTTAAATCTATTCATATATCAAATTTATCACAAACTCATGTGAAAAACAAGTGCCAAATTTTCACGTAAAAGGCCACTTGCAGCGTGTTAGCAGTGATTTAACAAGAATTTAAAGGGATTACGGCATGTAATGGCATGAGATGTAGGGGGGTAGCGATCGACCACATATCTTTTATAAACTAGCCGGAATTAGTTAATTTTGCGGTGCATTTTTAATTGGTCTAAATATTTTTTTCCATGGTGTTTGATATCGAAATGATTAAAAAAGTGTATGCGGCACTCCCGGGTAAGGTGGAAGCTACCCGTAAGCTGTTAGGACGCCCGCTCACACTATCAGAAAAGATCTTGTATGCTCACTTATACTCGCCGACCACATCGGCATATGAGAGAGGTAAATCTTACGTGGAGTTTGCACCCGATCGCGTTGCGATGCAGGATGCCACTGCACAGATGGCCTTGTTACAGTTTATGACCTGCGGCCGTGCTAAGGTAGCAGTTCCCTCTACTGTACACTGTGATCACCTCATTCAAGCTAAAACAGGCGCAGTAGCCGATTTGGCAACTGCTAATGACACCAACAGGGAAGTTTACGAATTCCTTTCCTCTATCTCCAATAAATATGGTATTGGCTTCTGGAAACCAGGTGCTGGTATTATCCACCAGGTTGTTCTGGAAAACTATGCTTTTCCAGGTGGCCTCATGATCGGTACGGACTCCCACACGCCAAACGCTGGTGGTCTGGGTATGCTCGCTATCGGTGTAGGTGGTGCTGACGCTGTTGACGTAATGGCAGGTCTGGCATGGGAACTGAAAATGCCAAAACTGATCGGCGTAAAACTGACGGGTAAACTGAGCGGATGGGTTTCTCCTAAAGACATTATCCTGAAAGTAGCAGGTGTACTGACTGTAAAAGGTGGTACCGGCTGTATCGTTGAATATTTCGGTGAAGGTGCTGATAGCCTGAGCGCTACCGGTAAAGGTACTATCTGTAACATGGGTGCTGAAATCGGTGCTACCTGCTCCGTATTCGCTTACGATAGTAAGATCGCTGCTTACCTGCAGGCGACTGAGCGTAGCGAAATCGCTTCCCTGGCTGACGGTGTGAGAGATCACCTGCGCCCTGATGCAGAAGTGTACGCAGATCCTTCTAAATACTACGATCAGGTCATCGAAATCAACCTCGACGAACTTGAACCACATGTAAATGGTCCATTTACGCCTGATCTGGCATGGCCTATTTCTAAATTCGCGCAGGCAGTGAGAGAAAACAACTGGCCTGAAAAACTGGAAGTAGCCCTCATCGGCTCCTGCACCAACTCTTCTTACGAAGATATTTCCCGTGCAGCGTCCCTCGCTAAACAAGCTATCGACAAAAATCTGCCCGTTAAATCTGAATATACTATCACCCCCGGTTCTGAACTGGTTCGCTTCACGATCGAAAGAGATGGTCTGCTGGACACTTTCAACCAGATCGGTGGTGTAGTACTGGCTAACGCCTGCGGTCCCTGTATCGGTCAATGGGCACGTCACATCGACGATCCTAACCGTAAGAACTCTATCATCACTTCCTTCAACCGTAACTTCGCTAAGAGAAATGATGGTCTGGCAGGTACCCACGCTTTTGTAGCTTCACCTGAAATCGTAACCGCACTGGCTATCGCCGGTACTCTGACCTTCAACCCACTGACTGACACCCTGAAAAACAAGGATGGTCAGGATGTGAAGCTGGATGAGCCAACCGGTTTTGAACTGCCTGTGAAAGGCTTTGCTGTAGATGATCCAGGTTACCAGGCACCAGCTGCTGATGGTAGCGGTTTACAGGTAGTGGTTTCTCCTACCAGCGATCGTCTGCAACTGCTGGCTGCTTTCGCACCATGGGAAGGTACTGATCTGAAAGGACTGAAACTGCTGATCAAGGCGAAAGGTAAATGTACCACTGACCATATCTCTATGGCCGGTCCATGGTTGAAATTCCGTGGTCACCTTGACAACATTTCTAACAACATGCTGATTGGTGCGATCAACGCATTCAACGATAAATCTGATACCGTTAAGAACCAGCTGACTGGCGAATACGGTGCTGTACCTGCTACGCAGCGTGCTTACAAAGCTGCTGGTATCGGTTCAATTGTAGTAGGTGATGAGAACTACGGTGAAGGCTCCAGCCGCGAACACGCTGCTATGGAACCACGTCACCTGGGTGTTCGCGCGATCCTGGTAAAATCTTTTGCCCGTATCCACGAAACAAACCTGAAAAAACAAGGTATGCTCGGCCTCACCTTCGCTAACAAAGAAGATTACGATAAGATACAGGAAGACGATACATTCGATATCCTTGGTCTCACTACCTTCACTCCCGGCAAACCGCTGACTGTGGTGGCTAACCACAAAGATGGTAGCAAGGACGAAATCACAGTAAACCATACCTACAATGAACAACAGATTGAGTGGTTCAAAGCAGGTGGTGCACTGAACGTTATCCGTGCCGAGTTCGCGAAAGCATAATCAAAAGACTGTCATTAGTAATGATAAAAGACTGACTTAGCATTTAAGTCAGTCTTTTTTTTGTCTACATTTAGGCCATGAAATCCCATCCACTATTTTATGTCTGGGAAAGCCTCTTGAGCAACTATACCAACGACGAGTCGTTGGTGCAGGAGGGCTTTAATTCCATACTAGCCCATTACAGTGAATCACACAGGTATTACCATAATCTGGATCATGTTCAGACATTGCTCGTATTCATAGATGAATACAACCACCTCGTACACGATCTTGAAGCCCTGCAACTGGCCGTATTTTTCCACGACATCATTTATGATGTACAGAGAGCGGATAATGAAGAAAGAAGTGCATTGGTTGCTACCCAATTCCTGGAGCAAACCAGCTATCCTGCAGAGAAGATAGCACGCGTATCGGCATACATCAGAGCCACAAAATCGCATGAAAATCCCAATGGAGATGCCGACCTGGATTGCTTCCTGGACTTTGACCTGTTTATACTGAGCGGACCTGAACGTATGTATCAGACATATGCGAAGAATATACGGAAGGAGTATGGTATATACCCGGACACAGTGTATGTACCAGGCAGGAAAAAAATCTTACAGTACTTCCTGGATCAACCCTCTATCTATAAGACAGCTGGATTCAGAGAACGGTTCGATACTGTAGCGAAGGAAAATATACACAGGGAATTAGAAAAGCTCTCGCTTTAATCCAAACCGTCTCACGACACTTACCCTGAAGTTGCCTGCACCAATGGTCTGGAAAGTATGCTCAATGGGTGACTGACTACGCGTAGTCAGATTCACATAGTGAATGCCGGCAAAATACTTACTGGAATTATAGCCGATAGATGCACGGACCGTATTGTTTATCTGAACCCCAAACTTGCGGAGGTCATTCTCCTCATCTCTGAACAAATGGGTATAGTTACCACCCAAACTGCCGGAGAGTGATAATGTGAGGAAGAAATGTTGTTTGTAAACTAATGTATAGGCATACCCCGCATTTGCAGCAGCACTAAATATACTGGTGCCTGAATAATTAATACCATTAATGTGCGAGTGCCGGTTTCCGTATTATTTTGGCAACTCTATGACTTCCAGATTGCTGATATTTCCGTCGTTTACATCGAACCGCAATAATGTTTTTACCTTATGCCAGCCTTGCTGGCCACATGCACCCGGGTTCATGTGTAATAGTTGCAAAGCCGGGTCCGGCATCACTTTCAGGATATGCGAATGACCGCAGATGAACAGTTTGGGGGCATTTCTCAACAATAACTCTTTGACGCCCGGTGCATATTTTCCCGGATAACCGCCAATATGTGTCATAAATACTTTTACGCCTTCTACTTCAAAGAATAGATTTTCGGGATAACGCACCCGGATGTCCTTGCCATCGATATTGCCGAAAACGGCCCTGAAAGGTTTGAAAGCTTCCAGTTCATCCGCGAGGGATGTGGTACCAATATCACCTCCATGCCAGATCTCATCCACCTTTTCAAAGTATTTGAAAACCTGTGGATGGAGGTAGCTATGCGTGTCTGACATTAATCCTATCTTCTTCATGTATTTCCCTTAGCAGGCCCAAAAATAAAGTAAGTATTCGGGATTGATTGACCGTTAGAAAAAAATCCCCGGAATCCTTTCCCTTTCGTATTTTACATATCCATATATATTTCATTTTTATGCAGACTGATATAACCGGCAAGCTATTAATCTCCTGTCCAGACCGCCCTGGTATCGTGGCCGGTGTGTCCCAGTTCCTGTACGCCAGTGGTGCAAATATCCTTGACGCCAGCCAGCACAGTACGGATCCCAAAGAAGGACTCTTCTTTATGCGCATGTCTTTCCAACTGGAAAACCCCTCCTTTACCAAAGAACAACTGGAAAAAGATTTCCAGGAAAAAGTTGCCGCTCCCAGACAAATGGAATGGCGGATTGACTACACCGATCGTCGTAAACAAATGGTGATTATGGTATCCCGCTATGACCATTGCCTCATGGAATTACTATGGCGCTGGCGCAGTGGGGAATTGCCTGTAGATATTCCACTGGTGATCTCTAACCACCTTGAGTTAAAACAATTCGTGGAAGACTTCGGAATTCCTTTCCATTACCTGCCTGTAGATGCAGGCAATAAAGCATTGCAGGAACAGGAAGCGATTAAACTGATCAGAAGGGCGAATGCTGATTTTATCGTGCTTGCACGCTATATGCAGATCCTTTCCCCCGGTTTTGTGAGCGTATTCCCAGGTAGGATCATCAATATTCACCATAGTTTCCTCCCGGCATTTGCAGGAGCAAACCCTTATAGAAACGCTTATAACAGAGGTGTGAAGTTAATAGGCGCTACTGCCCACTATGTAACGGACGACCTGGACGAAGGGCCGATCATTGACCAGGATGTAGCGAGGGTGAGCCATAAACATGAAGTAACGGACCTGATTATGTTAGGTAGAGATATAGAAAGGCAGGTGTTAACAAGAGCAGTGATTGCACATATCGATGACCGGGTAATTATTCATGGAAATAAAACCATTGTATTCTAATTAAAAAGGCGGGTGGTACACACCCGCCTTTTTAAATTACTTCGCTTTTTTCTTAATCTTCTTCGCCATCGCTTTTGCTGCTGCTGCATAAGCTTCCTGGATCCTCACACCGGTATCAAAGTCAAAACCGCCATATACACGGCCTGGTGCTTTATCTACCTTAATCTTTGCAATTACCTTGCTGTGGTCTCCTGTTTCCACAATCCAGGCTTCACCATTTAATCTTGCATTCTTTCTCGTTACACCTACATTGTAACCAGGTTCAATGAAAGTAGTTTTGAAGATCAACGTGTACTTTGCTTTAGGATACTTTCCAGCAGACATTCCACTGTACTCAGTAAACAATTCGTTGAATTTTGGCTCGAACCTTTTAGGTCTGTCGTCCCTCCAGGCCTTGGCCCATTTGTCGCCTCTGCCAGGTTCTTTCTTGTTGTAGGCTTCTGATTTTTTTGCGATGTAATCATTTTCATCGGCATAGCTACCAACACCAACATGCTCATAGTCAAATTCAGTGTTCAGCTTTGTAGTACCTTTTAGTTGGGATAAATCGCCTTCGAGGACTTTAATTTTTTGTGCGTTCACGAACATCGGTGCTACGAACATTGCAGCTACCAATAGAAGCTTAGGGATTCTTTTCATTAAATATAAAAATTTGGGTTGACCCAAAGATAATATTATTTATTACTTAATAAATAAGTGACTGCTTCAAAAATTAATGCAGCGCCCAGTCTCGCCGTACGCTGATCAACGTCGAAAGAAGGATTCAATTCTGCTATATCCATGCCCGCTAGTTGGCCACTGTGAAGGATTGTACGAAAACATTCTAAAAACAAACCATCCGGGCGAATGCCATTAAATGCAGTTGCACTTACCCCCGGTGCATATGCTGCGGCGAATACATCCAGATCGATAGTCAGGTATAATTTGTCTGCCTTTTTGATAAACTCCTCTACCACTACTTTCAACAATGTACGATCCTGAAAGTGAAATGCATCAGCCTCTATATATTGTACATCCAGTTCTCCTGCTATTCTGAATAACTGTTGTGTATTGCTTAATTGCTGAATACCTAAAGCGAGATATTGAAAAGGTGAATGCTGCTGTGATAATTGCCAGAAACCTGTTCCGGAACTAACACCTTCCGTACGCAGGTCAAAATGTGCATCGAAGTTAATCAACCCTAATTGCTCACCGGGCAAGGATTGGTACAACCCATGTGCATGACCGTAAGTGATCTCATGCCCACCTCCTAATAGTATAGGAGTATGTCCCGCACGTTTTATTAATTGCACCGCGCCACTCAATGCTTGTTGTGCCGCTTCCAGATCCTCGTCAGGACAGATAATGTTTCCTCCATCCATCAGCAAACCATCAAAGTGTACAGGAAAACTACCCATCGCCTGCCGCAACGTAGCCGGACCTGCAGCAGCACCTACCCGTCCTTTGTTTCTCCGCACACCTTCATCTACAGCAAACCCCAGCAGCACTACACCATTGCCGGGAGGCAAAGGTTCCGATAAGTCTACACATTTCACCTGCTGATGCCAGCGGCTTACTTCTTCATCTGTGCCATCTATTCTGCCGGTCCATGCTACCGGTTGTTGATAATACGCTTTCATATTTTTTCTCCTCCTTTCCAGACCTGCGAAGGTTTCATTTTTCCCTGATAATACAAAAGGTCTCTGTAATCATTAGTAGAATATACCTGCATATCTGCCGCAAAGCCTTCGGCCAGTTGTCCTATATTATTTATATCCAAAGCCTTCGCTGCTCTGACAGTCAGGCCAGCCAATACTTCTGCCGTAGATAATTTTTCTGCTGCACTCATCACCGCCGCCTGCAATAGCAGATCTCCCATCGGCGCAGAACCCGGATTCCAGTCACTCGCAATGGCTACACAGGCACCCGCATCCAATAGCTTACGCGCAGGTGCATAGTGCATGCCTAAGCCTAAAGAAGCACCGGGTAGCACGACAGATACGATATCTGCATTGGCCAACCGTGTGATATCATTTTCATTACTGGCTTCCAGGTGATCTGCTGACAAGGCGCCTGCTGCTATCGCTATGGCAGAACCGCCACTACTAAACTGGTCGGCATGTACAGTTAATGCAAAGCCCAGTTCTTTTGCTTTTAGTAAATAAGGCAATGCTTCTGCTGCACTAAAGGCAGTTTCTTCTATGAAGATGTCTACTCTTTTACAATGAATAGCTGGTAGTAATTGCGCGACTACTTCTTCCAGATAATCAGCACCCGTGTAATCTTTCGGCATCATATGCGCTGCCAGACAAGTAGGCACCAGCGTAGCTTTCGTAAGCTCGCCAGCCTGTCTGATCGCCTGCAACATCTTGATCTCTTCATTTATTGACAGACCATATCCACTCTTCACTTCAATCGTAGTCACCCCTTCCTGCAAATGCCTGTTCGCTCTTTCAGCTGTATTTGTTCTCAATGTCTCAGTAGATGCCGCACGCGTCTTCATCACAGAATCCCATATACCACCACCTGCACGTGCAATTTCGAGATACGTCTTCCCCGCTATGCGCATGGCATAATCACGGCTTCGGTTACCATCAAAACAGATATGCGTGTGGCAATCAATAAAGCCCGGCAGTAATACCGCCGGACCATATATCAACACTGGCAGTGCATGGGAATACTGATTACGTAGTTCATTGTAATCACCGACTGCTAGAATCTTTCCTTCGTGCGTGACCACACCTCCATCTTCAATGACAGTGAGCTGTGCATCGGGCAATGCTCCCTTCAAAGGCAATCCTGTAAGGGGTATGATCTGTGAAAATGGTCCTATAAGTTTCATCTGTACAAATCAAATTGAATGGCTATTTCCTGTGCTTTTTCATATCCTGCATCTGCATGTCTGAAAATGCCTAATGCAGGATCATTGAATAATACCCTTTGCAAACAAGCTGCGGCCCTGTCAGTGCCATCTGCCAGTACCACCATGCCTGCATGTTGTGAATAACCCATGCCCACTCCCCCACCATGATGGAAGGATACCCAGGTAGCACCACCACCTGTATTGGCCATAAGGTTCAGCAATGTCCAGTCAGATACCGCATCTGAACCATCTTTCATAGATTCTGTTTCCCTGTTGGGAGAAGCCACAGAACCACAATCCAAATGATCTCTTCCTATCACAATAGGTGCTTTCACTTTACCACTGCGCACCAGTTCATTGAAGATCAGGCCCGCTTTTTCACGCTCTCCCATTCCCAGCCAGCATATTCTGGCAGGCAATCCCTGGAAGGCGACTTTCTCCTGTGCTTTTTTCAACCAGTTGATCAAAGGCTTGTTGTCAGGAAATGCTTCCATCAAGGCCTGATCGGTTGTATAAATATCCTGTGGATCACCTGATAATGCTACCCATCTGAAAGGACCTTTCCCTTCGCAGAACAGTGGTCTGATATAGGCAGGTGTGAACCCCGGAAAATCAAATGCATTCGGCTCTCCGCCTTCTCTTGCAAACTCACGCAGGTTATTACCATAGTCAAAAGTGATGGCACCTTTGCGTTGTAATTCCAGCATAAAACCTACGTGTCTTGCCATACTTTTCAACGATTGTTGTTTGTAAGCAGCAGGATCTTTTTTACGCAGGTCAGCGGCTGCTGCCAGTGTCAAACCGTTTGGTATATAACCATTGATAGGATCATGTGCAGAAGTCTGATCTGTTAATATATCAGGTATAATATTATCCTGCAATAATCTTTCCAGCATATCACCAGCATCACTCACCAGTCCGATAGACAGGGCTTCTCCTTTTGCCATCGCTTCTTTGGCCCAGCTAATGGCTTCTTCATAAGAATGCGTGATACGATCGATGTATTTAGTACCAATACGTTTTCTGATCCTGCTCTCATCCACATCTGCACCCAGGAACACAGCACCCGCCATAGTAGCGGCCAGTGGCTGTGCACCACCCATACCACCGATGCCGGCAGTAACCAGCAGTTTCCCTTTCAGGTCGCCATCAAAGTGCTGACGGCCGCATTCCACAAAGGTTTCGTAGGTACCCTGCAGAATACCCTGTGTACCTATGTAGATCCAGCTGCCAGCCGTCATCTGTCCGTACATCATCAGTCCTTTTGCACGCAGTTCGTTGAAATGCTCCCAGGTAGCCCATTTCGGCACAAGGTTACTATTCGCCAGCATCACTCTGGGTGCCTGCGGATGTGTACGCACGATACCTACCGGTTTACCTGACTGTACTAATAGTGAATGTTCTTCATCCAGTGTAAGCAGGGTTTCGATGATCTTTTGCAATGCTTCCTTATTGCGGGCAGCCTGACCTATACCACCGTAAACAACCAGTTCATCAGGGTTCTCCGCCACTTCATCATCGAGGTTGTTCAGGAGCATGCGCAGGGGGGCCTCCGTTTGCCAGGAGCGGGCGTGCAGCTCAGGGCCACGAGGGGCCTTGTAATGGGGATGCGCTGCGTATTGCTTAATAAAATCCAAACTGGTCATGATAAATACCGTTGAGTGATAAATGATTGGCCAGGGCTGTTTCATTGGCTACCCTGACGATGGATTGCTGGCGTACGATTGTATGTAACTGTTGTATGTCGTAAGCGAAAATGCGGTCTTTGGTAGCGAAAGGTACCGTCTCTCTTACAAAGGCATGTACGGCTTCCAATACCGGACCTGATGTGAGCGGACGTCTGAAATTCACTGCCTGAGCGGCATACAACAATTCTATAGCGAGTATATATTCGAGATTATCTATTACCTGGTGGAGTTTGCGACCACTGATAGAGCCCATGGATACATGGTCTTCCTGTCCTAACGAAGTAGGCACGCTATCTGCGCTGGCAGGGAAACAAAGCGTTTTGTTCTCAGTGACCAACGCTGCCGTGGTATACTGTGGTATCATAAAACCGGAGTTCAACCCGGCATCTTCAATCAATAATTTTGGCAATCCATACCTACCTTCTATCATCATATAGCAACGGCGATCTGAAATGTTGCCCAGTTCTGCCGCCGCCACAGTCGCGTAATCCAGTGGCAATGCCAGTGGCTGACCATGGAAGTTACCACCACTGATCGTATCGTCTGCACTAAAGATGATAGGATTATCTGTTACGGCATTCAGTTCAATCGTTACCAGGTCGAGCAAATGTAACCAGGCAGTGCGCGAAGCACCATGTACCTGTGGCATACAGCGCAGGGAATAAGGATCCTGTACCCTGCCACAATCCACATGTGCCGCCATGATGCCGGAGTTTTCGAGCATCGTCTTCAGGCGGTGTGCTACCAGCTGATTGCCTGGAAATGGCCTGATGGCATGAATCCTGGGGTCAAAAGGACGTGCAGTACCCATCAGGCCTTCCAGTGATAATGCTCCTACAATATCCGCGGTTTCCAAAGCATTGTGTAGTCGTTGTAATGCTGTCACCGCAAAGGCAAGAATAAATTGCGTTCCGTTGATGAGGGCTAATCCCTCTTTAGGGCCCAGTGCCACAGGGGTCAGACCTTCTGCCTGTAACACAGCTGCCGCAGGTTGGCGCTGACCTTTATAATATACTTCACCCAATCCGATCAATGGCAGGAAGAGGTGTGACAATGGCGCAAGATCGCCGGATGCACCCACTGAACCCTTCTCAGGTACAACTGGGGTGATATGCGCATCGATCATCCAGATGATGCGCTCCAGGGTAGCTGGTGCTACACCTGAGTATCCCTGTGCCAGGGCATGCACTTTGGTAATGAGCATGACTCTGGCTACCGTAATGGGGATTGGATTTCCTACGCCCACACTATGGCTTTGCAGTATATTATATTGTAAGGTCCGGGTATCTTGTTCATTGATGCGGGTATCGCACAGAGGGCCAAAACCGGTATTGATACCATATACCGTACTATGTTGCGAGACGATGGTCTGTACGTGACCATAACTGGTAGCGATACGATCAGCCACTTCCGGCACCAGTACCCCTTTTACCTGCCCATCGGCAATGGCAAGGGCTTTACCGGGAGTGAGCTGATCTACCCCGTATTTGAATTGGTGTATCATTATAATTAGTTATTTCATTGCTTTCAGGATCCTGGTGGATAAGGGTTCGGCTTCCACACTGTTTTCCACAGCAGTTACTGCTTCCAGTACCTGTTTACTCATTTTGTTTTCATCCGCCAGTTCGGTCATGGCCTTCGTAATTGCCTCCCATATTGGCTGTATCTGTTGCAGCATTTCCTCGCCCTTTTTACTGAGCATTACCAGTTGCCGGCGCCCATCGTCCGGACAGGGAGCGGTTCTGACCAGCCCTTTCTTTTTCAAACCTGTCACCAGCTGACTGATAGCCGAGTGACTTACTTCCAGCTGTGCAGCAATATCAATCAATGGCATGGGCTGTTCTTTGCCCAATATGTAAAACACCGGAAACCAGCTGGCTTCAAAGGGTATTCCAGCCTGCTCATATACCTTATTTACCTCGCTCAGGAAGTATTCACTCAATCGCCGTAACCGGCTGCCAAACACCAGGAAGCCCAAGGAAGAATAGAAACTCATGTAAATTATATAAGCACTTATACATTTAGATACAATAATAAGGAATTATTCAATTCCTTTTATTGAGACTAACCGTCTGGTATGTTAATTATTTTTTCCTGACATCGAACCAAACGGCTGATGAGTCAGATGGATCCCCATTATAGTTGATCTGCAATTCTTCTCCTTTCTTAATCTCTCTACGGGTGATGATACTCATGGTTTCTTCATCAAAATCCATTTCGTATATACAATTGGGGTCGTAGGAGTGATTATAGATGGAGCAAAAACCCAGTGCTATACAAGAACGGGTTTCACGCACACCCCATAGAAAAATGTAATTATGCAACTTGGTCTTATCCACGATTTCAGTGTCATCATAAGATAAAACGAGTACAGGCGAGGTTTCTATTCTGGTTCCCGCAGGTATTTTATCTTTTGTAAACACTCCACGACCTTTGCCTTTTGTCTTATCGACGTATAAATATGGTTTAATCATATAGCTGTAAAAACTTCGTAAAGTAAAGGTAAAGGAAGAAGTTATCAAAATCAGGCATAAAAATTTTAGGTTTGCGGAAATCTAACGTTCAAAGATGATTGATTACAATCCTAAGGCCTGGTTCACTTTTATATTCAGGATTCACAAGGCCGACACTGTACGCAAGTTGTTCCCCATGTTCATAGCCATTGGTTGTTATTCGGCTGTGGTTGCTCTTCTTGAGCTGAAATTACTGCACCTGTCAGACGTAGCTGAATGGAAAAATATAGTTTTTGTGCATAGTGTGCTGGGGTTTGTTATCTCCCTGTTACTGGTATTCCGTACCAATACGGCCTACGACCGCTGGTGGGAAGGCCGCCGGCTTTGGGGTAGCCTGGTAAACAACAGCCGCAATCTGGCTATCAAGCTACATGCGATGTTGCCTGCCAGCAATACTGCTTCGAGAGAGTTTTTCAGGGTCATGATCCCCAATTATGCGTATGCCCTTAAGAATCACCTCCGCACCAGATATATCCCTGAAGAACTGGACCTGAGCCAGGGTGCCCCGCTGGATGATAAAAAACACGTTCCTAACCAGATAGCTGTTCAGATTATTGCACATGTCAATGACCTGTACCGCAAGCAGCAGCTCTCCGGCGAACAGTTGATCCTTCTTAAAGATGAATTACAGGCTTTTACGGATGTATGTGGCGCCTGTGAACGTATCAGGAATACCCCCATCCCCTTTTCCTATAGCGTATTTATCAAGAAGTTCATTTTCTTCTATGTAATGACCTTACCCTTTGGATATGTATTTACCGTAGGTTTCCTGATCATACCGATCGTCGTTTTCATTTTCTATGTACTGGCCAGCCTTGAGTTGATCGCAGAGGAAATCGAGGACCCATTTGGTTTTGATGCCAATGACCTGCCGACAGACACTATTTCTGCCAACATTCGTAAGCATGTGGCAGAGATATTGTGATGTTCCCAATTCAACTTTCTTTAATTTCGCCACCTGACAGCCTTTTGGACTATGGAAAATGAAGCTTTACTGGAAAAATTTGAGCAGCTGATCAAAGAGCAAGGCTACCAGGAACTGAGAGTGTACCTGGATGATCAGCTCATTACTGATATAGCAGAACTCATTCATGAAATGCCGGAGCAGGCGGGCATTATTATTAATAATTTGTCCATAGGCCGGGCATCGGCTGCTTTCAGGATATTGGAATTCCATGTCCAGGAAGATGTGATCAGGGAATTGCCTGCTGCCAAAGTAGCGGAACTGCTCAACGAGCTCCCTGCCGATGACCGTACCTCCTTCCTGGGAGAACTGCATAGCGATGTGGTAAAAGAACTGATCAAGCTCCTGGATCCTGAGGAACGCAAGATCACCCTGAGCCTGCTCGGTTACAAAGAAACCAGCGTAGGCCGTATCATGACCCCCGACTACATCGCAGTCAGGGAGGAATGGTCCGTGAAGCATGTGCTGGACTACATCCGCGAATATGGTAAGGATAGTGAAACCATCGACGTAATATATGTAGTGGACGAAAAAGGCAAGCTGATCGATGACTTCAGGATCAGGGAATTCCTGCTGGTAGCCACCGACACCATGGTGCATACCCTCATGGACGACCGCTTTGTAGCCTTGCACGTGAACGATGAACAGGAAGAAGCCATCCAGATCTTCAGGATGGAGAACCGGGTAGCCCTCCCTGTAGTGGATGATGAAGGTATCCTGTTGGGAATCGTGACCATTGACGATATGTTGTGGATTGCGAACGAAGAACATACAGAAGATATCCAGAAGATCGGTGGTACCGAAGCCCTGGACGAACCTTACCTGGACATTCCCCTCCTGAAGCTGGTGAAGAAACGCATAGGCTGGCTCGTCATTCTCTTTATAGGCGAAATGCTCACTGCTACTGCCATGGCCTTTTTCGAAGGTGAAATCGCCAAAGCAGTCGTACTGGCACTATTCGTTCCACTGATCATTTCCAGTGGTGGTAACAGCGGCTCCCAGGCCTCTACCCTTATCATTCAGGCCATGGCCCTGGGTGAAATTACCCTGACTGACTGGTGGAGAGTGATGCGCCGTGAGATCGTTTCCGGCCTGCTGCTGGGTGGGGTACTGGGTATCATTGGTTTTATCAGGATCGTATTCTGGAATTCACTCTTCCATAGCTATGGAGAGCATTCTATACTGGTAGGTCTCACTGTAGGTATATCACTGGTAGGCGTAGTACTATGGGGTACCCTTTCCGGCTCCATGCTGCCCCTCATACTGAAAAAGCTGGGGGCTGACCCTGCTACCTCTTCCGCGCCATTTGTGGCCACACTGGTGGATGTAACAGGGTTGCTGATCTATTTCTCTGTGGCTTTTGCCCTTATGAAAGGAACATTGCTCTAATACCGGATACGCTTACATCTGGCCGTATCCCTGCTTTTGCGGACAATAAATAAACTACTGTAATCTGCTTCTTTTACCGAATCCACTGGTGCCTTTGCTTTCAATGAACGAATCACTGGCACCAGTGTTTTTTGTTGCCCGATTATCAACAATCGCTTGCCCCAGTCTTCTCTGCGGGTAATTTCATACAACAATCCCTCCCCTGAAGAATCAGGTTGATAAGTCACCGTATCTATATTTAAATAAATTCTGAGTGATTCTGCCGTTTCCTTTGCGGAAGCATATGGAGTAATATAAATACGTTGTACACCGGAGTCTTTCAGGAACCGGTACAGGGCACCTGCTTTTGCATAGCCACTGTCTGTAAGCATTATCGAATCACATTCCTGTGCATGCCTTACGAGATAAAAAACACCAGTCAGAAACGTACTGTCTTCTGACAGGGGTACCTGCTGCCGTTCTGGTAACGGCTGCTGGCATGCCATGCAGCAGAACAATAATATTACAACATATCTCATAGGATAACTGATTCAATTTCTGCGACAAATTACGCATTTTCTACGCATTTGAAACTGGATAAGTCCGCCTTTATATGCTTAACTATATCATGATCATTAGATTATCTTTAAACTTTATTACCCATTGTTTGTAGAATTTTCACATTTTTTAGGCATATTGCAACCCGTCTCCATGTAAAACTGAAAAACAATATGTGCGGAATAGTCGCTTATATAGGCCAACGAGAAGCCTACCCCATCGTTCTCAAAGGATTAAAAAGGCTTGAATATCGCGGTTACGACAGCGCCGGAGTGGCTTTAATAAATGATGGACTGAAGGTCTACAAGAAAAAAGGTAAAGTTTCTGAACTGGAAGATCACCTGACCGGAAAGAACACAAGTAGTCATATTGCTATAGGTCATACCCGCTGGGCAACCCACGGCGAACCTTGTGACAGAAATTCTCATCCCCATATGTCGGGCAATGGCAAACTGGCCATGATCCACAACGGTATCATTGAAAACTATACCCAGCTGAAACAGGAACTGCTGAACAAAGGACACGTGTTCACCAGCGATACAGATACAGAAGTCCTGATCCACTTTATCGAAGAGATTCAGCAAAGCAATCAATGCGGCCTTGAAGAAGCCCTGCGCATCGCCCTGAAAAGAGTGGTAGGCGCTTACGTGCTCGTGATCATGGACGAGGATAACCCTGATACCCTGATCGCTGCACGCAAAGGGAGTCCCCTCGTAATCGGCGTAGGCAAAGGCGAACACTTCCTCGCTTCCGATGCTTCTCCGATCATAGAGTATACTAAAGAAGTAGTATATGTAAACGACTACGAAATCGCCATCATCAAAGCCGATGAACTGATCCTGAAAAATATCTCCAACGAAAGGCAGACGCCTTATATCCAGAAACTGGATATCGAACTGGCTGCGATTGAAAAAAGCGGTTACGACCACTTTATGCTCAAAGAGATATTTGAGCAACCACAAACGATCCTCGATAGCTTACGTGGCCGTCTGGATGCCAAAAAGGGCACCCTCACCATCGGTGGTATCCGCGATCACCTGTCACAACTGGCAGGCGCTAAGCGCATCATCATCGTGGCCTGTGGTACCTCCTGGCATGCGGGCCTCGTGGCTGAATATATGATTGAAGAACTGTGCCGCATTCCCGTGGAAGTTGAATATGCTTCTGAGTTCCGCTACCGCAACCCGGTTGTTGGAGAAGGCGATGTGATCATAGCTGTATCTCAATCCGGCGAAACTGCCGATACACTAGTGGCCATTGAAGCCGCTAAGAAAAAAGGCGCCACCATCCTCGGTGTGTGCAACGTAGTCGGTTCTTCTATCGCCCGTATTTCAGATGCTGGTGCTTATACACACGCCGGTCCTGAAATCGGCGTGGCCAGTACAAAAGCCTTTACCGCCCAGCTGGCAGTATTGTGCCTCATTGGTCTGAAAGTAGCACAGGAAAAGGGCACTATCACCGAACAGCGCTTCCAGCACCTGCTGGATGAACTGGACAACATTCCTGAAAAAGTAGCCACCGCCCTGCAATTGAACGACCAGATCAAAAAAATCGCGGATAAGTACAAAGATGCCCGCGACTTCCTCTACCTGGGTCGTGGTTACAACTTCCCTGTAGCACTGGAAGGTGCACTCAAACTAAAAGAGATCTCTTACATACATGCAGAAGGATACCCTGCTGCCGAAATGAAACATGGCCCTATCGCCCTGGTAGATGAAAACCTGCCTGTGGTATTTGTGGCTACCCGCGACAGCTATTATGAGAAAGTAGTATCCAACATCCAGGAGATCAAGGCCCGCAAAGGCAAGGTCATTGCCGTGGTTACAGAAGGTGACCTCACCATTCCGCCTATGGCAGACGATGTGATCGTTATACCTGAAGCAGATGAACTCGTGGCGCCTATTGTTTCCGTAATTCCTTTGCAGTTACTCGCTTACCATATAGGCGTTCTGAAAGGATATGATGTGGATAAGCCAAGAAACCTGGCGAAGTCAGTGACTGTTGAATAATCTCAAAACGCTTACATGAACCTGATACAGAAAAAACCGCTCACTGAGCTGGGGTACAATTTTGTAGCAGCGCCTTATTTGCCGGAAGGAAAAGATGAATACTATCTCCGCGATCAGCAGTGGGGAAAGTCAAACATCTACCGGCATCTATCTGCATTGGAGATAGAGACGCTTGTTAGAAATGACAACACTTCTGACAACTGGAATAATATTTCTGTCACGAATGAGTTCAACCCCCAATTGGTTAAGCACTGCCAGTTCTTTGGTATTGTGCGTATTGGAAAACTGGAACCTTACTTCCTGGAATTCCATAACCTGCGCCTCCCTGTAGGATTGTACAACAGTACTATTTCTTCCTGCGACTTTGGCGACAATGTAGTCGTGCACAATGTGAACTTCCTGTCGCATTACCTGATCGGCAACGATGTGATGATCTGTAATGTAAATGAAATGGCCACTACCGGTCATGCTAAATTCGGGAATGGGATCGTGAAAGAAGGCGAACCCGAAAACCTGCGTATCTGGCTGGAGCTATGCAATGAAAACGGTGGCAGATCGATCATGCCCTTCGATGGTATGCTGCCCGGCGATGCATGGCTGTGGACCCGTAACCGTGACGACAAGGAACTCCAGGAAAAATTCAAAGCCTTTACTGAACAACAGTTTGATAAGAAACGTGGCTACTATGGTATGGTAGGCGATCGCTGTGTGATCAAGAATGTGAAGATCCTGAAAGACGTCATGATCGGCACAGATGCTTACCTGAAAGGCGCCAATAAAATTAAAAATGTCACCATCAATAGCAGTGCAGAAGCCTCTACACAAATAGGTGAAGGTTGTGAACTGGTGAATGGTATAGTAGGCTATGGCTGTCGCGTGTTCTATGGTGTGAAAGCCGTACGCTTCATCATGGCATCACATTCACAGCTGAAGTATGGTGCGCGACTCATCAACTCTTATTTAGGTAACAACGCCACCATCTCCTGCTGCGAAGTATTGAATTCATTGATCTTCCCGGCACATGAGCAGCACCATAACAACTCCTTTTTATGTGCGGCCCTCATCATGGGACAGAGTAATATGGCTGCCGGTGCCACCATCGGTTCCAACCATAACTCAAGAGGTCCGGATGGTGAAATCATTGCAGGGCGCGGTTTCTGGCCGGGTCTCTGCGTGAGCTTAAAACACAATTCCCGCTTTGCCACCTTTACACTGATTGCAAAAGGAAACTATATGCAGGAGATGGATATTCCATTTCCATTTAGTTTAGTGATCAATGATGAGCAGCATAATTGTCTGAAGATTATGACAGGCTATTGGTTCCTGCACAACATGTACGCACTGGCGCGTAACTCCTGGAAATACCTGGATCGTGACAAGCGTACAGATAAGACACAGCTGATAGAATACGATTACCTGGCGCCGGATAGCGTGGAAGAAATGATTCACGCCATGGCACTGATGGAAGCCGCTACTGGTAAGGCATGGCACCTGCATACAGAAACAGATTGCCCTGAACTGACGGAGCAACACTATCGCCAGAAAGGACAGGATCTGCTGCTTAATCATCCTGTGGATGTAGCAAAACTGAAGATACTGATCAAAGGAGTGGAGAACAGTAATCGGGAAGTACACTTATTGAAAGTGCACAAAACCTACCCGTTATTCCGTGCATTGATCGTACTCTATGCAGTAAAAAATGTGCTACAGTTTGTAGAAACAAATGAGGTTAAAACATTTGAATCGATTCACAACATTGCACTCACCGCACAGCGTGAACCCTGGTACAATGTAGGCGGACAGCTGATGCCGGCATCTACCCTGCATGATTTGAAATGCGATATCCGGGAGGGGAAAGTGAGCAGCTGGGCAGATCTGCATGCACAATACCAGGAGATAGGTCAACGGTATGCTACAGACAAATTGCAGCATGCTATTGCATCGCTCCTGTTTATACAGGAAAAAACAATCGCTGATTTTAATGCAGATTTCTTTATTGAATGTTTGCAGGCATCCATACAAACACAGACGTTATTGACAGAGGGAATTCAGAAATCAAGAGCGAAAGATTATGAGAATCCATTCAGGAAGATGACTTATGAAAATGAAGCAGAGATGGATGCGGTAGTGGGAAAGTTGGATGATAACAGTTTTATTAAGCAAACGCAGGAAGATCTGGTGACATATAAGCAAAAGGTAAAAGCGCTGATAAAACTCCTCGCATAAAATAAATGAACATATTATAAAAAAGCCCCATCACTAAAGTGATGGGGCTTTTTTTATACCCTTTGTATAGTAGAATGCCGTTTCTATAAGGGTACCATAAGGTCATTAAAAGGGTATTTGTATATCCTTTGGATATTGAGGTACCTATATAGTGAAGTAATAGTACTCATTTGGCGTTATTGTCGCGTTATTATTTCAATGAATAGTTTTAATATTGATCTTATAACCCCAAAATTGTTTGTTATGGCTATTGTCAAAGACAACTTACTACTTCAGGCCGTGGAGGGCACTCTCGGCAATCAATTCACCATTTACAGGCGGAACGGGCAAATTATTATAGCGAAGAAGCGCGGTCCGTCAAAGAAAAAACCGACACAAAAGCAGCTGGAAGCGAGGTACAAGATGCTCGTTGCGGCAGCTTATGCAAAGGCGATCATACAGGACCCTGAGATAAAGGCTTATTATAAGTCTTTGGCAGGCCCCGGGCAGAATGCTTATAATATGGCGGTGAAGGATGCTTACCGTGCGCCGGAAATTCAGAATATCAGGTTAGAAGATATGGATGTGGTGGTAACGGCAAAAGATGAATTCAGGGTAGCGGATGTGCAGGTAAGGGTGATAGATGATGCAGGTGTGATACTCGAAAGAGGATCGGCCATGTTAGGCAGGAACGGCGTGGATTGGTATTATAAGGCAGCTGTGTTGCCGCCGGGTGGCCGCGTCATTGTGGTAGCGGTAGATCTGCCGGGGAATGAAAGGGTGGAAGAATTACTGATCACCTGAGTGATTGCAAATTTTACCGGAAAATGAAACAGTGGAAGAATTGCTGATCACCTGAGTGAATTAAAAAGTCGCCTCATAATATTTATGAGTCGCCCCCTTTTTGATTAAATTGCAGGATGGAACCAAACCGCTGCTCATGGTCTACCAAAGACCAGCTCTACAAAGACTACCACGACAATGAATGGGGCGTTCCGCTTCACGACGATACCCGCCTGTTCGAAATGATCAATCTCGAAGGTGCTCAGGCTGGTCTGAGCTGGTATACAGTGCTCACTAAAAGAGAAAACTACCGCAAAGCTTTTGACAACTGGGACGCAAAAAAGATTTCAAAATACACGGACAAAAAGATTGAATCCCTCATGGCGGATGCCGGCATTATCCGTAACCGCCTCAAAATAAACGGTACCGTTCTCAATGCAAAAGCATTCCTTGAAGTACAAAAGGAATTCGGCAGTTTTGACAAATACATCTGGAGTTTCGTGGGTGGTAAACCGATCGTCAATCACTTCAAATCACTGAGTGAGGTACCAGCTAAAACCCATATCTCCGATGCGATGAGCAAAGACCTGCTCAAGCGTGGATTTAAGTTCGTGGGCTCTACTATCTGCTACGCCTTTATGCAGGCCACAGGTATGGTAGATGACCACGTAGCAGATTGCTGGAGGAGGAAGAAAAAGTAATTAATCCGCTATCATCACTTCACTGAAATCCGGGTTCTTCAAAAAATGTTTATCCGTAAGGGTGAGTAAGAACATATATAACTGCCGTTGTTCCTTTGGTGACAGTTGCATACCGCGTACTAAAGGATCAACGGTACTACCATTCTCCTGTCCATGATCATACATGGCAAACACCTGGAAAATATCAAAGAACCTTCCATCATGCATGTAAGGCGCACTCACCATTACATTGCGTAAGGAAGGTACTTTAAACTTCATATAATCTCCTGTATTGTTTGTAATACGCATACGTCCCATATCATTCATATTCGGACTGTAAGGCAACCCATTATTCCGTGCAGTGAAGTCTGTAAAAAAAGGTTCTTTATGGCACCCTGCACACTTCTGCTGAAACGTTTTATAGCCACCTCCTTCCTCTGCCGTAAAGGTCACACCGGGTTCTCCCCTTCTCACACTGTCATACTTACTGTCAAAGCTGATCATAGTCGCCATGAACTGCGCCAGTGCTTTGAACATCCGCTGACTCGTCACTTCTTCCGTACCATATGCCGCTTTGAACATTTGTTGGTATTTCTCATTGCATTTGAGCCGGTCTAACAGTTCATTCAGTGGCATGTCCATTTCATTTTCTGCAACGATGGGCGACATGGGTTGTATATCCAGGTGATTCACACCGCCATCCCACATGAAATCTTTTTGCCAGATCAGGTTGAACAAAGTAGGTACAGAACGCGTACCCATCCTACCATACACACCATGTGCCAGTGCATGGTCAAAATGACCGAATGCGGCAAACTGCTGATGACAAAATCCACAGGAAACCGAACTATCGCGGGATAACTTCGGATCATAAAATAAATATCTTCCTAAGGCAATACCTTCTTTTGTCAATGGGTTTTTAGAAAAGTCATATACAGGTTTAGGGAGACTATCAGGCAATTGGAGGGTTACATAGGTGACACCAGGGCCAGGGCCTTTCCCACGGAGACTGATCCCCATCAGGAAAAGGCAGAATGCCATGATCACATACGTCGCTTTGGAATTCATTATTTTGATTTAACGGAAAACATGTGACTGTAATTATCTGCAATCCGGTCTCCTATCGTACCTGGGGACATAAAGCCCGCCGTTTCACTAAAGCGGATCGGATTCGAACCATTGAACCAGGCCGCAGCATCTGCTACGAGGTCCACCACAGGCGTCTTGTCTGCCGAGACTACAAATGATGTATTTACATGTATCATCCGCTGAGACTGGTGTGTGCCCCTATATCCTCCAATATGAAATTGCAATACATGCCCCGGTAAATGAGAAGCAGGAGACGTGCCTTCCAGTTTCGCCATAATGTAACCACTGTTCCATGTCCAGAACATGCCGTAAAGAGGGTCTAAAGCCCCGCTCTGCACCCCCGTGCAGTTCATGATACTATCTACCCCGATCATGAAAGAAACAGCCTTATATCGCCCCAATGGCAGCCCTGTGAGGGAGATCTTTTTGCTGGCGGCACTATCATCACTGACCAGGAAATATTCAGGTGGTAATTTAATAGCTTCTCCTGATTCATTGGTGAAGGAGAAATTGCTGAGGTAGTATTTGAATTTCGTAATGGTAAAGGTATCTCCCTGTGCGGTATAATAAGCTTTATTGGTCCGCATAGGCTGGTGGTTCACCTCGTGAGTGATGGTGATTGATACGGATTGTGATGCAACCGTATGACCGATCAAAAGGCAAAGGAATAACAATAACCGGTTCATGATCCGAATGTAGTTAAAAAAAATAGCTTCTGCGGATGGCAGAAGCTATTTACATATTTCATGATGAGAATCATCGCTGTTTATAACCCCAGCCGCCAAAGTAGAATACCACGGAGAAACAAACCAGTGGTACTACATAAGCGATGGCTGTCGATTTCATATCCGCCAGGGTACCCATTACATAAGGTACGATCGCACCACCTACTATGGCCATGATCTGGAAGGAAGAAGCCCTTTTGGTATGTACACCCAGATCTTTCACACCCAGTGCGAAGATGGAAGGGAACATGATAGACATAAAGAAGAAAATAGCCATCAGTGCATACACAGAGATCTCTCCATGACCGGCTATCACCAGCATACAAAGCAGCACGTTGATAAATGCATAGATCATCAGCAGCTTGTTAGGTTTTATTTTCCGCATGATGGCGGTACCCACAAATCTGCCTGCCAGGAATAATCCAAGCCCGATCGCCAGCAGTGACGATGCCTGCTTACTGGTAGTACCCTGCCAATATTCTGTAACATAGTTGATGAATAATGCGGCCACACCTACCTGAGCAGCTACATAAAAGAACTGGGCGATGATACCCCATATAAAATGGGAATGGGAAAATAATGGCTTCGCTTTCGCAGCAGCATCAAGACCTTCCTCCTCATCTTCCCTGATCTCAGGCAATGGTGTACGGAAAAAGAACATGGCGATCAGTACGACAACAATACCAATAACAATGTAGGTAAGCTGAACGACCGTCAGGTCTTTGGCTGCGGAGACTGCTGCGGTTTTGTCTTCCAGGAACAGCTGCCCCCCGATGAAAGCGCCTAATGAAGACCCTGCGCCATTAAAACACTGTGACAGGTTCAGGCGAAATTCAGAAGTTTCACTTTTACCAAGCACGGTTACATAAGGATTCGCTGCCGTTTCAAGACAGGCCAGTCCACAGGCAAGGATAAACAATGCCGCCAGAAAGCCGTTGAAACTAAGCGCTCCTGCAGCGGGATAAAATAAAAACGCCCCTATTGCATACAGCACCAATCCCAGCAGGATACCTTTTTTGTAACCATATTTATTCATGAAGATGCCAGCCGGCAATGCCATCAGGAAGTATGCCCCGAAATAAGCAAACTGCAACAGAGTAGACTTTCTCTTCGTCACTTCCAGTACATCCTGAAAATGTTTGTTTAAAATATCGAGCAACCCATACGCAAATCCCCATAAAAAGAACAGGCTGGTCACCAGTATAAATGGAAACAGGTAACTCTTATTCGTATCGATGTTTGCCTTAACTGTGGAAGTGGACATTGTGGCTCCGGCCATTGTGGAAAATTTGAATGGTTTAAAAATAAGTTAGCTCAGAGACCTGTCCAGATGGGTATAACCACCATCGACATAGATGATCTGGCCGGTAGTATGAGACGACGCGTCAGACAGTAAGAACACTGTCATATTAGCAATTTCTTCGGAGGTGGTCATTCTCTTTTCTAAAGGAATTTTAGAAACGATAGCAGCCAGTTTTTCCTTTGGATCAGGCAGGGAGTTGATCCAGTTTTCGTACAGTGGCGTCCATACTTCAGCAGGGATCACGGTATTTACGCGGATGCTGTAAGGCAGCAATTCCACCGCCCATTCGCGGGTCAGTGCATTGATACCACCTTTGGAAGCAGCGTAACCACTGGTATTACCCTGGCCGGTTTCAGCCACTTTGGAACCGATATTTAAGATACTGCCTTTAGTCGTTTTCAGATAAGGCAGTGCATAGTGCGCGAGGTTATAATAGTGAGAGAGGTTCTTTTGCAGAGAAGCCATGAATTTCTCAGGGCTGCCGCTTTCCAGGCCTACACCGTCATTCACGCCGGCGTTGTTTACAAGACCATCGATGCGGCCAAATTCTGCTACTACCAGATCAATTACTTTTTTGCAATCTTCCACTTTACCCAACTCAGCTGCAACGCCAAAAGCCTTGCCACCGGCAGCTTTGATCGCTGCTACAGTTTTATCATTATCAGCTGCGTTTCTGCCTGCCACTACAGCAATGCCACCTTCAGCGGCAATCAGTTTGGAGATAGCTTCGCCTATTCCTTTTGCACCACCAGTAACAATAAACACTTTTTCCTTTAATCCCAGATCCATGTGAACGATTTAAATATTGTTTAGAAATATTATTCTTTTAATAGTTCTTCCTTTAGAAGACATGTAAGGCTTTTCAAGAGAATTGAATTCGTTCGAATTACTTTGCACTCCCTTTGATTGCCTAAAGCCCATAAAATGCGATCGCATTTCCACCCATTATCTTCGCCTGCTCAGTTGCTGATAAATGACTGATATAATCAGTCACAATACCTTTTACCTGTGTATAGCTACCCGCCAGCTGGCATACCGGCCAGTCGGAGCCAAACAGGAGTCTGTCTGCGCCAAAAGCTTCCAGGCAAACTTCCAGGAATGGCGTAAAATGCGCCGGCTCCCAATTGCTCCAGTCAGCTTCAGTGACCATACCACTGAGTTTGCAATATACATGCGGATACTGTGCAATGGCACGCATCTGTTGTGCCCAGCTTTCCACATCACCGGTTTTAATATACGGTTTAGCCAGATGATCGATCACCAGGCGGTGATCAGGAAATTTCTGTACAAACGTAGCTACTGCCGGTAGTTGTACCGGGTAGACCAGGATGTCGTAAGTAAAGTTATATTTCGACAGGAGGTGTATACCCCTGCAAAAGTCTTCCCTGATAATAAATGCAGGATCAGGCTCACCTTGTACGATATGCCTGAAACCTTTCAGCATGGGAAACTGGCTATAATGCGCCAGCCTGTTTTCCAGGTCTGCATCGCGCAGATCTATCCAACCCACAATGCCTTTAATAAAATCATGTCCGGCAGCAAGTCCCAGCAGGAAATCAGTTTCCACCTCTGACTGGTCCGCCTGTACAGCGACACAGCCATCCACATTATTTTGCGCCAAAACCGGTAGTAGGTGTTGTGGCAAAAAATCCTGCTGAATCACTTTCATATCATCAGTGATCCAGGCATCCTTTACAGGATGATATTGCCAAAAATGCTGGTGAGCGTCTATGACCATTTTTTCATAACGTTTGCTTCCTTATTAAAATGCCAGGCTTAGTAAGTCTCTTTTTACAATGCAAAGATCTTCTCCATAAATATCCATTTTTCTCCTGGCTTAGCCACTGGTAAGGCCTGCTGGTATTTCCACATCAGCGCTTCCCACTCCTGTACTTTGGGGTTAGCAGCATCTGCAGCATCTTTCTTTTCGAATGAAAAGGTTTCATCTACTTCCATGATCATAAACAGGCGGTCCATGATACGGTATATCTCCATGTTCACTATACCGCTGTCTAATATACTCTTCCTGATTTCCGGCCATATTTCCCGGTGGTACGCTTCGTACTCAGCTATCAAAACCGGGTCATTCTTCAGATCTAACGCAAGACAGTGCCTCTTCATATCGTAGCAAATTACAAGTTTAAAGGGAATAAATGTCAGAATTACAGCAAGTGGAAAATTTAGCGGTCAGACGGCAAAAGCAGTCTGACCGCATCATAATTTCTTACAGCATTCTTATTTGAAAGCAACAGCTGTTTGTTTGGATGTACCCAGACCGTCAATACCCAGCTCAATCACATCACCAGCTTTTACATATACATTTGGTTTCATTCCCAAACCTACGCCCGCAGGTGTACCTGTAGAGATCACATCGCCCGGCAGCAGGGTCATAAACTGGCTCAGGTAGGAAACGATGAAAGGGATTTTAAAGATCAGGTTGGCTGTAGTACCATCCTGCATGGTTTTACCATTCAGGGTTAACCACAGACGCAGGTTATCCACATCTTTAATTTCCTCTTTGGTTACCAGCCATGGACCCAGCGGTGCAAAGGTGTCATTACTCTTACCTTTTACCCACTGTCCGCCACGTTCCAGCTGGAACTCACGCTCGCTATAGTCGTTGTGCAAGGCATAACCTGCTATATATTCCAGCGCATCCTTTTCTTCAATATAGCTGGCTTTCCTTCCAATCACCACAGCCAGTTCCACTTCCCAGTCAGTTTTTACGCTGTTGCGGGGAATGACTAAGTCATCATTCGGGCCTACCAGCGCAGTAGTACTCTTGAAAAATACGATTGGTTCCTGTGGAATCGCTGCATTGGTTTCCTTTGCGTGGTCAGCGTAGTTCAGACCAATGCAAATAATCTTGGAAGGCCTGGTGATAGGGCTTCCGAGACGGGTACCTGCAGGCACAGAAGGGCAATTTTTTTCATTTTGCGCCCACCATGCAGCCAGACGGTTCAGTCCATCTGTCGCCAGAAATTGCTCTCCAAAATCTTCCCCGAATGCACTGACATCAAACATGCCTGCTTCGGTTACCACTCCCGGCTTCTCAGCTCCCGGTGCTCCAAATCGTATCAGTTTCATATGTTAATTGTACTTTGTTTTTTATTTTAACACTTATCGCAATGAATTGATCTTCAGGTGACCATTATCCACTTTGATTTCCACCAGGTTTGTGTACTTTTTGTTCAAGATCTGCACCAGGAACACCTGTTCCGGATGAGAAGGTGATTGTACGATACCTGTGGTTGCTTCTGCAGGCACCACCATTCCAATGGTCCTGTTAGCGCCACCGAATTCTGCATAAATTCTCACAGAATCAGGAGAAGAAACCGGCAGTTTTTTCACGATCAGGTCAGCGATGATAGTACCGGATTGAATTTGTTGTTCGTAAGAATCAACTGCTTTCATATCCAGGCTAATGGTGCCTAAACCGGCCTTTTCTTCAGCATAGTGCCATACTGCTGCAGGAGGCGTACCTACCTGATTGATTTTTGCACTACCGTTATCAACACTTGCATGATAATAGCGGGTGCTATGGTCACTTTTCAGCACACCAATGTATACGCTGTTTGGCTTGTCCCACACGGCACGATACAGATCCTGCTCGGCCACGTCTCTTGCCAGAGGCAGTTCAAACGTTTTGTCCGAAGACTGTCCGTCTGCTTCAAAATGGATGGAGATACGGGTCGTATCTGCATCTGCCGGGAAAGCGATTGCTACCTTACCCGAAGGCGTAGCTGGTTGAAACGCAGCTGTGCTATCTCCCGCCTGCTGGCCGTTGCCGGCGTTGGTACCTGTACCGCCACATGCGTACAATAAAGTTGTGGCAGGTATGATAACTGACCAAATAGATTTCATGAATAATGGAATTGTGGTTGATTAATTACAAATTAGAATTTACGAATATAAGATACCTTTTGCCTTATTTCATAATTCTTTACTTATAATTAATTATTAAGCTTTATAAAACCACCATCCAAAGGATAATCACAACCTGTGATGAAGCCTGCTTCCTCTGAGCACAGGTACAGTGCCAGGGTGCCTACTTCTACTGGTTTTGCCATACGTCCAATTGGTTGTGTCTGAGAGAGTTTCTCAAACATTTCCGCTTCTTTACCAGGGTAGTTTTTAGCGATAAATCCGTCTACAAATGGTGTATGCACACGTGCAGGAGACACACAGTTACAACGGATACCATCCCTGATAAAATCTTTTGCCACAGAGAGGGTCATCGTGAGCACAGCACCTTTACTCATAGAGTAAGCGAATCTGTCAGGAATACCTACGCTGGAAGCAATAGAAGCTACGTTCAGGATCACACCGCTCTTTTGCGCTTTCATCTGCCCGATTACGGCGAACATACAGTTGTACGTACCTTTCACATTCACATTATATACTCTGTCCAGATCTTCTTCTGAAGTGGTGTCTAACCGGCCTACGTGGGCAATACCGGCACAGTTTACGAGGATGTCGATGCGGCCTGCAGCAGCAGTGACCTTTTCCATCACAGCGATAACTTCCGACTGTTTGGCTACGTTACAGCCGTATACAGCAGCTTTGCCACCTTCGGCAGTGATGTCTGCAGCTGTCTGGCGACCACCGTCTTCATTCAGCTCTATGATGTGAACACTGGCGCCCTGTGCACCAAAAACCTTAGCAATAGCCTGACCAATTCCACTTCCGCCGCCCGTAATGACTGCCACTTTATTATCTAATCTAAACAGGTTCATAATTTCCTTAATTTAAGGGTTCTAAAATAGCCTTTTTAACAAGGGGAATTCCATCTTTTTTTAGCAGAAGTCTATACTTTATTACCATATTTTATATTTTTTAAATAGATAAAGGTTGAAATTCAATTACACTGTTGTTATTTTCTTCATTTTCTGGTATCATTTTGCTTTTGCGCAAAGTAACCAGTCTGATTTGGTGGATCTTACGAAGTACATTCCGCATATCAGATTGGATATCCGATATGCGACGGCTAATAACTTTACACATCAGGTGTTGTATCCGCGTGCAGCCGCTTATTTAAAATTGCCGGCGGCGAAGGCGCTGAAAGAAGTACAGGAGGAGTTGGAGGAACGGGGATTGGGGTTGTTGATCTATGATGGATACAGGCCTTTTAGTGTGACGCAGAAGATGTGGGAGATTGTGCCGGATGAAAGATATGCAGCGAATCCGGCAAAAGGGTCAGGGCATAATAGAGGGATAGCAGTGGACCTTACATTATGTGATTTAAAAACGGGTAAGCCTTTGGCAATGCCGACAGATTTTGATGATTTTACGGAGAAGGCGCATCAGTCGTATAACGTACAGGATACACTGGTGGCAAATAACCGGAAGTTATTGAGGGAGGTGATGGAGAAGCATGGGTTTATTAACTTAACTACGGAATGGTGGCATTTTTATTTGAAAGATGGACAGCAGTATCCATTGATGAATGTAGACTTCCAAAAACTACAAAATCATTGAGCTGCTTGCTCCGCAAGCAGCTCAATGATTTTGATTGTGGGTTGTTGAATTTCAGCGGAGCCGAAATTCAACAACCCATGAAGGAATTCAAAAAGTTTTAGAATATTTTATTCAGCGCATCCACATAAGCATGCATAGAAGCATTCACAATATCCGTCGAAGTCCCATATCCATAGTAACTCTGACCATTATGCTTCACCCTCATATTCACCTTACTCACATCCGCACTACCCCCTCTCATTGACTGAATATTAAACTCATCAATATCTATCTGATCTTTAATAATCACATGGATCGCATTGATCGCTGCATCCACCGGACCATTACCAGCAGAACTAGCTTCCTTCTCCTCACCATTGATCTTCAGTTTCACAGTCGCCATAGGACGCAGCGGATCGCCACATACTACCTGCAACAATGTAACCTTGATCGCCTTATCATCTGTATAATTCTGATCATTACCATTCCCCATCAGTTCTAACAGATCTGCATCAGAAATTTCTTTCTTGCTATCTGCCATCACCAGGAAACGCTGATACACCTCATCCAGATTCACCTTATCCAGTTTATAACCCAGTCGCTCCAGGTGATGCTTCAGGGCATGGCGGCCACTACGTGCAGTCAGGATAATCGCATTAGACTCAATACCCACATCCTCCGGATTCAGGATCTCATAGTTTTCACGATGCTTCAGCACACCATCCTGGTGAATACCGGAACTATGTGCAAATGCATTACGACCTATGATTGCCTTATTCGGCTGCACCGGCATACGCATCATGGTTTCTACCATGTTGCTCAGCTGATACAGTCTCTTTGACTGAATACCTGTATGATAACCCAATGAATGATGCGTTTTCAGGATCATCGCTACTTCTTCAAGAGAAGTATTACCTGCACGCTCACCAATACCATTGATGGTACATTCTACCTGACGTGCACCGTTGATCACACCAGCGATGGAGTTGGCAGTAGCCATACCGAGGTCATTGTGACAGTGTACCGAGATAATCGCCTTGTCAATGTTAGACACATGATCCATCAGGTACTTGATCTTCGCACCATACTGGTCAGGCAGACAGTAACCATTCGTATCAGGAATGTTCACCACAGTCGCACCTGCAGCAATCACTGCTTCGATCATCTGCGCGAGGTATGCATTGTCTGCACGGCCTGCATCTTCTGCATAAAATTCTACATCGTCAACGAATTTACGTGCATATTTTACCGCATCAGCAGCACGCTTCAGGATCTCTTCGCGGGTACTGTTGAATTTATATTTAATGTGCATATCGGAAGAACCGATACCTGTATGAATACGCTTACGTTTTGCAAAACGCAGGGCTTCGGCAGCAGCATCAATATCCATAGTGTTTGCACGGGTCAGTGCACAGATCACCGGCTCACTTACAGCTTTCGATATTTCTACTACACTCTGGAAATCGCCGGGGCTCGATATTGGGAAACCGGCTTCAATAACATCTACTCCCAGTGCTTCCAGCTCCTTGGCTATAGTGATCTTTTCAACTGTGGTCAGCTGACAGCCAGGTACCTGTTCACCATCACGGAGAGTAGTATCGAAGACGTACACACGATTTTTATCGCTCATCTTATGTTGATTTGTTATTGTTTTTTTAATTCTTAGTTTAAATTCTCCAGTACTTTGGCGCCCATTGCATCAGTACCCATCACCAGATGGTTGTCTGTATGCTTGTTCGCAATATCCATTGTACGGAAGCCTTGTTTCAAAGTAGCTTCTACAGCCTTGATCACACGCAGCGATTCATTTTTCAGTCCAAAAGAGATATCCAGCATCAGTGCTGCAGACAGGATAGAGGCCAGCGGATTGGCAATGCCTTTACCTGCAATGTCATGTGCAGAACCATGGATAGGCTCATAGAAGCCAACGCTGTCACCTACTGAAGCTGAAGCCAGCATACCCATAGAACCAGCGATCTGAGATGCTTCATCTGTCAGGATATCGCCAAACAGGTTGCCGGTTACCACCACGTCGAAACGTTTAGGATCCTTCACCAGTTGCATAGCAGCGTTATCGATGAACATATGTTCTACCTCTACGTCAGTATATTCTTTTGCCAGTGCCTGTACTACTTCGCGCCACAGACGGCTTGCTTCCAGTACGTTTGCTTTATCCACAGAGCACAGTTTATTACGACGTGTACGTGCAGCTTCAAATGCTTTGCGGGCAATACGCTCTACTTCATATTTGTGATAGATCATCAGGTCAGAAGCAGTATTGCGATCTTCAGAACGATTCTTTTCACCAAAGTAAACATCACCGGTCAGCTCGCGGAAGAACAGGATATCTGCTCCACGCAGGATTTCAGGCTTGATACTGGAAGCTTCCAGCAGCTCATCAAACAACTTAATAGGACGCAGGTTTGCATACAATCCCAGTTCCTTGCGGATCTTCAGCAATCCCTGTTCAGGGCGTACTTTCAGTGTAGGATCGTTGTCATATTTGGCATGTCCGATAGCGCCAAAAAGGATAGCGTCACTTTTGCGTGCTTTATCCAGTGTTTCATCTGGCAGGGGATTTCCCGTAGCTTCGATCGCTACGTGTCCCATGATGCCTTCTTCAAACGTAAAGTTGTGCTTGTAGTTTGTTGCTATTGTTTCCAGCACTTTCCTACCCCAGGTAGTCACTTCTTGTCCGATACCATCACCCGGAATAACCAGTATTTTTTTGTCTACGCCCATTTATTGTATTGTTGAGTTAAAGCGAAAAGTTAAAAATTAAACTCCCGGGTGGCTTCGTAAGTTTCAATTTCCTTACGCAGGCTTAACAGGTAGTCAATATCATCATAGCCATTGATCAGGCATGCTTTCTTGTATGGATTGATGTCGAAGGAAACTTCTTCACCTGTAGATACAATCTTCAGGGTCTGTTTTTCCAGATCTACAGCCAGTTTCGCATGAGCGTCTGCTTCGATTGCTGCAAAGATCTTGTCGAGAAATGCATCAGTCACCTGGATAGGCAGGATAAAATTGTTCAGTGCATTGTTCTTGAAGATATCTGCAAAGAAACTGCTGATCACTACCTTGAAACCATAGTCGGCAATGGCCCAGGCTGCGTGCTCACGGCTGGAACCACAACCAAAGTTCTTACCAGCTACAAGTACCTGGCCACTGTAAGTAGGATTGTTCAGTACGAAATCAGCTTTAGGTTGATTGTCGCCGTCATAACGCCAGTCGCGGAACAGATTTTCACCGAAACCATCGCGGGTAGTTGCTTTTAGAAAGCGCGCCGGAATGATCTGGTCAGTATCAATGTTTTCGATTGGAATAGGAACTGCGGTAGATTCCAACTGTTGAAAATTCTTACTCATTATATATCGCCTCCGTAAGGAGGACTTTAAATTTACGTGTTTTACAAATTATTGAGCGTCTGCTATTTTTTCAGCTTTCACGCGCAACCTTACATACTTAGTATACCATTTGCCATCGCGGAAGTTAGTAGCACGCAGGCTTTCCTGTGCCGCTTTGAGGATGGGCAGTCTGTCTGCTTCAGGTATTGCTTCGAGGTAGTATGCCCCGAACATCTGCAGCCATTCTACGATACCATTCTCCGGATCAGCCAGCTCGGTATCACGGTCAAAATAGCTCAGCTGATTTACCCGGAAACCATATTCTTCCAGCAGGGAAGTATATTCACCAGGAGATGGAAAATACCAAAATGGTTTAAATTCATATCCCTTTTCTTCCATCGCTTTGCTCAGGGCACCTGTGATGTCGTCTACATTGCCTTTTCCTCCCATTTCCAGTACCAGTCTGCCACCGGGTTTCAGGTGATGCCAGATACGATCCAGTACTTTCTCCTTCTGGCGGATCCAGTGCAGGGTTGCATTGGAAAACACCGCATCGAAGGTTTGGTTCAGTGAAAAAGAAGTACCGTCTGCCACTTCAAAATCGATGGAAGGGTAATGACTTTTTGCACTGGCAATCATGCTGGCGGAACTGTCTATCCCTTTTACCGTTGCCCCACTCTCTGCGATCTGAGCAGTGAGCTCGCCTGTACCACACCCCAGATCGAGGATGGTCTCCCCTGCTTTGGGCTGCAGCCATTCCACTACGCTGTTGCCGTAGTTGAATACAAAGGCATGCTTCTCTTTATATAAATCCGCGTTCCAGGCCATGATAATACTTTTATACGAGTTCTCTTACATCGGTTACTTTACCAGTGATCGCTGCAGCTGCTGCTGACAGTGGGCTGGCGAGGAAGGTACGGGCGTTAGGACCCTGACGACCTTCGAAGTTACGGTTGGAGGTAGAGATACAATACATGCCGGCAGGAACTTTATCTTCATTCATACCCAGACATGCAGAGCATCCTGGCTCGCGCAACTGGAAACCGGCCGCTTCAAATACCTTATCGATGCCTTCTCTCTTGGCCTGCGCTTCTACCTGCTTGGAACCTGGTACGATCCAAACTACTACATCGTCTGCCTTATGTTTGCCTTTTACAAATTCAGCCACCATACGCAGGTCTTCGATGCGGCTGTTGGTACAGCTACCGATGAATACATAATCCACCTTTTTGCCCAGCAGACCGCTGCCTGGCTCCAGCCCCATGTAATCAAGGGATTTCCTGAAGGAAGGTTTTTCCTTTTCATCCAGCTGTTCCAGAGATGGAATGTGCTGGGTCACACCAATACCCATACCTGGGTTGGTACCATAAGTGATCATTGGTTCAATATCTGCAGCATCGAAGGTGATCACAGCGTCGAACTCAGCATCAGCATCGGTGTACAAAGTCTCCCAGTAAGCGAGGGCTTTATCCCAGTCAGCACCTTTGGGTGCAAACTCGCGGCCCTTGATATAGTCGAAAGTAGTCTGGTCAGGAGCGATCAAACCTCCACGTGCACCCATCTCGATACTCATGTTACAGATGGTCATACGGGCTTCCATGCTCAGGCTGCGGATCGCCTCACCGGCAAATTCCACAAAGTAGCCGGTAGCACCGGATGCAGAGATCTTAGAGATGATGTAAAGGATGATATCCTTGGATACCACACCCTTCTTCAACTGACCATTTACCTCAATTTTCATACGTTTTGGACGGTATTGGAGCAGACACTGGGTAGCCAGTACCATTTCCACTTCGGATGTACCGATACCGAAAGCGATAGCACCAAATGCACCGTGAGTGCTGGTATGGCTATCACCACACACGATGGTCATACCTGGCAGGGTAATACCCAGCTCAGGGCCGATTACGTGCACAATACCCTGGTAAGGGTGGCCCAGACCATACAGTTCTACGCCAAACTCTGCTGTGTTGCTGGTCAGCATCTCTACCTGCTTGCGGCTCAGCGCTTCCTTGATAGGCAGGTGCTGGTCCATAGTAGGTACGTTGTGATCGGCTGTAGCACGGGTCTTGCCCGTACGGAATACAGGAATGCCCCTTTTGCGCAATCCGTCAAATGCCTGAGGACTGGTAACTTCGTGGATAAAATGCGTGTTGATGTACACTGCATCCGGAAATCCAGGTTTACTTACCACGATATGACTGTCCCAGATCTTGTCAACTAATGTTTTTCCCATTCCGTAATTACTTTTTATGAGCCCGTGTTACATTAAATTAAAAAACATACTTTACTTTCTGCAACACAGGCGAAATCATTAATTTTGTGCTTCCCTGTTTGTTTGTAACTTCAAATCTAATTAGCAAACCTTAATTACCATATAGCTAAATTTGCTTTAATTACGATATATAACATAGCCTGACAAGAACTATCCATTTGATTGTCAGTCAATTATAACATATTATAAACGATGTCCAACAATCAGCATGATGCGCTCTTTATACTGATAAAAACGCTCACCAAAGCAGAAAAACGGAATTTCCAGCTTGCTTTCAACAAAAATAACTCTAAGGAAGACGTTTTATTCATTCAGCTTTTTAATACTTTGGACAAACTGAAGGAGTATGATGAGGAACTGATACTGAAGAAAATACCCGCTATTAAGAAACAACAGTTGAGCAATGTAAAAGCTCACCTGTACAAGCAGTTGCTGACCACCCTCCGCCTGCTCTACAAACAAAAAGATCCCCTGATCGACCTCCGGGAACAATTGGACTACGCCCGGGTACTGTACAGCAAGGGGCTCTATAACCAGAGTCTGAAACTCCTCTCCAAAGCCAAGTCCATGGCCATAGAACAGGAAGAAGTGATGCTCAGTTACGAGATCATAGAATTCGAAAAACTCATCGAAAGCCGTCACATCACCCGCAGCCTGGAAAACCGGGCCGACGAACTGAGTGAGGAAAGCCGGGTGATAGAGCAGAAACTGAGCAACATCAGCAAGCTATCTACCCTCTCTCTGCGAATGTACGGCCTCTATCTCAAACTGGGTCATGCCCGGGATGAACGGGATGCCAATATGGTCAAACTGTTCTTCGAAAAGGAATTGCCGGCCAATAGCCACCAGGATATGAGCTTTTATGAAAAGATCAACCTGTACCAGGCCTATAGCTGGTATTACTATATCCTACAGGACTTTGTGATGTTTTACAGATACACCCGCAAATGGGTAGACCTGTTTACATTGTACCCCTCCCTGCAAAAGACGGACGTGGAGCTATACATCAAGGCGATGCACAACCTGCTCACCGCACAGTTTTATACCAGCAACCACGAGAAATTTATCCGTGACCTGGGCACCCTCGAAACATTCATTTCCGAAAACAATGAAACCTTCAATGAAAATACCAAGACCACCGCATTTGTGTATGTATACACCGCGCGGATAAACCGGTATTTCCTCGAAGGTACTTTCGGCGATGGATTGAGCATTATTCCACAACTGGAAGCAGAGATAGCAGAACATCAACTAAAGGTAGACCAGCACAGGGTATTGCTCTTTTACTATAAGATCGCCTGCCTGTACTTTGGTAGTGGAGATAATAACAAAGCGATCGTGTACCTGAACAAGATCATTCACCTGCGTATCGGTAGTCTTCGCGCAGATATCCAGTGTTTTGCACGCATACTACACCTCATTGCCCACTACGAACTGGAAAATTACAGTCTGGTTGAATACCTGATTAAGTCAGTCTACCACTTCATTGCCAAGAACAAAGACCTTGGGCAAATGATGGAAGAGATACTGAAGTTCCTCCGTAAGAATATTTACGCTAATCCAAAAGCATTGAAAAGTGCATTTGCCAGCCTGAAAGAAAAGCTGGTGCAGTTGTCACAAAATCCTTACGAAAGAAGATCATTCCTGTACCTGGACATCATCTCCTGGTTGGAAAGTAAGATTGAAGGTATCCCGGTACAGGACGTGATCAGAAGGAAATTTGTAAAGAGAGAAAAAAGGATTTAATAATCCCACTTCACATCTTTGTTCAGAATGTACAGGTTACGCAGGTCATTGAACTCCCGGTGTTCCCATTTGTCTTTGATATCCATTTTCAGGTTATTCAGACTATTTGTGGATAATACCCAGTTCAATGGCACCTGACTACCTGATTTACCAATAGAGAGCTGAATCACTTTCCCATGCAGCTCATCCTCTGTGTAATGTCTTAGTTCATCCATGGCCATGGCCGAGCGACCAGCACGTGTATCGTAAATGCCTGCCAGTATTTCACTCAACTCATTCCCAAAACTCAGGTTCTTGGTATCAGCCTCCCGGGAATCACTGAAGCTGAGCACAAATACAAAAGGCACGATCTCACGATCCCTGAATGCTTTGGATTTTAATTTCAATGTTTTTAATACTTCCAGCATCGTTCCGGTGCCTGTGTTTTCCACATACCCTCCATCTACGTAATGATATTTGGTTTCATCATCCTGTTTTAAATTTCCACCGGGGGAGAATAATGGGAAGCGTGTACTGAAATTAACGACAGTACTATACCGGATACCACCCCGGATCTTCTTATTAAATAAATCTCTTCGCTGATATAAAAGCATCGTACTATCAGGCCTAACATTTGTCATCCAGCATTGCAATCCGGTCTCCACTTCAGTAGTGTTAATAAACAAGGCTGGTAAGGTATTTTTAGGCGAATAAAGCTTCTGGAAATTATCAGAAAAATATTGCTGGCATCAGGGGTCACCACTTGTCTGTAACCACTCTCCCACCCTTTTTCCAATGCCGCGGCTCTGTCAAATGCAGGTATCTGAAACGGCAATAAAAGATTGAGCAGATCACCGTAGAACATCTTACCGATCACAGGCGATAAATAATCCTGCTGGAAAAATAAATCTGTCATGTTCGAGAGGGAATCCACTTTGTGCAGACTATCAGGAGTGAGGTACGCCATCGCATTGAAAAATGCAATTCCAAGGCTACCACCCGATACACCTGAATAAGCATAAATAGCTCTTTTGAAATTGAATGGATGGCTCACTACAGGTTGAATAATATTTGCACCCTTTGATGTATCCGGGTGTAATTTATTATATACAGAATCCTGTGCATTTGCCAGGCTCTCCTGCAAAAAACTCAGCATCAGAGAAGTGAAGGCGCCTGTTCTCAAAGCGCCACCTTCTGCACACACAAATACTACCGGGTATTTAGGTATGGGCTTACCAGCTGTATCTTTTACCCAACTGAAAAAATACCTGTGATCTCCTTCCGATTTATATTGCTCAAACCAGTTATCAAAATGGGTAGACATCAGGGGTCTGCGATCATAATTGCTTTAGCTGTCATACCGTACAGGATGATCATTATTCAGGAGTGAAGAGAGGACCAGCACGACCACCAAAGTGATGCGCAATGAAAAAGGTTTTGTTCTCAGCAATGCATAATCCACATATAATAAACCGATATAAATACCGATCCAGCAGGCAAATGCAAAGATAACAAGACCGGGTGCACCAATCTTTTCATAATACCGGATAGGCAGTATACCTACAATGAGGAATATACTGAGGCTGGTGATGGCAATGATCTTTAATTGCAGGTGCAGCTGTTTATAAAATTTCAATGGGATCCGGTAAATCCATCTGTACATCGAATCAGGCTTATCATCCTGTATCAATCCTGTAGGCGATGGTACAAATGAAGCAGGTACAATCGTCTCCGGTGGCATTTTGTCAGGGTCTTTCAGAAATTCGCTTTGCGCTGCGCGGGGCAGATTTAAAAACTGCTCCGTAAACTCTTCGTATCGGCTATTGATATTGTCAGAGAAATTAGATGGCTTGCGCAACTGAAATACATAGTCATTATAAATCCCGATCAGCTTATTGCACCACTCCATTTCCTGTTTAGGCAGGCGTAGGAAAGACATGACACCAGATGGCTTTTTTGACACCAGCTCACCTGACGTTGGATCTAAAATAACGTCGTCCGGACCCTCCTTTTTTTCATCCAGAAAATACGCCCTTGCTACAAGGTTCACTAACAGGAGCAAACATCCCATCGGGATGCCAAATCCCCAGTTACGTTGATTCGGGTTCAGTGTATTTTCACCGATATAATTGATCACAAAACCTAATAAAAGAATGAAGTAAGGCATCAACAATGAAGTTTGTGCAATGGTCTTCTGCACAGCTTTGCGCCATAGTACTCTTTCATCAGAGAGGCTCTTGCCAGAATGGTCAGTAACATAGATAGCATACCGGCTACCATATTCCGATACCACACTCCATATAAAAGCACCGCCCAGCAACCATAGTAGATTACCTACATGGTGCTGGACGGCAATTTCTTCAACAACTATCAGCAGTACATCTCTCCCTTGTGGCAATACGGTAAACACCAATAAGGCTATCGCATGCAGTGTAACGAACATACCACAGCTCCGGAGCACACTTACAAAGTCACTGATCATGTACCGTAGGGGCACGTGATCCCGGGCTTTGTTCAGTTCATTATACAATCCTTTGTAATGATAAAACAAAAAGCCTGCGAAAGACTTTAACAAGTCTAACAGTTTTTCCATAACTTATTATTTGGGGTTGTATAGGTTATCTCACTCCTCCGCTCCAGAACCAGCTCCCTTCTTCAGTAAAGTACCATTTGCTGTTATCATTGATCTTCTCACCGTTGTTCACATAGCCGTCGTAAGCCAGTTGGATACCTGGTTCCACTATATTGATGGGAGCCTTGTGTGTATCAGGGGTAGCGCGGATATTGAGCCGTGAGCGGGAAGTAACTTTACCTGTGGTTTTTACTTTTTGTGGGATGTCGCCATCATCGTCATCGTTCACAGGTGTAGGCTGATTACCACTGGCCAGTGTGATCAGTTTATTGAGATCGACCTTTGTACCAGGGCAGGTTTTAGCGCCATAGATTTCGTGATGACCGACTACATGTTGTCTGTCCAGCGGAATATGCCAGCGATCAGCGATGTCGCGTACCAGGGCCGCACTGGCGGCATACATGGCATCTGTCCATGGAGTATCGCCTTTCCCTTCGTGTTCGATACCGATGGTGTAATAGTTTGGATTGATGTACTGACCATTGGAAGTTTTGATCAGTGTCCATGAAGGCGTGTACACACGGCCTGCATGCCAGGCACTGTCTGTTTCCTGCACATATTGATGTACTTCGCCCTGCTGGCCTACGCCATAGTGGGCAGAAACTTTGGAAGCAGGATTACTGAACCAGCTGTCAGTGCCGGCCAGCGTACCATCCATGATGTGGATAACGATGGCAAATGGGGTGTAATTCTTTCTTCCTGGGGTGAAATTGGGGCTTAATTTTGGTATGATACTCATCCTAATGCATTGTTATGTTGTGGGGTATATTCATCTGCAACCAGCTCTGGTTCTTCGTTTACAGGGGTTGCTTGTTCAACTGATACAGTCACCGGGGGCGTGGCGGTGATCGTGACTGGTGCGGCAGGTACAACAGCTTTCACCTTATTCAGGTAAGTCTGGAAGAAGCCTTCAATAAAGTCTGCGCCTGCATAGCCGATGGCAATAATGGTCACGATGGCTTCTGTCTGGTAACCATCTGCAGTTTTGAGTGAGGTACCCTTGATAATCATACCAATGGCACCAGCTACAAAGCCGATGAAGATACTGACCCAGAGGCGTCCTGCATCCATTTTTTCAGGCGTACTGCCTGCTGCTACCTGCTGTGCGTTGGAATCACTTAATTTTTTAAGTCCTACTGCGATTCGGATTCCCTGGCCTATAGCGCCAAGAAGCCCACCGGCAATTACGGTGTAGATAATGTCTGTAATGGACATAACATTCAATTTTTGGGGTTGTGGTTTTACAATTTCGTTTGGTATCTCGAATTTTGGGGCTTGTGCTTTTATCTTAATCAACCAAATATAATAAATATGGTGGAGTGTTGTCCAAAAAAAAATTAATGAATCGCGCTATTGTTCAGTCAGGCGGCCAATTACCACTGGTCCCAGCAATCCTGCGGGGAGTAAATTCCACTCGGGTCGGATAAAGATATTAGTGTGAGTAATGCGTTGCGCTTCCGGCAATCCCCTGTCTCCGACAAGGCGGTTTCGCCAGCTGTTGATAACAATGATTTGCAGATCGTTTTTGCCTTTATCCAATTTTATGGGTAGTCTGAAAGGAGGCGTCCATACGATACCAAGGTCTTTGCCATTTAAATTCACCTGCGCAATACCAACATCCTGTATCTTGCCAAGATCAATATACATGGAATCAGTTGAGGTGCGATTCCAGTTAAATGACTGTTGATAAGTGGCAGCACCGGAATAATATTTCACAGCGGGATCTGTATGATTGGTCCAGCTTTCGAGTTTGGTGAATGTCTTTACAGGCATGTCTTTAAATTGGACCTGCCAGGGGCTTTTTAAGGTGTCTTTGGGGATAAATACATAATTGTTCGTACCTGCTTTTCCATCTCCATGTATAGGCTTTCTGAAAACAACAAAATAAGCCCCATATGGCGCGAAATTCAACGGTATGGTAGTCATATCCTCTTTTTGTCTGAACGCCGAAATTTGGCGTATTTCTCCCGTTACAGGATCCCAGTATTCTGGTTGCCTGCCAGTGATTCTAAAACTGGCTTGTACGTGCGTGGCAGTATCGGCGCTGTTACTTACAAAGTAATAATCCATGCTATCCTGCTGGTGATGGATCCAGTTAATATTTTCGCCAATAAAATCAGGGGTTAGTGGTACATTGGTTTGCAATGCATTTACTTTCTGCTGCACAGCAGGAGATAATTTATAATCTGCCGGCACTACGAGTTTTCTGTATCGCATACCACCCGGCAATTCCAGCCACCCATTCTTTAATTCCATTTTCATCAGCTGTTCTTCATTGATCACATCGTAATCATTGTAAGGCAATACATGCGCGGGATCGCTCTCTTTATTCTTTGCAATATTCGGTACGTGATCGCCATAGTAATACACGACATCTGCTACAAATCTTCCTTGCTGCATCATGTATTGTACCCTTGCCATGTAATTGAAAAACGCATCTGCATATGGCCACCAGGTAATATGTCTGTTTAAATGCGTACCTGCAAAATATTCCTGCCCCGGCTCTCCCATAGAGGCAGGAGATGAAGTAAATGTATGGAGAAATACCAGGTTCAAGCCTGCACACACTTCATGGTCAAAGGAGCTTTTCAGATCATGCCAGATCACATCATTCCAGTGTTTTCCGATGGTGGTAAATGCTTCTGCGCCTACAAGGGTTTTATTGTAAATATGTGCAGCACTCGCAGCCTGCTTTACAAAAAACCGGCTATCCGGATCCGGCCGGTGTGCAGAAGGCGCCCAGAATTCACTCATCATGATGTCGCTATGTCCATAGTTTTTCAAACCATCAAAAAATCCAACATGCGGACCGGAACATTCCGGACCAATGCCCATGACGTATTTGGCTGCATGCGCTTTGAATACTTTGTAATGATAATCAGACACCAGGTCACCGATCGTCTTTCTAAAATCATTCAGAAACTGATTACTGGAATCAGGGCTATCGATAATTTTCCCTGCTACTACAGGCAGGTAGGGCAACAGATCATAACCTCTGCGGATCTGAAATTCCTTGCGGAAATTTTCAGTCCAGTTAATGCCACCAAGTTCCCAGCTATCCGTTTGTAGATAACGCAATGTAGTACCAGCATCTGCACCAATCCCATCCAGCAGTGGTTTTACATGGGTATTCCAATATCTGTCAAAATGGTCTGCATTCATGTAGTCAATTACAAGGCCCTGCCATTTGCCACTGGCAGTAGAAATGTGTGCGCCATTATTGGTATAGCCAAAGCGCATGATCACCCATTTTCCTGCCGGCGCTTTCCATTTCAAACGTCCTGTATGATCTAAAAATTCAGAGATGTCAATTACTTCGGAATGATATGCATTGGCTTTACTTACAACGTCATTCTTTAACAAATACCGGGTATCGGCAGCAGAAAAGCCAGCTTCTTCAAAAGCAGCTTTCTTATGCAGGTCTTTCAGTGGGTGAATACCAATTGTATCTCTCCATGGAAATGCCAGTACGGCAATATCCCTGTAAAAACCTTGTCTGGCAGGAGGCGTAGCCAACTGTACCTGTATAGTTTTATTGCCTGTTAAGGTGGTATCAGACCAGGTAATATGCTTCGTCGATTCCTGCGGAGTTACATCTGGCGCGCCCAGGTTCCAGCCGCTTTGAATATTCATACTTAGCTCCAATCCTAATCTGTGTGCTTCTTTTACAGCATGCTGAAACAAGGCCACCCATTCCGGAGAACCAAACATAGGACCTTCAGGTACATTGCCATTATCCCGTTGATCCTGTCCACCTGCATCTACAATACAGGCGCCACTGAAGCCTTTGGCTTTCATGGCTTCCAGATCGAGGGTAATGCTTTCTTTGGTCACATTGCCATTGAGCCACCACCACCAGCAACGGATACCGGCACTGGCAGGAGGATGGGCAAATAAAGTGGGGGTTATTTGTTGTGCATAGCTAAGCTGGCAAAGCAGCACCAGCAGCGGCATGAAGTAGCGTTTCATAGCGTAGAGTGGTTTAAACCGGCTTGTAGATGCAGCTGGTCCGGACCTGTTTATAGCTTGTTGATTTCCTGTCTCTTCCCCTCCTTCGCCGACTTTCTCGCAGCCTCCAATATCTTTACTACAATCAGGTTATTATTCAGGGAAGAAAGATCATGACCCGGTTGTATCGTACCATTTAACACAGCTGCCAGGTAAGTGAGGTTATCGGTATATGCGGGTACAGGTACTGTCAGCGACTGTGTACTATCTTTTTGTCTTTGCTGCAGCTGATTGGCATTCAGGGCATGTAAATAGCCGCTCTTACCAAATACTTCCCAGTCTTTGATACTAAATGGCCAGTTCCAGCTGGCTTCAATAATACCGGTAGCATCAGGGTACTCCAGCAGAATTGTGGCATCATCATCCACCTTAGGATACACCGATGGTTTGATATGACGCGCCACCGCTGTTACAGCAATAGGTGCTTTGCCATCCATGAGCCATGTCATCAGGTTAGCGCCATAGCAACCAAAATCTACGATTGCTCCTCCCCCGTTTTTCACAGGATCCGTCAACCAGTTAGTAAAATCCTTGCTACATCCGATTTCTATCGGGCCTTCATGCCCATCATGCACGATCATTTTCCTTACCGGACCGATGGCATTTTTCTTCACCAGCTCATACACTTGCTGATTGGTGCTGTACCAGGTAGTTTCGTAATTGGTAAGCACAGGAATGTGGTATTTCTCCGCCAGCGCAGCTATACGGGTAGCCTGTGCCACTGTGGTGGCGAGTGGCTTTTCTACCATCACAGGAATACCTTTTGGTGCACAGGCTTCTACGACCAATACATGCTCCGCCACTGGGTTGTAACCCAGTACAGCATCGGGATGCACTTTGGCCAGCATGGCATCCAGACTTGGATAAAAAATGGAATCAGGCAGGTGGTAACTCCTTTTGTACCTTGCTACCAGTGCAGTATCTGCCTCTGCAATACCGGCTATGCGTACCTTACCTTCTTTGAACTGATGCATGAGCAAATGCACATGATCATGATTGAGACCTGCTACGCCCACATTGAGCAGCTGCTGGGCGGTAGACATACACGTGGATAACAGTCCCATACATAACAGACTGTAACGGATTAACTGCTTCATAAATTATTTGTTTATTACTCTGCAACATTCAACACTTTCCAGCCATCTTCATCCCTGAAGGTATACAATTGTTGGCGACTTTTTCCTCCATCAGGGAAAATACAAAATTCTGTAATGAGATATAGGTTATCAGTGATTTTCGTTCTGGCAGGGAAAGCCCGGAGTAAGTTGTGGAATACAGGAAACCCTTTTTCTTCAAGGTTTTTGATAAAAGAAAGCCGGAGTACTTCGGCAGTAGCCTCGACGATTTCAGGACTGTTGAACCTGTCATTCATTTTCCTGAGCAGCAACCTGGCTTCTTCATAGAAATTTTTGCAGGATACAGCTTTTTCAATATCCTGTTCATCATAAGCATCTTCCAGGCACAGGATCGCCCCTTCCGGTGTGGAAAAGTCATGGGCAAAATAGTCAACGCCCTCATCGATATACAAGCCTACCTGTCTGTCAAAATCCGCCACCTCATGATCCGGCAAACCTTCACGAATAGCGCGGATAGTATAACCACCTATCAGACGGCCATTTTCAATGATCATCCAGTCGGTGATGAATTGCGGATCGATACCGATACGTTGATTGATGGATACAGAACTCACATAAACAGGTTTGTTGCCAACCTCGCCATACAGGTTGCCTTCGTCGTCAAAGCTGGGGGTAGTCAGCCATATATGCTCACGGCTGGTGCCATCATCGATCAGTACTTTTACTGAAAAGTATTGTTGTGCAGGTGTTGGCTCAGACAGGCTATCCTGAAAGTGATGCATGGTAGCCCTTGCTTTTTCTATTGCCCAGTTCATTCGCTCATCCGAATCTGGAACATGTACTACAGGTAGTTGCTCATTGGAAGCGAGTTCGCTACGCTTACCAAATATTCTGGAAAATAAACCCATTTATAATTTCAATTAACGACATTGGTTGATCAGTCCCCCAAGTTTACGCACTCGAATTACGAATATAGTCAATTTGAAATTATAAATATCAATGAGGGTTGCCGGGTGGCAACCCTCATCCGGGTTCTCTTAGGAATATAATTGATTATTTACAGCCTGAATAATATCGCACAAATAATCCGGTCTTCTGATTTCACCAGGTCAGGACGCCAGTCCGCCGGCAATGGAGTGGTGGTATACCCTGTAGGAGAAGTCACGCCGCCCTTTCCTGCGAAGTAAGGTACGCTTGCATGTCTGTGCACATACTCGATTCTGAAAGTCAGGTTTTGATTAGGCATCCAGTCAAGGTTTGTACTACAATCCCATGCGGCAAACTGATCGCCGGGGTTTGCAGAGAAAGGATAAGCGCCTTCTGTTTTAGTAGGATCTGCCGGATCAGGCAGTGGGCTTGCCTGACCTGTAGGATACAGTACCAGGTACCGTCCAGGGTTTTTCATCACACCACCACCTATTGTCCATGCAAAATGATCATGGGCAAACCAGGTACGGTTATAGAACATAGCGCTTAAGAAATATTGCGCTGGCCCTTTAGTACTATCGCCATTGGAAAAACCATTCACACCACCACCTTTTTCAAAACCAATGTCACCGGTCATGGAAAAAGCCATTTTTGTTATACCGTTTGAATTTGGCTTGTTATAATATCTGTACAGGAAACTATTGTCTGAGTGGAAACGCTTACGGTCAGCAATCATGGCAGCATCGGAACCATAGTAGTTGTTGGTGATCAGTTTCACATTGTCATTTGGTGCATAGGTAATGTTAAAACCCAGTCCAGGCATGGCATTGAATTTACCATAACTCTGCCAGCCATTGATGAGCCATGGTTCTATTTTCAGGTGTTTGGTAGGAAAGATCTGTACACGTACACCATTGAAAAACCAGGGGGTATTATCAGATGTAAAGCTAGCCTGATATTCCCAGTTTTCAACCTGATAATAGGAGTTCAGACCGATATAAGACATGAACATACCGGCATCCACATTGATACCATACCACTTGTTGAAGTGATACCCTGCATAAGCCTCACTGATATATCGGTATGCATCAGCCAATTGATATTGTCCTCTGTACACACTGTAATCATTGCGTGGTACGACGATAGAACGGGTACCAAATTGAGTGATGATACGACCTCTGGCGCCATTGTAATTAAACTCACCGCCCAATGCAGCACTGGAAACCTGTACCTCATTGTTACGTGCCAGTGCAGTAGAACCTACTACGGTGTTGTCATTTGGATTGTTGAAAGAATGTGTGTAGTTCACATCCAGCATCACGATGCCGGTCACATACTTTGATTGCAGGTTGGGTTGATCCCTTCTGTCATTACCATTTTGCCAGGTCATATCCATGCCGCTAAAAGGAACTTTGGTCGTATCAGGCGTCTGGGCGAATGTTTGGACAGATGCAAATAAAAGTACGCTTAAAAGGTTGTTCATTTTGTATAAGTTTATTCGATGCCGGATAATAGCCGAAAATTGTTCCGGTTCTGGCATAGAATAACCAAATGCTTTATTGACAAGCCTTTCAACAAAATGCTCATTTTTACGCACAAAAAAAAGCCTCTCAAAATGAGAGACTTTCTAAGAAAATGAGAAGGGTTACTGTACTTCTGCCAGCGGCGGTTCGTACTTATAATACCTTATACTGAATATAGTAAAGGCCAGCACCTGCAATGCAATGACAAGGTACCAGTACCAATAACCTAATATCATAAACAAAGCGACTACTACTGAAATCAATACCCAGCGAAAATATTTATCCTGGTCCAGTTTTGAAAAATATAACAACTTTCTCCACATCACCAACATCGATACACTCACGCAGATAAACAACAACTGATCTAATGGACCAGCAACCTGATAAGTTCTCACTGCCAGGAAAATAAATTCAGGCAACAACAACACGAAATATGCTAACGATGTATGTCCATACCTTTTCCACAAGGGCAAAGGGAATTGTACAGTCATGGATAACTTCAGATCATCAAATTGCCTGTGATTAAACACCAGCACCGTATGTGCCAGTAATACCAGTAACAGTCCTACCAGCATAAACCGCAATTCATACGGCTGTTCCATCAGTGAATAAGTAACAATGATGATGAGCCCAGTCACCCCTTTGGTTATAAACAGTGAACGGCTACCATTATTCAACAACTCATACACATAATATGCCCACAATGGTTTAGTAAATAAGCGATTCAGTTTTTGCTGCCACCTGATAAAGATAGAAGTAGTACCCGGCCGTTTTATTCTATAATCATAAAAATACAATGGTATTACTGTCATCAGTAACTGGAATAATACAATAACAGCAGCAGCACCTATATGCTTATCTTTCCATGCTACGCATACGGCAACTGCACTATATGCAAGTGCGGGTAAATACAATGAGAAATGTATACGGTACCAGGTGGTCCATTTACTTGTACCATCCAGCACCCCCAATGTTCCATACAGGTACAACGATTCTCTGGCACTTAATGTTTTCAAAACAAAAAACGCGCACTTCACATTGTAAATAGCCCAACCTGATAATACAAGGAATAGAAAGTCTGTATTGCTGGTAAAACCCCTGATCAGTGTGAGGTGATACGAAAGCAACATATTGCCTGGTACTATTCCAAAAAAGAAATAAAATACCAGGAAAAAGATGGCCGCATTACTTGCATAAAAGCGGGCAGTAAATATTTTAGATAACGCCATGAGCTGCTACAATATTTTTATCCTGTACCTGTAAGCGGATAGAACTGCCCGAAACTGGCTGATGTGAACTAATAATAAAAGTAACTCCAAACTTCGTATGGAATTCCTCCACAAGATGATTGATCAAAGGAACGGTTTGAACATCCAAAGTGATCAGCGGCTCATCGAGCAAAATAACCTTTGGCATACCAGCAAAAGCCAGTACCAGTGACAGCTTTTTCAACATACCACTGGAGTACCCGCTCACCGGCCTGTGAATAAACTCGTGGATACCTAATGAGTATATGATCTCATCCAGTTCTTTATATCCTTTGCCCTTGGTTTTCAGGTACAAACTGACCAGGTCTTTTCCTGTGAGGAAACCAGGATAAACAGGCTCAGCTTCTGCATAGTTCACCATACGTCTAAATTGTACAGGTTGCTGCTTTGCCCGCACGTTTTCCACACTGATTTCGCCCTCACAGGGTATCAGTGCAGCCATTACTTTCATGCTGGTAGTCTTGCCGGCTCCATTTCCCCCTAATAACCAATAGGTTCCATATTCTAATTGGAGATCAGGGATATTCAGAACTACATGATCTTCATAGGCTTTAATCACATTTTTTAAATGGAGTACGGGTGCCGACATAATGAATGATTATACTTTATGCTAATATTGCACAAATATCTTTTTTTATTCTACTGGTAGTAAATGAATTAACAAAAAATTGGTGAAATTTTAGCCTGTTTTCCGGAAAAAAAACTAAATAATATCTAAATTATTTTCTATGTGCAAAACGATTGCGGATAGAATTAACATTCGCGAATACCCCTATCCTGCTTCATTCTATAATTACACACATGTGTTTTCCACAGGTCGTTAATAACTTAAAATATAGCCAGCGAAGATCATCATTACATTTGTATAAGTTCATGGCGAAGTTGTGCCCCGAGAAAACATTACCAGCGCAATCCACCTGTCCTGAACAAACCAGCGTATAATAAGGGTATTTCAGAAAAAGGGTTCATAGCAAATAAATTGGCGGGAACGTCTCCTTTCCGTAATGTCCTGGCATGTCTATATACGTTAACCATAATTAAATTAATTGAGTTGATGAACTACGAGAATGAACTCCTGTTGAAGGAAAATAAGGATCGCTTTGTATTGCTGCCTATCAATTATCCGGCTGTATGGGAAAAATACAAAAAGCACGAAGCCAGTTTCTGGACAGCTGAAGAAATAGATCTGAGTGGGGACCTGAAAGACTGGGCTAATCTGAATGATGGTGAACGTCACTTTATTACACACGTACTCGCATTTTTTGCTGCCAGTGATGGCATTGTAAATGAAAATCTGGCTGTTAACTTCATGAGTGAAGTACAATTACCAGAAGCTCGTTGTTTTTATGGTTTTCAGATCATGATGGAAAACATCCACTCTGAAACATACGCATTACTGATCGATACTTACGTAAAAGATCCGGTTGAAAAAGACCGCCTGTTCCATGCCATCGATACAGTACCCGCTGTAAAGAAAAAAGCAGAATGGGCACTGCGCTGGATTGAGAATGGCAACTTTGCAGAACGCCTGGTAGCATTTGCTGCGGTAGAAGGTATCTTTTTCTCCGGTAGCTTCTGTTCTATCTTCTGGCTCAAGAAAAGAGGATTAATGCCAGGGTTGACATTCTCCAATGAATTGATTAGCCGTGATGAAGGATTGCATTGTGAATTTGCTTGTTTGCTCTATAGCATGCTGGAACAAAAATTATCGGAAGAACAGGTTCACCATATTATATCCAACGCAGTAGAAATAGAAAAAGAATTTATTATCGATGCGCTGCCTGTAGCACTGATTGGCATGAACAGTAAGCTGATGGCCGAATACATTGAATTCGTGGCAGACCGCTGGTTATCAGAATTAGGTTATAGTAAAATATTTAATACTGCAAATCCGTTTGATTTCATGGAGATGATTTCTCTGCAGGGTAAAACCAACTTCTTCGAAAAACGCGTGGGTGACTATCAGAAAGCAGGTGTAATGTCTGGAAAAGATACTCAGACTTTCAGACTCGATGAAGATTTCTAATTAATTACAGGATTCATGTATAAAGGCATAATAATTGCAAGCTATAAGCTGACATTTTTTTTGCCAACACATATTCGATTATACTAACCTTTAAATTCATTTAACCATGTTTGTAATTAAGCGCGACGGTCGCAAAGAAGCGGTAAAGTTTGACAAGATCACTGCCCGCGTTGAAAAGCTTTGTTATGGATTAAATGCGGATTATGTAGATGCCATCGACGTTGCCAAGAAAGTGATTCAAGGTTTATATGATGGAGTGAATACTACTGAGCTGGATAATCTGGCTGCAGAAACAGCCGCCTCGCTTACTACCAAACATCCTGATTACGCACTGCTGGCTTCACGCATTGCAGTAAGTAACCTCCATAAAAATACAGTGAAATCATTCTCCCAGACAATGAAGAACCTGTATGATTATATCGATCCTAAAGTCGGCAAACCAGCACCACTGATCTCTGATGATGTGATGGAAATCATCAGTAATAATGCAGAGATTCTCGACTCCAATATAATTTACGACCGTGATTTCGCATTCGATTATTTCGGTTTCAAAACACTGGAACGTTCTTACTTATTAAAGATAGATGGGAAAGTGGCGGAACGTCCACAACATATGTTGATGCGTGTGGCAGTTGGTATACACAAAGAGGATATCGACGCTGCTATCAAAACATATAACCTGATGAGCGAACGCTGGTTCACACATGCTACGCCTACCCTGTTCAATGCAGGTACGCCTAAGCCACAGATGTCCAGCTGCTTCCTGCTCACCATGCAGGACGATAGCATTGAAGGTATCTATGATACCCTCAAGCAAACTGCAAAGATCTCACAGAGTGCCGGCGGTATTGGTCTGAGCATTCACAACATCCGCGCTACAGGTTCATACATCAGTGGTACCAATGGTACTTCTAATGGTATCATTCCTATGCTGCGTGTGTTCAACGACACTGCACGTTATGTAGACCAGGGTGGTGGTAAGCGTAAAGGCGCTTTCGCAATCTACCTCGAACCATGGCATGCAGACATCTTCGAATTCCTGGATCTGCGCAAGAACCATGGTAAAGAAGAAATGCGTGCAAGAGACCTGTTCTATGCACTATGGGTACCAGACCTGTTCATGAAGCGTGTGGAAGAAAATGGCGACTGGAGCCTGTTCTGTCCTCACGAAGCACCAGGACTGCACGAGTGCTGGGGTGAAGCTTTCGAGAAATTATACACACAATATGAAAGCGAAAACCGCGCACGCAAAACTGTGAAAGCACAGGACCTATGGTTCGCTATTCTCGATGCACAAATTGAAACCGGTAACCCTTACCTGCTGTATAAAGATGCTGCCAATAGCAAATCGAACCAGCAGAACCTGGGTACTATCAAGAGTTCGAACCTGTGTACAGAAATCATCGAATATACTGATGCAAACGAAGTAGCTGTATGTAACCTCGCATCTCTGGCACTGCCTCGCTTTGTGATCGATGGTAAATTTGATCACCAGCGTTTATTTGATGTGACTTATCAGGTAGCGATCAACCTGAACCGCATCATTGATAATAACTTTTATCCGGTTGAACAGGCGCGTAACTCCAACCTGCGTCACCGTCCTATCGGACTGGGTGTACAGGGTCTGGCAGATGCCTTTATCCTGATGCGTTATCCATTTGAAAGTGAAGAAGCTAAACAGCTGAACAAAGATATCTTTGAAACTATCTACTTTGCAGGCCTCACTGCTTCCAAAGATCTGGCTGTAAAAGAAGGCGCTTACGAAACCTTCCCAGGCTCACCTGCCTCAAAAGGTATTCTGCAGTTTGATATGTGGGGTGTAACACCTTCTGCACGCTGGGATTGGACTTCGCTGAAAGCAGCCATCAAAAAGCATGGTATCCGCAACTCCCTGTTGCTGGCACCAATGCCTACAGCATCTACTTCTCAGATTCTTGGTAACAACGAATGTTTTGAACCATATACTTCCAACATCTACACCCGTCGTGTACTGAGTGGTGAATTTGTGGTAGTGAACAAACACCTGCTGAAAGATCTGGTAGAACTCGGCCTGTGGGATAATGATATGAAGAACAAGATCATTGCGGCAAACGGGTCTATCCAGAACATCCAGGAAATTCCAACTAACATCAAAACGCTGTATAAAACTGTTTGGGAAATCAAACAACGTACGATCATCGATATGGCTGCAGATCGTGGTGCATTTATATGCCAGTCTCAGTCACTGAACCTGTTCGTAGATACACCTTCTGCTGCTAAGCTGACATCTATGCACTTCCACGCATGGAAGAGAGGTTTGAAAACCGGTATGTATTATCTGCGTACACAGGCTGCTACACAGGCTGTACAGTTTACAGTAGAGAAACAGGGTGGTCAGAATATGGAGCCAGTGATTGCTGCTACAGCATCTGTTGGTGAAAAGAAAGTAGACCCGAAGTTAGATGAGGTGGAGATAATTGAAGGTGCAGTGTGCACCATGGAAGAGGGTTGTGTGACATGTAGTGCTTAATTCAAACGTCTTTAAAATAAAAAAGCTGTTGCAGATCGCAACAGCTTTTTTTATTTTTATTCTTCTTCATATCCCCATTCATCTAACAGGGTATTAAATTGTTCATCAGGTAAATTTCTTTTATCATAATGCCCTGCCAGCGTCTTTTGCCTCATGGCTTCATAGATACTCACCGCACACGCTACCGATACGTTTAATGATCGAATAATTCCCATTTGTGGAATAATAAAATTACCATCCGCAGCAGCCCTTAATTCCTCAGACACCCCTGTCTGCTCATTCCCAAATACCAATGCTACAGAACCTGTAAAATCAATATCATACAGACTCACCGCACCATGTGCCAGATGAGTCGTCATCAATTTATCATATCGCTGCTTTAATACTTTAATACATTCCCGTACATCGGTAAACTGATGAATCGTCAGCCATTTAACAGCACTGGACGAACTTTTAATCCCCCATTTCTTCACCCTTGGTGCCTTGGTAGTCACCACATAAATTTCCTGGATACCTACCGCATCGCAGGTACGCATTATTGCAGAAACATTGTGTGGATCTTCTATATTATCCAGTACTACCGTAAGGCCAGCCTGGCGTCTATTCAGTACGAATAATAATCTTTCTCTACGTTCAGGCGTCATAATCAATTAGATATAAAATTTCAACAGCAAAATTAAGGTAATTTGAAGAATACGGTATTACTTGTTATCTTCAATCGGAATATATAAACCTATATCTGCCACATGTTAAAGAAGATCCTGAAAATAACGGGTATATTGCTGATCGTATTAGTAGCTGCAGCAATTGCCATTCCTTTCCTGTTCAAGGGAAAGATTATGTCCATCGTAAAAACTGAATTGAATAAACAGTTGGAGGCGGACGTTGACTTCAAAGATGTAGATATTAGTCTGATCAGACACTTCCCCCGCCTTGCCGTGGCACTGGAAGACCTGCAGGTTGTAAATCGCGCACCTTTTGTTGGAGATACCCTGATCTCCGTGAAAAAAATCGATGTGGCATTAAATCTGATGAGCGTAATCAAAGGCGAAACCTACGATATCTATAACATCAATATCGAAGCGCCACGCATTCACGCCATCATCAACAAAGATGGTAAAGCCAACTGGGACATTACCAAACCAGATACTGCACAGGCCAATCCAGCTGATACTGCTTCTACTAAGTTTGCTATGAGCCTGCAACAGTACAAAATCGAAGATGCGTATATCGAGTATACTGACCGCCAGGGAGATATGGGACTCATCATTGAAAACCTGGATCACTCAGGCAAAGGAGATTTCACACAGGATCTCTTTATCCTCAGTACCAGCACCGAAGCAGAAGCCATCACTTTCCGTTATGGCCTCATCCCCTACCTGCTGCGTACCCATACCAAAATGGATGCAGACATCAAGATAGATAACAAAACCAGCACATATACCATCCAACAGGCTAAAGCTAGTCTGAATAACCTGCAGCTCACTGCACAGGGTTCTTTCACACTGGTAAACGATAGCACTTATGGCATGGACCTGAGTATGAAAGCGCCGTCCACCCAGTTCAAAGACATCCTTTCACTGGTACCGGCCATCTTCATGACAGACTTTGATAAGATTAAAACTTCGGGTACTGCATCATTTGACGGCTTTGTAAAAGGAACTTACAGTGCTACACAGATGCCGGCATTTGGCCTCAACCTGAATGTAAAAGATGGTTTCTTCCAATATCCTGATCTGCCAAAACCAGTAAAGAATATACAGATCGCCCTGAAGGTCAGCAATCCTGACGGTGTGCCTGATCATACGATTGTAGACATGCCATCTGCTCACCTGGATATGGATAATACCCCGCTGGACCTGCGCCTGCTGGTAAAAACGCCGGTATCAGACATGTATGTGGATGGTGCTGCCAAAGGTAGCCTGGACCTGTCTAAAGTAACCCAGTTTGTAAAACTGGAAGAAGGAACTGCACTCAGTGGTATCGTCGATGCAGACGTAAGTGCCAAAGGCAATATGAGCGCAATCGAAAAGCAACAATACGATCGTTTCTATGCAGCGGGCAGCATCCTGGTGACCAACCTCCTGTACCGCAGCAAAGACTATCCGGATGGCGTGAAGGTGAATAACCTCTCCATGAAATTCAATCCTAAAAATGTAACAATTGAATCATTCGATGGTCAGTACATGGGTACGAATTTCAAAGCCAACGGTGCGGTGAATAACATGCTGGCTTATGCTTTCAAAAACGAACCACTGGATGGTAACCTGACTGTGAAAGCCGATCAGATCTACCTGGATAAATGGATGGGCACAGAAACAACCACTACCACTGCTACGGATACACCCAGCGCACCATTTGCCGTACCTGCTAACCTGGACCTGAGCCTGAATGCTACAGCAGACAAAGTACATTATGACAAACTGGACCTGACTAATGTAACCGGGGCACTGCTGGTAAAAGATCAGACCGTTACCATGCAGCAGGTAAAAGCCAATGCCATGCAGGGTACCATGGAGGTAAATGGTACATACAGCACCAAAACAAATCCCAATACACCTGATATCAGCATGGCTTACAATGTACAACAGATAGATATTCAGGAGGCATTTAAATCCTTCAATACAGTACAGAAATTAATGCCGATCGCCCAATTTATTGGCGGTAAAGTAAATTCTCAATTGACCCTGAAAGGGCAGCTGGGCAAAGATATGATGCCGGTAATGAGCAGCCTGAACGGGGATGGTAACCTGCTGGTACTGGAAGGTGCATTGCAGAAATTTGGTGTAGTAGATCAGCTGGCAAATACACTGAATGTAACTGCACTAAAAAACCTTTCACTGAAAGACCTGAAAACATACTTCTCTTTTGAAAACGGAAGAGTGAAAATCAATCCTTTCACTGTGAATTTCAATGGTATGCACATGCAAGTTGGTGGTTCACATGGCTTTGACCAATCACTGGATTATACGATGTTGATGACCCTGCCAAGAAGTGTGATTGGCAAACAGGGTGATGCCCTGATCACCAGCCTTGCCACACAGGCCAGTAATAAAGGGATACCCGTAAACGTAAGTGATAGTATTCATTTGAATGTTTTATTGGGAGGAAATATTTTAAAACCAACATATAAAACTAACTTGCAGGAAACTGCGGGTAATACGGTAAATAACCTGAAAGATCAGGCTGCTACTTTAGTAAAAAATAAGGTAGATACAGTAAAAACAGCGATCAAAGATACCTTGCATTCAGTAAAGAACCAGGCTGTGACCACCGTAAAAGAAGCAGCTAAAGAAGAGCTTTCCAAACAGCTATTGGGAGGGAAGAAGGATACAACAAGTGCTACTACTTCTAACAAAACAGAAGATTTGAAGAATGCTGGAAAAGAGGCGGTAAAGGGAATAGGTAACATTTTCAAGAAGAAAAATAACTAGGGGAACACATTATAATCATTTATATATACCTATAACAGGGATAATGAGCCCTTAATCCAAAATTTTTTTGAGGTTTTTCTTATTTCACTAATTTGGACAACTTTTTGTCTGACATTTTTATCACCTTAGCAAAGCCGTGGAAAATTGCTTATTCTCCATCCTTTGAGTGGATGACATGTTAACTTGAGAGAAAACCTTAATAAGTATATGGAATACGAGCGTTACATATCAGATGGCCTAATCGAAAAACACTTCCTTGGATTTACCACCATGGAAGAGGAGGAAGACTTGCACATTCATTTGAACATTTTTCCTGAATTACATACTGAAATGGAAGAAGTAGAACGTCGTATGGAGCGGGCAGCATTTAAAGATGCACCAATGCCTCCAGCACATATCAAAACTGCTCTCATGCAGAGGATTGCCTTGGAAGAAGCGACCAGGCAAGCAAATGTGTCATCCCGTGCGCAAAGTAAGGTGTATACAGATGTTGCGCCACCAGCAAATAAAATAACTGTTCATATAGGATGGAAAATATTCCTGATATTCTTTCTATCCTCGATTGCCCTGTCCCTGTTAGCCATTTTGCTATACTACAGACAAGTGGTTGGTAAGTAAAATGTTAAAGCCCGCTCAATTGAGCGGGCTTTTTATTTAGCTATACGGCTATTTTCCTTACACATCCATATGGTCCTGCATCACCTTGTAGCTATCTTGCATCTCCTTCAGCTTTTCCTTACCATAAGCCAGTCTTGTAATCGTTACAAACAACACTGGTACAATAAAGATCGCCAGGAAGGTAGCGGTGAACATACCACCCAATACAGTCCAACCCATCGTCTTACGGGATTCGGCACCCGCACCAGTAGCCAGCACCAGCGGCAGAATACCCAACAGGAACGCAAGAGAGGTCATGATGATCGGACGCAGACGCAGCTTCGCAGCTTCTACCGTTGCCGTTACCAGTTCCATCCCCCTATCCACACGCTCTTTCGCAAACTCCACAATCAGGATCGCATTCTTCGCCGACAACCCAATTAATGTGATCAAACCAATCTGTGCATATACGTTATTACTGATCTTTGGCAGGAAGGTAAGCGTGAGGATCGCACCAAACGCACCTATCGGCACCGCCAACAGTACGGAGAACGGTACAGACCAGCTCTCATACAATGCTGCCAGGAAGAGGAATACGAATACAATAGACAGTGCGAAGATGTACACCGTCTTACTACCAGACAATAACTCCTCACGGCTCAGACCAGAGAACTCATATCCATAACCTTCAGGCAATACCTGTGCAGCTACTTCTTTCAGTGCATTGATCGCATCACCACTACTATACCCAGGATTAGGAGCACCATTGATTTCCGCAGAACGGAACAGGTTATAGTGAGAAATTACCGGCGCAGTTTCTGTCACTTTATAATTAGTAACAGCGCTCAATGGTACCATATCTCCGTTTGTATTCTTCACAAACATCTGGCTCAGATCCTTAATATCACCACGATAGCTTGAATCTGCCTGTGTGAGTACACGGAAGTTACGGCCATAGATAGTGAAGTCATTCACATAAGAGCTACCCATATAAGTGGAAAGCGCCGTAGCAATAGAAGAAATAGATACACCCATCTTCTTCGCTCTTTCACGGTCTATATCCAACTGATAACCCGGTGTACGTGCGGTAAAGAAGGAGAAACCCCTTGCTATTTCCGGACGTTGGTTAATCGCAGCAGTAAACTTCTGCAATACCCCTTCAAATGCCTTGATATCAGGATCACCACTGCGCTGCTCCAGGATGAATGAGAAACCTGCGGTACTACCCAGCCCCGGAATAGCCGGCGGTTGAATTACTAAAACAGATGCCTGTTTCCAGCGGGATAATTTCGCCTGGATGTTAGCTGCAATTGCCTGGATCTGTGTTTCCTTAGACTTTCTGTCATCCCATGGTTTCAGCTGTACAAAGATGGTCGCACTGTTTGACTTGGTCGCAAAGCTAATTACGTTCAAACCACCCAATGCGGCATAGTGACCAATACCCGGTATACTATCCAAAGCATGCATCATACCATGCAACGCTTCTACTGTACGCTCTGTAGAAGAAGATTCCGGCAGGTCAAATGTAATATACAGACGACCATCATCTTCTGTAGGAATGAACCCTGTAGACTTAGATCTGAACAGCATGAACACACCCACACAGATACAAAGGAGGAGGATCATCACATATCTTGCCCAACGGATACTTTTCTTTACCCCCAGTGAATAACGGCTGGTTACGTGACCAAACCAGGTATTGAAGCGATAGAATAATTTGTTCAGGCCTTTTGAATCCTTATCCAGGTGCATAGGACGCAGAATCAGCGTACACAATGCAGGGGTCAGAGACAACGCGATGAAAGCGGAGATCAGTACAGAGATCGCGATTGTGATCGCAAACTGCTGGTACAAACGACCTACGATACCAGGGATAAACCCTACTGGTACAAATACCGCTGCCAGGATCAACGCAATCGCGATAACCGGACCGGATATTTCTTTCATAGCCTGTAAGGTGGCATCTTTCGCGGACATCTGCTCATGGTCCATATTATGCTGGACCGCCTCCACCACCACGATGGCATCATCCACCACGATACCGATCGCCAGAACGAAACCGAACAGGGTCAGGGTATTGATGGTAAAGCCCAGTGGTATAAAGAAGATAAACGTCGCAATAATAGACACCGGAATCGCCAACACCGGAATGATGGTCGCCCTCCAGCTCTGCAGAAACAGGAACACCACGATCACCACCAGTGCAAGGGCCTCAAGCAGTGTTTCCACCACTTCGTGGATTGACACTTTTACCACAGATACTGATTCGAATGGTACTACATAATCCACATCCGCAGGGAAAGCTTTCTTCAGCTCTTCCATAGCGGCAGTCACATTCTCGGCAGTTTCGATCGCGTTACTACCTGGTGCCTGGTAAACCAGCAGGTAAGAAGCTCTTTTACCATCTACAAAGGAGTTACCAGTGTAGTTGAATTTACCCAGTTCTACGCGGGCTACATCTTTCAGGTACACAATACCACCGTTATTAGGTTGGGTCTTTATCACGATATTGCCAAACTCCTCGGTATTTGCCAGACGACCTTTTACGAAGATGTTGTACTCGTAAGTCTGACCAGCCTTTTGCGGTGGTGCACCTACTGAACCAGCTGCGATCTGCGCGTTCTGCTCTGTGATGGCAGCTTTCACTTCATCGGCAGATACGTTCATTTCAGCCAGCTTATCAGGCTTCAGCCACACACGCATACTAAAGTCATCCGCACGGGTAAAGATATCACCCACACCTTTTGCACGCAGCAAGGCATCTTTAATAAAGATGTTCGTATAGTTATCCAGGAAGGTTACATCGTGTGAACCTTTTGGAGAATATAATGCCACCAGCATCAGGATACTGGGGTTACGTTTTCTTACTGTAAGACCTAAGCGTTGTACTTCCTGAGGCAGGGTTGGCTGAGCGATACCCACGCGGTTCTGTACATCCAGTGCCGCAATGTTGATATCGGTACCTACTTCAAAGTTTACAGTAAGGCTCATAGAACCACTGTTCGTACTGTTACTGGTCATGTAGGTCATACCAGGCGTACCATTCACCTGTACTTCTACAGGAGTCGCTACGGTCTGTTCAATGGTCTGGGCATCTGCACCAGTATATGTACCTGTTACCTGCACTGTAGGAGGTGAGATCTCAGGATACTGACCAATAGGCAGGTTGAGCATCGCCAATATCCCTACCAACACCAGTACGATAGAAATTACTATCGCGGTGACCGGTCTGCGTATAAAAGTATTTGCAATCATGATCTTCTTCTATTGATTCAAACTCAAACTGTTTATGATTATTTTTTAGGAGCCTGGCCCGAAGCCTGCGGTGTTTGTTTCGGTACACCTGAAGTGTCGATTGTACCACCATCACGTAGACGCTGGAAACCATCCGTCACTACCACTTCGCCGGATTTAAGACCATCAGTAACAACAATGAGGTCCCTCATTTTTGGACCCAGATGGATCTTACGCTGCTCAGCGATCGTATCTTTTGCTACAAATACAAAGAACTCTCCCATCTGTTCTACTACAGCTCTGTAAGGAATGATCACATTTTCACCACTCTGCGCATTCAATACCTGCAGTACCGCGCTCATACCATCTTTCAGCTCATCTTTTGGATTCGCGAATTCGATACGTACCTTGATAGTAGCTGTCTGGTTATCTACCCCACGGTCAACGGCAAGGATCTTACCCTTTTCAGAATATGCAGTACCACCTGGCAGTGTAAGGCGGAAAGTAGAGTCACCAGGAGTGATGGTCTTACCCTGCATCGATGAAAAGCGTGGAATATCAGTTTCGCTCACCACGAAATCAACCGCAATCGGGTTTTCGCTGGACATGGTGTTCAGCAATGTGGTTCCCTGGCTAATCTGTGCACCCAGCTTTACCTGGGAGATACCAATACGACCAGTGAAAGGGGCTTTAATAATGGAGAAATCAAGGTCTGTGCGGGCAGAGGCCAATGCTGCTTCGGCAGCGGCTACGCTTGCACGGCTGGTTTCGAGTGTTGCATCAGCATTGTCCAGCGTCTGGCGGGCGATCGCATCCTGCTTAGCCAGTTCGTGGTAGCGGTCCGCATCTTTCTGTGCACGTACCAGTGTCGCTTTTGCGCTAGCCAGGTTCGCTTCTGCCTGACGAGCGGCAGCTTCATATTTACGACGGTCTATTTCATACAGGGCTTTTCCTTTCTGCACGACCTCCCCTTCTCTAAAAAAGATACCGGTGATATAACCACTTACCTGCGCACGCAGTTCCACCTGGTTGAGCGCCACCACTGTAGCCGGGTATTTATCATAATAAATAGCCTGTCCCATAGTAGCAGCCGTAACATTTACCTTGGTTGGAGGCATTACCATACCACCTTTTTGTGCCGGACCTTTACAGGAAGCCAGAAAAAACATACCTGTAGCGCCAATGAGGAGAATGTGTTGCTTTGTTTTCATCTGAAAATATTTGTCCTTTCAATGACTGATTGTTGCAATCAGCCAGTTTTATCATTTATTGAATTGATGGTGTTAAAGTACCCAATGCCACTTCCAGGTCTATCTTGCTGGATAATACGGTGTACATAGCATTATAGTAGTTCAGCTCTGCGGAGCGGAGGTCTGTCTGGGCGGTGATCACTTCCAGGTAGGTCTTAATCCCCTCCCTGTATTGCAGATCGATCAGGTTGTATACCTCTTTGGCCAGATCCATGTTTTCCCTGAGCACGAAATATTCGTTCAGGTTACTCTTGTAAGAGGCCATTGCCTGGGTATATTGTGTATTGATCTGTTGTTTCAGTGATTCTACATCCCAGTCGGTACGTTTGATGTTCAGCTCAGCTATCTTGATATTATGGGTGCGTTTGAAACCCTGGAAGATAGGCATCGATACAGTCAGACCTACCAGGGAGTTAGGATAGTTGTTATTATACAACTTCCCGAAATCCTTGTTGAAGTAGGCGAAAGTATAACTACCGGATGCTGATACTGTAGGAAGGTAAGCCCATTTATTATAGCGTAGTTCTGCTTCCAACAGTGAACGTTGGGTTTGCAGTAACTGGTACTCGATCCTGTTCTGGTAAGTAACAGTTGTGTTGGTATCCAGCTGTATGCTCTGCGCTATTTGGATGGTATCGTATTTCACATCCAGTACAGAGTCTGCCGGGAAACCCATATACTGTTTCAGCAAAGCGTTCTTGGCTTTCAGGGATTCTTCCCCTGTTTTCTTTTGCGCTTTGGCATTGTTCAGGGAAATGGTGGCTCTCTTGTAGTCGGTTTTGTCTACAATACCGCTTTGGTACTGATTGTAGGCATCTTTGAGGCTACGCTCCAGACGCACGATATCTTCATCCAGCACGGCTACCTGCGCTTTGGTAAGCAGCATGTCGTAGTAAGCTTTGGATACATTGGATACCACATCGATCTGATTGCTGGTAGTATTTTGCACAGCCTGTTGACGTACTACCTTAGCAGTTCTGCTGGCCAGCAATACATCCCTGTTAAACAGGTTTTGTGTTAAAGTAAAGGCGGCAGAAGAGGTGTTCGTCACACCAGTGGTGATGGCTGCACCGTTAAAATAAGACGTCTGCAACTTCAGATAATGGTTCAGGCCTGCGGCCAGATTCAACTGGGGATACCAGTCTGCCAGTTTGCTCTTAATGGTATGTTCCGCAATCTCCTGGTCCAGCAGTGTTTGTTTCATCACTGGCTGATGGATAAGCGCATACTGGATACAATCCTGTAGAGACGCTTTTGGCATGACGGAATCAGATACCTGCTGTGCAGAGGATGAGGTGCTAACAAGCCCCGCTCCCAACATGGCGGTCAGATAAATTACTCTTTTCATAAAAGGTTTTGACAATCAGTTTCTTCTTTAGACCAATCGTAGAACAAAGCAATAATGCTATATGTTCTTTGCTTGCGCAGTAATTAATTAAGATTTAAATAAGACACACTATACCCAGCTAAGCACAGATCAATATGTACTAACAATCAAACAGGTAGGTTGCAGGTAATGTAGGTGTAAGCTGCGGTTCTGGTCGTATATATGGGCATATACCGGGAAATATCCGCATATTTCCCTGAAACAATTTGAAAAATGTGTTGCGAAGATAACTATTCAATTAAATTTTCTATCTCTATAAATCAACAGATTGTCAATTAATTTGACAACTGATGAATCAGTTGGGATAGTAACTCAAGGTCTACTGGTTATAAAATACACGCCTATTTTTACAAATATATTCTAATCGCAATTGAGATGCGAAGATATGATGGAAATAAAAAAATCCATCACCGCTGATGGATTTTAATAAACTTGATTAATTATTTATTTGGCCGCCCACTATGGATATGCTTCTCTGCGTGGTAGGAGGATCTTACCAATGGTCCTGATTCAACATAATCAAGTCCCATTGCATAACCGATCTCTCTGTACTCTGCAAACTCATCCGGGTGTACAAACCGTATTACAGGCAGATGCTTTGGTGTAGGCTGCAAGTATTGACCAAGGGTCACTACATCACAACCATTATCATACAGATCCTGAATAGCCTGGATCACTTCTTCTTTGGTTTCACCCAGACCCAGCATAATACCGCTCTTGGTACGCATACCTCCGTCTTTCAAACGGCGGATCACCTCGAGGCTTCTATGGTATTTAGCCTGTATACGCACCTGTTTGGTCAGGCGCTCAACAGTTTCCAGGTTATGAGAAACTATCTCTGGTGCTACATCGATAATACGCTGCAGGTTTTCCCACTGGCCTCTGAAGTCAGGGATCAGGGTTTCCATAGTAGTTTCAGGGTTCAACGCCCTTACAGCTTTGATGGTGTTGGCCCAAATGATAGAACCACCATCTTTCAGCTCATCCCTGTCTACGGAAGTGATCACAGCGTGTTTCACCTTCATCAGGAAGATAGCTTCTGCTACGCGCTGAGGCTCATCCCAGTCAACTGCTTCTGGTCTGCCGGTGGCTACGGCACAGAATCCGCAGCTACGTGTGCATACATTTCCTAATATCATGAAGGTAGAAGTACCGGCTCCCCAGCACTCACCCATGTTAGGGCAGTTTCCGCTTTCGCAGATAGTATGTAATTTATGGGTATCTACCAGGCTACGAACCTGTTTGTAGTTTTCTCCTATTGGTAATTTGACACGCAGCCAATCAGGTTTTTTAGTCCTGGGGGCAGGCGCAGCATCAGGTGCTGTACTGCAAGGTGTTGCGGTCGTGAGTATTGGTTCTTGCATCTCTGATCCTTTCTTTAAGATTACAAAAATAGTACTTCTTGAGGGAATCCAATAAAAAACGCTTTTGCCCCGGCAAAAGCGCTTTTTATATTATTTCTCATTTTTACTTCTTCTTATTCCAGCGCTTACCAAACTGTAAAGCTACATAAGCATTGAAAAAGAACTTCTTAGGATCGTTTCCAACCATTATAGGTATATCCTTGGTATAATATTCAGCATTTACACCAACCTCCAGCGCGCTCACTACTTCATTGAATCTGGCCCAGTCAAAACGAAGACCTGTCTTAGCATGTACACCCGGCGCTATTGTCACCTCTCCCCAGCCTTTTCCAAATCCACCGCCACCAATGATAGAGTTTCTATCCAGAAATGCCTGGTTATCTGCTACGCTTTCACCATATTTGATAGACTTTACGGTTACACCATCATCCGGATCAACTACATTCAGGTAATAAGGTTTCAGCAACCCAATTGAAAGACCTCCATAGTAAAAGGCATTTACCAACACCCCGTTCTTATTCGCCTTACCGCCTAACAGTTTTTGCTGCCCGATACCAATCTTCACCTGGTAAAAGTTATTCTGCTTACCATAGATATAAGGTTTTTCAGAATATACAAATCCATATTGGTCTACTCCCTTGATCGCACCAGACTTCTTATCTTCTTTTGGATCTTTCTTCTCTGCAAATTCAAACTGGAAAAAAGTCACTTTCGTTCTGCTGCTACGATATCCTTTTTCAAGGAAACCGCTCCAACCGTCGGTGTTAAGACGTGCACCTACTGAAAACTCACGCTGATAAACATTTTCCAGTTCTTCCTGCTGTTTAAATGAGGAAACGGGCTTAGACTTCTTCTGCTCCCTGTGCTGTACTCCTGACTTCACCGACGAGCTACTGTCCTGTGCCTTCAATCCACCTGCCGCTACCAATAAAAGCAAGAATAAGTGTAATTTTTTCACCTGTATAGATTTGTTTTTGTTAAGGGAGTAATATTAAATTATGATTGATCAGCCTCATCACGAATTACAAACAAAAGTATCCTGAGTCTAACTGTATCGCCCACCATTACTAATAAACGTAAGGGGCGTAATATTGGTATACTTATCGTTACAAACCTACACGTTTTTTCTTTCATGTGTAAATTTGTTTTATCCCCCGGCCTCGTCTTCCCTTAGATATAACGCACTCGGAGTAAAATGGTTACAGGGCAATGCCAGTCTTCAGTAATTTGCATCCTACTGCGCATTCCAAACATCGCTTTTCCTCACAGTAGTGCTGCTTCAGGTGAAGCAATGCCTGGGAATCTGCAGCATCTCCTGCCAGTATCCCCACTTTTTTCCAACCTTCCATCACACTGTTTTCCTCTGCTGGCAGCGTTTCCATCATGCCCAATGCCTTTTCCTGGTATTCCGGCAATCCTTTCTCCCTGCCATATAAGTACAACAATGGTAAAATACTATTGATGATCACATTCCTCGTTACCATTATGCCTGGTCTGCGCATAACCACCGCCGGGGTATCGAACCTGTAATGATCCTTCCAATAGCCCTCCGGCTGCGCAAACAGCACCTGCTGAAAATGTTGCAGATCTTTCATTTCCAGCAGCCGGGCAAAGAGGTCCCTCCCCTGTTGCAACAATACCGCCAGACTAGCCAGCCTCACCGAAGGAAACGAAGAAGGCCGCATCCGCAACCATCTCCACTGATGAGGCAACAATGACAGCAGTTGATATTTCCGCTTCAGAAACACATATTCTGCCTGCAGTTCTAATGGATAATCATCTGCAAACTGCCCCTCCAGCATTCCTGCCTGCCCGAATAAAAGCGCTTCTAACTGTACAAGATTATGCTTATTCCGCACCAGCAGCGTATATGGCAGGGATTGGGCCAGCTTCAGAAATGCATCTCCATTTACCGGCATCCCATAGCTGTGTGCAATCGCCCAGTAGCAACACTCCTCCCAATTATTCCTGCTCTTGTCCAGCCACTCTTTCATCATATTTGCTCTGCTTTCTAACCGCTCCACCAGCATGCGGTCTTTCCAGCTTCTCCAGATCAATCGCTCTACTGTAGCCACATTCCCTCCACAAGGCACAAAATGACCGGAATGCTTCAGCTGCGCATACCTGTTCAGCAACATTTTGGGAATAGCCGACTGCAATTCCAGACAAGGAATTCCCTGCGTCGTCGTCTCTTCCAGATCATGCTCAAACACCACATGCAGAATCACATTCTTATACCGTAAATCCCGCTGATGATTGTGCCTGTACCAATCAGAAGTCTTTAAATGCAATTCTACATTTCCAGCCCAGATAGTATCGCCTATCCGCAACCGGGCACTGCTAAAATCCGGACCATCATTCGTATTCAGTACTCCCGGTTGAAGTACCTGCACAGGCTCACCTTCTAACGTATGCAAATGGGAAAGGGTAAACAAACGATGTTGCCAAATATATTGGAACAGCTCCTCTGTAAGGAGCGGGGCAATCTGAACAATGGTCATAAATTCATCTTTACTAATAAATTTAGCATTCTCTACACCAGATTTCCAAATTTTTCTTTTTTTGGAAATCTGATAGAGTTACCATTAACTTTGCACCCAGTTCTTTATAGATGACTTATCCAGAAAGGCGGAGGGACTTGGCCCTGCGATGCCTTAGCAACCAACCTTGTTTAACAAACGAGGGAAAGGTGCTAATTCCGGCTTCGGTTATACATATAACCAGAGATAGATAAGTTGGCAGAGATTGACATTTTCATCGTACTTAATAATACTGAAAAGGCTCTTCCAACTACGGGAGAGCCTTTTTTATTTTGGGTAGTTATCGTTCTGAACCACCTGTTCATAACCGTATAATTACTTTGCGTTGAAAATAGCTACACAGTTATTACATAGTATCCCGATAGATGAATTGACAGGCGCCATTTCCGTCCCCATCTATCAGACCTCTACCTTCGTGCAGGAATCACCCGGTATCAACAAAGGGTTTGAATTCTCCCGTGCCAACAATCCTACCCGCAAGGTGCTGGAAAACATTATCTGCAGCCTCGAAGAAGGCCACGCAGGTTTTGCCTTTGCCAGTGGCATGGCCGCGATCGATGCGGTAATGAAACTATTAAAATCAGGAGATGAGATCATGGCTGTCGAAGATACATATGGCGGTATCTTCCAGATGTTCCAGCATATGTTTGAACGCTTTGGCATCAAAGCAAACTTTGTAGACACCAGCAATACCGACAAAGTACTGGCTGCCATCACGCCAAATACAAAAATGATCTGGCTGGAATCGCCCACCAATCCTACATTACGCGTATCCGATATCAAATCCATCAGCAAGATAGCCAAGCAGCACAATGTACTGCTGGTAGTAGACAATACCCTCTGTACACCACTGCTGCAGCAACCTATTCCAATGGGTGCAGACATCGTGATACATAGTGCTACCAAATATCTCGCAGGGCATACCGATGTAATCGCAGGACTGGTAGTAGTCAACACCAAAACACTGGCCGATCAGCTACGCTTCAATCAAAATATTTCAGGAAGTATACTCAGTCCCTTCGAAGCATGGCTTACGATCAGAGGTATTGAAACCCTCTGCCTGCGCCTCGATAAGCAATGTAGCAATGCTATGGCCATCGCCACCTGGCTCTCTGCACATCCCGCTGTGGATAAGGTCTTCTATCCCGGACTGGCATCGCACAAAAACCACCACATCGCCCGTAAGCAACAAAAGCAATACGGTGCACTCGTGAGCTTTTCTCTCAAAAGTGACAACATCAAAAATGCAATCAGAGTAGTGAACACCACCCGGCTGTTCAAACTCGCAGAAAGCTTTGGTGGTGTAAAGAGTATGCTGGATCATCCAGCTACTATGACACACCGGAATATTCCGGAAGAACACCGCAAGAAAACAGGTCTGGTCGATTCCTGCATCCGCCTCTCTGTAGGTATTGAAGATGCAGAAGATCTCATCAACGACCTCAAACAGGCACTGGATAAACTGAACCTGCCTGCAGGTAAACAAATTACAGTTTTACAATAAACGCAAAACCGTTTTGCAACGGACACTGAATGCAGCACTAAGTATTGAACATGGAAAACAAAATTATCAATCTGGGTATTTTCGGATTTGGTTGTGTGGGACAAGGACTTTACGAAGTATTGAACAGAACTAAAGGTATCAATGCGCGTATTAAGAAAATATGTATCAAGGACCCCAATAAGCCTCGTCCAATCGACGCCAGCTATTTCACTACAGACAAGAATGATATCTTACAAGACCCTACTATCGATGTAGTAGTGGAACTGATCAATGAAACAGAAGCGGCTTTCGAAATCGTAAGCACCGCACTGCGTAATGGAAAAGCAGTAGTAAGCGCCAGCAAACGCATGATCGCCGAAAACTTGCCAGCACTCTACCAGTTACAGGTAGAAAACAAGGTGCCTTTCCTCTATGAGGCATCCAGCTGTGCAAGTATTCCAATTGTACGTAACCTGGAAGAATACTACGACAATGATCTGCTCAATGCAGTTGAAGGTATCTGTAACGGGTCTACGAATTACATCCTCACGAAAATATTCGAAGAAAATCAAAGCTTTGACGAAGCTCTTCAAAAGGCGCAGGAGCTGGGTTTTGCAGAAACTGATCCTACATTGGATATCGAAGGGTACGATCCAAAATTCAAGATCGTGATCTTACTGTTACACGCCTTTGGCACATTCGTAAAACCAGAAGAAGTATTCAATTTTGGTATACATCGCCTGAATGATTTCGATATTCAGTTCGCAAAACAAAGGAACTCTACAGTGAAGCTCATAGCTGGTTGTAGAAGGCAAAACGGTAGTGTGAATGCTTCTGTATTACCACATCTTGTGAAGGAACATAACCTGCTGTATGATGTATACAATGAGTACAATGGTATTCTGCTCGAAAGCGCATTTACCGACAAGCAGTTCTTTGTAGGTAAAGGTGCTGGTGGTACCGCTACTGGTAGCGCAGTACTTTCCGACATCTCTGCACTGACATACAATTACAGATACGAGTATAAAAAGATTAAGCAGGCTAACTCTCCGGCGTTTACCAACGATGTGCAGTTAAAAATTTATCTGCGTTATCGTACAGCCGATCAGGTACATCTGCCAGACTTCTACAATATCTCTGAAAAATATGAATCCTCTACCTGGCGTTATATAGTTGGGGTGATCAATCTGGAAAAGCTGAAGGAAGCTAAATGGCTCAATAATCCAGATGTAAACCTGCTGGTATTGGAATAGAAATTGTGTTAATAGGAAGTATTAAAGTATTTAACCAACCAAAAATAAACGGCGTCCCTGCTCTGATCAGGACGCCGTTTATTTTTTATAATCTTTCTACGACATTGCTTACAGGCAATCCCATCACGTTGTAAAAACAGCCATCAATTCTGTCAATACCTACCGCACCAATCCATTCCTGTATCGCATAAGCACCGGCCTTGTCATAGGGTTTAAAGTGATCTACATAATACGTGATCTGCTCAGTCGTCAATGGCTTGAAGTGTACCGCTGTTTCTTTTGAAAAAGCGTCTTCCTCCCCGTTGCGAAGTATAATCACCCCTGTTATTACACGGTGCTCCCTGCCACTGAGTGCACTCAGTATACGGATCGCATCCTCCCTGTCCTTTGGCTTTCCGATAATAGTTTCGTCCAGAACTACGACTGTATCAGCAGTAATAATGATATCGTCTGCCTGGCACAAAGGTGCTACGGCTACAGCCTTCTGACGCGCAATGTAAACGGGAATATCCGGGATGTGCATATCGGCAGGAAAAGTCTCTGCCGTCTCTACCACTTTCACTTCAAAGGGAATACCTGCCTGCTCCAGCAGCTGTTTGCGCCGGGGTGACTGAGAACCCAGTATGACACGTTTGCCTGTATACATCAGAGGAATAATTTAAAGAAGACCATCGACAGAATACCTGACAGCATCACTAGTTTTACCAGGGAACTCACTTTGTGATAATGCTCCGGCAGATGTGCTTTTTTCAGTAAAGAATAAATATAATAACAAGGCGCCTGTACGAAAATCACCAGGTAGGCAATCGCAATATACCAGCCTATCAGCGCTACTCTTATTTCAACTACTACAATCAGCACCTGCAATCCCAGCAGTAATCCATAGCATATTTTCTTAGCTGGTTCCACACCCCATACAATGGGAATCGTGCGACAACCATCTTTGCTGTCGCCGATTACATCTTCCAGGTCTTTTACAATTTCCCTTACCAGCGAAATCACAAAAGCGAACACTGCATAAATACCGATTATCTGTATCAGCTTTCTTCCTTCGGGAGACATGATGGCTTCAAAGCTTTCATAGATCTGTTTCTCATAAAAGCCTACCACTACCACAGCCAACGCTGTGAGCAGGGAGATAACGACATTGCCGATCAGTGCCTGACGCTTGAAGGAAGTAGAATAAAACCACAGCAGCAGGGAACACAGTACCTGTGTAAAGCCCAGGTAGATCTGACCAATCTTCCATGCAGCAATAAAACCAATACTCACTCCAGCCAGGTTAAAAATGGTGTGCCAGGCCATGGCCCAGCGACGGTTGATCACCTTGTCCAGCACCATTTTGTCAGGCTTATTGATGATATCAATATTAATATCGAAATAGTCATTAATAATATAACCGGCAGCAGCGATCAGCACTGTCGATAAACTCAGCAGGCAGAAAGATGCCACGGACAAAGAAGGTTCCACGCCATTATAATGAAGTATAGGCGCTACTACACAGTATTGTAGTAAATATTGCGTGAGTGCTATATAAATAAGGTTCGGATACCGTACCAGTTTAAAAAAAGCTGTCAGTAACTTCATAATCATTTAATTGGAAATAAATCAGCGGCTGGCTATTTCTTCGTCTATCGTCCAGTGCCCGTTAAGTTTCAGCACCTTCTCGATTACTTCCCTCACACAGCCATTACCACCATTTACTGGTGAGATATAACGGGATATACTTTTGATTTCGGGGACAGCGTCGGCCGGACATACCGGCAACCCTACCAATTGCATAGCACGGTAATCCGGGATATCGTCTCCCATAAAAATGACCTGCTCCCATTGCAGGTCATTCTCGAATACATAATCCTGCAGCTTTTCCTGCTTATCGGTAATGCCGGTATAAATATCTTTTATTCCTAATCCCTGAAGCCGGCTTACCACACTTTCAGATCGTCCACCAGATATGATGGCGATACGGTAACCTTTCTTTACGGCCAGCTGCAAAGCATACCCATCTTTAATGTTCATTCTACGCGATTGCTCCCCATTTGGTAATAATTGAACAGTACCATCTGTGAGCACGCCATCTACATCAAACACAAAAGTGGTGATGGGCTTAAAAAGAGATAAAACGTTCATTGCGTTTATTAAAATATCGTATTGCGCAAAAGTAGTATAGATTTTTGATGTCAGGCATTATAGAAATCATAAATGCTGTCTGACATCACCTTATAAATTTCTTGCAGGTGTGGCTGATCCTGCATCAAAGCTCTGTGTTTAGACATCGTCTCCTCATCCTTTCTCATGGCAGGGCCTGTCTGCACCGTTTCAGGAGCGAACTTTTCAAACCTGTCAAAAGTTTCCCTGATGATGGGCTGAAGCAAACTGAAGTCCAATCCCTTTTGTTCACAAAACTGTTTTGCCCTCACGATCAGGTGATTAGTAAAATTATTAGCAAGTACCGCGCCCAGATGTAATTGAAGCCGCTGTTCGGAGCTAACTACCTCAGTCTGAGACGAAATGCTCTGAGCGATGGATTGCAGTCTGCGCATCACCTCGTCGTTACTGGCTTCCAGCAAAAGAGGGATCACAGGATAATTTTTTACCTCCTTACGAATAGATTGTAAAGGATACATCACCCCGGTATGGGTAGAGATGCGCCTGATGGCATCCAGAGGTACGGCCCCTGCCGTATGCAATACGATTCTTTTGCCCAGACGGAGCTCGTCATTGAGTTCCGGAATGGCTGAATCACTCACTGCCAATAAATAAATGTCTCCCTCCATATTGATATCCAGGAGGTCATCACTAGCCGATGCATGCAAATTCTCTGCTAATATCTGAGCATTTTCTTTCTTACGGCTAATAACCTGTAAAATCTGGTGTCCGTGTATTTTTAATTGTGTACCGAAACAATGCGCAATATTTCCCGCGCCAATAATTACTATGTTCATCGGGTAAGTGGTTATTAATATATTATGGTGTACCGGTCAGATAAAAGCAAAATTTGGGTGGCCGGGCTCATACAATTATATGATACAGCACGTTTCCCTTCCGTTCAGCGTTGTTATCCAGCAATTTAACCATTAAACTGTTAATCATTCATTTTTAATGGATTTCCCAAAAATATTACATTTATATTCAATGTTTTAAAAGAGACTGATTTTTTATTCTACCACTTCTTTTATATACTTGCAAAAATCGGATGGCCCTTTTTTGATCAGTTGGCCATCCTCCCGCCAGAGAGAGCACTTAAAATTTGAGGAACTTACTTAAAGCGGTTTATACAATTTAATACGGAATTTTACGTATCTAGTAGCACATAAAGACGGCATTCATGGCAAAAAATCTAGTAATTGTTGAGTCTCCGGCCAAAGCCAAGACGATTGAAAAAATACTGGGCAGCGACTTCGAGGTCATATCCTGCTTTGGTCACATCCGTGACCTGGAGAAGGATGATATGGGCATTGATATCAACAATAACTTCAAACCTAAGTATATAATCCCCGATGACAAGGAAAAGGTAGTGAAGGACCTGAAGAAGCTGGCCAAAACAACCGAAGAGGTTTGGTTAGCAACGGATGAGGACCGTGAGGGGGAGGCCATCAGCTGGCATTTATGTGAAGTACTGGGGTTAGACCCGGAAGTTACAAAACGTATTGTTTTCCACGAGATTACGAAGCCCGCCATTGAAAAAGCCGTGCAACAGCCCCGCCTACTCAACATGAACCTGGTAAATGCGCAACAAGCCAGACGTATCCTGGATAGGATCGTAGGTTTTGAGCTGTCACCGGTGCTCTGGCGTAAAATGAGTATGCGTAACCACCTCTCTGCAGGTCGCGTGCAATCCGTAGCGGTAAGACTGATCGTGGAAAGGGAAAGAGAGATCAACGGCTTTACTGCTGTAAGCAGCTTTAAAGTAGAAGCTTTCTTCATTTCTAAAGACCTGAATGGTAAGAACATTACCTTCAAGGCCGAAGGACCTACCCGGTTCAAAACCGCAGAAGATGCGGAGAAATTCCTACAGCAATGTGTCGGTGCTGCTTACACCGTAAAAGATATCCAGGTAAAACCCGGCAAGAAATCTCCTGCCGCTCCCTTTACCACTTCTACCCTTCAGCAGGAAGCCAGCCGTAAACTCGGCTACAGCGTGTCTAAAACCATGCTGCTGGCACAAAAACTGTATGAAAGTGGTAAGATCACCTACATGCGTACTGACTCAGTCAACCTGTCAGATACCGCGTTAGGGGATATCCAGAAAGCAATTACAACTAACTACGGGGAGCGCTACCACCAGCACCGCAAGTTCAAAAATAAGAACGAGTCTGCCCAGGAAGCGCACGAAGCCATCCGCCCGACCTACATGGAGAATGCTTCTGTAGACGACAGCGATACCCGTAAACTGTATGAGCTGATATGGAAACGTACTATCGCCAGCCAGATGAGCGATGCAGAACTCGAAAAAACAATCGCCAAGATCGATATCTCTACCAACCACGATGAGCTGACTGCCAGCGGTGAAGTACTTAAATTCGATGGCTTCCTGAAAGTATATATGGAAGGCCGCGATGATGAAGATGTAAGTGAAGATGACGAACAGGATGGTTCCCTGCCACCACTCGCTCTGAAACAAGTACTGGACCTGAAGGAAATGAAAGCGACAGAACGCTTTACCCGCCCTGCCCCCCGCTATACGGAAGCAAGCCTGGTAAAGAAACTGGAAGAACTGGGCATAGGCCGACCTTCGACCTACGCGCCAACCATTACCACCATTCAGAAGCGTAACTATGTGGAAAAACGTGATAAAGAAGGTGTGAAAAGAGACTTCCGCATTCTGACGCTGAAAGATGACACACTCACTAAAGTAACAGACGCTGAAAATACCGGTGCCGAAAAATCCAAACTGTTCCCGACAGATCTGGGTATGATCGTTACCGACTTCCTGAGCCAATACTTCGGAAATGTAATGGACTACGGCTTCACCGCCAAAATCGAAGAAGAGTTTGACGAGGTGGCACATGGTAAGAAGATCTGGAACAAGATGCTGAATGAGTTCTATACTCCTTTCCACAAGGATGTGGAAAACACCCTGGAAAATGCTGAAAGGGTGAAAGGAGAAAGACAACTGGGTACCGAAGAATCTACCGGCAAACCTATCGTAGCACGTATGGGACGTTATGGTCCAATGGTGCAGATCGGCAAGGCAGAAGATGAGGAGAAACCACGCTTTGCAAAATTAAAGGCAACACAAAGCATCGAAACCATTTCTTTAGATGAAGCAATGGAGCTGTTCAAACTTCCCCGCAATTTGGGTAAATTTGAAGAAGAAGATGTAACGGTGAATATAGGCCGGTTCGGTCCATATGCAGCACACGATAAGAAGTTCTATTCCCTGAAAAAGGAAATGGACCCTTACACAGTGGAACTCGACGAAATAGCCCCGCTGATCGTAGAAAAACGTACTGCAAAAGATGAACGTACCATCAAAGTATTTGAAAAAGAAAAAATCCAGATACTCAAAGGTCCCTATGGTCCGTATATTAAACAAGGCTTAAGGAATTTCAAAATACCAAAGGAGAAGATCGATACCGCTGCGGATATTACGGTGGAGGAAGCAAAAGCTATCATTGAAGATGTGAAAGCTAACCCTCCTAAGAAAAAAGCACCTCCTAGAAAGAAAAAAGCCGAATAATGTGCTATTACAGGAATGTGCCGGTGTGTATATAAGGCCGTCTTTTTTTCAGAAAAAGATCCGTCCTATACCATTTGGATGATTCAGGGATTAGCATATTTGCACATCGGCACATTTGATTTGTTATGCACGAGACCAAAGAAATAAATGCTTTGTTCCATCTTCTGGACGATCCGGACCAGGAGGTATATGACACCGTCGCCAGCAAGATATTGTTGTTTGGAAAAGAGATCATTCCAAATCTGGAGAACTTGTGGGAGAATACTGTAGATGAATCTATTCAGGAAAGGATAGAACAACTGATTCACAGAGTTCACTACATGGACCTGCAGATGGCCTTGCAGCAGTGGAATAAGGCCGAAATCCCCGATCTTCTACAGGGAGCCATCCTTGTTGCCCGCTATCAGTTTCCTGATATGCAGACAAATTCCGTCCTCAACGAAATCGAAAAGATCAAGCGTAATATATGGCTGGAGCTCAATAACTACCTCACCCCCCTGGAGCAGATCAATGTGCTGAACAGTATGATCTACAACTACTTCGGGCTGAAAGGAGAAGAGGTAGCCTATGTGCGGAAGAACCAGTTCTTTATCAACCAGGTGCTGGAATCCAAGAAAGGAAATCCGCTTACCAATGGTATCGTTTACCAGAGCCTTTGTGCTATGCTGGACCTGCCTGTGTATGCGGTGAACATCCCAAGACAGTTTATCCTCGCCTATTTTGATAGCTTCTACGATTTTTCAGAGCCGGCCAACCCGGACGATTACAGGATCCTGTTCTTTATTGATCCTATTCAGGGACAGATCTATTCCCACCAGGATGTGGAAAACTACCTGAAAAGAATGTCCCTCCCTCCTACACCTTCTTATTACATGCCTCAGTCGAATACGAGGGTTATCCAGTTCTTATTGGAAGAACTGGCTAAATGCTTCCAGGATGACAAGGACATGTACAAGCAGGAGGAATTAAAGAATTTGATACGATTATTGAGCGGCGAATAACTTCTTTTTAAAAAGCCGTCCGTAAGATAAATAAAAAAGCATNNATGCTTTTTTATTTATCTTAATAACATTATTACTTATTCGCCAATCTACCCTGTACTTTAGAAGCACTCATTCCAATCAGATCATTCATCACATTCACCGCTTCATCCAGGTAAATATCCTTCTGTCTGAACTTCAACCAATCCTTATTACGGGCCAGTTTAGAAGTATCATTACCGATCTTGTCCAGGTCTACTTTCAGACTGGAAATCTCCAGTTCTTTCACTTTCTCATTTACTGAATCATAGCGTTTCAGCGCATTCGCATTATTCTTCTGCTCGGTTTTGTAAGTCGTATAGTTCAGAGAATAATTGTCCTGTGCATCCATCTTCTTCAGGGTAGCGATATTGTCATTCATCATCCTGAACGCTTCGCTGTTCGCCAGGCGCTTGTCGCTATTTGCTTTCAACGCAGCTACCGGAACCGGGTCTACCCAAGGTGTGTAATTTGCCTTGGGAATTTCATCCCAGTTCAGTGCATCTTTATCCTTACGCTCTGCTACTTCATAATATGGATCTGGCAATACGATGTCGGATGAAACTCCCTTCAGCTGGGTAGAACCTCCATTTGCACGGTAGAACTTCTGCTGTGTCAGTTTGATCGCACCCAGCGGACCTAACTCCTTGTTGGAGTAAAACTCATCCAGGCTAAACATACGCTGCACGGTTCCTTTACCATAAGTAGAAGAGCTACCAATGATCACCGCACGTTTGTAATCCTGCATAGCAGCTGCCATGATTTCGGAAGCAGAAGCACTGTACTCATTCACCATGATCGCCAGCGGACCACCATACTGTACACTCTTATCACGGTCACGCAGTACCATTGGATCGCCGGTACGGGATTTCACCTGTACGATCGGACCATCCGGAATAAACAGACCAGCCATCTGCACTACATCCTGCAGGGAACCACCACCATTAAAGCGGAGGTCAAGGATTATACCTTCTACATTTTCAGCTTTCAGTTTCGTAATTTCCTTCGCTACATCTTCAGCACAACGGGCACCGTTTCTGTCCTGGAAATCTGCATAGAACTCAGGCAGGTAGATGTAACCAATTTTATGTTGACCACCGATAATCGCTGATTTTGCAAATGTTTCGTCCAGTACGATCTCGTCACGCACGATTGAAACATCTTTTACAGTACCGTCTACGCTCTTTACAGTCAACTTCACCACAGTACCTTTTTCACCTCTGATCACTTTTACGGCATCTTCTACAGCATAACCTGTAATATCAAGTGGCTCTTTGTCACCCTGTGCCACTTTCAGGATCACATCGTTTGCTTTCAGGTTCCCTTCTTTCCAGCTTGGACTACCTGTTACGATGCTTACGATCCTGATTTTACCATCTTCTTCACGCAGCTGTGCACCAATACCGAAGAACTTACCCGCCATCTGCTCTTCAAACGCTCTCTTTTCATCAGGAGGGAAGAAGTCAGTATGCGGATCCATTGTAGCGGTAATACTATTTACATAAGTGCTGAAGCGCTCGTTGTCGTCCTGTCTGTTTTTCAAACGGTCAAAGTAGCGATCGTATACCTGCTTCACCTTCGCACGGGCGTCGGCTTCCAGCTGTACATCGGTTTTCGCCTTTGCGGTATCTTTCTTGTCCTGCTTGTCGCGGGCTTCTACCAGTTCGGAGTATTTTTCCAGGGTACGATATTTCAGCACCTTGCGCCATGCTTCTTTGCGGGCTGCCTCATCTGCAGGGTAATCTACCTTATCAGGATCCAGGGTTACCTTTTCTTCTTTGGTGAAGTCGAAAGGCTTAGCCAGGATTTCCGGATACAGCGCTGCTGCTTCTGCAACACGTTTCTTAATCAGATCATTGATTGCATTGAAACAATCCAGGGGTTCACCCATCAGTTCATTATCAATGTGAGTTGATAATGGTTTGAGGTTCTCGATATCACTCTTCAGAAAGAATTTCTTTTCACTGTCAAGGTTCTTGAGGAACTTGTCAAAGACTTCCTTTGAAAATTTATCGTCTATAGCCTTCGGCTGATAGTGCCCATCTTTTAATATTTGCCCTACCAGACCAATGATCACTTCATTTTTGCCAGGGGGGTCTTCTTTACGCAGTTTGCTGAAAGCCAATACTCCCATCGAGATGGTGATCAGCACTACTGGTATAATCACTTTCATTCTTCTCATAGAAAATCCTAATTGAACGTCATCAAATATAGCATAAAATTGCCCATTGTGCTAGAATGGCAGTTTTCTTTTAACAAAAGATTGAGAAACCGGGAGTGTAGCATAGGCGCTATTAATACGTTACTGGCGGCCACATTCACTACAATTATTTGCTACTAAAACCAGACCAATGTCTTATAAAATTACGGTTCCTGATCGAATTTAACGATACCGCTTATCAGTTTAAATGCAACCGGTTGTAAAATCGTCAGGAAGGTATTTATTCAAATTATATATTTTCGCAGTGGTTTAAAAACTGATTACGTGGATACTTCGGCTAACACAAACAGTAAGAACGACCCTTACGCTTCACTTCGTCTTCCTGAATTTAACTACTACTTAATTATTCGGTTCGCACTCGTCTTTGCTCTTACAATGCAGTTTATTATCATAGAGTGGAAGGTGAATCTCCTCTCTAATCATGATCCTTTTGCCCTTGGTCTCATAGGCCTTGCCGAGGTCATCCCGGCAGTACTATTAGCACCTTTTGCCGGGCACATTGTGGATAAGAGAGAGAAAAGGAGCATCCTGCTCAAATGCGTGATTGCTTACGTCATTATTGGTACAGGACTATTCTTCCTCACATGGGATAAGATCGTGGAAGGGTTTGATACCCACCAGGTACTGATGTGTATTTATGGACTGGTATTCTGCGGAGGTATAGTACGTGCCTTTGTAAGTCCGGCCAATTTCTCTTTACAAGGTCTGATCGTACCCCGTACGTTATATGCCAATGCCTCTACCTGGGCCAGCAGCGCCTGGCAGATAGGTAGTATGGCAGGCCCTGCACTGGGTGGCTTGCTGGTGTATGCTATTGGTGTACACTGGTCCATGTTGCTGGTGGTAGCTATTTTCCTGCTGCCGCTGTTCAGCCTGATCATGATCAAACCTAAACCAGTACACTATGCGGCCAAAGGTGAAACTTTTGTAGATGGATTGACCAAAGGGATGCGCTTTGTATGGAAAACCAAGGTGGTATTAAATGCCATGGCGCTGGATATGTTTGCTGTATTGTTTGGGGGTGCGGTAGCCATGCTGCCGGTATTTGCCTCAGATGTATTGCATGCAGGTGCGCTGGAATTCGGTTTGCTTCGCGCTGCTGTTGCAGTTGGTTCGCTGATGACCATGTTTATACTGGCTTACAAACCACTGGTGCATAAACCGGGTATCAAACTGCTGGCGGCAGTCTTCGGATTCGGTATCTGTATTATCATATTCGGTTTGTCCAGGAACTTCTATCTCTCCTTCATTGCATTGCTATTGAGTGGTACGCTGGATGCGATCAGTGTAATCATCCGTCAAACGATCCTGCAATTGAAAACACCTGATGAGATGAGAGGCCGTGTAGCTGCGGTGAGCTCTATGTTTGTCGGTTCTTCCAATGAACTGGGGGCCTTCGAAAGCGGGTTTATGGCCAGGATGATGGGGCTGGTACCATCTGTCGTGTTTGGTGGATGTGTGACACTTGGAGTCGTTATTACAACTTATATCATTTCGCCGGCCATGCGCAAGCTGGACCTGAAAGCATAAACAAAAGGCCATCTCTGAGAGATGGCCTTTTTTATTACTTCACTACGTCCCGCAACTTCTCTAACACATAGAATACTGCAGGGCAGATGGTACTGTTCAGGTAAGTGGTATTTGGCCGCTTCACAAATTCATAGCTGTCTGTGTAAGGATAGTTCTCACAATCTCCCGGCCTTGCATCATAGATGCTGCAATAATTGTCTGCACCCAAAAACGGACAGGGACTGCTTTTTACCACATAATCCCCATCTTCATCCAGTCGCAGGTAAGTCTCAATAAACAAAGATTCCCGCATGCCAAGGTACTTTGAAATACGCTTGATATCAGGCGTTTTGAACCTTGGGCTGATTGACTTACAGCAACCTGCACATTGCAGACAATCGATGTGGCTGAAAGCCTCCTCATGCAGGTCAGGCAATAGCTTCTCTACACCCCTGCCCTTCTTCGTCTGTAGCTTCTGCAGAAACTGTTTATTGGCTTTTTGCTGCTCAGTCGCCCGCTGCTTCCAGTTATTTAGTGATGCATCCATTTGACTGCAAAGGTAATACTCTCCACCATACGACAATCATGTGACAATTCAAGGAAACATCCAACCCTTAATTATCACCACAATTTCCACAAGACCGAGGCAGGTTTGGCTATTGCTAAAAAACAAAATACCTTTGCACATTCTTATTATCATACCTGCTTTCACATCATGAATCTTTTTGATATACAACAAAATGAGTTCCTAGGTCGCCACATTGGGCCTAACGAAACAGAGACCAACCACATGCTGGAGACCATCGGTGTATCTTCGCTGGAAGTATTAATCAGCAAGACCGTACCTGGCGCGATCCGCATGAACCACCCGCTTGCAGTACCTGCGGCAATGAGTGAAAGTGATTACCTCCGTCATCTCAAAGAAGTATCACTCAGGAACGAAGTATTCCGTACCTATATCGGTCAGGGATATTACGATACCATCACACCAAGTGTGATCCTGCGCAATATCTTCGAGAATCCAGGATGGTATACACAGTACACTCCTTATCAGGCGGAGATCTCCCAGGGTCGTCTGGAAAGCTTACTGAACTACCAGACTATGGTCAGCGACCTCACAGGTCTGCCTATCGCCAATGCATCCCTGCTGGATGAGGCGACAGCTGCTGCCGAAGCCATGAGCATGTTCTTCAGCGCACTGAACAAAGACCATGACAACCTGGCTCGTCCTAAATTCTTCGTGGACGAAAATGTGTTCGCACAAACCAAAGATGTAATTATCACCCGTGCTACTCCGCTGAACATCGAAGTAGTAACCGGCGACTATAAAACTGCTGCTATCGATGAATCCTTCTTTGGTGCATTGGTACAGTATCCTAACAGCGTAGGTGCTGTGGAAGATTACCAGGGCTTTGTACAGAAAGTACATGCTGCTGGTGCTTACGTAGCAATGGCCACCGATCTGCTGGCACTGACCCTCCTCACCTCTCCTGGTGAACTGGGTGCAGATGCAGCATTGGGTTCTGCACAGCGCTTTGGTGTACCATTAGGTTTTGGTGGTCCACACGCTGCTTTCTTTGCAGTAAAAGATGAGTTCAAACGCGCCATCCCAGGCCGTATCATCGGTGTGAGCGTAGATGCTCAGGGTAACCGCGCACTCCGTATGGCACTGCAAACCCGCGAGCAACACATCAAACGTGAAAAAGCAACTTCAAACATCTGTACCGCACAGGCATTGCTGGCTAACATGGCTGCTATGTACGCCGTTTACCACGGTCCTGCCGGTCTGAAAAATATCGCTACCCGCGTAGCTATCCTGGCCAATGCCCTGGGTGCTGCCCTGCAGGCAAAAGGATATACACTTGCTGCTTACAATTACTTTGATACCCTCGAAGTAACTGTAAAAGCAGTTACTGATATCAAAGCGAAAGCTGAAGGTGCAGGTATCAACTTCTTCTATCCGGGTGCTGACAAAGTGATCATCTCCCTCGATGAAACCACTACCATCCAGGATGTGAACGATATCCTCGCTATCTTCAATGCAGGCAACCTGTCTGCAGACACAAACAGTCTGACTGCAACTGCTGTACCTGCAGAACTGGTACGTACTTCTGACTTCCTTACCAATCCTGTATTTAACAGTCATCACAGCGAATCACAGATGATGCGTTATATCAAGATGCTGGAAAATAAAGACCTTTCTCTCAACACTTCCATGATCTCTCTGGGTAGCTGTACCATGAAGCTGAATGCAGCGACAGAGATGATTCCTTTGAGTTGGTCTCATTGGAGCAGGATGCACCCATTTGCACCAAAATCGCAGACAGGTGGTTACCAGCAAATCGTAGATGAACTGGGCGAATACCTCTGCAAGATCACTGCTTTTGATGCCTGCAGTCTGCAGCCAAACAGTGGTGCACAGGGTGAATACGCTGGTTTACTCGTGATCCGGAAATATCATGAAAGCAGAAATGAAGGACATCGTAATGTAATGCTGATCCCTATCTCCGCTCACGGCACCAACCCTGCATCAGCAGTAATGGCCGGCTTTAAAGTGGTAGTAGTGAAAGCACTGGAAAACGGGTACATCGATGTAACTGACCTGAAAGCAAAAGCAGCACAGTATGCTGATAGCCTGGCAGGTATCATGATCACATACCCATCTACTTACGGTATCTATGAAGAAAGCGTAAAAGACATCTGCAACACCGTACACGAATTTGGTGGTCAGGTATATATGGATGGCGCCAACATGAACGCACAGGTAGGCTTAACTGCTCCTGGCCTGATCGGTGCTGACGTTTGTCACCTGAACCTTCACAAGACATTTGCAATTCCTCACGGTGGTGGTGGTCCTGGCATGGGCCCGATCTGCGTAGCTAAACACCTCGCTCCTTACCTGCCTGGTCACGTAAACCTGACTGACAAGAAAACTGCAAACGCAGTATCTGCAGCACCATATGGCTCTGCAAGCATCCTCCTCATCTCTTATGCATACATCCGCCTGCTGGGTGCAGAAGGCCTGAAGAAAGCATCTGAAAATGCGATTCTGAATGCTAACTACATGAAAGCACGCCTGGAAAAATCATACGAAATCCTTTATAGCGGTAGCAACGGTACCTGTGCACACGAGTTCATCGTAGACCTCCGTCCATTCAAAGCAACTGCTGGTGTAGAAGCGGAAGATGTGGCAAAACGCCTGATGGACTACGGTTTCCACGCACCAACCATGAGCTTCCCTGTTCCGGGTACGATCATGATTGAACCTACTGAGAGTGAAGACAAAGCTGAACTGGATCGCTTCTGCGATGCACTGCTGGCGATCCGTGCAGAAATCAGCGCTGTAGAAACAGGCAAAGCTGACAAAGCAAACAACGCATTGAAGCATGCGCCTCATACCCAGTTCGTTATCACTGCCGAAGAGTGGAACCGTCCTTATGGCCGCCAACAGGCAGCTTACCCGCTGGAATATGTGAAACTCAATAAGTTCTGGCCTTCTGTAAGCCGCGTAAACAATACACATGGCGACAGAAACCTGATCTGTACCTGCGAGCCTGTAAGCGCTTACGCAGAAGCAGAAGCTTAAGAAAAAATTAACTTATACGCAAACGGCTAAAAGCATTCGCTTTTAGCCGTTTTTTTATTTACAAATGACAAAAAACTAACATTTTTTTATTCACACGCATACTAAAAGTACAATCCGATCGTATTAATACTAACTTATATTTAGAAAAATTTTACATATATTAGAAATAAGAAAAACCCTTATCTATGCAGGATTACTCTTTTATGACCATCGAGGAGATCTTTCTCCTACAGGATGCGTTGAAAAAGAACAAAAGGCAAATCATTAAGTTCTTGTTGATTGGCCTCACTTTAGTGCTCATCGCAGCATACGTACCACAATTTTTTCTCAAAAGAAGGTATTCCGACGAAGAAATAGATGCCACCATGTTCAGTTACAGAAATACCTGGTTTTGGGTATGGTTGCTCTCTTTCGTACTCGTACTTGTCTTTGCGCTGATAAAGGTGACTGATGTCCGGTACTTTACAATCAAGAAAGACCTGACCCTCCTTCAGAAAGGACAGATCAAGGTACCACTGGAACATGTATATCAGGGTAACAATGATATGCAGACCAGCTTTATTGTAAAACAGGAAGGTATAAGAAAGAGAAAAAGACTCTTTTACTGGATGCGCGGCCGGCTCGACGATTATAAATCAGGACAGGAAGTAGAGATAGTATACGGTCGTTATTCCCGCATCATTCTCAACATCAGCAAAGCCTGATCATTCATAAAAAAATAACCATATCAACTGCAGGTAGCTATTTATTTTTTACAATACACAACCGGGGCAACAGGTATACTGTCTGCCCCGGTTTTTTTATACCTTTGGACGCACTTAGATTCAATGCCTTATGAATATTGAACAGTTTCGTGATTTTTGCCTCGCCCTGCCGGGTGTCACAGAAGAGTTTCCCTTTGGTGAAGAAACACTTGTATACAAGGTGATGGGAAAAATGTTTACACTCACCAGCCTCGATAGTTTCGAAAGCATCAATCTCAAATGTGATCCTGAAATTGCGATAGAGCTGCGCGAACGCTATGATGGTGTCTCACCGGGATACCATATGAACAAGAAACACTGGAATACAGTAGATGTACACGCCGGTATTTCTGATAAGCTGATCTATCAGTGGATCAGGGATTCATATGAACTCGTAGTGGAATCATTACCCAGGAAGACAAAAGAAGAATTGAAAAATAAATAATGCTTATGAAACGGATCTTATGGCTGTTTGTGGTGATTATCGCCTTTAACTCAAAGGTAAAAGCCATCGATGCAGACTCCTTGTGGATGTACGAACATTACACTAAAAAAGAAGTATATATCCCTATGCGGGATGGTGTAAAACTGTTTACATCCATTTATATACCTAAAGACAATGCAGAGAAGCATCCTTTTCTGATGACACGTACTCCCTACTCCTGCTCTCCTTATGGAGATAAAGAGTTCAGACCTTTCTATGCAAGGTATACCAACACATACCTGCACGAAGGCTATATCATGGTCATACAGGATGTACGTGGCCGTTGGATGAGTGAAGGTACCTTCATGGATGTTCGTCCTTATAATCCGGCTAAAAAGGGCAAAAATGAGATAGATGAAGCAAGTGATACTTACGACACCATCGACTGGCTGGTGAAGAACATTGCCAACAACAATGGCAAAGTAGGTGTATTCGGCACCTCTTACCCCGGCTTCTACAGCACCATGGCTGCATTGAGCGGTCATCCGGCACTGAAGGCAGTAAGTCCGCAGGCACCGGTTACCGACTGGTATCATGGTGATGACTTCCACCACAACGGTGCATTCTTCATTTCAGATGCCTTCTCTTTTTATACCAGTTTCGGTCAGCCAAGGCCTAAGCCAACTACCGTAGGCCCTGCTGGTTTTAAATACTTCACTACTGACGATAACTACGAGTTCTACCTCAAAACCGGTGCGCTGTCTAACTTCTCTAAATTGATGGGAGACAGCATTGCATTCTGGAATGACCTCATGAACCATGGCGACTACGACGCATGGTGGAAAGCCAGGGATGTAAGACAATACCTGAAAGGCATACAGCCAGCTGTACTGACAGTAGGTGGTGTCTTCGATGCAGAAGATTGCTTCGGTGCATGGAATACTTATAAGGCCATCGAGAAACTGAGTCCTGATGCCAACAATCGTATCGTAATGGGTCCATGGTATCATGGTCAGTGGGGCAGCAATGATGGTACACATTTAGGCAATGTTCATTTCGACAGCAATACATCTGAATACTACCAGGATAATATCGAAGTGCCCTTCTTCAACTATTACCTGAAAGGTAAAGGTGCATCACCTGATATCGCAGAAGCAACCGTGTTCTTCACCGGCGAAAACCAATGGCGCAAGTTCCAGCAATGGCCTCCTGCCAATGTACAGGCACAATCCATCTACATGCAGGCCAATGGCAAACTGGATTTCTCCAAACCACTGGGTGGCAACAGCTTCTCTGAATACGTAAGCGATCCTGCTAAACCAGTGCCTTACACACAGGATGTACATTTCGATCGTACCATCAATTACATGACAGATGATCAGCGTTTTGCTGAACGCCGTCCGGATGTAGCTACTTTTTCGACAGATGTATTGACAGAAGATATTACACTGGCGGGGCCGCTCACAGCCAAACTGGTAGTAAGTACCAGTGGTACAGATGCTGACTTCATCGTAAAGCTGATCGATGTGTTCCCTTATGATTTCAAATATGAAGACAAGGCTCGCAGCGAACACCACAGAGTACCTTCATCTACCTATCCAATGGGCGGTTACGAAATGCTGGTAAGAGGCGAAATCATGAGAGGTAAATACAGAGAGAGCTTTGAGAAACCAGTTCCTTTCACACCAGATGCACCTGCCAATATAGATTTCTCCCTGCCGGATGTAGCACATACATTTAAAAAAGGGCACAAGATCATGGTACAGGTACAGAGCAGCTGGTTCCCGCTGGTAGATCGTAACCCACAGGTATTTACCGATATCTACCATGCTACAGACAAGGATTTTAAGAAGGCAACCATCCGTATTTATCATGATGCAGGACATCCATCCGCTATAGAATTGCCGGTGTTGAAATAAAATTTAACTTGCGGGCGTTCAGATATATAAATTTCGTAAGTCCATTACCATTGATAACTACTATTTTATGATTAAAAAAGCCCTACTATTGGGAGCACTCGGCGTCATATCCCTGAATGGATTTGCGCAGAAAAGATCTAAAAAGAACAAAGACAAGGAGCAAACTGTTGTTCCTGTAGCACCATTATTGCAGACTAAGATCGACACCGTAAGCTATGGCATTGGTCAGGATATCGGCAATACCCTCAAGACACAAGGATTGGATAGCCTGAACCTGAATGTGCTGAGACACGCGATCGAGGATGCACTGAAGGATACAACGTTAGTAGCAAAAGAAATAGCAAATATGAGTATCAGTAATTATCTCCAACAGATAAAAGCGGAAAAGATGCAAAAGAACAAAGAAGCAGGTGAAAAATTCCTGGCAGAGAATAAGACTAAACCAGGGGTGGTAGCACTGCCTAGTGGTTTACAATACCAAATTCTGAAAGAAGGTAATGGTCCAAAACCTACCGCTGCAGATAAGGTAAAGACACATTATCATGGTACCCTGATCGACGGGACCGTGTTTGATAGTTCTGTAGAGAGAGGTCAGCCTATCTCCTTCCCGGTGGGTGGAGTCATTAAGGGTTGGACTGAGGCGCTGCAGTTGATGCCTGTAGGTTCAAAATGGAGGTTGTTTATACCTGCTGATCTGGCTTATGGTGAACGTCAGGCAGGGCCGAAGATCGGACCAAATAGCGCACTGATTTTTGATGTTGAATTATTAGACATCGAGAAGTAATAAAAAAGGGGAATTACGATTGTAATTCCCCTTTTTTATTAAGTTATTTCCACACTCTGGGGCTCCGCTGCTCCACCATCATCAAATCCGCCAGCGCCATTGCCGCCACTGCTTCCAACACCACCGGTACCCTCAGCGCTATACACAGATCATGTCTTCCCTTCACACTAAAAGCCTCTACCTGTCCACTCTTAATATTCAACGTATGCTGCTCCTTAGGCGTGCTTGAAGTAGGTTTCACCGCCACACGGAATACCAAAGGATTCCCGTTAGTAATACCCCCTACTACACCACCCGCATTATTCGTCGCAGTCTTACCACTAGCATCCAGTATCGCATCATTATGCTCTATCCCTTTCATCTTTGCTGCAGCAAAACCAGCACCGAATTCAATGCCTTTGATTGCCGGAATAGCAAACACCGCATGGGCAATACAAGACTCTACTGAGTCAAAAAAAGGCTCTCCCAATCCAATTGGCAGCCCTTCTACCACGCATTCTACGATACCACCCACAGAATCTTTTGCAGCAATCGCCGCTTCCAGTCCCTGCGCTGCATCAGGCAATCCCGCCACCTCTTTCAAAGTTGCGGTTACCTTAATGCTTTCACCCAATATCTTCTTGGCAATTACGCCAGCAGCTACCAGGTTCAGTGTAAGCCTGCCGCTAAAGTGTCCGCCACCACGGTAATCTTCAAAGCCACCATACTTATGTGTAGCTACAAAATCCGCATGACCGGGGCGTGGAAACTCACGCAGCTTCTCATAGTCAGTACTACGCGTATTGTTGTTCTCAAACAAAATTGTAATCGGCGCACCAGTTGTATGGTCATTGAAAACGCCTGATTTGATGTAAGGCAGATCATCTTCCTTACGCGGTGTGGTGCCTTTGGCGCCCGCCTTGCGCCTGTCCAGGTCTGGCAGGAAATCTTCCTGCTTCAGCGGAATACCTGCCGGTACACCGTCAATATTCACGCCTACACTAGCGCCATGCGACTCTCCAAAAACATTTACCCGGAATAATCTACCGAAACTGTTCATTAGTATGCTGATTTATCAATGTCGTGTTAATGTACCTGACTGTTGGCTCCTTCCTGTTTTACCACACCGCCTAACTTCTGCAAATGTTCGTAAAATTCAGGATAAGATTTGTTAATCGCCTCCGCATCTTCAATCACTACCGGACCACTCGCTGTCAGTGCAGCTACTGCACATGCCATGGCAATCCTGTGATCATTGTGAGAGCGAACAGTACCACCAGTAATACCTGTACCACCATGCACCAGCATTTCATCGCCATGCAGGTCAATACTTATACCCAGTTTACCAAATTCTTCCTGTAAGGTTTTACCACGGTCACTTTCCTTGTGTGCCAGTCTGCTCACACCCAGTATTTTCGTAGTGCCTACGCAATTTGCTGCCAGCGCTACCAGTGGAGGGAACAGATCCGGACAATCAGTCGCATCGAAATCAAACGCTTTTAATTGTTGCTTTTCCACATTCACAGTGAATACACCTGACATCAGACCTGCACCTGCTTTTTCCAGTGCTTCCAGTATCGCTTTATCAGATTGTGCAGATTGTGTATTGAGGTGGTGTACCTCTGCTTTGCCTGCTACCGCAGCAGCCACCAGCAGGAACGCAGCTCCGCTCCAATCTCCTTCTACAGTATATTCGCCGGCTTTGTATGCCTGTTTCTTACCAAATGAGAAACGCTCAAAGTTCTCCTCTTTCACCTGTACTCCAAACTGCTCCATGAGCTGCAGGGTAAGGGCGATATAAGGTTTACTCTTCAGGTCTTTCACTGTGATCGTCACATCTTCTGCAACAGCACCAAAAGCCATTAATAAGCCTGTTAAGAACTGTGAACTGAGTGAACCATCGATCGTAATATTCTGCGCCTGTAATGGACCCTGAATATGCAAAGGCAGCTTGCCCTCACGGCTGCTGATCTTTACACCCACCTGTGGTAAAACTTCTTCGAAGAAGTTCATAGGACGGGTGGTCAGACTACCATGCCCATTGATGGTGATAGGCAGTGCAGACAAAGAAGCGATCGGTGTAAACATGCGGATACCAAGGCCGGATTCTCCACAATTGATTTCGTTATCTACAGACTGTACCGGGTGAATACCATTGCTGGTAATCCCGATATAATCTTCCTGACGATTGATAGTTGCTCCCAGTTTGCTGGCTACATCCAGTGCTGCGAGGCAGTCATTGCTCAAACCCGGATTCCGGATAATGCTTTTACCATTGCTCAGCAACGCTGCGGCTACTGCCCTTTGCATAGCGCTTTTGGAAGGATTGGCAGTTACGGTGCCATGAATGCTGCCGGGTAATATTGTTACTTGCATGTGTGTGTTTGGTTGTTTATAGCTCCTCCAGCAACTGCTTCAGCGTTGCCAGCGGTACAGCCTTTGTATGCGCGCTACCTAATTGTTCCAGCAGCACAAAATTGATCGCATCCTTTTCCCTTTTCTTATCCAGCTTGAAGATGTTGTACATTTCTTCTTTGTTCGAAGTCAGGGTCACCGGCAACTGGTAATCATTGATCAGCCTGATCAACCGGTTTGTTTGTTCCACCTGCAAAGTAGATAGCTTCTCTGAGATTTTGGCTGCTGCCACCATCCCGATTGCCACCGCTTTACCATGGGCGATGTTCTCAATTTTTTCTACTGCATGCCCCAGCGTGTGGCCAAAGTTGAGCCAGCGACGAGACGCCTGCTCAAATTCATCCTCCAGTACTACCTTGGTCTTCAGCTCTACAGAGCGTTCTACCAGGTATTCCAGAACGGCTACATCCTTTTGCATGGCCTTATCCCGGTTTTCTTCCAGGTAAGTGAACATACCGGCATCCATGATGCAGGCATATTTGATGATCTCCGCAAAACCATTATGCCATTCTTCGTCAGGCATGGTCAGTGGCAGTGATAAGTCAAACAGGATAAACTCCGGTTGCCGGATGGTGCCCAGCATATTCTTATGTTTACCATGGTTGATACCGTTCTTACCACCGATAGATGCATCTACCTGTGCGAGCAGCGTGGTAGGTACGAAACCTACCGGCATACCGCGCATATATATGCTGGCGGCATAACCGGTTAAATCTGTGGTCATGCCACCGCCTATACCTACGAGCATAGTCTTGCGGTCAGCTTCCAGCTCTATGAGCCCATCAATGATCTGTTCGAGTACTTCCTCACTTTTATTCTCTTCTCCATCCGGAATCACCAGCTTCCTCCAACCCTGCAATTTCATTCCGTGGAGTTTATCCACATTTTCATCCACAACCAGTACGGTACGGGATGGATCTGCATAATTGCCCAGCTGGTGGAGGCTTTCTCCCAGGTAATATTTGGTAGCACTGTGCTGGAACTGGTAAGATAATGTTCTCATATAATGATGTATGGTTGTGCCTGATTACTCAGGACGCCACTTATTTGCCTTCGTTCATTACTCTGTTCTGCCTGTTGATTGATTCCAGGTGAACTGCATCAAAGTATTTCAGGATGAAATCCTTTGTCAGACCCAGTTTGTCACCCTTAGCGATACCACGCTCCAGGATTTCATTCCAGCGGTTTGTCTGCAGGATGGTCACGTTGTTCTCTTTCTTGTAGAGACCAATCTTCTCAGCAATCTTCATACGATTGCCCAGCAGCAGCAGAATTTCATCATCGATCTGGTTGATCTGACCACGCAGTTTATCCAGTGCAGAGTTGAATTCTTTTACATCGGTACGTTCATGGCGCCACTTGATACCATCCAAAATTTCTGCCAGTCTTTCAGGAGTTACCTGTTGTTTCGCATCGCTCCATGCTTTGTCCGGATCAATGTGTGATTCCAGCATCAGACCATCGTAATCCAGGTCGATTGCTTCCTGACCGATTTCCTGCAGTATGTCACGACGACCACCAATGTGGCTAGGATCGCACACGATAGGCAGTTCTGGCATACGACGCTTCATCTCGATTGGCAGGTGCCACATCGGTGCATTACGGTATTCAGTATTGCCATAGCTGGAGAAACCACGGTGGATCAGACCAATCTTGGTGATGCCGGAGTTACGCACACGCTCTACTGCACCTACCCACAGTTCCAGGTCCGGGTTGATTGGGTTCTTGATCAATACAGTTGTATCCACACCTTTCAGCGCATCAGCTACTTCCTGTACAGAGAATGGGTTTACTGTGGTACGTGCACCAATCCACAGGATATCTACATCATGTGCCAGGGCTTCTTCCACCTGCTGACGGGTAGCTACTTCCACAGCTACTGGTAAACCGGTCAGGGCTTTTGCTTTCTGTAACCATGGCAGGCCCTGTACACCGATACCTTCGAAGGAACCTGGGCGGGTACGTGGTTTCCAGATACCAGCACGCAGTACATCTACTTTACCTGTCTTAGCCAGGCGCTGTGCGGTTTCAAGTACCTGCTCTTCAGTTTCAGCACTGCAAGGGCCGGAGATGATCAACGGCTTCTTATCTGAGCCCGGATCAGAGAATTTAGTGTTGGAGAGGATGTCTGCTAATACCATCGTTGTAGTTTTTTAGTCCACAGACTATAGTCGATAGTCCATAGTGTTTGATTTGATTATTTGGTTTGTTGCTATGAGCCATCGACTATAGCCCACGAACGATTGATTACTTATTTTAAGATCTTTCTGATCTTATTTGATTTCTGGATCAGTTTATAAAAAGCATCATAATCTTCATTTTCCAGCAGGTCCTTCATCTGTTGCAGCTGGTGGATATGTTCATCCAGTACATCCAGCACATTATGACGGTTATGCTTAAAGATCGGTACCCACATATCAGGAGAGCTCTTAGCCAGACGTACGGTAGATTCAAAACCACCACTTGCCAGTTCAAAGATGCGTCCGTGCTCTTTTTCCTTTTGCAGTACGGTCAGTGCCAGTGCAAAGGAGGTGATATGAGAGATGTGCGATACGTAGGCTGTATGCAGGTCATGCTCTTCTGCATTCATATATACGAGGCGCATCTGCAGTTTGTCTACCATATCCTCAACAATTTCCACGGCGTCTTCATCACTGTTTTTCACATCGCACAGCACCATGGTCTTGTTGGTGAAGAGGTTCGGTATAGCAGCTTCGGGGCCGGAATACTCCGTGCCGGCCATCGGGTGAGCAGCTACAAAGCGCCCTCTGTGGGGATGACCGGCAACGAGTGCTAATATTTTTTCTTTTGTAGAACCCACATCCATGATCACCTGTTGTGGTCCCACATTATCCAGAATAGAAGGTAATACTTTCAGCAAACCGTCTACAGGTATCGCAAGTATGACCACTGTTGAACGCTGCATGGCTGCTTCCAGGGTAGCACCTTCATCGATGATACCAAGCTCCTGCGCCTTTTTAAGATTATCTTCGTTGTGGTCCACACCGATGATGTGGGTGGCGCCCCCCTTTGTTCTCAGGCTGATGGCCAGAGATCCACCGATTAAACCAGTACCAACTATCGTTACGATCATAACTTTGTCTGTTTATTTAATTGCCCTGATCCTTTGCAACACTTCGTCAAATACTTTCTCATCTTTACACAGGCTCACTCTTATATATCCATTACCGTTACTGCCGAAGATACCACCCGGTGTGATAAATACCTGCGCTTTCTGCAGAATTTCGTCCGTTACTGTAAATCCGTCTTTCGCAGTAGCTGGTATCTTAGCCCATACGAACATACCTACCTGGTCACGATCAAAAGTACAGTTCAGCAATTCCAGCAGTTCAAATACTTTCTGACGGCGGCCGGTATAGATCTCATTTAGTGCTGCATACCATTCAGGCCCCAGTTCCAGTGCTTTTACAGCAGCCATTTGCAATGGCTGGAACATACCGGAATCCATATTACTTTTGAAACGCAGTACCTCGTTGATCCACTCCTGTTTACCCACCAGCATACCCACGCGCCATCCGGCCATGTTAGATGATTTGCTGAGGGAGTTCAGTTCCAGTACCACATCCTTCGCACCTGGTGTTTGCAACAAGCTTTGTGGCTGTGCATTCAGGATAAAGCTGTAAGGGTTGTCGTGGCAGATGAGGATATTATGATCGTTGGCAAATTTGATCAGCTTTTCTGCAAAGGTAGTGTTGAAACGGGAACCGGTTGGCATATGCGGATAGTTTACCCACATCAGTTTCACCTTGCTCAGATCAGTTTTAGCCAGTGCATCGAGATCAGGCAACCATCCGTTTTTTTCTTCCAGGTCATAGTCTCTTACGGTAGCACCACTCAGGTTCACAGCGGAACGGTAGGTAGGGTAACCCGGGTTGGGTACCAGGGCCTCATCACCTTCCTGCAGGTAGGTCATGCAAATGTGCATAATACCTTCTTTGGAACCGATCAGTGGCAGTACTTCTTTCTCAGGGTCAAGGGTCACACTGTAGTAGCGCTGATACCAGCTGGCCATTGCCTGGCGCAAAGCAGGGATTCCTTTGTACCCTTGATAGGCATGCGTATCGGGGCGATGAGCATTTTCAGTCAATGCCTCGATCACAGAAGGATGCGGTGGCAGATCAGGACTACCAATACCAAGATTGATCACTTTGGCACCAGCCCTGTTCATTTCATCTATTTCTCTCAGTTTTTTGGAGAAGTAGTATTCTTCTGTTTGTTGCAGCCGTTTTGCTACCTGTAAGTTCATATCGTATGATTGAAAAATAGGATGAAGTTGTTTAGTCTTTT
>NZ_MTKN01000021.1:0-33088 GCF_001975825.1 [Flexibacter] sp. ATCC 35208
GACCTTTTTGGTCAGCCCCATTCATTTTGGTTTAACTAAAGAGGGTCGGTCATAAGACCGGCCATCTTTAGTTCTTTATTTTCTTCTGATCCAGGATTCAGGGTTTTGTCTTACTACCCCTTTATAGATCTGTAATTCTACTTCACCTAAATTTTCAAGTTCATTTGTACCGGCGGTACCTATTACCTGTCCTGTGGTTACTTTATCACCTGATTTTACGTTTACGGATTGCAGACGTGCATAGTTGGTAAAATACTGACCATGCCGGATGATGACGAGCGATCCACCACCAGGAATGACTGCCACCTTTCTGACTTCGCCGGTAAAGATTGCTTTGACGGGAGCGCCTTTGGCAGTACCGATGATCACACCATCATTCTCTACGGTGATCCTTTCCATTACAGCGTGTTGCTGGCGGCCAAAGTGACCAATTACGTTTCCGGAGGTTACTGGCCATGGTAATTTACCACGGTTACTTTCAAAGCTTTCTGACAATGCCAGGGCTTCTGGTGTGGCTTCGAGGACGTTTTCAGTACGTACTGGTTTATCGTCATCTGCCGGTGCTGGCGGCGGGGTCTTCACCACTTCTGGCTTAGGCTCTGGTGCCGCAGGCTTTGGTTCAGGCGTATTTTTAGCTGTATTATCGGCGGCCTTGTTGGCTGCAGCTGCTGCGGCGGCCGCAGCGGCGGCTTTACGGGCAGCTTCTTCACGACGTTTCTTCTCTTCGACTGCTTTACGTTTTGCCAGGGCTTCCTCTTCTGCCTTTTTACGTTCCAGTTCTATTTCACGACGGATCACCGCCTGGATAGCAGCCTGTACTTTCTGGGCATCTTTTTTATTCTTGTTAATATCCGCTACCAGTTCCTTTTCCCTTCCTTTCAGGCCGGTGAGCACCTCATCCTTTTCCTTTTTATCGGCCTCGAGAATGGTGCGCTGCTCCTGTTCTGTCTTCAGGGAACCAGAGCGTTTTTCTTTCTGTACACGGAGACTTTCAATCTTCTTGTTCAGCAATACCTGGGTAGACAGGATATTGTCTGCCTGACGGCGACGATAATCACGGTATTGTTTCAGGTATTGATAGCGCTTGATCGCGTCATTGAAAGTCTGAGCAGAAAAAATAAAGTTCAGCATGTCGTACGTACTACGGTTTTTGTAGGCATATACGACCAGCTTTGAGTATTGTGACTTCAGGGTATCCAGGTCTTTTTCCAGGGTCTTGATGTCACGATAAGCTGTATTGATATCTCCGTTAATGAAGTTGATCTCTTCATTGATACTATTGATGAGGCGTGAGCGCAGGGTAATCTTTTCTTTCAGTGCTCTCAGCTGGCTTACGCTTTCCCTGGTAGACTTTTTAGTTTCTTTCAGGGCCTGGTTCGCCTCATCGATCTCTTTCTGCAGCTCTCTTTTTTTATGCTCAAGTTCTTCCCGCGATTGAGTGGGCGCCTGTGCGTAGAGCAAGGCCGGTAGTAATCCTATTGCTAATACTAATGGGAGAAACTTCTTCAGATTCAGCATGATGGTTTTAAAGATAGCTGCAAAATGGCAATTTACAAATTTCATGTACAATACAGCACATTACTGACTATTCCTTTGAATAAGAAGCAGGGATTGTGAATGGATAGCTAACAGGTACGTCAAAATCAACCTTGTTAAATTCCATATTGATCTTTGTCACGCCTTTGGCTTCTACAAAAACGCGGCGCCGGGTTGCAAACTTATGTCCACCCATTGTTTTGTATTCACCATAGGTCAGTTCGCAGGAACGTCCTTTCTCATTGTCTTTATCCATTACCTTGCTCTGTTGCAACACATAGTCATCTGCAAATACGTTGAACAGACTTATAAATACTTCGCTTTCACAACTGAACGAGATCACTGCCGGGGTCTTGACTACCTGGAAGATAGAATCTGTCAGGAAGATCGGATTACCGACAATCATGTCCTGCAAAGTTTTGAAATCGAATGGAATATTGAGAAGATCCTGTGCGTTTTTTATATCGCGCAGGTACACCTTTTTATCCAGTTTGTTCACTGCCCTGAGGCTATCCGGTGTGATGATAGCGCGTGCTACTTCACCAATGATTGGTGCGGATACTGAGATCCAGATCACGCTATCCCTGGTCATGCGGATATTAGCAGTTACTTCAGGAGGTGATTTGGTATCGGATTCATAATCCACTTTCAGTTTGGCTGAAAAGGTATTATAGGCAATTACATTGCTGTGGAGCTTATTCAGCAAATCTTTATTAAAAGCTGTGGCTTCTGCGTTGCTTGCGCTATCAGCTACAGTAGTATGTTTTGAAGTATCTGTGACAGGAAAAGACGTACTCGCTATCTGTCGGGTATGCCTGCATGAAAACAGTCCCGTGCTTACAATACCTAATGTTATCAGTGCTAATGTTTGCTTCATCATGATCTTTTGTCATCCCTTATTCACGTTCTGTTGCCAGTATGTACCGCTTCTCTGCTATTTTGCGGGCAAGGCCAGTAGAGTTAGCGCCTTTTTCCTTTGCCAGGCGCCAGTATTCCAGGGCTTTGTCCACATCGTGGAGGTTGAACAGTATATCGCCATAATGTTCCAGCATACCCGGATTATCTTTTGCCTGCTGCGATTGCAGGGCCTTTTCCATCCATTGCTTTGCCAGTTCGTATCTGCCCATTCTGAACATCACCCAGGCATATGTATCCATGTAATTGATACTTGTCGGTTCCAGTTCCAGCGAATGGCGGGACATCGATTCTGCTTTTTGCAATTGCTCACCTCTCAATGACAGGTAATAGCTGTAGTTGTTCAAGACGGTGGCATCATTCGGTTTCAGCAACAGAGAGCGATCGTAACTGCTGTCTGAATCTTCGTGCTGCCCCGTGGCATGATATGCATCTCCCAACAGGGAATATACATCGGCCTTCATACTCTTGTCCACATTTCCGTTTATCAAAGCCTCGTTGAGTGCTTCGATGGATGCCGGATAATTCTGTAGCAAAAAGTTAGCCACCCCTTGAAAATAGTGCCCCATAAATTCCTTAGGGAAACGCTGAGCGACTACATTACTCACTTTCAGCAAGTTAGCCGCATCATCTTTTCGGCTATAAATCCACATCAGCTGGTACCATACGCTATAACGTGTGGAATCGAGTGACACTGCTTTCCTGTAATCATATAGTGCGCTATCCAGCATATTGGCCTGGGAGTACATATCGGCCTGCAGTGCATAGGCTTTAGCCTCTTCAGGGTGTGCTTCTATAACCAGCTGCGCCAGTTGTAATCCTTCCCTTAGCTTGGTAGTATCTGTACCCTGCATTTGCAGGTATGGGTATACGTATGAAACCTTTTCGTCAATGCTGTAATCCGGATTGGCAAACGCCCTGGTGAGATAGCTCCAGTACTGCATGTGGTCCCCGCTCTTTTTGGCAGTGTTGGCTAGTGCGATCAGTGCTCTGGGGTTAGCAGAGTCCAGCTGCAGACTGCTTTTATACAGGGCAACGGCCTCCTCCTGCCGGTCATTGGCGTTATAAATATCTGCCAGCAGCAGGTAGTACCTTACTTCGCTGGGGTATTGGTTGACTAGTTTGTGAATCTCTTCCGCAGCATCATCTACCCTGTCTAATTTAAGCAACAACCGCTCTTTCTGGATAGCCAGTTCTTCTACAAGACCGACTTTCTTTTCCAGTTGGTCAAAGACTGCAAGGGCAGCTTCAGGTTGTTCCGCTTTGGTGAGAAACATCCCTTTGTTGTAAAGATATTCATCATTGTCAGGGTATTGAACAGACAGCTTACCATATACGGCAGCTGCACTATCAAACTGACCGGCTATACCAAATGCATCGGCCAGGGTGATCTGGAACCACTTGTTGGTGGTATCCATACTGGCAGCACGCCTGGCAAAACCCAGCGCATACCCCGGATTACGGACTTCGATGAACAGTCTTGACAGCTCGTAATAAGCGGTGGGATTGGTTTTGATAAGGCGCAGGTAATCGGAGAACTGGGTAATAGCGGTACGGTAATCACCTAAGATCTTGGAGCGTTCGGCTGCAAAAAACAAGCTGTCTGCACGCTGCTGCAGGATCGTAGGATCTTTGATATATACAGTTCCACTACTCTTTGCTGTAGTGGACTTGCTACTTTTGCAGGCACTTAAAAAGCCAGCTGCCAACAGTAAAAATAACAACGCACCTGCAAAACGACTCTTGTTTAGCAAGTGGATTGCGCGATGGGTGGCAGTTTCATTCTTTTTAAAAGACCTGTGCATTATTATGATTTTCCGGTGTGTCCAAAACCACCGGCTCCGCGGTCGGTTTCATTGAGCAGCTCTACGGCTTCCAGTGCAACCTGGATGTAAGGCGCAATGATCATTTGTGCGATCCTTTCTCCGGGTGCAACCACCTGAGGCTCGTTGGACAAATTGATCAGGATGATCTTTATTTCTCCTCTATAATCGGCATCTATTGTACCAGGTGTATTCAGAATAGTCAGGCCCTGTTTGAAGGCCAGGCCACTGCGGGGTCTGATCTGTGCTTCATAACCAGCAGGCAATTCCATAAACAGGCCGGTAGGCACCAGTACCCTTTCGAGGGGTTGCAGCGTGATGGCTGTTTCAAGATTTGCTCTCAGGTCCATACCAGCCGCATCGGCTGTGGCATATGAAGGGAGTGGATTCGCAGATTTGTTAATTATTTTGACTGTAATAGCTGCCATTGAACAAAGATATTATTAATTATCTGGTTTAACGAGTATAAGGCCCCTCCTCCTTCTCCAACAATACGGTCGCATAAGCGACTACGCCTTCTTCACGGCCTACGAATCCCAGCTTTTCAGTGGTAGTAGCTTTGATAGATACCTCTTCAGTAGTCAGTTTCAGGATATTGGCAATTACTTCCTGCATTTGCGGTACATAAGGTTTGATCTTAGGCGCCTGCAGGCAAAGTGTGCTGTCAATATTTACCACCTGGTAGCCTTTCTCAGCAATTAGCTGCTGGGTACGCTGTAACAGGATCTTGCTGTCAATATCTTTGTAAGTATTGTCTGTATCCGGGAAATGAACACCAATATCACCCAGGCTGGCAGCTCCCAGCATCGCATCGCAGATGGCGTGCAGCAGCACATCGGCATCGCTATGGCCCAGGGCTCCCTGGTGGTGAGGCACAAGTACGCCTCCGAGCCAGAAATCTCTTCCTTCCGTCAATTGGTGAAAATCAACACCTAATCCAATTCTCAGTTTGCTCATAGTTGTCTTTATAATAAGTGGTTCTGGGTGCAAATTAAAAATCCCCCGGAAATATCCGAGGGATTTATATATTTTAAAAAAATATTAACTATTTCAGGATCAGCTATCTTACCATGTAGCCTCGTTCCTGTCTGCCTTGAAGCCAAGGTCAAACACAAGCGAGAAGCGGAGTGTATTGGATAACGGATTACGCTGGATACCATTTCCGGAAGGAACCAGGTAAGAAAAGTTCAGACCGAACATATTGTATTTAACACCTATACCGGCAGTTACATACTTACGGTTACCCTTGTTTTTGTTTTCGTAGAAGTAACCGGTACGTACAAAGAACTGATCGTTGTAGGAGTATTCACCACCGGCAGACACACTTACTTCCTGCAATTCTTCTGACATACCGCCGGGTGCATCGCCAAAGGAGGAGAAGATACCGGAGATAACGCTCTTGTTCCTGTAATCGCCATTGCTGTCTGGTGTAGGCACCAGCAGTTTGTTGATGTCCAGGGCCAGCATGATCTTGTTCATCTGATCCAGACCGAAGGTGTACGAAGTACCCAGGCCCATGTTGGTAGGAATAAAGTCCTTATTGGTAGCTGAGGATGTGTAGGAGATCTTGGTACCGATATTGGTAAAGGCCGCCCCTAAATTCAAGGTATTTTTCACCCCGTCATCCTTTTCAAAATCTTTGGTATAGAACAGGGACAGATCCGTAGAGAAGGCTGTACCTGGTTTGATCACCTGACCGTTTACGTCGCCGCTGGCCAGGTTCGAATAGATGTAACGCGCAGCGATGGCCACAGAGAAGTGGTCAGACAACTTGCGGGAGTAGCCTGCATCGAGGGCATACTCACGAGGACGGAAATCGGAGGTTGGTGTACCGTTGATGTCCGTAAAATTGATGGTACCGAGGGAGAAGTACCGCAGTGAACCAGACACGGTCTGGAACTCATCCAATTGGTAATAACCTGCTAACGTGGCAAGAAATACATCGTTCACCAGTTCTTTTAACCAGGGAGTGTAGGTAACAGAGATGGCAGATCTTGTAGTCGCAAAAGGCAGTTTAGCCTGGTTCCAGTAGATTGAGTTAGCATCAGGAGACGTGGCAACACCGACATCACCCATAGCACCAGCCCTGGCATCAGGAGAGATACGCAGGAACGGCACCGCTGTGTTGATGGTGTTGGTACGACCATCCAACTGGCCGGTGGTAATTTGTGCTGCGGTTGATAAGCTAAAAAACAGGCAACAGATGAAAATCAGATTTTTTACTGTTACCGTCTTGTTCATGCAATTATACATGCAATAGTGTTTAGAACGAAATGTAAAAATAATTCCAAATTTAGAATAATCAATAACAGGGGCCTGGCTAGGGATTTGCGAATCTAGTCTATTCTTTTGATGCATAGGTCAATATATGATCACTTTTCCACCTAAAATCTTCTTCTTGCCATTAGCATTTACCATGATATTATAGAAATAGATCCCAGGCGGCATTTTGGCTCCGGCATCGTTCCTGCCGTCCCAATTCGCCCCTAGATAACGGCTACCCGCTATATTTATTGTATGACGGATAGTTTTTATTTGCTGCCCTGCCAGGGTAAAAATCCTGATTGTTACATCAAGGTCTTCGCCCTGCTGATTATGCTCAAGCGTAAATGATGTCTGGTCATGAAAGGGGTTTGGGTAGCACCCGGCACTCTGGAAAAGAGCCTGCGATGACTGGACCACTTTGAACCGCAACGTGTAAGTATTGGAATTGTTGTAGGTATCCCATACTTTAATTGTCAGAGTATGCGCCCCGGCGGTTAACCCATACAGCGGGTAGGTGACTGAACCCGACTGATAGCTATCCGACGAAGCCTCAAAAAAGTTGTTCAGTATATAATACTGGTTGTTGTCTTCATCAAGGGTGGCTACTATATCATGGCCAATTCCATTTCCCGTGGTATTTATGCCATGAAGGTCGTAAAGCTGTAGGTATAATACCGGGTTTTCACTGGTAATATCTCCGTTGACAAATCCACTTCCATTGAGATAACCACTTATTGTGGGGCCCTGGGTATCAGTATCTGTTTCCGTAGCACTGCCTGTAACCTGGAATGCGGCATACAGGCCTCCTGCTGTGGTCACGCTATCTGTACCAAAGTAGCTGATGCTACCTGCTCCCGTGGTATAGTCAATATCCAGTGGGACTATAAAGGTACCGGAAATCTGGCCATTTTTTATCGTTTGCTGTCCGCTAAATAAAACATGTTGTTGCAAATAATAACTGGTTTTCGTACTTCCGGCATCATTAGCAAGGGTATATTGCGCTGCAGGTTTGTCGTATACGGTAGTATACATTTTACCGTTGTAATCGCTTACGGCATTGCCCTGGGCGTCTTCCACATGTGCTTTGAATATGTATTTTCCCATAGCCTTCATCGTATCAGCCACATTGCCATTTGCATCCAGCAAGGAGTCTGTTACAACATGATATTGAGGAAAGGCAAGTGTGAGTGCGGGATCGCCCAGGAGCTGAAACTTCCTGTTATTGGGAATATCACTGTAAGTGCTGTAGGTCAGGTTCTTAGCCTCCATGGCTGCGGTGCCCAGGGTAGGCATTCTGCCATCGATACCGGGTGCAAGCAGTTTAGTCAGGTAGTTGGCATTCAATACTTTGTTTGAAGCAGCAAATACAGCCCTGGTGGTTGTCATCAGTGCGATGCCACCACCGTTCTCCTGTAGTAAGACCTGCTCACCCAGCGAATTGTAGGCAGGATTGTCGAAAGGTGCAAAGTCGCAGGTAGCGGTAATGAATAATGGTAATTTCGTATTGTTCTTCCACGAGGCAAGGGAGGAAGCATCCATGATCACTTCTTCTGCCAGACGGGAATAATTGCCGTGACCCGTGTAATTCCAGATCAGTGTACCATCATACATATCTTCCGCAATGGCTGTATTCACAGATGGATAACGGCTACCACCGGCATCGGATACTTTTGTATAGGCATCCAGGTAAATCTTGTTGATTCTGCCTGCAGGCCATTGTTGTGTGGTGATGTCGCTCATGCTTTCAGCATCCTGTAAATGCAGGTTATCATCCCCATCGTCTGCCACAAAAGTGATATGTTGTTGCCAGCGGCCGAACCGGGAAGCGTTGTGGTAATTAATTATTTTATTGACTACGACATTGGCTTCGGTAGTGTTCTTAACCGGTAAGCGCCCCACTCTTACTACCATCTGATTCGCCATACCTGCATCATTGATATCATCTGCATCTGAGAGGAAACCAAAGAAATCGTCGGAAGGATATGCATAAATAGGGTCTATAGAAATGGTGGTTTGCCAGGTAGGCACCAGATTAGTATTGCCGTTAATACGATACTTATAATCATATGAAGCATCGCCAAATAATAATACGTATTGCAGTCCTCCCCTGTCATAACACATTTTAATAAAATCACGGATAGCAGTAGGATCAGGATTGCCGGAGGCGAACTCCGTATAGATCTGGGACACATCTGCCACCTGTACAGACAGCCCATCATGCGATGTATGCCAGGTAGCCAATCGCTGTGCCTGAGCAGACAAGGTATTGGTTGTGATAATGAGCATATTCACACCACTGATGCCGTGTAAGTCCTGGTTGGCGACAGTACCTATGTAAGCGGGTGTGAGTAACCCCTGATCTTCAAAGGCAACATATTCATGTAGAGAAGTGGCTGCACGTGTGAATGATAATGTGCTGCCACTCAGGCTGGTAGTTAGTTGTATAGGGGTAATGGGATCGGTAATATCCCAGATCTTTGTTTGTGCACTGGCGCTTTGTAGTAAGAACTTTGCGGTTTGACCTATTGAGCTGGCATCTCTGAAGAAAAGCGGAGTAGTCGTAGTTAATTGCAAGGGTATTCGTGCATTCAGGTTGATATTATCTAACCAACCAGTAGCACCACTGGCACCCGGGGTAAAGGTAAAATTTATTGCCGCACTGGTACCCGCCGGGGTTGCGGTAAATGTGCCGGAAGTTGTGGTGGCAAATGCTTCGAAGATATTGCCGGTGATGGCGCTGAGTGATAATGAGCCGGCAGTATTGCCATTGATAGCGATATCGAATTTGCTGGTGCCTCCGCTACGTGCTCCTACTCTTGTATTGATACTGAAGGAGGTAGGAGTAAAAGGCAGTGTAAAAGGGATGGTTCTGGTAGTTTGGGTAGTGCTGAAAGCAGGTCCCCACCATTGTTTGCCACTCTGCAACAGGTTCAGACTATCATTTTCATAATAATCATGATAGTCAAAGCTCAGAATGGTACTTGTCGCCGTCGGTGTGGCAGCATCTGTGGCAATACGTTTTCCACCGGTACCTACCTGTAAATAATAATAAGCGGTATCGCTATAAAGATTGAATATATGGGTGTAAGTGCTACCCTGGTAACTCCAGCTATGAGGGCCGGGGGCATAAAACAGCAGATAATTATCTGTCTGCATCAGGGCTACCTCGGGGAGGTCATCATATCGGTTACTGCCGACAGCCTCTGGTAACATACGACCACCGGTGCCATACAGGCGAATTTCTGCAGAAGTGTTGATACCCATGCTGTTCAGCAGGGTTTTATCGATCTTATAGATCCCTTCCCCTGGGATGGCCAGTTTGTACCAGGTGCCGGAGGCTAGTACAGAATGGTCTGCATGGGGTAATGTACGGGCTGAAGAATGCCCCGGCAACAGCCAGGTCACCATACCTAACAGTATGTAATACAGTCCATAAAATTTCATGCAGGGAATTTGCGCAAACATAATAAAATTACTCTATATTTATTCCCAGAATCGACCAACCAGTAGACGCTGGAACAAGGAAAAATTGCTTACCATATCACAGCAATCCTGAAAACCGTATATTAGTATACCAAAAGGGGAAAACCTTGTGAACAAAAGCAAATCATGGGACGCAGATAATATTAAATTAATACGTATGCCATGCTGCCTTTTAAAATACAAAGCATTGATTTAAAACATGATACGTCTAATTAGAACGCAAAGGCTTACAGATTAATTATTTTTACTATAAAATAAAATGTGCTAAATTTGCGTTTACCATAAATATCAAATAATAAAGTTGAATCGCATGCATAGATTAACCTCTGTCTCATTCCTCTTAGGCGCCAGTGTCATGCTGTCAATGACTGCCTGTAATAAGAATGGCGGCGGGGCCTTCAGTAAAAAGAAGGATAAATCCACCGCTACCGGCTGGAACTATAATGACCCAAAAATGGGTGGTTTCAGTGTGGCAAAAAATAAAGATCAGCAAACTGGCCCTGGTCTTGTATTCGTACAAGGTGGTACCTTTGCCATGGGTGCGACCGAACAGGACGTAATGGCTGACTGGAATAACATTCCACGTCGTATCACTGTATCATCTTTTTATATTGATGAATCAGAGGTAGCCAACATACACTATCGTGAGTATCTGCATTGGTTACGTCGCATGTACAACGAGTCTTTCCCTGCTGTTTATCGTCAGGCACTGCCAGATACCCTGGTATGGCGTAGCGAGCTGGCTTACAACGAGCCGCTGGTAGAGTATTACTTCCGTCACCCGGCCTACAACGATTATCCGGTAGTAGGTGTGAACTGGAAACAAGCTGTTGACTACTGTAAATGGCGTTCTAACCGTGTGAATGAAAAGCTGCTGATCGAAAAAGGACTGCTGTCTAAAACAGATATGAACAATCAGGCCGATGACAATACATTCGATACCAAGTCTTACACGGCTGGTCTGTACGAAGGTATTCCCGGCAAGATGACTAAACAAACCAAAGAACAGTTCAGAAACTCGGATGGTTCTCCGCGTACTGCTCAGTTCGAGGATGGTGTAATGTTACCTAACTACCGTCTCCCAACAGAAGCTGAGTGGGAATATGCGGCACTGGGTTACATTGGCCAGAACCCTGGTCCTTCCAAGAAAGAAGGTAAACGTGGTGAGGAGTTGATCATGAACAAACAGGTGTATTCCTGGGGTACCAACAACAGCGGTTTGAGAGATATCCGCCGTGGTGCATGGCAAGGTCAGTTCCTGGCGAACTTCAAGCGTGGTTCTGGTGATAACATGGGTATGGCCGGTGGTCTGAATGACCGTGCGTCTATTCCTGGTCCGATCACTGCTTACTTCCCGAATACTTTCGGTATCTATAATATGTCTGGTAACGTGAGCGAGTGGGTATTGGACGTTTATCGTCCGCTGAACCCAATCGACGGTGATGACTTCAACTACTTCCGTGGTAACAAGTTCCAGACTACTTATATGAATGGTGAGAATGAGCCTGAAAAGGATAGCCTGGGTCACCTGAAAATGCGTGATGTAACGGATGAGGAAAGTGCTAACCGTCTGAACTACCAGAAAGGTGATGTGATCAACTATCTGGATGGTGATACCCTGTCACAGGTTGAGTATGGTTATGGTGTAACTTCCCTGATCAATGATAAATCTCACGTGGTAAAAGGTGGTAGCTGGAATGACAGAGCTTATTGGTTGTCTCCTGGTACACGTCGTTACATGCAGGAAGATATGGCGACTAATACAGTAGGTTTCCGTTGTGCAATGGACCGTGTAGGTAGCCCTGAGGGTAATAAGTTTAAGACAGGTAACCTGTTTAAGAAACAACGTCAGAAGAGATAGTTTCAACTTATAAATAAATAAAAGAGGCGCGGTCGAATGACCGCGCCTCTTTTATTTACGCGCAAAAACAAACCCTGATCGCNNGCGATCAGGGTTTGTTTTTGGCATGCGGCTCCTGCGGAGGCCCTGAATGCAAATTACTTATTTCCAGATTTCGAGAATTTCTTCTGTGTGATTCTTTGTATCTGGTTTGGAAATGATCTTATCAATCACACCGTTTTCATTAATAAGGAAAGTCGTCCTATGCGTTCCATCATATACCTTCCCCATAAACTTCTTTTCCCCCCATACACCATACTGCTCCACGATCTTCTTATCCTCATCAGCTAATAAAGGAAACGGCAGTTCATACTTCTCTGCAAATTTCTGATGGCTCTTTTCACCATCTGTACTTACACCGACCACTGCATATCCTTTCTGCAATAAAGCTGTGTAATTATCACGAAGGTTGCAGGCCTGTGCCGTACATCCAGGCGTCATATCTTTTGGATAGAAATACAGTATTACTTTCTTTCCTTTCAGGTCAGACAGGGAAACCATATTCCCTGACTGGTCTACCCCTTTAAATATGGGGGCTTTATCTCCTTCTTTCAAATGTGTCATCTTGTAAATTTAAATGTATACACCGATGCATTACCGGCCAAATCTGTAACAGTTAATGTCAGCATATGGTTGCCTGCAGGGCAGTGATTATCGAAGTTATATGTCAGCACATTGCTACGACGGGAGAACATCAGCCACTTGCCATCCAGTTCAGCACGGTAACTCTTAATACCATTTGCATCGCTCATAGCAAAAGATAGTTTAGTTGCTGCGGACAGTTTTGCTCCACTCTTTAACCCACCGATGATCGTAATCTTAGGTGCAATTGTATCTACTGCCAGACGGAAGGTACCGAACTCCCTGAACTTACCTACATACCAGCCATTATCTATGGTCGTACCGGTGATGGTTTCACCCAAACCTTCTCTTACCATTACCACTTTGTTCGCCAGGTTGGCGGGCAGTGGTTTTTCTGGTTTCAGACGGAGGTTGAAAGGTGTGTGTACAGGCACCAGTGGCGTGTGCAGGCGGTAAGAAGAGAAGCCACTCTTACCATCCAGTTCTGCATAGTTGAAGCAGATCTTGTCGTACAGCGCTGTTTCATCCAGATAGAATTCCACCTGGTTGTTTTCAAAGATATTCCTTGACTCTGCATACATGGTATTTGCACAGGAAGATTCCTTATCTGACTCACCATTCTGCTGGAGCGTTACTTTTACTACACTGGTATTGCCATAGGCATCCTTTACCTGCAGCTTTACAGGGTGTGGCTTGCCATCGGACAGGTCCAGTACACCATCTCCCTGCATATCCTTGTAAATGCTCAGTTTATTGCCTGGCAGGGTGAATAACAGCTGTACCCATGGGCCACCGCTTTTCTTCGTTTTGTAGTCTATATGTGCATTGATGTACAGTGACTCGTCAAAACCGATATTATCGATGGTGAAGCTGGTATTGGGTACATCTTCGTCGAATAATACCACCTGGTAAATACCATAGGTATTTGGCGCTGTAGGACTCATTTTATCTACCGCAGTCAAACCCAATCCTATGCTGGCGGCTTTTACTTTTACCACCGGGGCGGTAGTCACATATTCACCGCCTACTTTCTTTACAGGCAGTATAATGGGGGATTGATCATAGATACTCCGTTCCATATCGTAAATCGCAATGCGGGATACGACAGGCGCGGTGGCATCTGCTATGTCGAAACCGAATAATAACGGATTCAGTCCGTGTTCTGTCTGGGTGCTTCTGATCTCGAAATGCACATGTGGACCTGCTGAACCACCGGTATTACCACTCCATGCAATCAAATCCCCTTTCTTTACAGGAAACCTGCCAGCGGGGATCTTCAGATCCTGTACCCAGCTTTCTGCGGAATATTGCTGCTGCTTTACGTATTCTTCCAGAGCGGGGAAGAAACGGTTCAGGTGACCATATACGGTAGTATACCCATTTGGGTGGGTGATATAGACTACATTGCCATACCCGGTGTGAGATACGCCTATGCGGCTTACATAACCATCTGCGGCGGCATGTACCAGCAGGTTTTCCCTTTGCTGGGTTTTGATGTCAAGCCCCGCGTGGAAGTGATTAGGGCGGAGCTCGCCAAAATTACCTGCCAGTTGGATAGGTATATCCAGTGGATTGCGGAAGTACCCACGAGGATAGTTCTTCTCTGGTAATTGCGCATGTAACAGCTGCGGCAGGAGGAAACAAAGTCCAAGGATTCGTTTGATCATGTTACAAAAATACGGAGTCTGCGAAAAGAATGGCCTTTAGCTGGCCTATCCAAATGAAAAAAGTAAAAGTTTATATTTGTAATACATGACTTCAGTACTAACAGGCGATAAAATTAGACAGCTATTGATCCACATAGCCGGCTGCGTTACCTTCCTGGCGCTGCCGATTGTTTTTTCTCCTGATGCCAACAATCTATACGACCTGCTGCGGTTTCCGCCAGCTATGAAGGACTTTATCGTATATGTCCTGCTACTGCTATTCTTTTACTTCAATTTCTTCTGGCTCATACCTACTTTTTACTTCCGCAGGAAGTATGTTAGCTTTTTTGCACTGGCTATTATTTGCTTTGGGTTGATTGTATTACTACCCAATGCACTGATAGTGGGTGATAATGTGTTTCATCAACGGCCACAGGGAATGCCTCCTCTCCCGCCTGAATTCAGCCATTTTAGCAACCGTCCTGAGCCGCATAAACATTCCTTATTGATAGACATGGGGCACCAGATCTTCCTTTTTCTGGCCGTCTTCTTTTTCTCTCTGATCCTGAAAATCCGTAACCGATGGAAACAGGCAGAACAGGAGAAACTCAATGCGGAACTGTCTTACCTGAAAGCACAGATCAATCCTCATTTCCTTTTCAATGTGCTCAATAGCATCTACTCACTGGCTGTGGTAAAATCTGATGAAACACCGACTGCCGTGGTCAAACTATCCGGCATGATGCGGTATGTGCTTAACGATGCCGGTCATCACATGGTACCTCTTTCAAGAGAGATTGATTATATATGCGACTACATCGAGTTACAGCGTATCCGTTTCGGCACTTCCCTCCCACTTGCATTTACCGTGAATGGTGCACCTTCCGGCCAGCTGATTGCGCCGCTGATACTGATTTCATTTTTGGAAAATGCCTTCAAATATGGCATCAATGCCTCTGAAGATGCGGATATCAAAATCGACATTGCCATCGGGAAGCAACTATTAAAATTTCATGTATTCAACAAAAAAGTTGCTTTCAATGACATCCCTGCTGCCAGCAGCGGACTGGGGATAGAGAATACCAGGAAACGCCTGGAACTCCTGTATCCCGGCAGGCATACACTGGATATTACAGATGCTGCCGATCACTTTTCCGTTTCACTTTCATTGCAACTCTTATGATCATACAAGCTATTGCCATAGATGATGAATTGCCGGCACTGACCCTGATCTCAAACTTCTGTGAGCGCATCGATTTCGTGCGGCTGCAACACACGTTCAACAAACCGGAAGAAGCCCTGCAATACATCTCTCAATCTCCTGTAGATCTGTTATTTCTTGATATCAACATGCCTTCCATTCCAGGCACTGATCTATATAAATCTATTACCCAGCAACCGATGGTGATCTTCACCACTGCACATAGTGAATATGCTGTAGAGGGATTTAACCTGAATGCAGTGGATTACCTGTTGAAACCCTTTACCTTCGAGCGTTTTCAACAGGCCGTACAAAAAGCACAGGCCCAGCTAAAATACCAGCAAAGTTTACAGAAAAATGATCAGCAACAACTGGTATTACGTGTGGATTATGGGTTAACAAGAATTGACCTGAAGGATATATTGTTTATTGAAGGTTTGGATGACTATCTGAAAATCCATCTCCTCAATCAGCCAGCACTCGTGATCCGCATGACGATGAAAGTAATGCTGGAAAAACTACCTGCACATGCCTTTGTAAGGGTACACCGATCGTACATTGTATCCTTATCAAAAATTGACCAGGTCAGGAATAAAACGATATTGATCGGCACCCAGGAAATCCCCATTGGCAGCAGTTACGAAGCGAACTTTCACACATGGTTTAAATAGAAAAAGGCGCATCTTCCGACACGCCTTTTCAATTTTTTCTATATACAGATTACTTAGTTTCTCCTAATGTATGTGGCTTAGGATATTTAAATAAAATACTTGTCAGAATTGGTACTAAGAAGATGCTTACTGTGATGATAGAAGTGGCCCAGTCAGCTTCATGGCTACCCAGGAAAGTTGCAAATGCATTGCCTTCGAAGAAGTGCTCATACACCGCCAGCAGCAGTTTGATACCCAGTACGCCGATCACGAGGAAAGCGGCAGTTTCCAGGAAAGGATATTTCTCCATCAGTCTTACAAAACCCTGTGCTACAAATCGCATAGCCAGGATACCGATAAATACACCAGTCCATACCAGAACGATATTTTTGCTGAATGCCACAGCGGCAAATACGTTGTCCAGAGAAAAAGCCAGGTCCATTACTTCTACTACAGCTACAGTTGCCCAGAATGGGCCCATCCAGCCGATAGTATGTTTGTAAAACCAGTTTTGTGTTTTATCTACAGATTCAGGTTCATCATTTGATTCAGCCTGTCTTTTCTTAGCTGCTTTTCCTCTAAAGTAATTAATAGTCAGGTACAACAGGTACAAACCACCTATTGGTTTCAGCCACCAGAACTGAATGAGGAAAGCGGCAAATGCCAGGCAGATACCACGGAATACGTAAGCCCCGATGATACCATATTTTAATGCTCTGTTACGATCGTCTTTAGGGAGGTCCATTACCATAGTCGCCAGTACTGCGGCGTTATCCACAGATAGCAGACTTTCGATAATGATCAGGTTCCCGATAACTAATAAGGAAGGGATGGGATTATTAATGATCTCCTGGATAAATTCAGTCATGTTGCAAGTTGGTTTAAAATTTCTCTTTAGGTTTGTAAAACTAACAGGTTTCTGCCATCCGTACAAGTGTTCCAAAAAAATCGCTGATACCAGCGCGGCATCAGCGATTATTCTGAATATTATATGATCCGGTTATTATCCGGCATAACGGTCTACGTATTCCTGCAGGCCGCCGCGCTGACCAGCGCCGACAGCTTCGAAACGCCATTTATTTTCACGTTTATAAATACGGCCGAACTCTACTGCTGTTTCTATAGAGAAATCTTCTCCCAGCTCATAGCGCAGGATCTCCTGGTTGGTGTTTGCATCAAATATCCTGATAAAGCTGTTGCGTACCTGTCCGAAGTTTTGCTTGCGGCCGGCAGCATCGTGGATAGTTACCACAACACACAGTTCCCTGATAGCAGGGTTGATGATGGACAGATCTACCGTTAGGGTTTCATCATCTCCATCGCCAGCACCAGTCCGATTGTCTCCGGAGTGCTTTACCGACTTATCCGGCGATTCCAGGTTATTGTAAAATACAAAATATTCATCAGCAGGTATCTTCCTGTTATCTCCCAGCATGAATACAGAAGCATCCAGGTCAAACTCAGCCCCGGAGTGCGATTCATTTACATCCCAGCCCAGTCCGATGGTGAATTTCGGTAATGCCAGGTCTGCTCTTTCACCTTTTTGCAGATTGATTGCCATAGTGCATTTTATTTTGCATGATCAAAGGCCGCCAGTTGTAATAGCTGATCCAGCGGTTGCTTATCAATTGTTGTCAATGAGGCCGTCATTCCAGCGGTTGTAGCCCCTTCTACATCTGCCAGTGGATTATCGCCCAGGTGCCATATCTGGGCAGGCGATAACCCTGCACCATGCAGGTAGCGGGTTTTTTCCAGGAGTTGTGCAAAGAAATGTGGTGCTGGTTTGGAATGCCCAATTTCATCTGAATACAACTGGAAGGAGAAATATTGCTCCCATCCAAACTGCTGCATTACCCTGCGCAATGCCGGGCCCTGTATAAAACCGGTATTGCTCAGTAAGCTGATAGTTCGGCCAGTGGCCCTGATACCGTCGAACAGTGTATGCAGATTATTATATAACGGTACGGGCGGATAATGAAAGAACAATTCTTCCAGCGCTGTATAGCAATCTAATAATTGTTTTTCTGTGATTCCTTTTACTTCTCTGCCCAGTTTATGCAGGCATAACAGGTATATTTCAAAGGTGTGCACATTCCTGCCCGTCACTTCATTCATATTATTCACCAGCACATCTACTTCCCGCATCGCTGTTTCCACGGTAGCCGGGGAATGCTCGTCCAGCCGGAAGTATTTACGGAATCCGGCAGCCCGCAATTCCTTGTAGGCAGGATTAGAACGGATGAGGGTCATCCATACATCCAGCGAGATGTGCCTGATATTTTCTATCGCGATCAATACACATAATTTTTCAGGATTTCCACAAAGCTATCATTCGGCTTTGGTTCACCCAGTGCCCTGAACTTCCAGGTACCGTCTTTACGATATACTTCGGCGAAGATCATTCCCTGCATATTATTATACGCTGCATCGCCGGAAAGGCTGAAGCGGGCAATCTCTTTACCGTTTTTGTCTACCGCCCGGATGAATGCGTTATCTACCATACCGAAGTGTTGATTGCGCTGACGGCCCTGATAGATGGTAACGAGGAAAAGGATCCTGTCATACTTCTGATCCAGGCTGTCAAGTTTTACGATGATCTGTTCATCGTCTCCATCTCCGGCGCCGGTACGGTTATCGCCAGTGAGCCAGATATGTCCTGAAGGGTGCTGCTGGCTGTTGAAGAAGATCACATCGCCCTGGTGGAGGCTGATGTTGCGACCATCATTTGTTCTCATTGTCCTGCCAAGATCTGCTACTTTTCCGTTCTTATCGAGCAGAAATGCGATTGCATCCAGATCATATTCAGCTTCTTTATTACCACCTAATAATTTCCCCAGAAAGCCGCCACCGCCGGATTTGCGGATATCCCATCCCAATCCTATTGTGACAGCAGACAGATCGAAGCTTTCACCTTTGTCATTCTTGCGCAGGTCAATGGTTTGTCCCTTTACTAAATTTATTGCCATTTTAAATCCCGGGTTGTTAGATTATACAATGTGCCCGTGAATATAAAGCATTCGCAGGTATTTTATGTTTATGTTAGGTTAAAATGGGGTGATACAAATTATTAAATTCCGTACTTTAGCCCCGCCAAACCGGAAAAACCTAATGTCAATCACAGTCAAACAACTCAGCAAAGTCTACGGAGAGCAACAAGCAGTCAGCGATATTTCCTTTACGCTGGGTAAGGGAGAGGTAGTTGGTTTTCTGGGACCCAATGGTGCGGGCAAAAGTACGACCATGAAGATGCTCACGGGTTATGTACCCATCACCAGTGGTGAAGCTACTGTATGTGGGTTCAATGTGGCGACGCATCCGCTGGAAGTTCGTAAACGGGTAGGTTACCTGCCTGAATCCAATCCTGTATACCTGGATATGTATATCCGGGAGTTCCTGGGCTTTATGGCGCAGGTACACAATCTTGGCAGCAATAGCAAGCGCAGGATTGAAGAAATCATTGAACTGACGGGATTGACACCGGAAGTAAGTAAAAAAATACAGTCACTTTCCAAAGGATACAAGCAGCGTGTGGGTCTGGCCCAGGCACTGATCCATGATCCGGAGGTGCTGATCCTGGACGAACCCACTAACGGTTTTGACCCCAACCAGCTGGATGTGATCCGGGATGTGGTAAGGAACCTGGGAAAAGAAAAGACCATCGTACTCAGTACCCACATCATGCAGGAAGTAGAGGCGATGTGTAACAGGGTCATCATTATCAATAAGGGAAAAATAGTGGCTGACGATTCATTGGCCAATTTGCAACAAGGAGGTGACGATAATGGTTATATACAAGTGAGCTTTGGTGGCCAGGGGCCGGATGAGCCAGAGTTATTGTCAATAGGCGGTGTGACTCACGTCAGGCAGACAGATGCCCAAAGCTGGCAGTTGTATACCAATGATCTGGAAATTGTGCGAAAAAACCTACTACAATTTGCTTTGATAAATAACAGGAACATACTTTCTTTGCAGAGCAATTCTCAAAGTCTGGAAACTATCTTCAGGGAATTGACGAATAAAATTTAAAACAATTTATAACAATGAGTACCATTTCAGCAATCCATGCCAGGCAAATTCTTGATAGCCGTGGTAATCCGACAGTAGAGGTAGATGTAACAACAGAAGACGGTAACTTTGGCCGTGCCGCTGTACCTTCAGGTGCTTCCACTGGTAAGCACGAAGCGGTAGAGCTGCGTGACAATGATAAATCGGTTTATATGGGTAAGGGCGTTCTGCAGGCTGTAGCCAACATCAACGACATTATCGCTGAAGAACTGATAGGATGGGAAGTATCTGACCAGGCCGGTATCGATAAATATCTGATCGAACTGGATGGTACTGAAAATAAAGGTAAACTGGGTGCAAACGCTACCCTGGCTGTATCTATGGCTGTTGCGAAAGCTGCTGCTGAACAGGCTGAACTGCCTTTGTACCGTTACCTGGGTGGTGTAAATGCTGTTACCCTTCCAGTTCCTCTGATGAACATCATCAACGGTGGTGTACATGCTGACAATAAGATTGATTTTCAGGAGTTTATGATCGTTCCTTTCGGCGCACCTTCTTTCTCTGAAGCACTGCGTTGGGGTACTGAAATCTTCCACCACCTGAAGTCTGTACTGAAAAAGAAAGGTTACAGCACTAACGTAGGTGATGAAGGTGGTTTCGCTCCGGATATCCAGAGCAACGAAGAAGCTATCGAAACTGTACTGCTGGCTATCGAAGCTGCTGGTTACAAACCAGGTGAGCAGATCGGTATCGCACTGGATGCTGCAAGCAGCGAAATGTTTAACGACGCTGATAAAACTTACAAATTCTACAAGAGCTCAGGCAAAGTGATCACCAGCGATGAAATGGTTGCTTACTGGGCTGAGTGGTGCAAAAAATATCCAATCGTTTCTATCGAAGACGGTATGGCTGAAGATGATTGGGAAGGTTGGAAAAAACTGACTGAAGCTGTAGGTGCTAATGTACAGCTGGTTGGTGACGATCTGTTCGTAACTAACGTAAAACGTCTGAAAACAGGTATCGACGAGTCTATCGCTAACAGCATCCTGATCAAGGTAAACCAGATCGGTACTGTTACTGAAACTATCGATGCAGTAAACATGGCACACAAAGCTGGTTTCACTTCTATCATGAGCCACCGTTCCGGCGAAACTGAAGACGTTACCATCGCTGACCTGGCTGTTGCCCTGAACTGCGGTCAGATCAAAACCGGTTCTGCTTCCCGTACTGATCGTATGGCGAAATACAACCAGTTACTGCGTATCGAAGAAGAATTGGATACTACGGCTTATTTTCCGGGAAAATCCATTAAATTTGGTAAGAAGTAATCATTCACAAATTGGAGTTCGTGCAAGTGAATAATTTATTTTAACTGCCGAGTTTTCATTAGTGGTCAATATTCCGGGTTTTGATTTACGTCAAAACCCGGATTTTTTTTGGGTATGGCATGAATTCTGTACCTTTCCACCCGATATGTTATCTAAATTAAAGTCCATAAAGATCCCTGCATATATGCGAAATAAATATTTCGTATCAGCAGCGGCATTCGTAATATGGCTGGCATTTATTGATAGCAAAAACTTCATCTCCCAGTACGAACTCACCTCCGAAGTGAATAAACTGGAAGAACAGAAAGCTTTCTTCAGCGAAGAAATTGTTAAAACCCGCAAAGAACAGGAAGAATTATTGTCCAGCCCTGACAAACTGGAAAAGTTTGCCCGTGAAAAATACCTCATGAAAAAGGACGATGAGGACCTTTTCATCTTCACTGAGGAAGAATAACAGCCCCTTCTGTTCAAATCCTCGTTTATCAAGCGTTTCTCCTCTACCGCCCATCCTTTCCTTATCATATCTTTCGAAATATTTCGTTTATTTTGACAATACATTTTGCATAATCTCCGTTATACTGTTATGAATTAATCATTTGTATTAAAACTTATTTGCATGGGGAATTCTACACATCTATTTTCTACTTTTCTTTCTGTAACTGATAGCGCAAATAAATTGCACAAAATGGATAATCAAGATCCTGAACTTTCCCGCGAAGAACAAAACTGCCTGAACCAAACCCGCAAAGCGCTGGACACTATTATTTATTCACCAAGACCTGAGACTATCAGAGCGATTGCAGAATACGCGAAGAAGACCCAGCCGACTAAGTAAGGAGCCCTTTCAGCACTCACATTTTTGAGAACTTTTTTGCCCTACCTTTACAGGTATGACAAAGAAAGAACGCTTTGCCTTTGTATTAAATTATTTTGAGCAACATGCTCCTAATGCGGAGACGGAACTGCTCTATGATAATCCTTATCAATTACTGGTGGCCGTCATCCTGTCTGCGCAATGCACAGATAAAAGGGTGAATATGACCACACCGGCAATCTTTAAAAAGTACCCGGATGCGGAAAGTTTGAGCCACGCCACATTTGATGAGCTATTTCCGCTGATCCGCAGTATCAGCTATCCCAATAACAAGACGAAACATCTGATCGGGATGGCGCAGATGCTCATGGAAGACTTCAATGGTGAGATACCTGATTCAGTATCAGAACTGGTCAAGCTACCAGGGGTGGGACGAAAGACAGCCAATGTCATTACTTCTGTTATACATCATCAGCCTAATATGGCTGTTGATACCCATGTGTTCCGGGTATCGGCACGCATCGGGTTGACGACGAACGCCAAAACACCTTTGCAGACAGAGTTGCAATTGCTGAAATATATTCCTGAAGAGAAAGTTCATATCGCTCATCACTGGCTCATTCTGCATGGCCGGTACATCTGCGTGGCCAGAAGCCCCAGGTGTGGGGAATGTGGCATCAGGCCTGTCTGTAAGTACTACAAGACGCTGGTAAAAGCACAATAATCTATGCAAAGTCCTTTTCTATCAGCAGAATGGCGCAATCTGCTCATGATCAATTTTCAGGCAGATCCGGCTGTATTGCAGCGCTATGTACCTTATCGCACCGAACTGGATACGTGGAATGACATACATTATGTAAGTCTTGTGGGGTTTATGTTTCAAAATACGAAAGTACTTGGCTTGTCAATTCCATTTCACAGGCATTTTGAAGAGGTGAATCTGCGGTTTTACGTGAGGTATAAGGATGGGCAGGCATGGAAGAGAGGCGTGGTTTTTATTAAGGAACTGGTGCCTAAGCATGCGATTACATTTGTAGCTAATACTATTTATAAAGAGAAATATGCCACACATGCCATGCGGCATAGATGGAAACATACTGAGGAGGAGCTGGAAGTGAGTTATGAATGGAAGGTGGGCGCCCACTGGAATCATCTCACAGCAAAAGCAGATGCGGCGCCATTGCCTATTACTCCGGGTAGCGAAGCAGCATTTATTACAGATCATTACTGGGGATATACCCATATGGGCGCTGATAAGACCGGGGAATACCAGGTGACGCATCCACAGTGGAGAACGCATAGTATGATTGATTATAGTTATCAGGTGGATACAGTTGCATTGTATGGAGATGAGTTTGTGCCTATGCTGAGTCAGCAGCCGATATCGGCTTTGCTGGCGGAGGGGTCGGAAATTACGGTGCTACCGAAAAGGATTTTATAATTAAAGATGACCGGGTGTTTATCTAAAAAGCCCGTTTTTCATACCCTATTGGAATTTCGGTTTTATTTTACTTATCTTATACGGGCAAAGTTATCGTCATTGTTAAGTATAAAATCGTTATGAAAGCAAGTACCAGTATCCGGCTATCCGTTATGATGTTCCTTGAGTTTTTTATCTGGGGGGCATGGTTTGTTACATTAGGAACATATTTGAGTGCGAACCTTCATGCAGATGGTATCGCCACTGCCAATGTATTCTCCACACAGTCATACGGCGCTATTATCGCTCCTTTTATCATCGGTATGATTGCCGATAAGTTCTTTAATGCTGAGCGCATCCTTGGCGTACTGCACCTTGCAGGCGCTGTGCTGATGTTCCAGATGTTTCGTGCCGAAGATGTAAGCGTATTCTATCCGTATGTGTTTGCTTACATGGTACTCTTTATGCCCACACTCGCACTGGTGAATTCCGTTTCTTTCCGCCAGATGAAAAATCCTGAAAAAGAATTCTCCGTGATCCGCATGTTCGGTACCATCGGCTGGATTATAGCAGGTGTGCTGGTTTCTGCTTTTGCATGGGATAGTGAAGCTGGTGTAGCTGCAGGATTCATGAAAAATACCTTTGCTATGGCTGGTATCGCGTCTGTGATCCTGGGTTTCTACAGCTTTAGTCTGCCAAAGACGCCACCGATAAAAGACAAAATCCAGAAAGAAAGTATTGGTGAAATTTTAGGTCTCGACGCCATCCGCTTATTGAAGAATGGCAACTTCCTCATTTTCTTTATTTCTTCTATCCTCATTTGTATTCCCCTGGCGTTTTATTACCAGAATGCACACCGTTTCTTCGAAGAAATGAAAATGCCACATGTAACGGTGATGATGACCATTGGTCAGTTGTCAGAAACATTCCTGATCCTGCTGATCCCGGTCTTCTTCAAGAAATATGGTTTCAAAAAGACGATCATGGCTGGTATGCTGGCATGGGCCATCCGTTATGTATTGTTCGCATATGGTGATGCAAATGATCTGTTGTTTATGCTGATCATCGGTATTGCACTGCATGGTATCTGTTATGACTTCTTCTTCGTGTCTGGTCAGATCTATACTGATGCACAGGCAGGTGAAAAATATAAGAGTGCCGCACAGGGTCTGATCACGCTTGCTACCTATGGTGTAGGTATGCTGATCGGTTTCTGGGTAGCTGGTCTCATTTCTGATCATTACAAGGATCTGCCTTTAGCTGAATTCTGGCGTAAGGTGTGGATCATTCCTGCTGGTATTGCACTGGTGGTATGCTTCCTCTTCCTCGCATTATTCAAGGAAAAACAAACCAAAACCGCTCTGTAAGTATGCAAAGTATTTCTATGTTAGGCTCAGGCTTCATAGGCCGATTTTATGCTGACTCGTTACAGGGGCAGCGTAGCCGTGATAAGATTGTGAGTATTTATTCCCGCAGGGAAGAGAGTGCACAAAAGTTTGCAACAGACTACCAGGTAGCACACTGGACGACCGATATGGAGGCATCTATTGCCCATCCTGACGTGGATGTAGTATGTATTGCATTGCCAAACAATCTCCATGAGGCAGCGGTGTTGCTGTGTTGTAAACATAAAAAAGGCGTGATCTGTACCAAGCCCCTGGGCCGTAATGCAGCAGAAGCCAAACGTATGCTGGAAGCCGTAGAAAAGGCCGGCATCTTCAATGGTTATCTCGAAGATCTTGTATATACACCCAAGTTCCTGAAAGCACTGGATAGTGTGAAGAACGGAGCACTGGGCAGAATACTCTGGGCCAAATCCAGAGAAACACATCCCGGCCCGCACAGCGAATGGTTCTGGGATAAGGAACAAGCCGGCGGTGGTTGTATGCTGGACCTGGGTTGTCACTGCGTGGAAATAGCCCGGTCATTTATCGGCAAAGACATCAAACCTGTAGAGGTGATGTGCTGGGCCGATACACAGGTAAAACCTATCGATGCCGAAGACCATGCCATCGGGTTAGTGAAGTATGAAAATGGCGCTATCGGGCAATTTGAGGTCAGCTGGACTTTCAGAGGTGGTTTGGACCTGCGTGATGAAGTGATGGGTACAGAAGGTACTATCTGGATCAACAATTTCCTGCGTACAGGTTTTGATATGTTCACCACCGGTAAGGGGGCAGACTATGTAGCTGAAAAAGCGGAAAGCAACAGCGGATGGTTATTCCCTGTAGGCGATGAACTGAATGACCTGGGCTACAATCACATGTTCACCGATATGTTCGCAGCCATGGAGCAGCAACGTGCACCACAGGAAACGTTTTACGATGGGTATGTGGTGAATGCTATTCTGGATGCCGCTTATCGCAGTGCCGCTTCTAAATTGTGGGAGCCGGTAAAACTTGAGATATGGAGAGGTCGTGAAAATGTAGGTAAAGACGTTACTCAGCAGGAATACGATTCACAGTATTATCTTGTCAAGGAAGAAATGACGCATTATGGTACGAAGAAAGTGATCCTGAAGGATAAGATGAGTGGGCAGATCATAGAAAAGGTGATAGACTAAAAATTTATCTGGATATAGACGCAAACCCTGACTGGGTTACAGGCTGTCTTTGTCCTCGTTATAGACTGAATCATTCACTGAATTATAGACTAAAACAATCACTGAGGGTAGCGCACGCTATCCTCAGCTTATTTAAACCCATTCTAAGTTATTTTAACCACCAGCGCTTTCCCAAATGCCTGTGGTATTTCTACTTGTACCAATGTGCCTTTTTCGTATTTATACACGTTTTTTTTGCCCTCTGGCAGGGTCAGCTCATATAATCCATTCCCTAATGATCTGAGTGGCAGGAAGGCGCCTTGCAGCTCCGAAAATATACTGGTGATATGATGAGGTTCGAAGAAGTATAACTCCGCTACCGTATGTACGATATCTGTATTGTTCAACACTGACCGTTCCCCATTGTGATTGATGCTGTAATTCTTTCCATCTCTTTTAGTAATGCTGTACTTATCGTCTCCCTCCTTTCCGGTAGTGCGTTTTGCATTGGCAATCAACAAGATATTGTTATCGTAATCACAATCGATATTGAGGTTAAACTTAGCAAGGGGTTTCATATCAACGTTGCTCTGGATGGCAATCTTTTTGACAGTTCCTGCTACTTTCTGCACAGCGGTAATGTTGCCAATCACATGGCTACCATAGCGAATTTCATAGCTATGCGTTTGTGCGGTTATTTCCAGCATCAGGAATGAAAGTAATAAAGACAGTACGAGGCTTTTCATAATAAACATTTGGCGATAAATGAATATACAAAAAAAATCCTGCCCCGGGGGACAGGATCTTTTGCCAATATATTAGTTAGCTGATTATCATGCCTGCAGCAGCTCCTTGATCTTAATCACCAATTCGCCTTTTGTGATAGGCACACCCATGATCTTGTTATAACCCTGTGCATCGATCAGGAATTGCTCACGAATGATCTTGATGAGCTGACCGTTGTTGATTTCAGGAATCAATACTTTATCATAGTTATGCAGGATCTCACCCAGGTTTTTAGGGAACGGGCGCAGGTAGCGGATATGAGCATGCGCTACTTCGTGGCCTTCAGCCAGCAGTTCCAGTACGGCACTTTTGATTGAACCATAGGTAGAACCCCAGCCCAGAACCAGTACTTTACCTTTTTCAGGACCCAGTTCTATTGTCTGGAGAGGAATATGATCTGCGATCTTATCAACTTTTTCCTGGCGGATGCGCACCATTACCTGGTGATTTTCAGGATCGTAGCTCACGTTACCAGTGATGTTCTGTTTTTCCAGACCTCCGATACGGTGTTCCAGGCCAGGTGTACCAGGTACTGCCCAGGGGCGCACCAGGTTTTCATCACGATGATAAGGGAGATATGTGTCTTCACCTTCTTCCAGTGCTTTTTTGAACTTAACCTGAATTGGTTTCAGGTCGTCTGACTTAGGGAAACGCCATGGCTCAGCACCATTTGCGATATACCCATCACTCAGCAGAATCACCGGTGTCATATGTGCGATAGAGAGACGGAAAGCTTCGTAAGCCACATCAAAACAATCTGATGGTGTGGATGCAGAGATCACCGGCAACGGACACTCCCCGTTACGGCCATAATATGCCTGTAAAAGGTCAGATTGTTCAGTTTTGGTAGGTAAACCAGTAGAAGGACCGCCACGCTGAATGTTTATGATCAGCAGTGGGATTTCCAGCATTACTGCCAGACCAATGGCTTCACCTTTCAGTGCCATACCCGGACCGGAGGTAGTAGTCACACCCATGTGGCCACCGTAAGACGCACCGATTGCGGAAGCGATACCTGCGATTTCATCTTCAGCCTGGAATGTGCGGATGCCGAAGTTTTTGTAACGGCTCAGCTCATGCAGGATATCAGATGCCGGTGTAATAGGGTAAGTACCCAGGAAGAGGGGCAGGTTTGCCTTCTGACTGGCGGAGATGAGGCCGTAAGACAGGGCGGTGTTACCTGTAATGCTGCGGTAGGTACCAGGCTCCATTCTTGCTTTTTCCACACGGTAGCGGGTGGTAAAGGCTTCTACGGTATCGCCCAGGTTGTAACCTGCTTTCAGCACCTTCAGGTTACTATCTAATATTTCAGGTTTCTTTCCGAATTTCTCGTTGAGGAAGTTTTCAGTGCTTTCCAGGTTACGGTCATACAACCAGTAGAGGAATCCAAGCACGAACATATTTTTGGCCCTGTCCTTCTCTTTCATACCGAGGGTGCTTTCCTTGAGCGCTTCACGGGTCATCTTGGTTACGTCCATAGTATGGAGCTGGAAGTTCACCAGGGAACCGTCTTCGAGAGGGTTTACGCCATCAGGGTAATTGGCGAGGCGCAGGTTTTTTGCGTCAAAACCGTCAGTATTTGCGATGATGATACCGCCTTTTTTCAGGGATTTGAGGTTGGCCTTCAACGCTGCAGCGTTCATGACCACCAGTACATCACAGGCATCACCAGGGGTAAATATACGGTTGGAGGAGAAGTGGAGCTGGAAGCCGCTCACACCGGCCAGGGTACCCTGAGGGGCACGGATTTCGGCCGGGAAGTCAGGAAAAGTGCTGAGGTCATTACCCACCAGGGCGGTATTATTGGAGAACTGTGTTCCCGTCAACTGCATACCATCACCACTATCCCCAGCGAACTTGATCACCACATCTTCTATCTGTTGAACCGAAGTATTTGACATTTAAGATCTTATTTAACGACTGATATTTTTTCAGGCTGTAAATTTAACGATTCGGAGGGTAGTATTTACTGTTTTAAATCATATACTTTCCGGAAGGTTGAATTTTAACAAAAGTACACAAAGTCAGTAGACTTTGTCTTTCCGCCAGCATAGCTAATAGTTATGGCTCATAACTTTTAGTAATAGTAACGGAGTTTAACAGGGAATTCGCAATTGGTTTACGATATTTATGAGTGAAAATCGTAATTTAGCTGACAAATAATTATTATAACATCATGGCATTATTCCAACCCAATAATCCCGTCCTGAATGAAAAAACATTTCAGCAGGCTGCTCTGAAGTCCACGGACAATTCAATGACAGTAAAGGGTACTGCCAACAAGACTGCTTTCCTCTTAGCACTGGTGATCTGTGCTGCTGTTTACTCATGGGGTATCCTCGCAAGAGAGGGTAACTATATTCCTTTCCTGATGATAGGTGGTATCGGTGGTTTTGTACTGGCAATTGTTATTAGCTTTAAGAAAGAATGGGCGCCTTATTTGTCACCAGCTTATGCACTGGCAGAAGGTTTGTTCCTCGGTGTTATTTCCGCAATGTATTCCTCATTGTATGATGGTATTGTACTGCAGGCTGTAGGTCTGACTTTTGGTACTGCTGTCGCAATGCTGGTGCTTTATAGATTGGGTGTGCTGCGTGCGACTGAGAAGTTCCGTGCGATTGTATATACAGCGACTGCAGGTATTGCAGTGTTTTATCTGATTGCGTTGGTACTGCGTCTGTTCTCTGTAGATATTCCTTTCCTGCATGAGGGTAGTATGATCGGTATTATCTTTTCATTGGTGGTGGTAGCGATTGCTGCGCTGAATTTGATTTTGAATTTTGATATGATTGAGCAGGGAGCTGCACAGGGTATGCCTAAGTGGTTTGAGTGGTATGCAGCGTTTGGTTTGCTGGTGGTGCTGGTTTGGTTGTATCTGGAGATACTGCGACTGCTGTCTAAGTTGAATAGAAGATAGTTTGAACTAAAATAACTGAAAAGAAAACGCTTTTGCCGAAGGTAAAAGCGTTTTCTTTTCAGGGGAGTCGAAGGAGGTTTGCATGATGGCAAACCTCCTTCGACGTTTATAAAAACCTACTGCTACGTTTAATAAAAACCTCTTTCTACGTTTATAGCAGGCTCTTGCAGTTTAGTATAAAGGAATGTTAAACCTCTTCTTACTTGATTTGATTTTTGGCCCGTTGGCATGTTAATTGATTTTACTTCTACATAACCATATCAATTGAAACGACCATGAAAAAATTAATGTTAGTCCTTGCTATTGCCGTATTTGGTGCTTATGCATTCAGGACAAGTGATGAAGGAAGCATCTCAGGAAAAGTAACTCCTGCAGATGGAGCAAACAATGCATGGGCGATTATGGGAACAGATACTTTGAAGGCGACTGTTAATGATGGAACATTTTCCTTACAACAGGCCAAAGCCGGCACATATACAGTGATAGTTTCTGCCAAAAGTCCATACCAGGATGTGACGATTGCAAATGTGAGAGTGGAAGATGGAAAAGCAACAGATCTCGGAGAAATTAAACTGTCAGAAAAATAATTGAAGATAGCAATAGTTGGTTTTCATAGGGGTTAATCAAAAAGCCGGTTCCATACTTCAGTATGGCCGGCTCCATTTTTTTTAAGGGGCACCTGCCCCGGTCATGGTCGGAAGAAATTTTCTTCCGACTTTTTTATTTTTCCATCACATAGGGGTATCAGCTGTGACAACCGTTATCTATTATATCACAGCAAATTAATTGTCACATATGCAAGCTGTACTCAGGACATTTTCCAGTACTGCCCCTACCTATGCTAGCGGGAATACGGACAAAGGTTATTTTTGTACCATGCCGGAAAATGCTGCATTGCAAAAATTATTACAGGAGAATGAGCAGTTGTTCATGGAAACACTGTTCAGGAGCTGGTTTCCGTTTGTCTGTAAGACAATCTACCGCATTGTACAGGACACTGCTACTGCGGAAGACCTTGCACAGGACGTATTTATTAAGATATGGAACCGTCGGGCTGAACTACAGGATGTTTACTTTAAAGCTTACCTGCACAAAGCCGCGATCAATATGGCATTGGATTATGTTGATAAACAAAAGCGCAGAGGCGTACATATGGAACTAGGTGAACAGCATGAACCAGTACAGGCGGAAAATCCAGGCGCTGGTATGAACCTGCGACAAACTACCCAACATATTCAGCAAGCTGTAGACCGGCTGCCTGAAAAGTGCAGAGAGATCTTTATACTTAGCCGATACGAAGAACTATCATACAAGGAGATTGCCGCTACGCTGAATATCTCTGTAAAAACAGTGGAGAACCAGATGGTGACGGCCCTGAAAAAATTACGTATCTCCCTGCAGGATTATCTGCAGGTAACTATCCTGTTCATAGCAGGAGCGGCGCTTTATCCTTTACTTTTACAATGTTGACATATATGTCTGAGCAAATTGAAAATATTGATACGCTGATCGTACGCTCGCTGGAGAATTCACTCTCCCCTACTGAGCGAACCATGTTGCAAACATGGCTGGATGAAGATGCCACGCATCGTCGTTACTTCGATGAGATCAGGCGTACGTGGACGATCACCGGTGACAACGACACCACATTTATCCCTGATACAGCAGCCAACTGGCAGCGCTTTAGGGAGCGTGTGTATACAACACAGACACCTACATTGCAGGTGGTGAGCAACAGGAAAATGTACCTGCGTATCGCAGCCAGTATTACTGGTATTGCGGTAGCTACCCTACTCTACTTCACCTTGCGTGGACCAAATGAAATCACCACGCTTACGGCGGCTAATGAAAAGACGACTATTACCCTGCCGGATGGTAGTAAGGTTTATATGAATCAAAACAGTCGTTTACGTTATGACAAACAACTGGCTGGTGCAGAAAGAGCGATTCACCTGGAAGGGGAAGCATTTTTTGAGGTAGCGAACCAACCGGGAAGACCATTTGTGGTGTATGCGAATGAAACACAGACGCAGGTATTGGGGACTTCTTTTGACGTTAGGGCATATGCTGCCACACCTGTGGAAGTTACGGTGGTAACTGGAAAGGTAGCGGTGTCGCATGACACACATAAACTAGTGGTGACACCGGGTCGTAAAGTGACTTTTGCAGCAGGCAAGCAGCCTGAAGAGAATGCGAATAATGATGCGAATTTTATAGCGTGGAAGGAGAATAAATTTGTGTTTGATGGTACAGAGATTCATGATATACTCAAAACGCTGGAGGATTATTATGGGGTGAAGATTGTAGCAGAAAGAGCTATAGACACCTTCCATCTAAATAGAATGTTTGTCCGGATCCCACCATTACCACAGGTATTGGATTCAATTACAGACATGACAAACTCAGGCTGGTTAAAAGACGGAGATACTTACAGGATATACAGGAAGTAAAGAATCTACAAAAAATAAGATCTACGGAAAATAAGATCTACGGAAAATAAAAAAAGAGGAAGGCGATCGCCTTCCTCTTTTTCATTAGTGTTAATCTCATTCCGATCACGCACCACCCAGTTTGCACTTCTGCAGTACTTCCCAGGATTTACCGTTATGACGGAGGAAATACAGGTTGTTCACTTTGAATGAAGCAGTGTATTCCTTGTTTTCGTATTCAGGCCAAGCCTTTTCGAACTGTGCATCTTCGAGGTCTTTGAAGGCCACGGTTACGTGAGGGGTAAAACCTGTACGAGCCAGCATGGTACTGAAGCCAAACTCCTTACGCAGGAAGTTGATCAGTTGTCTGTGCAGGGCGCTCATAGTTTCGCTCTTCTCAACATTGATGAACAGTACGCGGTTCTGCTTGTTCGGGAATGTACCAAAACCATTCAGGGACACTTCGAAAGGCGCCTGTGTTTTAGCAAATTCAGCCAGTTCATCGCAGAAAGCTTTTTCCAGTGCAGGATCAGCTGTGAAAGGAACCTGGAGTGTGATATGCGGCAATACTTTCAGCGCATACATAGGGCCGAAGTTCTCAGCGAAATCCTGCTTTATTTTGATGATCTCTTTACCTACCTCAGCTGTAGGCAGCAGGGCGATAAAGTAGATCTTGTTATCTGGTTTAGGAGTGAACGGACGTCTTGCGCCGCCGCCACCTGGTCTTGGACGGAATCCACCGCCGCCGCCGCCGAAGCCGCCACCACCGCCACGGTTGTAGCCACCGCCACCGCCGCCACGATCGTAACCACCGCCACCACCGCCGCGATTGTAACCACCGCCGCC
>NZ_MTKN01000021.1:33140-135094 GCF_001975825.1 [Flexibacter] sp. ATCC 35208
CCGCGATCGTAACCACCGCCACCGCTGCCGCCGCGATCATAACCACCGCCGCCGCCACGATTGTAGCCGCCACCACCGCCTTCGCGGTTATAGCCACCACCACCGCCTTCACGGTTGAAGTCACGGTCTCCGCCGCCACCGTAGCCACCACTGCCGCCGCGATCGTAGCCGCCGCCGCCGCCATAGCCACCGTTGTCGCGTGGACGATATCCACCGCTGCCACCATCGCGATCACCGCGATTATAGCCACCGCCGCTTTCGCCGCGGTCACGGTTAAAATTAGGTCTGTCATTGTCCTGGTTGTAACCACCAGGTTTGCCCTCCCTTTCATTGTTAAAATCGGGTTTGAAGTAACCGCCTGGTCTCTCCTTATTGGGATCTTGGTCTTTGTCTGCACCAGGAGGAGAGTAGGGCCTGCGGGGGCGTTCGTTTCTCTCAAAATTCATCGTACTTAATTAAGCGTTTTAAGCAATATTTGCTATGATTTCATAAAAATGAAATACGTCTCCATAAGAGTTATATAAGGGCGCCGGTGAAATCCGAATGACTCCGGGCTCTCGCCAGTCCACAATGATACCGGCTTCCGTCATCTTTTGTTGGATTTCTTTACCTCTGTCATGGAAAAGCAAAGATAATTGGGCGCCGCGTTCATTACAATTTTTAGGCGTAATTATTTCAAATTTTATGTTTTCTATATGTTTTAACAGGAATTCAAGATAATTGGTAAGTTGTATACTTTTATCTCTCAAAGCTGCCATACCAGCTGATTCAAACAGTTCCAGCGAGGCTTTCAATGCTACCATGTTAAATACCTGTCCTGTGCTTATTTGCCAGCCTTCTGCACGGTTTTTAGGCTCAAAGCCTTTTTCCATTTTAAAACGGATGGTTTCTTCGTTGCCCCACCAGCCGCCTAACCTTGGCTGGTTCCTGTCTCGGGCATGTCTTTCATGTATAAATGCTCCTCCAACTGCGCCGGGGCCTCCATTTAGATACTTATATGAGCACCACACGGCAAAATCTACTTCCCAGTCGTGTAACTTCACAGGTACGTTTCCTACTACGTGTGCCAGGTCGAACCCGACTACAGCCCCTACTTTGTGAGCTGCTTTCGTAATGGACTGCATATTAAACAATTGGCCGGTATAATAGTTTATTCCCCCCAACAATATAAGCGCTAAGCTACTACTTTCCTGATCAATTATCTGAAAAATATCTTCCTCGCTTATTAAAAATTCTCCTTCACGGGGCGCTACTTCTATTATTGCCGTCGCCGGATCCAGGCCATGCAGTTTCACCTGGGTCTCCACAGCGTATTGATCGCTGGGAAACGCACCTGCTTCCATTAATATCTTGAATTTTTCCTTTGTCGGTTTGTAAAATGTCATCATCATCAAGTGAAGATTGACAGTCAGTGTATTCATTACTGTCAGTTCCTCCTGGCTGGCACCTACTATTTCCACCATCGGCCGGCTGCAATATTGCTGATAATACAACCACGGATTCCTGGCTCCCCAATACCCTTCTACCGCACATTGCTGCCAGTCCTCTAGCTCCTGCATTACTGCTGGTTGTACATTCTTCGGTTGCAGACCTAACGAATTACCACAAAAATATATCGCATCCTTTCCATTCCGCTGTGGGAAATAAAACTGATTCCTATAGTTTTTCAATGTGTCTTTCCGGTCCTGCTCTTCGGCAAATGCCCATGATAGATCAAACATAATTCAATTTCCATTGTTTCCGGGCAGATTCTGCTTTTAACGAAGACTCTACTTAAAAAAATTGAGTATTCAATGGCCCTTTTGGTGTATTACAGAATCCTTAACGTGTACAATTATTTTTATGGTCCATAATGCCCGTCACTATCATGCAGGACTCAATACCGCCATGCAATAGCGCCAGTTATTCTAGTATGTATAGTTTGCTAAATTTTCCTTCTGTTAATTGCTAATGCTGCTTATTAATAATATCAGTTTGTTTAAAAATTACTGGTTAGTCAATATTCCTTTCTTTCTATATAGTATTCCGTTTGATAATCTTGTTTTCAATAAATAAATCTCATGATCATAGGCCTTCTTCCTTAGGAAGGTACCACGTTGTTTCACTGTCAATCAGTAATGACCGGTTTATCAATTTTTCCTCTGCCAGTTACAACAGTTATTTGACTCTTTGTCTGTTTAATGATGTCAATTCTATAAAAATACCTGCTAATAACGGTTATTCAATAAGGCGGTTGTTAACGATACCAGTTTTTAATACGTCTGATTATTTCCAGTTATAACAGTTTATTTCTGTTTCAGTTTAATTATTTATCAATCTCCATCCAGTATATTTCCCAATCCGCCCAGTATACTACCTTCTTCTTTTCGGCGAACTGTTCCATATGATACGATCCTGCTTGCTAATCGGCTAATAGGCAACGACTGTACCCATACCTTTCCGGGTCCTCTTAATGTAGCGAAAAATAAACCCTCGCCACCAAATACCATATTCTTTATTCCACGTACAAATTCAACGTCAAAATCTACTCCTGAAGTATATGCAACCAGACATCCTGTATCTATTTTTAATACCTGTCCGGGCAGTAATTCTTTCTCTAATACCAACCCCCCTGCGTGCACAAAAGCCATACCATCACCTTCCAGCTTTTCCATGATGAAACCCTCACCTCCAAAGATCCCAGTTCCCAGCTTACGCTGCCACTCTATTCCGATACTTACCCCCTTCGCCGCACATAGGAACGCATCCTTCTGACAAATCACCTTGCCACCCATCAGGGACAAATCCATGGGGATTATCTTACCCGGGTAAGGTGCCGCAAAACTTACACGTTTCTTTCCATTCCCCATATTCGTAAATGCAGTCATAAAAAGACTCTCCCCGGTCAGCATACGCTTACCGGCAGACATCAATTTTCCTAAAATACCTTGATTAGACTGTGAACCGTCACCAAACATGGTTTGCATCTGTATCTCCTGGTCCATCATCATGAAACTACCACTCTCGGCCACGGCAGTCTCCTGTGGATCGAGTTCTATTTCGACAATCTGTATTTCTTCACCATAGATACGGTAATCTATTTCATGGTTGCGTCGCATAGCGTTGTTGTTACCCGGATTAACAAAAATGGCGCTTAAGGTCCAAAAATAATGATTTGCTACTGTAGTTATTTGTTAAAGTTTGTTAAGATACATAAAAAAGTGGGAATATGGCTGAGTTTAATACAAAAAAACCGTCCCGGACGAAACGGGACGGTATGCTGTTAAACCTACAACTGTTACACTGTAATTGTGTACACTTACTTAAAATTATCTATTACAAGCTCTTCACTTCCTTCACTGCTACCCCATTTCCATGTGGTGCCTCCTCTTCCTCTTTACCATTGAAAAACTTATACGGCTTGTCTGATACATAATCCGGCGCATGCAGTTTTCGCACCGTCTCCTTCTTCATAAACAGCTTCACAATCACTACGAAGAATGGAATATACTTCAATCCCCTCGGCCATCCTTTATAATCCAGCACGTCTATCGACCGCTTATTCATCGCATACATCACCGGTACAAGGACCAGGGTCAGGAATGTAGCAAAGACTAACCCATACACCATGGTCCACGCCAATGGCCCCCAGAACGCCACATTGTCTCCACCAAAGAAGATATGTGGCTGGAAATGAGAGAACAAGGTTTCGAAGTCGATATTGAATCCCACTGCCAGCGGAATCAAACCAAGGATCGCAGCTATTGCCGTAAGTAATACCGGCGTCATACGGGTTCTGCCCGCTTCAACCACCGCTTCATACACTGGCATATTTTGTTGCACCAACAGATCTGTAAACTCTACCAGTACGATACCATTACGCACTACGATACCCGCCAGCGCCATGATACCTACCCCCGTCATTACGATCGAGATATCCATTCCAAAAACGGAGAAACCAAGGAATACCCCTATGATACTAAAAAGAATTTCCATAAAGATGATCAGCGGACGACCAACGGAATTAAACTGCGTTACCATGATCATCAGGATCAATCCAAATGCACCAACCATCGCAACCATCAGGAAGTTCATTGTCTCTGCCTGATCTTCCTGCTCACCCGTCATCTTTACCTGGATACCAGCAGGCTTTGCAAAATCACTCACGGCTGTTTGTATTTGCTGTACTACTTCGTTCGCATTATAACCGTTGAGTACATTTGAATACAATGTCACCACGCGCTTCTGATCTATACGCCTGATACTTGCATAAGTATTGGAGTAATGAACATTTGCCACTGCACTCAGCGGCACCTGTCTGATCATACCTCCCATATTCATATCTCTGTATACTAAGTTCAGGTTCATGAGTGTGTTGATATTGTTACGCTGGGTTTCCTGGAACCGGACCATGATCGGATAATCGTCTTCCGGATCTCTGAACTTAGAGGCTTCATATCCATACAAAGCAGTGCGCAATGCCATACCAATAGTTGTGGTAGAAATACCTTCCCTGTTTGCACGCTCACGATCTATATCCACCACAATTTCAGGTTTGTTGCTCTGAAAGTCTGAACGCAATTCCTCTACACCACCGATCTCCAGTGAATCAAGATAACGTTTCAGTTTAGTGGCTGTAGATGTCAGTTCTTCAAATTCATCACCCGTTATTTCAATATTGATGGGCTTACCTGTTGGCGGTCCGCCCTGCTCCTGCTCTACTGTTATATCTGTACCCGGTATACCTTTTACCGCCTGCCTGATCTTATCAAGATATTGTTTGGTATCATGACCATCACGTTTTCCAAACTCCACAAATGCAACGGTCACTTTACCTTTATGAGGCTGCGTACTCATATCCGTCTGCGATGGATCACCCGCCCCCACTGCTACGTTGGAGATAATAGATTCTACTATCGGATTATTCGCACCCACTACTTTTGTGATCCTTTCCTCTACAATGTGTGTGATACTATCAGTGTACTTCTGATCTGTACCCATTGGCAACTCTATATATGCATAGATGAAGTTAGGATCTGCCTGCGGGAAGAATACTACTTTCGGATTCCTGATGGCCGTGAGCATAATGCTGAATATTAGCAAACCAAATGTGCCGATCAATATCCATATAGGTCTCCATCCAACAAGGCACCATTGTAATATACGCTTGTAACGCTCCTGTACCTTTGGCCAGAAGTTGCTCTGGAAGCGGCGTGCCACACCTCCTAAATAAAATTTTTCCAGCAGTATCAGCAGGAATAAAAAGATGACAAAGTTGCCCAGTCCCACACTACCATTTGCATATCCTATCAGCGCTATTACACCAAACACGATCGCCATGTAAGTGAACTTTCTATTCCATGCCGGCTTTGGATGGTTTTCTCCTTCATGCCTGTCCATAAAATCCACGGCAAACACAGGATTGATAATATAAGCTACTACCAGCGATGCACCGAGTGTCGTAATCAACGTCAATGGCAGAAAGAACATAAACTTACCGATGATACCCGGCCAGAACAGCAAGGGCACGAATGGCGCCAACACCGTCAGTGTACCCGAAAACACCGGTAGAAACACCTCCCCTGCCGCTATCTTAGCCGCCTTCACAATGCCGAGGTCCTTGCGTTCATAGAAAATACGATGCACGTTTTCTATCACCACGATCGCATCGTCTACCACAATCCCCAATGCCAGCAGGAACGAGAACAGCACCATCATATTTAATGTAAAATGATAGGCTGGCAGTATCAGGAAGGCGATGAACATTGAAATCGGTACAGACATGGCCACGAAGATCGCATTCACCGCTCCCATGAAGAACATGAGAATCAGCGTCACCAGCAGGAAGCCGATGATGATGGTATTGATCAGGTCATGTAGTGTAACACGCGTAGCGTTTGACTGATCGCCCGTGACCACTACATTCAATCCTTTAGGGAGATAATCTTTTTTCATGTCCCCGATGATCACCCTGATCTTGTCAGAAGCATCGATCAGGTTCTTGCCGCTCTGCTTGATCACGTTCAGCGTGATCACATTCTTACCGCCCAGACGCGCATAGCTTTCCTGCTCCTCAAATCCATCTACTACATCGGCAATATCACGCAGGTATACGGTTGAGCCAGATGCACTGCGGATTACGATATTGCGCAATTTAGTGGGATCTTTATATTCACCCTTTACACTCAGTGTACGCTTTTGTCCATCCATGGACACCTGACCACCAGAGATGGTTCTGTTTTCAGCAGCCACCGCATTAGCAATATCATCGAAGCTCACCTGCGCTGCATCCATCTTGTATTTATCTACATTGATCTGGATTTCACGATCAAGTGCACCGACGATATCTACACGGGTGATCTCGTTCAGCGCTTCGATCCTATCCTGCATTTCATCTGCATACTTCTTCAGTGATTGCAGATCGAAATCACCAGACAGGTTGATGTTCATAATAGGGATCTGCGATACATCGATCTTGATGATCTGCGGTTCCTGTGTAAGATTATTCGGCAGGTCTTTCTTCGCATCGTCTACTTTTTCTCTCACTTCCTGACGTGCCGATTCCATGTTCTCACCAGCTTCGAACTCAATGGTGATAGCAGAATAATCCTGCATACTTGTACTCTTGATAGATTTGACACCAGACAAACCACCCAGCTGCTTTTCAATGGGCTTGGTCACCAGTGTTTCCATATCTTCAGGAGATGTACCACTATTGATAGTACTGATATAGAACTGCGGAAACACAACCTCCGGATATTGCTCCTTCGGCAGGTTTTGATAGGATAGTATACCTGCTATGGCTATGATAATAGTAGCGACATACACGCTCACTTTATTATCAATGGCCCAGCTGGTAGGCTTAAATTCTTTGTTCAGATTATCTTGCATACAACAGTATTTTTAAGATCATAACTGGATCAGGTCATTGTCATTCAATCCCTGATAACCTGTTGTTACTACATTATCTCCTGCCTGTAATCCGCCTTTGATTTCAGCTTTGTCATTGTAGGTGCGCCCTACTTCCACTTCCCTTCTTTTTGCAATCAATCCATCTTTGGATTTCTCAGCGACGATTACATAGGATCTACCCAATGCATACTGGATGATATTAACAGGTATCACCAGTGCATGAGGTGTAGCATAGTCTATGATCTTGATCTGTGCAATCATGTTTGGTCTCAATGCAGGATCGCTGGTTAGCGGTACTTCTACTTTGATAGTACGGCTTACAGGATCGATAGTTCTGGCTGCAAATCCGATTTTAGTACGGATCTGTTTGTCTATATCCGGGAATCTTACTACTACCTGATCACCTGTTTTTACCACGCCGGCGTAGGCTTCTGCAACATTGGCCAGCACACGTAAGTTCACATTGTTCACCACTCTGAATGAAGTGGAACCCGGTGCTGCATTGTCGCCCAGTTTAGAAACCACCGCATCGATAGAACCATTGATAGGTGATATGATCTTAGCCTGAGAGAGTTGATCATTCAGGGTAGCCATTTTCCGTTCCAGTGATTCTTTCTGGTTTTTGGCATTGAGATATTGTACTTCAGAGCCAATCTGCTGTTTCCAGAGGTTCTGTTGTTTTTCGTAGAGTGTAGTGGCCAGTTCCAGCTGGGTGCGGAGTTCCGCCACATTGGCTCTCAGGATCTGATCGTCGACCTGTGCCAGTGTCTGACCTTTGGATACGTTCTGTCCTTCTTTTACATAAATGGCGGTGATCACACCCGGTACTTTGGAACTGACGTTCACATTTTCACGTGCATCTACAGCGCCCTGTATATCTATATAGTGTTCGAATAGGGAATCTTTTACAGCAGTGACGATCACTGACTTCATCTTTTTGTCGGCAGTATCCGTTTTATTCACTTGTTTTTCCAGCTTTGCAATCTCCTTTTTCAGGTCCGCTTCCTGTTGTTTCAGCTTTTTGAGTTTTTCTTCAGCTGTAGGTTGACCGCATGCCATGAAGACGAGCAGGAACAGTAATGCGGAGTGATGTTTGTAAGACATATAGAATGAATTAGAATGAGAAATAATGCAGCCACTACAACTTGCCATACGCTTTCAGGTAGTCGATCCTGGACACACTGGCGTTGTATAGTGCTGTGAAATAATTGTTCTGGGCAGTGAGCAGGTCATTCTCCGCATTACTCATTTCCACGCTGGAACCAACTCCTTCCTTGTATTTGATCTGTGTAGTATTGTATACTTCCTGTGCCAGTTGCATATTGCTTTCCTGGGCTTCGAGCGCCACGATGTTGTTGCGCAGGTTGGAAGTAGATTGTGTTTGTTCCAGATCGATACCTAGTTTTGCATCCTCTATGCTCACTTCTGTTTTCTTTACCTGCAGGAAAGCCTGGTCTACCTTTCGTTTGCGCTGGAATCCGGTGAAGATATTGAAGCTCAGGTTCACCCCATAGCCTACATAGCCGTACCACGTTTGATTATCAAAGTAGTTGAACACATCGCTCGCGCGGCTCACACCACCTGTACCAAAGAGAGAGAGTATTGGCAGGGCATTGTATTTATAGCGCTTGAGATCGTATTCGTATGCTTTCTTTTGTGATTCCAGTAACTGGTATTCTATACGCTGGGAGTAGTCGAACTTTTCTACGGCTACTGCTGATTTTATTTCTGCCAGAGAGAGCGTGTCGGTGAGTGTCAGCTCCTGCTTCATGGGCATGCCCATAGAGTATTTGAGGGCTGCCAATCCTACTTCGGAGAGGTTCTGTAATTTGATTTCTTCCGTGCGGAGGTTGGTTAACTGTACGACGAGCCTGTCTACATCCAGTTTTTCTACGAGACCGTTCTTGTAGGTTTCTCTTGTTTCTCCAAGCAGTTTTTCAAGTGTGGTGAGGTTGCCCCTGAGTATGGTCAGGGCTTTACGTGCGGAAAGCACGTTGTAATAAGATTTGTAAACATTCACTTTGACATCGATCTCTGCTTTCTGTACGCCTCTGTGGGAAAGTTCTTCCAGTGTTTTGCGGGCCTGTAGGGCGACGAGTACACTAGGATCGAAGAGTACCTGGCTGAATTTCACTTCGCCGAGCACATTGAATTTAAGGCCAAAGGCGAAGGGCACGAGGGTACCTTTGGGCACAGTGTCAGAGAAGTTGGAAGCATCGATCAGTTGTTTCTGGACGATTGGATTGTGCTGGAAGGAACCTGCGCCGCTCAATTGTGGCAGGGCCATTCCGCTGACTTCTTTGTTTTTTGCCAGCTGGATCAGTTCATCCAGTTTAGCGTTTCGCACGGTGGCCTGGTTAGCCAGGGCATAGTCAACCGCTTCTTTCGCAGTGAGCGACATCGGCGCTAACGGCGTATTGGTGGGAGACTGGGCCATTCCCGTGTGAAAGATCAGTAGCAGCAAGGTTCCTATCCATCCTGTCCGCTTTTTGTTCGCTTGCATAAAGGTCATTTGGTTTTACGATAGTTGTTGTTTGTAGGCTTCAATCCTTTCAAATCCCTCACTGGAAACAAGTCCATAGAGAAAATGTTCCAATAAAATGCGTTGTACTTTACTCATTTCATACAACCCGGGTGCGAATACATCTGGTTGAAAACAGAGCATGGCTGTAGCCAGGCGATATTGGGTGAGTACATCCACATCCAGGTCGGAGCGATAGAGTCCTTCCCGGATGCCTCTCTGCAGGTTTTCGCGGATGGTGCTTTGCAGGCTGGTATCTCTGTAAGAGAGGAAGGCCTGGTAGGCGGTGGAGTGATATCTTTGCAGGTCGAGGAGCACAAGTGGCTTCATGTTTCTGAACTGTTTGTCCAGCATTTCCATGACGAGGAAGAGCTCATCGATGGCATTGACGGCCTGGGTTTGATTTGCTTTGCAGTCGGCGTCTACCGCGTGGAGGTAACGCATAATCGCATGGGTGACCAATTCGTCTTTGTCGGCGAAATGGGCATAGAGGGTCTTTTTGGAGACACCCATTTTATGGGCAATGTCGTCCATGGTAATGGATCTGGTGCCACATTGGCTGAACAGATTGAAGGCAGTATCCAGAATACGTGATTGTATTTCCATTGGATAGTGTATTTGGAGCCAGAATTAGGTTATCCTAAAACTATGGAAACTTTTTAGACTTTGAAAGTTTCCAGAATGATTTTATTTAATGTAGATAAGTTGAAGTTAAAAAACACATTGCCTCATTATATAGTACCTTTGCCCAGTTATTATAACAAATTATGTCTCCAAAAACCCGTCTTAAAGTTTTGGCTTCGAAGATATTAAGGTATTTCTTCCAGGGTCTGCTGATCCTGGCACCTATCGGTGTGACCGCCTTTACTTTGTATTACCTGTTTGTAACCATCGACAACATCTTCCCGAAGGACCTTATCTCTCAGGAGGCTCCTTTTAGCTACCTCCGGTTCAAGGGGGTGGGCTTTGCGTTGGTATTACTCCTGGTTGTGACAGTAGGTTACCTGAGTTCTTCTTTTATTCTGGGAAGGATCTTTGCCCTATTTGACGGCATCCTGGAAAAGACACCTTTCATCAAATATATTTACTCATCTGTCAAAGACGTTTTCGACGCCTTTGTAGGGGAAAAGAAGAAGTTCGATCACCCTGTACTTGTCCAGATCTATGGTGTGGACGTATGGGAAATGGGCTTCATCACCCAGCCGGACGTAACCATCCTGGGCCTGGAAGGCTACATGGCGGTATACGTGCCACATGCTTACGCCATCACGGGTAAAGTATTCATGGTGCCTGCTGAAAAGGTAAAACCCCTTACGAATATTTCTGCAGGGGAAGCGATGAAGTTTGCCGTGAGTGGTGGGGTGACCTCCCTGGAACACCACCATAAATAATCATGTTTTTTAAAAGATTGTTTTCCATTGTTGTTTGCATCCTCCTCCCATTCAAAACTGTGGGCTGGGGATTTTTTGCCCATCAGCGGATCAATGAGCTGGCGGTATTCTCTCTGCCACCCGCTATGCTCGCACTCTACAAGCCGCAGCAGGCCTACCTGAAAGCGCATGCTACAGATGCTGATAAAAGAAGATATATCGTAGCTGCCGAAGGCCCCCGTCATTACATAGACATCGATCACTATGGCTCACCACCTTACGATTGGATACCCCGTAGCTGGCCGGCAGCCCTGCTACAGTTTGGGGAAGATAGCCTGCTACAATATGGAATTGTACCCTGGTACATTCCGCTCATGATGGCGCGCCTATCCAAAGCCTTCCAGGAAAAAGATCCTGACAAAATACTCCGGTTCAGCGCTGACCTGGGCCATTATGTGGCAGATGCACATGTGCCCCTGCATGCCTGTTCTAATCACAACGGACAGTTCACCGGGCAGGAAGGTATTCATGGTTTATGGGAATCCCGCATTCCCGAACTGCTGGCGGATGGCAGTTTCAACTACTGGTGTGGAAAGGCCGTTTATATCAGGGATGTTCCAACTTTTATATGGCAGGTAGTGAGTAGTAGTGCCGGCGCAGCAGACACCGTATTAAAACAGGAGAAAGCCCTGAGTCAACGTACGCCGCCAGACACAAAATATGCTTATGAAAACAGGAAAGGAAAACTGGTACGTACTTACGCTACTTCCTATACGAAAGCGTATCAGCAATTGCTGGGCGATATGGTAGAACGGCGTATGCGGGCAGCCATTCATGCAGTAGCCAGTTGCTGGTATACTGCCTGGGTCGATGCTGGCCAGCCACCACTTAATAATATTAACAAAAAACTGAAAGAGAATACGCCCCTGCCAGACACAGGCAAAATGATCGGTCGTGTGGAGGAATAGCTGGCACAAGCTTTGTGCAAAAGAGAAAACTGAGTACCCAAGGGCTTTTCAATTAATTTCGATTTTAAAAAAATATAAATTATCTTTGTTACTACTATCTTTTTAGCCTTATCCTACACAACATCAGCATCTGATTTGAAATGCCATTATCTATTTTTTAATCCATTCCTCTGACAAAACCAAGAAGCAAAGTGGAACAAGCTAACAATTTATTTAATTTAGATCGACCTATGAAGGTGCACAATTTTAACGCGGGACCTTCCGTATTACCAAATGAGGTTCTGTATAAGGCTAGTAAGGCTTTGATTGACTTTGAGGGGTCAGGAATGTCCATATTGGAAATAGGGCACAGGACTCCACTGTTTCAGGCTGTAATTGATGAGGCACGTAATCTCGTACGCGAACTGATGCAACTGGAAGATGATTTCGAAGTACTCTACCTTCATGGTGGTGCTACGCAGCAATTCCTGCAGGTTCCGATGAACTTACTTGAAAATGATGGAACGGCATCTTACATAGATACCGGTGTATGGAGCAATAAGGCGATTAAAGAAGCAAAGCAGTTTGGTTTCGTAGACGTAGCTGGTAGTTCAAAAGAAAGTAACTACAATTACATCCCCAAACAATTTAATGTTTCCGCCAAATCAACTTACCTGCATATCACAACCAACAATACCATCTATGGTACACAATGGCAGAACATTCCAACCGTAGATGTACCCCTGATTGGTGATATGAGCAGTGATATCCTGAGCAGACAAATGGACTTCAACAAGTTCTCGCTCATCTATGCCGGTGTACAGAAAAACATGGGCGCTGCTGGCGTTACTATGGTAGCTGTACGCAAAAGTATTCTTGGCAAGGTAACCCGCAAGATTCCAACAATATTGGATTATCGTAATCACATTGAGAATGGATCAATGTTGAATACCCCTCCCGTATTTTCAATTTACATTTCCATGCTCACGCTACGCTGGTTGAGAGACCAGGGCGGTGCTGCAGGAATTGAAAAATTAAATGAGAAGAAAGCAGCGTTCCTGTATGATGAAATCGATCACAACCCGTTATTCCGTGGTACTGTGGCGAAGGAAGACCGTAGCCGCATGAACGTTTGCTTTATCATGGATAAACCTGAACTGGAAGATGAGTTCCTGAAATTTACAAAGAAGGAAGACATTGTAGGTATCAAGGGGCATCGCAGTGTAGGTGGTTTCCGTGCTTCTCTTTACAATGCATTGCCATATGAAAGTGTGGAAGTACTGGTAGAGGCAATGAAATATTTTAGCCTGAAGAAAGCATAATCTTACTTACTATAAAAGCAAAAAGCTCCCACCGCAGGTGGGAGCTTTTTGCTTTTGGGCCAACCCCTGCGGCAGTCATTTTTAATGCAAACACCATTGTGGCCTTGTATTTGCTCATCTGCCTATTTGCAGTTACATTTACCTGACTAACAATTACCTTTCAATATGGCAATCATCAGACCGTTCAAAGGATTAAGACCCACACCGGCACTGGCTGAGAAAGTTGCAGCCAGACCATACGATGTTTTAAGCGCTCCAGAAGCTAAATTAGAAGCAGCCGGCAACCCCTACTCTTTTTACCACGTTTCAAAATCAGAAATCGACCTGCCAGATGGTACCGACGTGTATAGCCAGTCTGTATACGATAAAGCCGCAGAAAATTTGCAACGATTTATCAAAGATGGGACCCTCTTCCAGGACGACGCCCCCGCCTATTACATCTACCGCCTGATCATGAATGGCCGCAGCCAGACAGGTCTTGTTTGTATTTCGTCCATCTCCGATTACAATAGCGGGATTATCAAAAAGCACGAATTCACCCGTCCTGACAAAGAGAAGGACAGGATCAACAATATCAAAACTACCAACGCACAAACAGGCAATGTATTCCTTGCCTACAATGATGTTCCTGCCATCAATTCTCTCATTGATCAATGGACAGCGCATCATGCTCCTGCGTACGACTTCACAGCTGCCGACGGCATTCAGCACACCATCTGGGTGGTGGATGACAAAGCCACCAACGACGAGATCACTGCGCTCTTCGAAACCAAAGTACCATATACATATATCGCAGATGGGCATCATCGTGCCGCATCCGCCTCCCTGGTACAAAAGGAATTGGAAGAACAACAACGCATTGGCCTCGATGATCCGGCCAATTATTTCCTGACCACCATCTTCCCCGCCAGCCAGCTGGTGATCCTTGATTACAACAGAGTGGTCAAAGACCTGAATGGCCTGAGCAAAGAAGATCTGCTCTCCAAACTGGAATACGACTTTGTAATAGAACCCATCGGTCACCTGCCACAAGCCCCTTCTATGCTCCATGAATTCAGTATGTACCTGGATGGCAGCTGGTATCGCCTGGTGGCACAGGATGGCACCTTTAGCTATGATCCCATTGGAATATTGGATGTCACCATCCTCTCCAACAACGTGCTGGATAAACTGCTCGGTATCAAAGACCAACGCACTGACAAACGTATCGACTTCGTAGGCGGTATCCGGGGATTACAGGAACTGGTGAAACGCGTAGATAGCGGAGAATACAAAGTCGCTTTTGCATTGTACCCGGTCACCATTCAACAATTATTTGACATTGCAGATAGTGGTAATGTGATGCCTCCTAAAAGTACCTGGTTCGAACCCAAATTAAGAGACGGACTCGTATCCCATGTGCTATAAGCAGGTTTGGCATATTTTTTACCTATTTTTACATCAAACGAAAGATCAAGGATGTACATGAGGGCTTCTTTATTGAAAATAGCTATATGTATTGGCTTCTTTTGCGCGACCGTACCGGTTTTCGCACAGGATGCCAACGAATTATTTAACACCGCCACCGGCTTTCTCCGCAGCGGAGATTATTCCAATGCCATATTGGTACTGAACCAGGCCATTACCATGGATCCTGACAATACCCAATATAAGAAGCAGCTGGGATTTGCCTATTTCCTTCAGGGCAATATGAGCAAAGCCAAAAGCACTATCGAACCACTACTGAGTAAAAAGGACGCTGATCCACAACTCTACCAGATAGCCGGTAATATTTACCAGGCAAACCAGGAATGGAAAACAGCCCAGAAATTGTACGAAAAAGGCCTGAAGCGCTTCCCTGAAAGCGGCGAGCTGTATAATGACAACGGACAACTGCTGATGTTCCTGAAAGTGTATGAAGGTGGGATGGCCAACTGGCTGAAAGGGATTGAAAAAGATCCTACTTTCCCTGGCAACTACTACAATGCCTGCAGGGCGTATTCTTACGTAAAAGATCCTTCCTGGATCATCATTTACGGTGAGATCTTCGTCAACCTGGAGAGCTATACAGACCGTACCGCAGAGGTACGTACCATGCTGATAGATGCGTATAAAAAATTATACAACGATCCAACGCTCATGACCCAGGCCCTCGAGGATATGGAAAATGAGCGGAAGAGCAAAAAGCGCTCAGCCTCCGAATTTGCTGACAGCTATAAAGCCTCCATGGGCAAACAGACATCAGTAGTAATGACAGGTATTGACCCTGAGAGCCTGGTGATGGTAAGGACCCGTTTCCTGCTGGACTGGTTCAACTTCTCAGGTGTAAAGTTCCCCTACGCATTATTTGACTACCAGCGCAGCCTGCTGAAAGAAGGTTTATTCGACGCTTACACCCAGTGGATCTTTGGCCCAGTAAGCAACCAATCTGCTTTCAAAGCCTGGACAAATATGCATAAAGCTGAATACGACGCGTTTTTACAATACCAGCGCAGCCATCCCCTGAAGGTGAGAGCTGATGAGTACTATAACGATAACCGTTTCTCATTGGCAAGATAATGACTGAAGGATGGTAAAGAGATCAACCGGGGCTTGTGCCGACGCAAGCCCCGGCATGAAAAGCTAATTATTCAAATTCCACATATGCTTACCATCAAACACCAAAACACGATTGACAAAGCCGTGAAGGCTAATCACGAGCGCGCATTCTACTCGCAATACCCTGAGCACCCCAAAGCTTATGGCGAGCAAGCCCCCGAAGAAGGCCAGAATAGGTACAAAGCACAACTCAACACCCCTTTTTCACAACTTTTACAAACCGGTGAATCCGGGTGGGCCGGTGAGGAAGTATCTCCATACACCATGGAACCACTTGGCATTACCTATCCCCTCTTCACTGCGGACGATCTTGTAGAAAAAGCTGTTGCCGCGGCTCCCCAATGGCGCAATACAACTGTGGACATCCGGGCTGATATCCTGGTAGAAACCCTGGAGCGTATACAGACGTATTTTTTTGACATCGCCTACGCTACCCAGCATACCACCGGGCAGAGCTTTATGATGAGCTTTCAGGCATCCGGACCACATGCAAATGACCGCGCACTGGAAGCAATTGCCATGGGCTACCATGAACTGAACCGCTACCCTGCCGAACAGTTGTGGGAAAAACCTATGGGTAAATTCGCCCTCCAACTCAAAAAGAATTTCAGGGCTATGCCCAAAGGGCCGGGGCTTGTAATCGGTTGCTCTACATTCCCGGTATGGAATTCGCTACCTGGAATATATGCAGACCTGGTAACAGGCAACCCTGTGATCGTGAAACCTCACCCCAGGGCCATTCTGCCTATCGCGATTGCGGTAAGTGCTATCCAACAGGTGTTGCAGGAGAAAGGCTTTAGCCCTAACCTGTGCCAGCTGGCCACCGATACCACCGCAGCGCCGATCACCAAAACTTTGTGCGAACATCCCGGTATTAAATTGATTGATTATACAGGGGGCAGCCAGTTTGGAAATTATGTAGAATCCCTGTCTGGTAAAACTGTTTTTACTGAAAAAGCGGGCGTCAACTCTGTGATCCTGGATAGCGTAGCTGATATAGATGCGGTGATGCAGAATCTGGCATTCTCCGTATCCCTGTACTCCGGACAGATGTGTACCGCGCCACAGAACTTCTTTATACCTGCGGGAGGCGTACAAACCCCTAACGGCACACTTTCTTTTGACGAAGTAGTAGAAAAATTCAAAAATGCGGTAACCGCCCTTGTCAGCAATCCTAAAATGGGTGCCGGTACACTGGGTGCACTCCAGAACGATACGACCCTGCAGCGGGCACACAACGCCGGTAAACTGGGTGCGAAGGTGGTACTGGAAGGCCAGCCACTGGTAAATGAGGAGTTTGCACACGCCAGAGGCTTTACGCCAGCCATCCTGCAGGTGGCAAGCACCGACAAACACATTTTTGAACAGGAATTATTTGGCCCGGTTTTGTTATTGGTAAAAACAAAAGATACGGACGAGTCTATTCAACTGGCCCGTCAGATGGCAGAACAACATGGGGCAATTACCTGTGCAGCATATGCTATAAACCCGGACACAAAGGAAAAGATCACGGAAGCGATGAACAGCGTATTCACCCCGGTTTCTTTCAATTTAACCGGCTTTATCTGGGTGAACCAACACGCAGCTTTCTCTGATTTTCATGTGACCGGAGGCAACCCTGCCGGAAATGCAAGCTTTACAAACCCGGAATTTATTCTCAGACGATTTGTCTGGGTGGGCAACCGGGAAATAGCTGGCAGCTGAGATGAGAATAATGTAGTTTATGAAATATATAGTTCCAATCATTTTGCTGACGTTCATGGCAGCCTGTGAGCAGGCGCCAAAGGCCGACAAAGCAACGATACAAGATGCCCAGTCCGTAAAGGAAGGAGAAGGGAGGTCATATCATGTAGATACTACAGTAAGTGTGGTGCAATTTATCGGTACAAAGCCTACGGGTAAGCATACCGGCATTTTCAGACTGCTGGAAAGCAAATTGTACGTACAGGATACACTGGTTACCGGTGGTAGTATTAAAATCAATATGAGTACACTGGAAGATAAAGATCTGGCACCTACTGATTCCATGCTGCAACATAAGCTGGAAGCAGAGCTGAAAGGACCTATGTTCTTTGATATTGAGAAATACCCGGTGGCAACTTTTGAGATTACAGGTGTGAGCAATTTTAAACCTTCTGTAGGGAATGAGGTATTGATGAAAGATGCGAACTATACTGTGCAGGGAAATCTGACAATCAAGGATTCAACAAAGAACATTTCATTTCCCGCTTTTATTACAAGAGAAAAAGGTGTGATCAGGGCGGAAGCGAATTTTAATATTGACAGAACACTGTGGGGCATGACATATAGAGCAGATAAGTCCATGCAGGATAAGTTGATTAATTCGCAGGTGAATATCCAGTTTAAACTCGTCGCGAAACAATAGAAAAGAGCGTGTATCAACAAAAGATACACGCTCCTTTAATTTGGATACCTGATGGATCCAGGTTTCCATTTATGCAGCTCTAAGAAGTTTCATTTATTTTTAATTCATCCTATTTTAATTTATTTACGTTTTGCAAACACCGCCGGGGTATCATCATCCAGTCTCATGTTCAGACTATTGATGTCTCCATTATCATCCATGAGGAAATGGATTGTAGTCATACTACCTGCTGTGGGATCAGTAGTACTGTTTGCATCGAATATATCATACCCACGATGTTTTAAATACACCGTTTCCACAGGGAACCGCGCAAACAGTGAATCATTTTGCTGAAATACTTCAAAATTACCATACAGGTTATTGCCATAGGTGCCAGTCAACTCCGCGAGTGGACGGATAATGGTAGTACCTTTTATAATAACGGTATCCTCCTTTTTATCGGCTACAGGTTTCTTTGTATGTATTGCCTTATCAGCCTCTCCGTTCCAGTCTATTTTACTTAGTTTCAGCACCCTGTCTGCAAGGATATTATGCACGATATCAGGTACTTTAGAACCCGACTGATTGCTCAATACAATGATACTTATACTATCTGTAGGGAATATACAGGTAAGGGCAGAAAAGCCATCTATATTCCCCCCATGCTCCGCCTGATAGTGGCCTCTGTAAGAGCGTAAAAACCACCCCAGCCCATAGCCGTTGAAGTGCAGGTCAGGATGTAATTTGTCTGGCTGATCGTACCAGATAGCCATCTGCAAACCTGTAGCTTCGCGCACATAGGGTTCAGGCAGCACGGCTTTCCCTTTGTATTTCCCACCATTGATCCACATACTTGCCCAGTGCGCCATATCCAGCACACTGCTGTTGATACTGCCTGCCGGGGCGATTACATCGATATTGTGGTAATTCAGTTTTTTGATAATGCTATCCTGGGCTACGCTATATGGCAAGGCTACGTTCTCCTGCTTCACCATTTCTGTGACGGAGCAATCGGAATGCGACATTTCCAGTGGCTCAAAAAAGTAGTGCCGGATATTGTCTTCCCAACTTTTACCGGTCAGCTTCTCTGCCACTTTGCCCTGTGCCAGGTACATAAAGTTATTGTACTCCCACCGGGAGCGCAAAGGTGTGTGTGGTTGAAAATAACGTATACGCCACAAGAGAGAGTCCCTGCTTGTGGGTGGAAAGACGAACCAGGAATAGTCGTAGCGTTGCACGCCGGTACGATGCGTCATCATATCTCTGAGAGTCACCTGCTCATTCAGTTCAGGTGTGGCAAACTCCAGCTCTGGCAGGAAACGGCGAACCGGCTGTTCAAAGTCCACTTTCCCCTCTCCCCTGAGTATGCCCAACAATCCTGCTGTAAAGGCTTTCGTGTTGGAGCCTATGGCAAACAGCGTATTCGGGGTTACGGGCAACTTATGCTCATAATCCCGGTAACCAAAGCCTTTGGCATACACAATTTTATCCTTCTCTACTACGGCTACAGCGAAACCGGCTACATGCCAGGTATGAAGGATACTATTAAATTCTTTGTCTAATCCGGCAAACCGGGGATCTTCTTTAGTAGGGGTTTGGGCATGTGCCTGAGAGAAAACCAGTGCAGACATGCAAAACCATTGGGTCAGTTTCTTCATGGTGTGGGTAGTATCCAGGTAAGATACTCAAAATATAGAGTTTTTCACAACGTGAAATGCTCAAGGCAATACTATACTGCGACAGCTTTCTCGTCGTAGATAATACTGGAAAATTCACACAATTTTTCCAGTAAGCCACAAAGTTCTACTCCATTTTCCGTGAGTGAGTAAACAACTTTAGGCGGCATGCCGGGAAACTGCTGACGGGTGATCAGCCCTGTCTTTTCCAGCGTTTTTAGCCGGTCTGACAGGATATGATCTGTAATGTAGGTCAGCTCTTCCCTGATTCCTGAAAATCTATTATTGCCTGCTTCTATACAGAATAAGATATCTGTCGTCCAGCGACGGCTCATAGAAAACAACAACTCATTCAACGGACACTTGCTCTCCAGGAACGATTGATTCTGATAATTAGACGAATTAGTCTTTCTTTCTGCCATAGTGCTCTAAAATTCAAAGTTTACGATCGGGTTCGTCCTTGTAAAAAGTGACAGGTATAGAAAAGATACTGCTATTATGGAAATTAGGCAAACTAAATTATCGTTAATTGATGAGTGGCAGCAGCCTGAACCAGACTATTCCCTGTAGTGTGAAACCAAAGGTATTTATTCTTACGTATGTTATCATACCGTCATTAGCAAATCTGTCGGCAGCACATGATCACTTTTTTAAAACTACTATTCAGCGCATTATTGATCTGGATGTGTTATGTGGTGATCACGACCAGTATAGCAAGCAACCTGTTCAAAGAATGGGATTTCTTAGGCGGTATACCCTGGATGCGCGCCACGCTCTGGGATTTTTATACCAATGTGCTGGTCATTTTTGTATGGATCTGTTACAAGGAAAAAACGATCTTCAGCAAAGGAACCTGGCTTGTATTATTAGTTACACTGGGTAGCATTGCCAGTTGTATATATATGCTTGTGCAGCTTTTCCGTCTCTCGCCTGGAGAAGGCCTTAAAGAATTATTCGGGAAACAACATGGATAACCTTACTATCGTCTTACTGCTTATCATGGTATGTGCAATGATCATGGCCATGGTATGGGGATGGGCGCGTGCTATCAATAATGCCAGCGTAGTAGATATATTCTGGTCTTACAACTTTCCGGTCATCGGCATATTATTGCTATTACTGGCAGATGGTTATACCCTGCGTAAGTATATGATCTGCGGCATGGTGATCATTGCCGGCATCAGACTCGGCACACATTTACTGATCAGGATCTCTCATCATTTAGCTATCGAAGATGGCCGCTATCAGCAACTGCGAAAGGAATGGGCGCCACATGCCGACAGGAAATTCTTCTGGTTCTTCCAGTTTCAGGGATTGTCAAATGTATTGTTGTCCATACCATTTATCATCTGTGCCCTGAATAAAGAAAGCGCATTAGGCATTGCAGAATATACGGGTATCATACTCTGGTTCATGAGCGTAGCAGGCGAAGCTATTGCAGACAGGCAATTACATACATTCAAAATTAAAAATAAAGGATTAGTATGCAATACAGGACTATGGCGATATTCAAGACATCCTAATTACTTTTTCGAATGGATGATGTGGGTATCTTACAGCATCTTTGCACTTGGTTCTCCTTATGGATATCTCGGCGTGATCAGTCCCCTGATCATACTGTACCTGCTACTGAAAGTGACAGGCATTCCAGCTACAGAAGAGCAATCATTGCGTTCCAAAGGAGAAGCCTATAAAGCCTATCAGCGCAGCACCAGCGCCTTCATTCCCTGGTTCCCTGCCAGACAATAAAATTCCGTTCTTACATATTGTGTTTATCATTTTCAATCATATTCAACATGTGGTACGATACCCTCATTGAAAAAAATTCTGTTCCTGATATATTGTTGCGCAAAGGCATCAGAAAACTGCTGAAGCAAAGACTGGACGATGAGAACAAAGGTGATGCAGAAGCACAACAGGCACACCTCATGTCGCTGATCGATCAGCTAAAAGCGTCTCCTATTGCCGTCAATACTGCTGAAGCCAATACACAACACTATGAAGTACCCACTCCATTTTATCAATATTGCTTAGGTAAACACCTGAAATATTCCTGCGGATACTGGCAGCCAGGTGTGCAGGAGCTGGATACAGCAGAAAGAGATATGCTGGAACTAACCTGTCAGAGAGCGGAACTGACCAATGATATGAACGTACTGGAACTTGGTTGCGGATGGGGATCACTGTCTCTCTTTATGTCCGCAAAATTTCCCGGGAGCCGGTTTACGGTGGTATCTAACTCACGTACGCAAAAAGAATACATCGATGCACAAGCCGCGGCGCGCGGCATCACCAGCCTCACGGTGATTACAGCAGACATGAATGTATTTCATACAGATCAGCAGTTCGACAGAGTCGTATCTGTAGAGATGTTTGAACATATGCGCAACTATGAAAAATTGCTGAAAAAGGTAGCTTTATTTTTAAAAGCAGACGGAAAGCTGTTCATTCATATCTTTACACACAAAGAGTATACTTACCTGTTTGAAGTGAAAGATGAAAGCGATTGGATGAGCCAATATTTCTTTACGGGGGGAATAATGCCGGGCGATGACCTCATGTTCTACTTTAACGAACATCTATCTGTCAGTAAACACTGGCATGTAACAGGTACACATTACGGCAAGACAGCAGAAGCATGGTTGCGCAATATGGATGATCATAAAGCGGAAATAATGCCACTGTTCGAAACTACCTACGGAAAGGATCAGGCACTGAAATGGTGGGTATACTGGCGCCTGTTCTATATGGCCTGCGCTGAACTATGGAATTATAACAACGGGAATGAATGGATAGTCAGTCATTACCTGTTTCGAAAAAACACTGTATGATCCGTCTTATTTTAATTATCCTTTTACTGCTGACATCTTTACTCACAGTTATCAAAGCACCAACTTACAACCTGTGGAAGCTCGCTATTGCAGCAGCTGAATTCGCGTGGGTTTTTATTGCTATTACGATAGTGGTTTTATTGAGTGGTTTCCTGGCGCAACGCTACACTACAACTGGAACAGTATTAGGCTTGATTGCCATCGTACTTTTTCTATCGCCGCTCTTTAGAGCATATGATGTAGCCAGTCACCTGCCAAAAGCAATGGACAAGGCCCTTGGCGATCAATCGGACGCCACGCCTTTGAACCTGTCTGTCATATTCTCCGGTTACAAAGAAGCGCCTGTTGCTTATAAAAGTCTGCCTTATTGTGGCAATCTGCATCTGGACTTCTACCCTGCTATACATCCGGGCAATCATCCTTGTATAATAATGGTGCATGGCGGATCATGGAGCAGTGGGAATAGCCAGGATCTGCCTGAACTGAATATATATCTGGCGAATCATGGCTATCATGTAGCTGCTATCAATTACAGACTCGCACCGCAAAACATCTGCCCTGCACCGGTAGAAGATGTGTATCAGGCCATGGAATACCTGCGCGCACATGCGGAAGAATTAGGAATTGATACGAACAATTTCGTACTGGTGGGACGTTCTGCAGGTGCACAGATTGCACTACTGGCAGCCTACAAACAGCATGTGCAGGGTTTAAAAGGTGTAGTAGATTTCTATGGTCCTGCTGATATGGTATGGGGATATTCACTACCTGCAAGTCCGTTGGTGATGGATTCCAGAAAGGTCATGGAAAACTACCTGGGTGGCACTTACAGCGCTGTTCCGAATAATTATGCAGCCAGTTCCCCCGTTGAATTCGTGAATAAAAGCACAGTGCCTACGTTAATCATTCATGGTGAACATGATGTACTCGTAGCGTATGAACATAGCATCAGACTGGAAAAGAAACTACAGGACAACGGTATTAAACATTTCTTTCTCTCACTGCCATGGGCCACACACGGGTTTGATTACAACCTGAAAGGCCCGGGCGGACAATTATCCACCTACTCGGTATTAAGATTTTTACAAAATATATGTTACGAACAGCAATCATAGGCACCGGCATAGCCGGCATGGGATGCGGACATTTTCTACACCCTACTGACGACATCACGTTTTATGAACAACTCGATTATGTAGGTGGTCATACAAACACTGTGACTGTAGATGAAGATGGAAAACCGGTGTACATTGATACCGGGTTTATGGTTTTTAATTACCAGACGTATCCCAACCTTTGTAAACTGTTTGAACAGATTAAAGCACCTGTGAAAAAGACTGACATGTCTTTCAGTGTGCAACACGTTCCCTCTGGCCTTGAATATAGCGGTTCCAGTATCAATCATCTCTTTGCACAGCGCAAAAACATTTTCAATCCTCCATACATCAGGATGCTCATGCAGATTGGCCGCTTCAATAAAGAGAGCGTACGTATTCTGGATGATCCTAAATATGCGAATCATACTATCGGCCAATTTATACGCGAAGGTGGTTATGGTGAAGACATGTTGTGGAAATACCTCGTACCCATGAGCTCCGCTGTGTGGTCTACCCCTATGCAGCAGATGCTGGACTTCCCTGCGGTGACACTCATCCGTTTCTTTTACAACCATGGTTTTCTCGGCCTGCATACACAACACCAGTGGTATACACTGGACAAAGGGAGTCAGTCATACAGAGAGATCTTAATTGCGCCTTTCAGAAACCGCATTCACACCAACAGAAAAGCAGTAAAAGTAACACGCACGCCTGACGGAAAAGCTACCGTGCATACTGCAGATGGCACAGCAAAGGAGTACGACAGAGTGATACTGGCCTGCCATGGCGACCAGGCACTGGCATTGCTGGACACACCAACTAATAAAGAACAGCAACTACTTTCTGCTTTCAAATATCAATACAACAAAGCAGTATTACATACAGATGAGAAGACCATGCCACTTAAAAAGCTGGCGTGGAGCAGCTGGAACTATCGTATAGACAACGAGCAACCCAGCACCATTTACTGGATGAATAAGCTACAAGGCGTATCCGACAAGAAAAACTATTTCGTATCTATCAATCCCCATGCACAGCTGGATGCCAGTAAGATCATCAAAGAGATAGACTACGAGCATCCGCTATTTGATCTGGCTGCTATTGAAGCCCAGTCTGCTTTACCCCAATTGAATGCCGATGGTCCTGTTTACTATTGTGGTAGTTACTTTAAATATGGATTCCACGAAGATGCATTTACCAGCGCGGTGAATCTCTGTTCTCATTTGTTAAAGAGACGCGTCATTTAATCCATATAACGATTTATTCCGTAGATATTTTCATGAGCGGAACCTCTATTCATTCATGTTTATACAGGGCACAGGTAATGCACCACAGGCTGTCGCCAAAGCGGCACCAGTTCAATTACCAGGTGTTTATGTTTTACATCGATCTGGATGAAGTTGATTATCTGTCAAGGCACCTGCGCTTTATGAGCAGGAATCGTTTTAACCTGTTTAATTTTCGCGATAAAGATCATTTGCAGATAACAGATAGTCAAAACACCCGTGAACAGATCCTTGCTTACCTGCAACAGCAGGGCATTACAACGCCTATCGGGCGCGTCATGCTACTGACTAATTTATGTACGTTAGGGTATCAGTTCAATCCTGTTTCATTCTATTACTGTTATAATATGCAGGGACATCCTGTTTGTTCTGTAGTAGAAGTATGCAATACATTCGGGGAATTGAAACCTTATTTACTGAACGATACAACACGCAACCAGAAAGGATTCAGACTGTATACAGGTAAATACTTTTATGTGTCTCCTTTCTCCGACATGGATACACAATTTGATTTTGATCTGAGTATACCGGGAGCACGGTTGGATATACGCATCGATGATTGTCATAAGAGTGGCGAACGATTTTTAATCAGTACACTAAAAGGAGAAAGAAAACCACTGACGGATGGAATGCTGCTCTATTACTTTTTAAGCTTTCCGTTGATTACGTTCAAAGTGATCTGGATGATTCACTGGCAGGCACTTCGCTTATGGTTGAAGAAGTTGCCCTTTCACGCAAAAGCAGCAAACAAGCACCTGCAGCGTGATCTTTATCGACCTTACAAATCATAATTATATTTTCTCACAGGGAAAACTATTAACATCAGTTAATGGTAACGGCATTCCCATATTTATACTTGACATGCAAACATCCACCCTTCCATATGCGAAAAAGAGTAAAAGTATCTATCAGGATATTGTACTGAAAGTGATGGCTGGTATGAACCGGGGATTGCTACACCTGACTTTGCAGGATGGTGAACAGCTCACTATCGGAAATGGAGAAGGTAATATCAGGGCGAATATCCGTATCAATGATGCAGCGTTTTACAGCAGGATACTGTTGTATGGAGATGTAGGATTTGGAGAAGCATATGTAGATGGACTGTGGGATACAGACAATATCACGAACGTGATAAAGTGGGCGTTACATAATGTAGAGAACACACCGGGATTATCAGGTAGTAAAACAAAACAATTTGCTTTTAACCTGTTTAGCTGGTTCAATAGATTGTACCATAACAGGAGAGCGAATACCCTGAAAGGGTCACGGAAGAATATCTCTGCCCATTATGATCTGGACAATGATTTCTTTGCCAGCTTCCTGGATCCGACTATGACATATTCAAGTGCTTATTATTATAAAGAAGATCTGACGCTGGCAGAAGCACAGCTGGCAAAGTATGAGCGGTTGTGTCAGCAACTACATTTAAAAACGGATGATCATGTGCTGGAAATAGGCAGTGGCTGGGGTGGAAATGCCATTTATATGGCAAAGACGTATGGTTGTAAAGTAACGTCACTGACTATTTCCCAGGAGCAGTATAAACTGGCTGTAGAGCGAGTTTCAGCTGCAGGCCTGCAAGACAAGGTGAACATCCAGCTAAGAGATTACAGGATGATGGAAGGCAGCTTTGATAAGATTGTATCTATCGAAATGCTGGAAGCTGTAGGGCATGATTATCTGCCGATGTACTTTACAAAATGCCATGAGCTGTTGAAGAAAGATGGCATACTGGCCATACAGGTGATCACTGCTCCTGATTCAAGGTATGATAGTTTAAGAAAAGGTGTGGATTGGATTCAGAAACATATCTTCCCGGGGTCATTGTTACCATCAGTAGCAGCTATCAACAATGCAGTGAACAGAACCGGAGATATGACAATGGTAGACCTAAAAGATTTAGGTCCTGACTATGCAAGAACATTGAAGGCATGGTTTGATGCCTTCAATGAAAACCTGCTGCCTGATATGAGTGCTGCATTTATCCGCAAGTGGAATTACTACCTGTGCTATTGTGAGGCAGCATTTGCTATGCGGAATATCAATGTAATGCAGCTGGTGTATACCAGACCTAATAATATGAGCCGATAGTTATTAAATCCTATATAGATGTACGTGGAGAAGAAGGCAACCTGTAATGGGTTGCTTTTCTTTTTATACTACGTCCGGCACGAAGTTGATCTCAGCCTCGTCTTTAAATGCAACATACACTCTTTTCCATGGCTGATCATCTATCAGTTGCCACTTGTGGCCACTGCCAGTCGTATCCATAGCTATCAGTATATCGCCGGGTTGAAGGGTGAAGGTTTCGCCCGGACCGGTTTCAAACAACAAGGTCCCTGAAAGCGTGATCACATACTGTGTAGTGGGTGCCGGATGCCAGTCATAAAAACTATGCGCCGGTGTTTCGTTGAACATAATTGATGCTGCAGGATTTACCTGCAAATTCGATATTGTACCTACCTGTACATAAGAATGGCCGTCATTGCCTGTGTATAACTTGTACGCCCTGATCATAACTATTTAAACATTTTCCTGAATGATTCCAGCAATCTCACCGGCAGTGACTTTGCACGGGAGAAAGCCTGTTCCGATGCCTTACGTTCCTGTAGTATTTCTGTACTGATCACAGGATCTACTTTTATATAGCGCGAAAGACGCCTGACTAATCTAACTCTTTTTCTCCTTACATGTATAAGCTGTATCAGTTCTTCATCACCAATCTCTCCTTTTAACTCTTTCAATTGCAACACAGGTACAGGATGATTGTTTTCTATTTTTTCCATATACCCATACCCTACCTGTTGTTTACTATGCACACGGTAACGGATCAATGGCTCTTCTATATATCCCAGCATCTTTGCATTTGCAGCCACCAGCGCGATCCACGCATCATGCCAGATCTTGTGCATCAGGCGAAAAGGCAGGATCTGTGACAGGCTCTCCTTTTTGAGCGCCAGCGTAGCCCCGGTTACAATACGACCGTGTTTCAACAGGTAGCGGAGCAGGTCATCTTTTGTTTGTGCATATGCTCTTACTTCGGCAGTAAAGCCCACTACATCCCACAAGGTAGAAGGTAATGCGGCACTGTTTTCATCCATGAACACTCCATTGGTAAACACTACTTTGTCCTGCGGATGCGCAGCAAAATGCGCAACTACCTTTGCCACCTTCTCAGGCAACCAGCAATCATCATGATCACTCAGAAAGATGATGTCTCCCCTGCTCTCTGCCAATGCACGTTCGAAATTCTTACGCGCACCTTTGTTCTTTTCATTGTGGATAATGCGGAAAAGATCCGGATAGCGGCTGGCATAATCATGTAATATCCGGGTAGTCTGATCTGTAGAAGCGTCGTCGATCACTACGATCTCATTCACACGAAGCGTTTGGTGAATGATGGTTTCCAGTTGTTCCGGAAGGTATTTTTCACTGTTGTAGGTGCAGATGCCGACGGATATGATCACTATTCTTCGATTTTTCTGCAATATATAAAAAAAGAGGCCGTATCATGAGTTAAGATTACGGCCTCTTTTTCTGAAAATGGTTTTCATTCCCCGTTGGAGAATTCCCCTCTTTCATGAATATTTTATTCGGGTCCCTGATGGAGGTAGGTAACCCTTTAAGTAATTCTGAAAAGGTCTAATTTTTGTATTAATCAGGCAACTTCTACATCGGATATCTTATCCTGCAATTCTTTTACCGTCATATTGTAGAGCACACTGTGCCTGTTATTCACTCTTTGTACCAGGTGCACATGGGCAATGAACTGTTGTACCACGGCAATCTTATCACTTGGCGTTACCACCAGCAATTGTAAGTGCAGCTGCTTACAGAGTTCCATGAGGTAAGTTGCCTTTTCCTCATCCTGGTTACTGAAGCTCTCATCCACCGCAATGAAGCGGAGACTGCGGGTATTTTTACCTTCTCTCGTAATACCAAACTGGTATGCAATGGCACTACAAAGAATGGTGTAAGTCAACTGTGCTTTTTCACCACCGGACAATTGTCCCATCTGGCGGTAGATCTTCTTGGATTCATTGGTATTGCGATACCTTTCATCTGCCCAGAATTCAAACCAGTTACGTGCATCCATCACCCTGTTACGGTAAGTTTCACTTTCATCCAGTGCGGTGATCAATGGCATCACCCTTTCACGGAAGTGCGTGGCCTTTTCTTCGAAGGTGCTCTGTTGCCAGTTAGCCGCCTGTGGCAGGGCATCGAGTAAGCGGCTTTTGAATTCCCTTACTTCTGTACCGGTAGGCACTGGTCGCTTCACCAGCTGGATATAAGTATCCGGCAAACGGTTGAAGTTGATACCACTCAGGGATTGATTCAGCTTATGGATCGTGTTGGTGATATCACGCTCCCACTTTTCCATCTCCTCATTCAGCCCACCGATCTTGTAAGTGATGGTGACGTTGATATAGCTTTCGAAATCCTTTTTGAAACGGGGCAGGTTATCATTGCTCAGTTTATCCAGCCATTCGATGTATTCGCCCGCATTTTTCGCCTCTTCTGACATGGCATGTACATCTGCACTCCAATCGGGAAAACGCGCTAATAACTCAGGAGAGGGGTTTTTAAGACGATTGATACTGCGGTTCAGCAAGACTTCTTCCTTATGGCTGGCATCTTCTGCCTGCTTCAGGTTTTGTTCTTTACTATCACGCAGCGATTTGTACACGCTACCGATATTATCCAGCGTCACCTCACTCAGCTCCTGGCTATGCTGCTGCTGGAATTGCAACAGCTGGTCTTTGTCTGTATCTGTAATGTGCTGTAACAGGGCCTGCAGGTTTTCCTGCTCTGTTTCCATATCAGAGATGGTACGTTGTGCCAACGCTTCGTTCCTGATCAGGGTCGCCTGTGATTCCTGTACGTGCTGCTTTTGTTTTTCTACATCCTGCAACTGTTCTGTCAGTGCATCCAGCTCCATATTCTCGTCACGCATGGAAGCGATCTGCTCTTCTGCTTTGTGAATGTTCTTTTGGAGCTTAGGGATGTTCAGCTCTTCAAACCCCTTGTGTTCCTTTAAGCGGCCGGCAGCATAGAATTGCTTTTGCAGCCGTGCAGAACGGGTTTTGCAGGTTTGTAATATTTCGGTGCTGGACATAATGGCTTCATTCAGCTTATTACGTTTAGCAATCAATGCTTCTTTTTTCCTGTCGTTGTTCCACCCCATTACATAACGGGCTTCGTCATTCCTGCCGGAGCGGTCATCCTTTTCATGACGATCCCTGTTCTTGATCAGCCCTTCGATGGTAATGGCCATATCATAACGATGCAGGGACTTTTCGTTTTCTACACAGGTGTAGTTAAAGTTCTGGATGATCTGTTGCTCTACCCACTCTGTGAGTTTGTGATCAGGATGGAAATCCAGTTTTTCATAGACGGTGTTTTCATCCGGATACAGGGTGAGTGCAGATTCCTTGATCTGGTAGTAGACCAGACGGGTACGCATGTTATTGTTGTTCACATAACTGGTCACCTTTTTGTAGTGCTTATCCGGCACCAGCAGGCGTAGTGCAAAGGAATGCAGCAGTTTTTCGATAGCAGGCTGCCAGTGCAGTTCTTCTGGTTTCACCTGTATCAGCTCACCTGCAAAGAGGATCTCACCTTCATCTATTTTCAGGTAATTGCACATGTCTTTGCGCAACTGGATCAGGTGAGAAGGGATGTTGTTCTTTGACTGGTGCAGGAGTTCAATTTCCTTTTCAAGGCTATCTTTTTCACCATCCGCTTTTTCCTTTACACGCTTGGCGCTGTACTCATCTTCTTCATTGAGGCGCTGTTCTGTTTCCAGTTTCAGCGCGGCACGGCCGGCTTCTTTCAGGAGACGTGTATAGGTAGCTTCGTCGTTGATTTCGTTATCCTTTATGTGCAGTGCTTCGCACCAGTTCACAAACTCCTGCAGGTTTGCTTCGGCCGCTACTTTCTTCTGGCGCAGTTCTTCGATGGTCTTTTCCAGTTGTTGCAGGCGCTGACCTGCTTTGTTCTGTTCCAGCATATTGCGGGTCGTACGCTCCTGTTCCAGCAGTTCATTTATCTGTGTTTTAGACTCTTCTATCTTGCGGAGCAGGGTGGTCACTTCCAGACGTTTCTCCAGCAAAGCCTGTCCCAACAACTGGCTACGGGTAAAGCTATTCCAGATGGTAGCCGTATTCAGGTCCTGCTTGTAACCGGAGATCTTTGCAGAAAGGTTGGCAAAGTTTGCATGGTGCTCCCTGATAGGTTCCAGCATGCGGATCTGTTCTTCTGCCTTTTCGATATTGCGTTGCGCATCCAGCAAAGTGGTCAGGTGTTTTTTCAATTCCTGAAACTGCTCTTCCATATTGCGTGGTTCCAACATGTTGGTACGGATAAAATCATCCAGGTTACCCAACACCTTGATACCTACCGTCTGGTTAAAGAGCTGTAATGCCTGTATGCTCTGCATACCCAGGGCATCTACCAGTCGCTGTGCATATTTGCTGGCGGCGTCAAACCATTCTACCTGTTTACGCGCTCCTTTATTAAAGAGCTGATCGATACGTTTTTTCCACTGACCACCCAGATCGAATGGACGGAAATCGTCTGCAATGTGCATAGCTCTGTGTGCGACACCGAAGATCTTGCGCATGTCGCCATTCACGAAGTAACGCACCTGGAAGATGGTCACAAATTGCTCTGCTTCGTTGGCAAAGCTGGCCAGCAGAATGCTGTAGGCTTCTTCTTTGTTCTCGCGCAGATACAGGGTTTTGGTCACACCGGTGGCTTCGTTGTTCACCATACCATAACCTCCCATTACATAGGAATCTTCGGTACGGTCACCTTTCTTTTCACTGCCACTACTCTGGTTATAAAAGCGATATTTCTTTTCCGGCACCATCAGGGTGAGCAGGGCATCGATGAAGGTGGTCTTGCCACTGCCATTAGCGCCGGTGAGCAGACTGGTCTCCCCTTCTGGCTTAATTGTATGAATATGTTCATCAAAGGTTCCCCAGTTGAACACTTCCATATATTGCAGGCGGAAGCCGGTCTTTTGACTATCTGTACTGAATACGTTTAATTGCATTGGATGAGTTGGTTTTGCTTACTCTGCCTCCACAGGGGTTTCCTGGTGAGCGAGCAGTTGTTGCTGGAATTGTTCCAGCGCTTCGCCGTCTACTTTAGCTTTGATGATCTTCCTGATGCGGAACTTCTGTTCATCGATCAGGTCGTTGTTTTCTGTTTTTTGCAGGAAGCCGTTTTCTTCCACTTTGTCGATCAGCCTGTCTATATCTTTCAGAAAGCGGATACGGCTGGCGCCTTCCTTGAAGAACAGTTCTGCATATTCCTTGATCTCTCTTCTCTTCTTGATCAGCTCACGGGAAGAGGAATCACTGATTTCGAATTCTGCCATCATCTCGCGCAGCAACACCAGCATGATGCTTTCCTCGTAAGAGAAAGAGCGGCGTTGTACCCAGCTTACATAGGCTTCTTCGTCTTCTGACATGGCATGCTTTACAAATGCATAGCCATCCTGTTCATCCAGTACCAGAGTGAGGCCTAGTTGCTGAAGAAAGATGATCAGTTCCACCTTGTATTGCAACAGTTTCTCCCAGGCACTTTTTTCTACATATTCTACGGGTCCTTTGAGTAACTTGACCACTAAGGAAGCGTAGGGTAATATTTTGACAGGTGTACTCATACTTGTTTATTTTCCGAATAAAAGATAAGGTACTTCCAAAAAGCGGGTTTGCTCCGCATTGAGAGGTATCAGTTCTGTGGTATTCTGTACGGTGTATGCTTTGCCACCTTTTTCCCTTACGAAGTCGTAATAGCTGATAATTTCAGCAAGGCCATATTCCAGCGGCGAGGCTTCCAGTACTTCTTTGAGCGTAGCGGTCTGCTTGTCTTTCAGCACCCCTTCTACTTTTGTCCACAGGTATTTTTTGTTGATGTGAGAGGTATTGAGCAGGCGGCTGAAGCGTGTCATATCCTCTATTTTTTCGGTGGCGGTACCCGGTTGTTTTACCTCTGTAATAGTTTTTTTCTGTTCCAGGGTAAGCTTACGTTCCAGGATCATCCTGATTTCAGCACTGTCGTCAATGCTGATACCGGCTTCCACATCGTCTTCTTCTTCCTTGAAACCGAATACCAGTTCCTTGATGCTGTTGATCTGCTTGCGCAGGCGGCGGTGACGTGCAATCTCTTTTTCGGAGATAATACGGCTTAGTTTTTCCGCCATCTTATCATTGGCATCGTATACGTTTTTCCCTTGCTCCAGCAGCAGGGATTTGATGTTTGTAAGGAAAGACTCATCTGCCTGTATACCTCTTTCGTCTACCAGGTGCATGAGCTGTTCGGTGAGTTCCCGCCATTCTTCCTGACCGGCACGGGAGATGAGGAAGTCCCAGAAAGCATAAAAGCTCTTCCCCTGGTTACTGTTGCGAAGGGAGTCGTAGGCTTCGAATGCAAAACCGATGATGGCGCCTTTGCTTTGTTCAGCGCGGGTGTGCTGTTCCACGATCGTACGGTGTATCTGCTTGAAGTTATCTTCTACCTCACGGAAATCGCTGATCAGTTCGTAGCAGAGACGGGTAAAGAGTTCCAGTCGTTCCTCTACCTGGGCATTGTTATACCTGTCTGGGGTAATACCCAGTTCCAATGCTTTGATCTCTTTATCAATTTCGGCGCGCTTATTCCTGAGTATTTCCAGTTTCTTACCTCTGTCATCTTCTGTGTTCTCTACGATATCGCGGAGGGAGTTGAAGAGGAGTTTGAAGCGGCTTTCTGTACCTACGTGTTGCCGCAACTGCAGGGTCTGCATCCACTGGAATACTTTTTCAGTATAAGCACTGAGCTGATAGCGGGTATTGCCTTCGGCATCCGGCAGATCCTGCAGAATGCGTTTTTGTACCCAGTTAAGTATATATTTTCTGCTACGTGTTTCTTCGTCTTCACCAAAGTTGATCCTTGCTTCTTCCAGGTCTTCCACGCCGTCTTCCTGTAGGCTGAGCGCTTCGGCCAGCATTTGTACCAGTTGTGACTCAGGAATAGAGAAACGGTTCTCTTCCTTGAACACGCTGTACAGGAATGGAAGTATCCAATGAGTGTTGCGCAGGCGCAGCATCTGGATAGCAGGTGAAGAGGAAATGAGCCAGAATAAATCGTCTTTGTTCATAGAGGGTGCAAATTGTAGAAAAAAAAGGTTCGAACAAAGAAGGAGTTTCCCCCATTAGATGTTGAAAAAAAGAGTGGACCTGTAATCCTCTGTCTGGTCGATCCATTCCTGTGGAATATGTTCAGTACCAGCAGATAAGACAACGATGCTCCCTACTATGGCACAGGTGGTGTCCCGGTCGCCAAGGCCATTTACGGTAGTCCAGATAGCATCCTCAAAACTATCCAGATGGTGGGCTGCACACCAGAGGGCAAAAGGCACCGTATCCTGCGCCAGCATTTTCACCCCGCTACCAAGTATCGAAACGATGGTACGGATGTCGTAATGGGCTGGTAATGTGGCTGCTTTTTGAATTTTGGATCGGGTATCGCTGTCAGGTGTATGCTGTATGATAAAATCAAAGAATTCCTTAGCAGTAAGAGCTGGTTGACGGATCACGATGCTGGCGGCCAGGGCTACGGCGATAGCGCCGGCAATGGCTTCTTCGTTATAGTGTGTCACTTCTGCTGAAAGGCGGGCCTGTGTCACAAGTGTTTCCACATCATCATGAAAGTAAGCTCCGATCGGGGCGGCACGCATAGCGGCACCATTGCCCATAGAGCCCATGCCATCAAACACACAGCTACTCACTGTTTTCCAGTCTTCGCCCTCACCTATTGCACGCAGAATAGTGTGAGCGGTGCCACCGTAACCACGGTAATCGTCTAATTTGTAGTTTCTGGCAAATTCAGTGGCGAGCTTTTGCTGGTCAATCTTTCCCTCCTTTGCAAGTATGTTGTGAATACCTATTGCCATGACCGTATCGTCAGTGACATTCCAGTTGCCTGGTTTTAATTCCTTGTAAATTAGTCTTTTGGTGATGAGGTCCTCATTGCCAAAGAAGGTTTCTCCAAAGGCGTCTCCGATTGAGAGACCGAATAGAGAAGTGCTGGCGAGGCGTAGTTTTTCGGCTATGGTCATAAAGTATAAAGATACTAATATATGCCTTTTGCACATATTAGTATCTTTACTATTATTGCTTTTCTACAGCTTTTAATCTCGCATCCATCGCATCCATCTGCTTTTGCTGCTGAATAATATAAAGTGTGAGTTCTTCTACCTTTTGCAACAGGGCTTTGTTGATGGCTCCCAGATCTTGTCCTTCTTTTCCTACTTCTGCTGCGCCAGGTATCGCTGGCAGGTGCTTATTGGCTTTGATATAGCTTTCTACTTCCTGTAGAGTAGGCAGCTGGTATTGTTCATCGAATACAAAATCAGGCCATCCGGTAGTAGTTACTTTTATTTTTGTAGCAGTGATTGTACCATTTACAGCGAGTTGAGACTGAGGTGTCTTAGTACCAATACCCACATTACCTCCCATCAGGTAACTATCTCCATAAGAGTTTAGGTATACCTGTTTTGTACCCTGGTGGCTGATTGCAAAGCCATGTTCCCCGGCATTATTGTTTGTGTACCATTCCAATGTACCATCTGCCGGGGAATATAATTTTTTAGGATTACCCATTTAAGGGTCGTTTAAAATACACAAAACCTTTTATGGCTCTGCATTTCATAGGAAAATCGCATAAAAAACAAGTGATGGTCAATTAAGGGCTATGAGCTTTAAATGGGTAATCCTATAATTTTTTATCAGAAGAAGTCCCATCAAAACCAATACCTCCACCTTTGATAGTCAATACCTGATCAGGGCTTGCAGTTCCAATACCTACTTTACCGCCATTGGGATTTAACAACAAACTACCATTCATAGCAGAAGAGGAATATGCCTGAATCAAACCACTGTTATTCTGCCCGATACTCATGGCCAAACCACCTGTAAAACGGGAGTTGTGAAGTTCCAGATGACTACCATACGTGAAAACATTATTCCCTTCAACAGCAACATCAATGTAGAGTTTTTTTGTAAGGGAAGCCCCTCCACTTACCTGAAGTGCAGTGCTGGCATCATCTGTAGCCCCATTAATAAGAGTACGGCCAGTAGTTGTAATAGTAGTACCTCTAAGGCTCAGTGGCAGGTAAACACTACTACTTCTGTTGTATGATTGCAAAAATCCGGTAGCACTCTGGTAGCCCAATTCCAGGCCGGGACCAGTAAGGGTGATTGGCATGTTAGCACCTGTAATACGGATTAAATTTGTAGTCGTGTCACCTGAGGTAGTAACAGTTTGAAGGGTCTGCCCCTGGGTCAGAGTAACAACAACAAAGCAGGCTATTGCTGCCAGGAAAATTCTTTTCATGGTATAATTTAAATTTAAAAATTACGAACTAATCAATGCTGCATACATATTTCCCTGACCATAAGCAGAGGGTCGTTCTCTCAATTTTTTAATCTGCTTGTCAGGAAAACAGGTCGTCAGTTTGCTATAACTAACCGGATATGGCACCCATGTTGGCACTGGTTTTTCTATATCGTACTCGATAACTAACAATGTTGAACAATATCTTTTCAGCTTTTGTAAAAATGCAGGTTTATCCTTCACATAATGCAATGAATTGGCCATCAATATACCATCCACAGCACCAAACGGAAATGGATCAAACACAAAATCCAGCTCAAATATCTCTATCCCATGCCCGGGAATCCGCGTAGCCGGTTTATGATCCACTGCATAAATAGTACTTCCTTCAGGCAGGTAATGCGCCAGTGCCATAGAAAACAAACCACTACCGCAACCCAGATCTGCCCATTTGCTAACGGGAGCATGCTGCAATATATCACATTGTATAAACTGGATGGCTTCGGATAACTGCATGGTTAAAGACTATCTGTATTCAACATGGCTTTCAGAATATTGGCTTCTATATCCACATCACTGAGGTTCTGCAGGAAATTCACATCATCAATCTTATTATGATAATCCGATATCAACCTTTTTATATCAGGTGGTATCTGCGTCTTTACCACGCTGGCAGTGCTTTGCAACTGATCGTTCTTATCTGCTATTTCCTGTACGATCTTCGCTTTTTTGGAGATATTGTTATGCAGGTCTATGCCTGACAGCTCTGCCATATCAAGGAAGAGAAATAAATTGCGGGAGGGCACAAACACAAAATACCTGTCCAGACCTGTAATACTATATACTTCCAGTATCAGGCTACCTGCTGTCAATCCACAATAGAATTCACTCCTGAATTCTACCTTGTTCAGAATGCCCAGGAGCCTTCTGTGTATAGTGGCGTAAGCATTCCGGTATACTTCTGCAGGATTATAGTCGGTGAGTTTTTCTACGAGACTGAATGGAATATCGAAGAAGAAATCAGCCGCGAAGCGGGCGCTAAAAGCATTGATATTTTTCGAGAAAGGCGACTCATCTTTCTCTTCTGATAATAACTGGAAAAGCCGACGCAGGGACTGGTTTACTTTCAGTGCCTGCCGCTGCTTTTCCAGGTTATAACTTTGTTCTGTGAATACGTTGCTATTCAGCTTGTCAATAAGGTCTGTGTTCAGCTGTATCTCATCATGGAGAATGAGTACATTCCGCTCGTTGGCAATTTTGATTTTCCTGAGCAGTTCGATAATGGTCAACGAATATTGAACATGAAAGAGTTCCAGTTTATTCACATCCAGGTCTGTATTGTTCTCAAATAATTTATGGATCACCTGTGTACGTAGGTAGATCTTATAGATTATTTCATCTTCAAAAAAGACTGACAGCAGTTGTAGTTTGCTGATCGTTCTTTGTGACTCACTTAATATGATAGCCCGGTTCTCCTCCATTTTCTAGCATTCCTTATACGTTGGTTACATTCTTTCTCAGTTCTGTTTCAAGTGACTGCAATTCTGTATTCAGTTGTTTTCTGTTTTCAGTACCCTGATCATGAATACGTTTCACTTCGGCCAGTGTTTCGATCAGGGAAGAAGTAGTACGTTTCAGTGTTTCGATAGATACGACTGTACTTTCATTCTGCTTCGCTACTTCAATACTGTTTTGTTTCAGCATGTCAGCATTCTTCTGCAGGATGGTATTGGTCGTATCTGCTACTTTCTTCTGCATTTCCACATTCGCCTTTTGTCTTTGCAGGGCAACGGCGATGGTCAGCTGGTTCTTCCACACCGGAATGGTGGTAGATACGATGGATTGCGCTTTTTCGGCGATAGCAGTATTGTTGTTCTGCACCACTCTGATCTGTGCCAGGGACTGCATCATGATGAAGCGTACGATCTTCATATCGGCCAGGCGCTTGTCCAGACGGTGCAGGAACTCGCGCATATCAGAGATTTCGTAATCCTGGTATGCAGTCGGGTTGCCTTCCATTTCTGCCAGCTTTATGCTCAGCTGATTGTATTTGTACTGACCGGAGATGATCAGTTCTTCCATCTGCTTGATGTAGTTCACATTGTTGTCGAACATCGTCTGCAGGGCAGTATTGTCCTTCAGAGAGTTGATACGACCCGCTTTGATCTTGTTGGTGATCTTGTCTACATTCGCGATCACGGTATCGTACTTCTGGAACATTGCTTTCACATCCACTACCAGCTTCTTGAAGAAAGGTATTTTGGACATGAATGATTTGAATCCGCCCTGTTCCAGTTCATCTACATCTATATAGTTCAGTTCTGTCAGCAGGTCGTTGATGTGACCACCTACTTCTCCGGAGTTGAAGGTACGTACGGAGGTCAGGAAGTCGTTGCTATACTTGTCCATGGATTTCTCCACTTCGGCACCATAGTTCAGGATGGCGTTTACATCACCGGGTACAAGGGATTTGCTGACTTCATCGTACTTCTTACTTTCGTCTGAAGAAACGACGGTGAGGTCTACATTGCCTTCCCTGTCTATGTGAGGGCTGGCAATGACTACATCAGTTGTTGTATTTGCATTGATATCCATTAGCAAATTTTTTAGTCTTATAAGTATTGGCGGGTTACTGTATCAACAGTTTCCTGCAGTTTTCTGTCTTTGGTAGCTTCTCCGATGGCATTGAATTTCCATTCACCATTCTTCTTGTAGAATACTCCCATGACCATGGATACGTGTCCGGCAAAGGCGGCATCGTGTGCAATGTCGTACTTGGCAAATACTTCAGTAACTCTGCTTGGAGTACCTTCGTAAATGCGGATGGATGCAAATGGAATGGTACCGAAATCCTGCCCTCTGAAGCTGTTGAGTACAAAAGCTACATAGGTGACGTTAGGATTGAGGATGGAGAAATCCAGTGTGATCACTTCGTTATCCAGTCCGTCGTTACCATTTACATCGCCGGTGAGGTCGTCACCGCTATGTCTTACCGCCCTATCCTTGGATTGCAAGTTACCAAAATAGACAACTTCCAGGGCTTGTTTGTTTTCGTTATATAATACGCAGCTACCATCCAGGTCCACGGCCTCTTTGGTTTTGCCGAGTCCGAATAATCCTTTCTTTTCAATAGCGCCCCAGTTGATACCCACACATACTTTTTCCAGTTTGGTGCCATTGCTCTTTTCGAGGGAGATGCGTTGTCCTTTCTGTAAGTTGATAGCCATGTCGATTAGTTGTATTTATTTAGATAATCCTGTAAACCGCCTTTCATACCGGCACCTACAGCTTCAAATTTCCATTCGTTGTTTCTCTTGTAGATACGGCCAAACTCAACGGCAGTTTCGATAGAGAAGTCTTCTTCCAGCTCGTACTTGAGCAGTACCTGATTGGTGGAAGAATCAACGATGCGAACATAGCTGTTTCTTACCTGGCCAAAGTTCTGGCGCCTTTGCTCTGCTTCATGAATGGTCACTACCACACAAAGTTCGGATACATTCGGATCGATTTTAGACAGGTCTACATGGATCTGCTCATCATCGCCAGCACCTTCACCAGTCAGGTTATCGCCGGAATGTTCTACAGCATTATCTGGTGATTTTTTGTTGTTATAGAATACAAAATGCGCATCTGATAAGATCTTTTTATTATCTCCGAGAATGAAAACTGATGCATCCAGGTCGAAACCGGAGCCCGTGGAAGAGCTATTGGTATCCCAACCAAGCCCGATTGTGAACTTAGGCGCATTGATTGCCTCTCTCTGTCCTTTTTGAAGGTTAATTGCCATTTTTCTAAGCTTTTATATTATTTGTCGGATATATGTATGTATTGATGAAGCCGAGGTTACGGGCGTAAGCGTCGATGGTGTGATACCCGTTGCCCAGGGCCATGTTATATAGCAAATTGACAAAGTTTTCCGTTTGATTCTGTAAAAAGATACAAAATGAATCGTAATCGTAATTCAGGATATACTTTACAATCCTCGTATTGATCTGGAAACTATCCCCTTGTATAATCTTTTCAAGATCGAAGATAGACTTCACACAGTGATAATTTAAATAATTTTCGATATTCGGATGAATTGAATGATTGGCCAGCTCTGCAAAGTATAGCATGCAAATATCGTTCTTCAGCTCATATTCGTCCACCATACGCAGGATCATCCTTTCATGACTGCCTGTGATTCGGATATCATCCAGGAAAATTACGGTTTTTCCTTCCAGGAACGCCTTATCGACATGAAAAGAATCGTTGCCAATCAGTTTAAGCCTTTCTGAGGCATTCAGCTCTCCGTAATCTTCCTTGTAGGTGATGGTGCGGTGCACCTTGGCCTCCTGTACTACGGGATAACCTTCTTCGGCCAGCCACCGGTTCAGGCGGAATACGAAGTGGTTCTTCATCGCAAATGTAGCCGTAGGAATGAATGCATATGGACTGGAAATAACAACCAGTTGTTTTTCCGGCGGCACATAATGCAGGTGATTCCTGATATACCCTTCGGCGAGGGCTATACCAAAATCCCTTGCTACTACATCATCTCCAAATTTAAAGCGGCTATAGGCATCCGGTGAAAAACCGAAGCTGTCCGGATGGTGTATTTTATGTAATGAATAGGTGAATGTCATTCGTTTAACAAACTTTTAAAGTTCCATAAGTTGATTACTATTCAATCAATGCCTGGTTTTGGGTCTATAAAGCTTTTGTCCCTCGGTCAATATTTTAAAAATAACGAGATTTTCCGGGTTCCGTCAATTTGGAGGTTAAATATTTGATGAAGTTTTTATACAAGGAGCAAACGGGGGATAAATGGGATTAAAACAAACGATTTACATATTAAAATAAATACAGAAAGGCGCCGGTAATACCAGCGCCTTTCTGTATGATTGATCAAAAACCGCTTTTGAGCAATATCTTTCCTGGACTTAGCCCTTTAGCTTTTGCTTGCACAATGATCTCTCCTGCCTGTTCTTTTGACTGAACAATGGTGGTCAACTCTCCGTTAAATGCATGCATCTGAGGAAGATGAAATAAGTCAAGCGAAGTAGGATCTCCATTGGCAGCTGCTTTATAACTACCTGCACCAGAAACGGTGAAGGTGATCAACCGCTGATCTGCCGGACAAAGGTTTCCATCCTTATCTACTATTTTTACACGTATATAAGCCAGGTCGTTCCCATCGGCAGCTATTGTATCTCTATTGGCTTCCAGTACTATATGATGTGGCTTACCCGCAGTACGGACGATCTTTTCTTCCGCAGCTTTTCCATTTTCATCATAGGCCACTACCTTTATTTCACCCTTTTCGTACACTGCATTCATCCACATTAAGCGGTAACGGTTTTGTTTAGTAGAATCATTTTTGAACCGTTTGCCATAGCTGGTGCCATTGATGAATAACTCGGCTGAAGGGTAATTAGTATAAGCAAATACAGGCGTTACCTGCCCTTCCCGACCCGGCCAGGTCCAATGCGGAAGTACATGTAATGTAGCCGCTTTTTTATTCCAGACACTCCTGTACAGGTAATAACGATCTTTGGGAATACCTGCCAGATCGATGATGCCGAACATGGAACTATGATTTGGCCAGCCATCCACATCGTAAGGTGAAGGCTCCCCTAAATAGTCAAAACCCGTCCATACAAACTGGCCAATAGACCACTCATTATCTTCCGCCATCGCCAGATCTTCATCAGGCAAATTGGACCAGGAGCAATACTCAAAGTCGTAAGATGATGACTGGTGATCTTTATACACCGCATCGCCCTTTCTTACTACAGGGAACTGGTATACTCCCCTCGAACTTACCGTAGAAGAAGTCTCTGTACCTAACACCAGATTTTGTGGCAGCTTACCATAAGCTTCTTTATACCTGTTCACCCTGTAATTGAATCCCGGAATATCGATCATAGATGCAAAACCATTGCTTAACACACAGCTTACCTGATCCATACCACAGGTAACAGGTCTGGTAGGGTCTTCACGGTGACAGATGTCCTGCAGGAAAGAAGCTACTTTGTATCCATCAGGGCTACATTGCGTAGGTACTTCGTTACCGATACTCCACATGACCACACAAGGATCATTGCGATAATGGCGTAACATATTCACCATGTCTTTCTCTGCCCATTCTGCAAAAAAGCGATGATACCCGTTTTCACATTTAGCAATATCCCATTCGTCAAATGGTTCTATCATCATCATAAAACCCATTTCATTACACAAGTCAACCAGTTCAGGTGCAGGCATATTGTGCGAAGTCCGGATAGCATCACAACCCATTTCTTTTAAAAGCGTCAGTTGATAACGCAATGCAGCTACATTGATTGCAGCACCCAGTGGCCCAAGATCATGGTGATTACATACTCCCTGAAACTTGCGCAGCTTGCCGTTTAAATAGAATCCTTTATCTGCTACAAAGCGGATATCACGTATACCAAAGCGGGTGGTGTAAGTATCTATCTGCACGCCGTTCATATAGATCACAGACTTTGCCGTATACAGATTAGGTGTTTCGGGAGACCATAATGCCGGCTGATTCACGATGAAATTCTGTTCAAACGGTTTGCCATGCGTGACCTTTTGTATGTTCTCTTTTACTGCAACCTTCTCTCCTTTTGCATTCAGTATTTCTGTGATGACTTTGATATCTGCATCTCCTGTATTATCGATGTTTGTTTTTAGATTCACAGCAGCATATGCATCGGATACATAAGGAGTAGTCACATACGTACCCCATACAGGTACATGTGCTTTTTGTGTAACTATCACATGTACATTCCTATACAACCCTGCACCAGGATACCACCTGGAAGATTGTGGCTTATTTTCTAAACGAACGGCTAACAGGTTATGCTGACCATCAGCTGTTAAATAAGGGGTCACATCTACTGAAAATGAGTTGTATCCATTGGGCCAGAAACAAGCTTCTTTACCGTTCACGTATACTTTTGCTTCGCTCATTGCACCATCAAATAACAGCGATACGGTTGCTCCTGCAGGTACATCAAAATGGTTACGATACCAACCAATACCTGTATAAGGCAGGCCCCCTGTTCTACCAGTTTTCGTGCTGGCAACGGTTTCACCATTCTGTTTCACCGCTACCTTCTGCAGGTCATTATTACGATCAAAAGGACCATATATTGCCCAGTCATGTGGTACGGAAACAGTTTTCCAGTCTTTATCATTGAAGTTTGGTTCCATTGCGCCCGATGGATCGCTTTGGATAAACTGCCAGTTCTTTTGCAGCAAATATTCCTGCCGGTCCTGTGCCTGTAAGCAATTTGAGATCAGCACAAATAGCAGGCACCATCTTATCATCATCATATCGTCTGTTTATTTAAATGCATCCAGTGCTTCAGTGGGTTTCCCTGAGTCGTCGAATGCGCCCATTGTGTAGTTCTTCCAGGCGCCATACGCCTCAGGTTCCCAGTAAAATACACCCAAAACTTTGTTATTGGAAATAGACTTTGATTTTGCAATCAGATCAGTCAGGAAACTTTTGGCGGTGGCTGCCTGTTCCTGATCCATGCCCACTTCGCAGATCATTACATCAGAACCATATCGGGATATCATATCCTGCATGTTCGCATAACAAGCGGTGTTCAATGCTTCCCAATTATCTTTGGTGGGATACAATGACATACCGATCACATCCCATTTTGCACCGTTCGATTTCAATCCGTCAAACAGCCATCTGAACAAAGAATTATCATTGCCATTTTGTAGGTGTACAATTACTTTGGCAGCAGGAAACACTGCTTTGACAGCATCATATCCTGCATTGGTCAAGGCAGCATAATTGGCCATATTCGTGGATGCTTTTCCCTCTTCCCACAGCATGCCATTGCCTGTTTCATTACCTACCTGTACCCATTCAGGTGTGATCCCTTTTTCTTTTAACAGGGTCAGCACTTCTGTAGTATGATCAGCCACGGCTGTTTTCAGTTCATCAACACTCATGCCGGACCATGCTGCAGGTTTGGTTTGCTGACTGGGGTCCGCCCAGCTGTCACTATAGTGAAAATCGATCAGGATACGCAGACCCAGGCTATGTGCACGATATGCTTTTACCAGCAGATCATTCTTATTACACCAGCCATCTGTAGGATTGACCCACACCCTTAGCCGTACTGCATTTACACCCAGCGTTTGCAATAATCTGATACCATCCATTTCTGTACCCCCGGCATTGTAGAATTTCTTGCCGGATGCTTCCATTTCTGTAAGCCAGCTTATATCTGCGCCTTTGGCAAATCCCGAAGTATCTGTGGTCGTTGTTGTAGCACCATTGTCCTTACCACATGCGAACAATAACAACATTGCTACCAGTATCTTGAAGTTCCTCATTCTACAGAATATTTAAAGTTTTTTGGATCGCTCAGATCCAGTTTCAATGTGTAGGTACCTACTTTTGTATACGGAAATCCATTTGCATCTGCGGTATATAATGTACATACACCTGCTTCCTCACTGGTACCAAAGAACCAGCTCCAGCTTTGATTGATCAGCACTTTGATACCCCATTGTTCTGCAGCAGTGGTGGTGATGCTGGCTGTCCATATCTTGTTGGTAGCATCGTACGTCATGGGTGTGGCAGTGGTACTCCAACTATTAAAGTCGCCTACTACACTGAGAGAGTTGATCACTGTTTCACTCCACGTAAGTGCATTTGTATTGGCTGTGATATAAAGGTATCCGCCATTTGCCGTCCAGCAGTTCCAACGATCGCTGCCGGCATATAATACATACTGGTTATCATTTGCAGGATAACCACCGTATATCACGGAAGCACTGTTGCTTTCTTCATTCGTAAGCAGGAAATTGTACCACTGGTCTACTTTTACAAAGCCGTCATATTTCCCGTCTTTATTCCGGGCACAGAGTTTCCAGGGAAAAGAGGTGAGATCGGTGCTCGCCATGTATAAATAAGCGGCATCGTTCCCTGATTCGTAAGGCGTAATGCTGAGCGTTACTACATTGCTGTAATTGGAAGATGTATTTGCAGTGAGGGTAGATTTTACACGCACGTACACTGTACCACTTTCACCAGCCGTGAGGCCAAATCCAAGTACTAAAGTATTCAAAGTAGCTGTGGTGTAAGAGAGAGAAGAACTGGTCACTGCTACTTCTTTTTTGATGCTGCTAAAATTGGCATCCAGTGCATACTGCACAGTCGTTGTGATCAATGATTCTTCTACTGCATAGCCATTAGAGACGCTTAAGGTACCGGCATCCCACATCAGCTGTAACACTACACTATCTTTTGCAGACTGTGACAATGCTAACTGTGTAGCCGTAGCAGTCAGGGTCGCATCTTCAAAACCCGTTAATACTGCCTCTGCTCCTTCCTTTTTACAACTGGCGAAAAGGAATATGCTTAGTATATAGCAAATTATTTTTTTCATGGAACGTGTATTTGAGATTAGTAACCTGAATTTTGGATCAGATTAGGATTTGAAGCCAGATCAGTTGATGGAATCGGATACAGGTTATATTTTGTATCTACGGATTGTCCGTTCACAGAACCACCTTTCCATTGCCATAAATAATCGCCACCTGTAAACTTACCATAGCGGATCAGGTCTGTACGACGGCTACATTCCCAGAAAAGTTCACGGCCACGTTCTGCCAGAATGAAATCGAGCGTTAAGGTAGACGCGTTAATATCACCTGACGTATTCAGGTAAGCACGTTCGCGGATCTGGTTCACATAATTCACTGCTTCGCCAACAGAGCCACCGGTGCCTCCCCTCAGTACAGCTTCTGCATACATCAGGTATACATCTGCCAAACGGAACATAGGGAAATCAGTATTTACCAATCCACCATCTGTGGTATAACTACCATCATCATTCAGGTTCGTGAATTTAACGATAGAGAGTCCCTGGCTGGAAGAAGATGGATCATCTACATTCAGGGTTTGTCCATCTGTCCAGAAATCACCACGGATATCTGTCTGGCCTGTTGTATCAGGGAAAGAGTTTACAAACTCCCTGAGCGTGCGAATGCTGGCCCATCCTGACACTACGCCATAGTCAGCGGCTTTCATGGTGCCTACGATAGGACCATTCACCAGGTAGGTAGTGGAACCCCAGGTAGTAGTATTGGTGGCATCTGCTTCTATAGGGAAGATGATCTCATTTGCTGTACGTTTGTCATTATCGCCATTGAACAGTTTTTTATAGGTTGACTCCAAAGAATAACCACCGGTGATCACCTTGTTACAATAAGTCACACAGTTGGTATAATCAGCTGTACCTGTGTATACAGTGGCATTCAGGTAGTTCCTGGCCAGCAATGTCCATGCAGCAGCTCTGCTTACTCTGCCATATTCATTTTGCAAAGGAGCAGGCAATACTTCTTCTATATCTTTCAACTCAGACTGGATATAATCAAACAGGTCTGCTCTTTTGATACGTGGCGGGGTGAAAGCGCCTACTTCATCATTTTCAGTTACAAAGGGCACATTGCCGTACAGGTCCATGGCATGAGTATAGGCCAGTGCACGCAGAAAACGGGCTTCGGCCCTGAACACTTTCAGCGTGGTCTGATCGGATTCGGAGAAGGAAGCGATCTTTGCATCTGTCGCATTTCTCAGGAACTCATTGCAGAGGGCAACGGTATAATAGATGCGATAATACATCGCACTCACCCAGGTGTCAGAAGCGCCCCATGTCATGTATTGTATATTCGTGAGGTTATCGCCACCGGCCCAGGTATACACCACTTCGTCAGTGGGTACTTCCTGCAGGTTGAAATATACCCTCAGGTATCCCCATGATGCAGTGCTACTTGCCATATCCGCATTGCCATCACCTTTTTCAATACCCGCTACAGCAAAGGCTGAGTAGAGTTTGGCCAGTACGGATTTATAATTAGCAAGAGAAGTGTATACAGATTCAGATGTTTCTTCCACACTGGGTACCTGGTTCAAATCCTTTGTACAGGCGGCCAGCATGGTGATCATTAATATGCAGGATAATATCTTTTTCATAAACTTAGAACTCAAGGTTAATGTTGATGGAATAAGTACGTGGACGAGGATAGAATGCGCTTTCAAATCCATTGGTCACCTCAGGATCCTGTCCGGTGTATTTGGTGATGGTGAATACATTCTGCGCAATAGCGCCGATACGCATATTCACGTGCTTTGCTACTTTTCCAAAGTTATAAGCGACAGATAGATTATCCATTCTCAGGAAAGAGGCATTCTCTACATAATAGTCTGAGTAATATTGGCGGGTCTTGAAGCCTGTTTTCAGATAATCTTTATGCAGGTTGTTCAGGGCCGCATCTACATACTGTACAGTTTCCCAGGCGCTCAGACTCATCTTCGTATTGTTGTATACATAGTTGCCGATGTTTGCGCGCAGGGTAAAGCCACCGGACCATTTCTTATAAGTAGCTTGTGTGTTGAAGCCGAGCAACCAGGTGGCTGCAGGAGAATGATAGCGGTACAGGTCACTTTCGTTGATCACACCATCTTTGTTCAGATCAGCATATACACCTTCCAGCGGTTTGCCTGATGCATCGTATACCTGTTTGTATACATAGAACATATTGGGTTGGTAACCGGCTGTAAGTATCTGAATCCCTCTTCCACCCACAGCAGTACCAGTATAAGTGCCCACTGTATTTGAACCCTTTACCAGGGAAATATTGGTCACTTTTGTGTACTGGTTGGTGGCATTGAAATTCACATCCAGTTTGAAATCACGCTTACTGATCGGCGTAGTATTCAGCTGAAATTCAAAACCATGGCTTTCAATATTACCCACGTTGGTAGTAGCTGTCTGGTCAAAGTTGGTACCAGCTGCCACAGATACATCGGCCAACAGATCGTAGGTTTTGCGGTTGTAATATTCAATTGAACCGGAGATCCTGTTGTTTAAAAAACCAAAGTCCAGGCCATAGTTGAATGCCTTTGTTGTTTCCCATTTCAGATCGTATACATAGACAGATGGTCTGTATACATACAAATATTCATCCCCAAAGCGATAGTTTGCGTAACTGTTTCCCTTTTGATACACGGATAGGTAGCTATAGTTGCCGATGCCATCCTGTTGTCCTGTTACACCATAACTGGCCCTTAATTTTAAGTTATTAAGTACCTTATTGTATTTCAGAAAATTCTCGTCTGTTACATTCCAGGCCACTGCTACAGAAGGGAAAGTACCCCATCTGTTTTCAGGGCTGAAGCGGGAGGTACCATCTCTTCTGACGGTTCCTGTGATCATATATTTGGATAATAACGTGTAGTTCACTCTTCCATAATAAGACAGCAGTACATGTCGCTCATCGGATGCTTTGGCGGTAGACTGCAATTCACCTTTTTCATTATAATAAGTGATAGCAGGGCTTTTGGCGCTCCAATGCTGGTAATCATAACCGGCAGTTGCATCAAAGCGGTGCGTGTTATTAATGTTCTTCGCGTAATTCAGGTACCCTGTGAACAATTTGTTCTTCATTGTCTGGGAATACGTGTTATTAGATCCCCCCACGCTATAGCCATCTGCAGAAGCAGCTGGTATATATACAGAGCCTTCACCCTTACTATAGTCGTAACCTAAGGTGACATGCGCTTTCAGATCAGGCAGGAAATGGAATCTATAATCCGCATCAAAGTTGCCGATACTTCTGTACACATCACTTTTGCGTTTTTCCTGTTCCAATAATCCTACAGGGTTCCTGTTGGCACCGGTAGCAGGTACGCCGCTGTTATCAAGGCTTTCATAAAAACCACCAAAAGTAGAATTACCGGAATATACAGGTTGTGTAGGATTGAATGCGACAGAAGACCAGATGGCATCTGTATTGGCAAACCTGTTATTGTTCGCAGCACCTTTCAGGTTGAAGGTCAGGTTTAAATGTTTGTCGAAGAGGCTGGGTGTGATGACCAGTGAACCTGTGAAACGTTGTGTATTATCCGTCTGCAGGTTACCGTTCTGGTTGTAGTAGCCAACAGAAGCACGGAAAGGCACTGCTTTCGCTATCTTTCCGGTTACACCCAGGTTATTGTCCGTACCCATTGCATTCTTAAAAACCTCTTTCTGCCAGTCGGTATTACTACTGCCTAAGAGGGCTTTTTGAGCATCGGTACCTTGTGTATTGATCACATCTCTGAACTGTGATGGCGACATCATATCAGCTACATTCTTTCTTTGCTGTAGGGTAACTACAGAAGAGAAGTTGAGTTTCAGCTGATCGCCTTTGCCTTTTTTAGTCGTGATCATCAATACCCCGTTTGAAGCCCTGGAACCGTAGATGGCTGTAGATGCAGCATCTTTTAGTACGGTAATGCTTTCAATATCATTGGGGTTGATCATACTTAAAAAGTTGTCAGAATTCCCGCTGATACCACCTGTTTCCAGTGGCACACCATCCAATACGATCAGCGGTGCATTGCTGGCACTTAAAGAGGCGCCACCACGTATGCGGATGGTACTACCAGCGGTGGGAGAACCACTATTGGTCATGATCTGCACACCTGAAGCTTTACCACTGATCAGCTGTTCAGAAGAACCGACTAATCCCGGGTTAAAGTCTTTGGTACTGATGCTGACAGCGGAACCTGTCATATCTTTTTTAGTTTTGGTGCCATAGCCGATCACGACTATTTCTTCCAGTTTTTTGTCTTCGAAAGACATTACAACCTGTACGGTGTCACCTGCCACTTTTACGACTTTTTTAGCCGCACCTACATAGGTAAATTCCAGTACATCTTTTCCTGAAGGCAGTTGCACGGTAAACGCTCCGGAAGCATCGGTCAGGGTGCTGGTGGTTGTACCGCTTACAAGTACGGACACTCTTTCAAGTGCTTTCCCGCCTTCATCGGTCACAGTACCTTTTACGATACGACTTTGCCCCTGAGCATGCACTCCCAGAAAGCTAACCGCCATGCACAGGCAGAATAGAAATTTGCGGAAAATTGATTTCTTCATATTGTGGAATTAAAAATTTTATACGATCTGTTTATTCAAGCCAGATGGCTCCAATGTCTATGGAAGCGTTGTCTGGCACCTTGTCTGATGTGGAAATGTTTAGTGTTTCAATTTTATAAATATTAAAGTCAATGTTGGTTTTTGGTATGAAATACTGATTCATGAATGCCGGGTATGGACGAGGCAATAAAGCTGTACTATCCTGTGCTAAAGCTGCAATAGGTATCTTATAAATATGCTGGTCATTGTTTAATGAAATTTGTTGTGAATAGGTGTACCCGTCTGTAGTAATAAAGCCAATATTTAATGCTGTTAATGTAGTTGCAGGAATGAATAAACACAAGAATTTTGTAGCTTGTAATTGTTGGTTGCTATTAATATTCTTTCTCCAAAAGAAGCGCGCATTGTCATCTTTTACATGCATTGTATATTGCTGTACAGTGGCGGCGTACGGTTGTTCTTTGTAAGGTGCAGCCTGTATGAAGGATCTTTCAGACAGGGAATAATATTCCATTTCTCCATCAAGGATGTTCGCATCTGTAATGGCTGTTTCAAAATACTGCGTCACAGTAAAATTCCAGTCAAGCGGAGCACCCGCTTCTTTTTGAGGAAATGTATAGCTATTACCGTTACTATATACAGTGATGGTGTATTTTAAATTTTCACTTCTTACCATGGTGGCAGGAATAGTTCCCTGATAGGTATATCCATGTCTTCTTTCTAAACGGATATAAGGATTGTGATCAGACCAGAAAGAAACATGATCTGTTTGCAATATCACAGAGTCGGGAAATGAAGGTCCTGCTATATCTGCTGTTATAGATATGTTTTGCCCACTATCCGCCGCAGCCAAAGGTGTATGGACAACTTCGAACTGTTTTAACTGCGCTGGTGGCGCTACAAATTCACCCAATTTAATATGCTCCCATTCAGTGGCAGCAGACCATCGCCGGGTATCTTCCTTCATCAGTAAATAAACACCAGGAGTGATGTTAAAAGCACCTTTTTCGGCGATGGTATCTCTTTCTGAGTGGAGGTTCCTGACAATAAAATGGGTACCCAGATCAGGCAATTGCAATTGCATAGGCCATTTGTTCCATGCAATGGTTACGACCTCCTTATTGGGTGCAGGGCGTGCAAAGGGATCTGCCACCTGTATCGCATCAGGCATCAACTCTAATCTCCATACTCCGTTTTCCAGTTTATCCAGGAAATAAGCACCCGTGCCTTCATACTTTACTACAGGTGAGTTGCCATAACCTGCGATGGTGGTGAGTTGTGAAGGTGCTATTGGTTGAACGGTGGTATTGTTAGAATAAAAATATTGTTGTGGATTATTGAGCAGACTAAGGTCTTCCTGATAACTGACCCGGAAATTACCGAAAACAGTATCTGCCGGATAGGCAGGAAATTGTTCTCCCCGTTTTACCTCTTTCGCCACTGCTGCTGCTATTTTCATACTCAGCGCTTTCCGGGGTGTATAGGCCAGGTTTAAATAATGTGTCTGGTATTCTGTATTATAAGCAGCGATATCGATGGGATCATAAGCAAACTGGGTGATCCACTGAAAACCCTGTGAACGGAATGTCCGCGTCATAGCCGGGTACATATAACTATAGGTGATATCTGCCGGATCGAATTCATAGATAGCTTTGGCTTTTGTGGCAAATCCTTTTTCGTTGGAGAAAGGGATGTTGTACTGATCTACATAAGGCAGAAAATTCCCCTTTCGCGTATGTCCGGCAACCAGGCCAATAGGATACCACTGGTAGGTAGTGCCTTGAATATCAGAATCATAGTAAGCAGAAACATGCTCCCGGTTATGGCTTACATTGTAGAATATTGGTTTCTTATTCCCTGTCGATCTGATGGCCGCGACCATAGTGCCAATGTACTTTTTAGTATCTAAAGGGTCTCCTGCATGGCAAGGCTCATTATTGATTTCAAAGCCTACGATGGCAGGATCCTCTTTGTAAGCCTTTCCTGTATAAGGATTGACGTGTGTGAGCAATTGTTTGATATAGGTTTCCTGGGCAGCAATAGCTTTGGGATTCTTATGCACATCACATTTGTCATATAAATAGGAAAACCCACCTGTTGGCTCATTCCTTTCCGGGTAGCCATTCCCAAAATTGGTCATACAGGTGATTAACACCCTGATTCCCCGTTGCTGTACCCTGGAAATCAGGTAATCGAGGAGATCAAGGTGTTCATTTTGTTGTAACCTTCCGATGGAATCGGTAATTTCTACATCCCATATATGTATTCTGTAAGCATTGAATCCAAGGCGGGAAAAATGGTATACGTCTTTGTCAATAGCTGCTTTGTGATCTTTGACCTGGCGATAGGCATGTGCAAAAGGGAGGGTATAGTTCACTCCATAAAAGGAGGCCTCTTTTTTACTATCCGACCAGCGCATCACACCAGATTTATCAACGTAGATAGTCTGTTGAGCAAACGTGGCCGTAAAATACAAGCACATGCAAAGGAGTGGAATTGCCTTTAGGGACATAAATAACCGTATCAGTTTTTCGTACGGTTCGAAACTATTTAAGATTCGTTTTTAAGTGCGGCTGATATCGGACATAATAGGATAAAATTTAGACAACGGACACATATATTGATTATATGTTATTTTTAATATATTGAGAAGGTGTAACTCCGAATTCTGACTGGAAACATTTGGAGAAATAGGAGGCTTCAGAAAATCCGACCATATACATGACCTCTGCCACGGTGAATTTGTTCTGTTGTAAGAGAACGGCGGCTTTTTTCATCCTGATGGAGCGGATGTATTCAACCGGGGTGAGGCTGGTAAGTTGCTTTATTTTGCGGTACAGTTGTTTAGAACTGGTAAAGCTCAGTTCACTGAGTACCTGAACATTGAACTGGGGATCGTCCATTTTTTCCTCTATGATCTGGGTGATATCGGAGAGGAACTGCTCATCTCTGGATAGGGTCTTGTTTTCTTTTGGGTCAGTGAGGGAGGAAATACGGAGTTGGTGCTCCATGTCTTCCCGGCGTTTGAGTAGTTGCTCCATTCTTGAGAGCAGGATAGATATATCAAAAGGTTTGGACATAAAGGCATCGGCGCCAAGGTCGATGCTGTTTAGTTCGGTTTGCCGGTCGTCTTTTGCAGTTAATAATATAATAGGTATGGTGGCGGTCATGACTTGTTTTTTGAGTCGTCTGCTCATTTCAAGGCCGTCCATCACAGGCATCATGACATCAACGATGATGAGGTCTGGCTGCCATTCGAGGCTGAGGGATTCTCCTTTTTTGCCGTCGTGGGCGATTTTGATTTGGTATTGGGGGGCGAGGGCATGGTGTAGGAAATCTGTTATTTCATGGTTGTCGTCTACGATGAGGATCTTTTTTTGGGGGGAGGGATGCTTTCCTGGTTGTTCTGGCAGGGTGTGCTGTTCTCCTGAAAGGGTGTGCTGGTTTTTTGAATGGGTGTTATGTTCACCTGAAAGGTCGCTCTGTTCTCCTGAAGGGGTGTGCTGGTTTTTTGAATGGATGTTATGTTCCCCTGAAAGGTTGCTCTGTTCTCCTGAAGGGGTGTGCTGGTTTTTTGAATGGATGTTATATTCCCCTGGAAGGTTGTTATGTTCTCCTGAAAGGGGGTGCTGGTTTTTTGAATGGATGTTATGTTCCCCTGAAAAGTTGCTCTGTTCTCCTGAAGGGTTGTGCTGGTTTTTTGAATGGGTGTTATGTTCCCCTGAAAAGTTGCCCTGTTCTCCTGAAAGGGTGTGCTGGTTTTTTGAATGGGTGTTATGTTCCCCTGAAAGGTTGCTCTGTTCTCCTGAAGGGGTGTGCTGGTTCTTATGTTCCCCCATAATGGGAACAGCCACTCTTTCAGAAATAGGCAAACTGACTGTCACCGTAGTCCCTTCTCCTTCTACAGAGGCTATCGTGACATACCCGCCTAGTTGTTCCGCATAGTTCCTCACCAGGTAAAGCCCTATACCAGAACCTTCCTTATTCCTCGCCGTAATGGAAGATTTGAAAAATCGCTCAAATACATATGGCAGATCAGCAACTGGAATACCAATGCCAGTATCGGTTACTTTTATTGCCACTACATTGTTTTGCCGGGTGATATCCAGATGGATAGCCCCTCCTTCAGGCGTATACCGACAGGCATTGGATAGCAGGTTAGTGATGATCGCCTCTGTTCTGATCACATCAGTATCCATATAAATCTCTTCCCTGTTGCAGGTGAAAGTAAAAGATATCTGCTGGTTGCTAAAAGAGTCATACAGCTTTCTGGCGAAAGTCACCAGTTCCAGCTTTGACAATACCAAGGCGGAAAGCGCACTGCTATCAGCCCTGTTGAAGTTCAGTACCCTGTGAATTAAAGCGTTCAGCTTCAGCGCATTTTGCTGTATCCCTTCGAGTTGCTTCTTTTTCAGCGGACTTCTGCTTTCTGCCAGCATCTGGCTTACAGGTGCAAGGATCAGACTGAGGGGCGTTTTTAGCTCATGAGAGATATCGGTGAAAAAGTTGAGTTTCAGATTGGTCAGCTCTACCGTTTTTTGTTTTTCTATACGCTCGATCTTGAGATTATGCCTTACCCTGAAGAAGTTGATTGCCCAGAGCACGAGTCCGACCACGATCAAAAAATAAATCGCTTTCGCCAGATTGGTATAGTACCATGGTGGAATAATGGTGATCGATAGCTTTAACGGATTGGCAAATGGTTTTCCATATGCATCGAGTTTACTCACCAGCAGGGTATAATGCCCGTAACTGAGATTGGTGTAGGTGATCAGGTTATTATTGAGTGGCAATGTATTCCAGTCATCATCTATTTGCGTGATCCTGTATACATACCGGGTGCCTTCAGGATCTGAATAACTGAGGTCAGAAACGGCGAAAGCAAGGTTGTTCTGCTCATGACTCAGACGGATATCGTTCTTATATCTTATAGATCCGGATAGTTTACCATTGATATACATGGCGGTGAGATACAGCTGATTGCCGGCACCAGTGGCAGGTTGTATAACCGATGCCGCGATCCCTAATTCATCAGCTCCTCCCAGGTAGACGGCATGCTGGTCCTTATCATAATACATGGAAGTAAAGGCAGATTGCCCACTGTTGAATCGCTGTACCGTGGTGGTATTTCTGTCCATCATCCAGATACCTTCACTGGTGGAGATCCAGATATTGGCATCTACCTGTTCCATGCTTAATATCTGGTCAGCTTTAAATGGGATAATCTTTTGCTGGCCATCTTTTATTCTGACGATATTGCCGGGGCAACCGATCCAGATTACACCCGCATCATCTGCGAACATATAAGAGGGATGTTTTGATCCATCCATCAGGGTTTCTACCTGATTGGTGTGTGGGTTAATCTTATGCACGGCCCTGTTATAAATTAATGCCCAGATATTTCCCTGCGGATCTTTTGTAAGCTGGTTCACGGAGTTGCCGGCCAGTCCATTGTGAGCAGCGAAGTTGTGCATGGCTATAATAGGAGCTGCAGTGAGCAGGGACCTATCCACCACAAAAATCCCTCCCAGGTAGGTGGCGATCCATAACCTTTGCTGGTCGTCTTCCTGAATATTATAGGCCCAGTTAGCATTACGTGACTGAGAGCTATCGATAATATTATAATTGACGAATGCTTTTGTGTGCCGATCGTATCGATTGATACCACCATCTGTAGCTACCCACACGTTGTTGTTTGTATCTTCAAAGATATCCCTGATGCGGTTGTGCGAAATAGGCAGGGACTTATCTCCCATCTTATACCATGCAGATGATATCTCATGGCCTCCCGGAGAGGTGCTACGGATAATACCATTTGTACCCCCCAGCCAGTAATCGCCGTAGTGATCTTTATAGATATTATAAAACCGGTTCCCATCCTTTTCATGAGTGATATCAAAGATGGGGATAACCTGCAGGCTGTTGTGGTTTTGTAACAGGGAGATGCCGTAGTCGGTACCCAGCCAAATGTTGGCTTCTTTGTCGGCAAACAGGCTCCAGATAATGTTATTGACGATAGAGCCTTTGTTGCGGGCGTCATGTACAATATGCTCCAATTGCTCAGAGGCGGGGTCGTATATGTAAAACCCGGCGTCGGTACCTATCAGCAGGTTATTCCTGTTGTCAGTCATCAATGACTTTACAGAATGGTCCTGGAGGATGGGTAGTTTGACGGCGAGGTTTTTAATCAGATCGTAATAATAGATGCCCCCTTCTGTACCTACCCAGATCAGGTTACGCACCGTGTCTTCAAATAAAGCGTTGACAAAAAGGTTGCTGCGTTTATGAAGGTCGGCTAAGGGGATCTGGCGGACCTGTGATTTATCTGCCGAAAGGCAATACAGGCCATTATAAGTGCCGATCAAAATGTCTCCGTCACTGGTACGGGTCAGTGAATAAATGGTGTGGTTGGATAACCCTTTATAGCCGACACTTTCCAGTTTTTTATGGGTGAAGTTGTATTTAAACAGTCCTTTGAAAGAGCCGATCCACAGATTATCATTTTCAAGCAGCAGGGTGCGTACATCGGTTGGGAATTGTACGGGCACTGGTTCATATTCATCTTTTTGGTAGTTATAAAAGAAGATGCCATTTTCCATGGCCAGGCACATCAATTCCTTATTGACGACGATGATGTCGTAGACAAATGTTTTATGGGAGGTATCCTTACCAAGGTGAGATTGTACAGAAAAGCCGTCATAGCTATAGAGGCCATTGTTGGTACCCAGCCACATGAGGCCGAGACTATCCTGGGCGAAAGCGTTAATAGTGGTAGCTTCAGGCCCGATAGCAATATTCCTGAATGTATGGTATTGATAGTTCTGGCCCCAAAGTAATTGTACTGATAATATGAAGATGGCAGTACAAATAAGTCGCTTCAACATACGGTACAAATGTAGGGGGAAATTTCGGAACTGGTAAAAAATGAGGCCTTGGGGGCTGGTTTAAAAAAATACGAATTATCGTACTATAAGTACTAAAATTTAATAAATAATAAACCCTCAGTTTAAAAAATACGCTATATTAGTACTATGAGTACGGAAATAGAGAGAAAAATAAACCAACTAGCATCTTTGCAGCCATCAGGCGTTATTCTTCAATCCGCCTGGCTTGTTAAAAAGGGATATAGCCATGATTTGCAGCAGCGTTACAAAAAGAGCAGATGGTTATTGCCCATCGGCAATGGAGCTTTTATCCGTACAGGCGAGCAAGCCAACTATGAAGGTGCTATCTATGCGTTACAAATTCAAGGCGATTCATCTATCCATCCCGGAGGTCGAACAGCCTTATCCCTTTTAGGGAAGGCCCATTATCTGGAATTGGCAACAAAACGAATCATCTTATTCGGAGGAACTAAAGAGAAACTTCCTACATGGTTCAAAAAGTATGATTGGGGCTATCATATAGAATATCACGAAACATCTTTTTTACCACCAGATTTAGGCCTAATTGAAATTGAAACAAAAAATTTTTCTATAAAAATATCAGATGCTATCCGCGCAATGCTGGAATGTTTATATTTGGTTCCCCAAAAACAAGAACTCATTGAATGCTTCGAACTAATGGAAGGGTTAAATAACCTTCCTCCCAGGCAAGTTCAAAAATTGCTTGAAAACTGTAATTCCATCAAAGTAAATCGTTTGTTTCTTTACATGGCTGAAAAGGCCGGGCATAGCTGGTTTAGCTATTTGGATTTAAATAAAATAAACTTAGGCACCGGCAAACGCAGCATTGTCAAGAAGGGGGTTTACAATGATAAATACAAAATCACAATCCCCCCAGAATTGGAGCAACATGGAAGAAATATATAAAAAGCAAGTTTCGCTTTTATTGTCAGTTTTGCCAGAGGTAGCAAAAGAAAAATGCTTCGCCCTCCATGGTGGTACGGCGATTAATCTTTTTGTGCGAAATATGCCGCGTTTGTCTGTCGACATTGATCTTACCTATTTACCAATAGAGAATAGAAAAGATTCACTTACCAATATTACGGAAGCGCTTGAAAGAATAAAAGCGAGTGTTGAAAAAATTATTCCAAATGTTAAAGTAAGCCATCGACAAGAAGCAGCTAAACTTCAGATTTCAACTGGCAAAGTCGATATAAAACTGGAAGTTAATCTGGTTAATCGTGGCGCTTTAGCGGCCCCCAGAGCAATGAAATTGTGTGAAAGAGCACAAGATGATTTTGAGGCATTTTGCGTTATGCCCGTTGTATCGACTGGTCAACTTTTTGGAGGAAAGATCATCGCTGCTTTGGATAGGCAACACCCGCGCGACCTTTTCGATGTAAAGTACTTGCTGGAAACGGAAGGCTTCACACAGGAAATAAAAGAAGGTTTTCTACATTATTTACTTTGCAGCGACAGGCCGATCAATGAAATTATTATCCCACACTTTCAGGATCATCGGGCCACAATGGATAATCAATTTGCAGGGATGACGGTTGATGCATTTGATTATGAAGAGTATGAAAGTGTTCGTGAAAAATTAGTACGAACCATACATGCTAACCTGACAGAAGATGATAAAAGATTTTTGCTAAGCGTAAAAAACGTTGCTCCTGATTGGAATATTTACGATTTTGAGAAGTTCCCTGCAATCCGTTGGAAGTTACAGAATTTGCAAAACCTCAAAGAGAAAAACCCAGATAAACACCATGTACTCTACGACGTTCTTGAAAAAAAGCTTCATTCTAAGGCTCCTGTTGAATAATACGGGCAAAGATCCTGGTAGCATCTTTTGCGTCTGGTCATTTGAGGTATAGACGAACATCCATGATCAGGGTAACGTTTTTCCGAATTTACCCCAAATAGCTATTGGGGTACACGCTGGGGTACAGATTAATTTAATCATTGTTTCCCTCTCTTTTTCGCTCTTAACTGGAAAACCCGCCACTGTAAAAGAAAACAGCCCGTTCTGGCAAAACCAAAACAGGCTGAATAAACTTTGATGTAGCCTCGACAGGAATCGAACCTGTATCTGGAGCTTCGGAAACTCTTATACTATCCATTGTACTACGAGGCCAAAACACCTTCTCTGTTTCGAGCAAGGAAAGCAAAACTAATCTTTTTGATCTCAATTACAAAAACTACAGGTTAAGATTGCTCTTAAATATCTTCACAGCTATCGCCAGGAGGATGACACCGAAGAACTTACGCACCACCATCAACCCTGCTTTACCCAGTATTCTTTCGATAAAACTAAGGGAACGAAGCACCACATAGATGATAATCAGGTTGATAAGGATACCTGCTAAGATGTTCCACTGGTCGAAGTTTGCCTTCAGCGACATAATGGTGGTCAGGGTACCGGAACCCGCTATCAGCGGAAACGCGATGGGAATGAGGCTGCCTGTCTTCGTATCCTTCTCGCTCTTGAAGAACTCTACCCCAAGGATCATTTCAAGACCAATTACAAAGATCACGATCGAACCAGCTACGGCAAATGAGTGTACGTCTACGCTCAATAATTTCAGGAAAGGTTCACCTACCAGTAAGAAAAGGATCATCAGTACACCAGAAGCAAGCGTCGCCTTGCCCGAATCGATGTGACCGAGTTTTTCTTTCATGGAAATGAGAACGGGTATTGAACCAACAATATCAATTACAGCAAAGAGTGTAAAGGTTATGGCTAAGATCTGGTCAAAATGAAACATGCAGGGTTCGTATTTCCTGCAAATGTAATATTTAATTGGTTCCATGAGACATCCTTAGTAAAGGAAGATCGCACCCGAAACCATTGCTTTTACCGAAGGTAAAAGCAATGGTTTCGGGGCTGGGCCTGCGGCCGGCTGGAAGCGGGAAATAATGGGAGGGGCGATTCGGTATTGAATTTCATAAAAAGAAAAAGGGTGCTCCGATCAGGAGCACCCTTTTTTGAAGCTTGTAGCCAGCATCAACCTGGCATACGGGAAATATATTTATCCATCTCCTTGATCTGACCTACGATCTGAGCAGTAGTCGGCTTTTGTGCCTTCGCCCTGCGGAAAAAGTCTTTTGCAGTTTTGAAATCGCGGCGACTCATCGCAATCGACGCCAGCGTCAACAGCGCAGCAGCTGTATTCTCTTTATCAGGCAATCCCATTCTTACCGCCTTTTTCAGGTTGCTATCCGCTTCTTTCAGGTCATTCTTCTGATAAGCAATGGTACCCAGCTGAAAGTACTGCATTCCCTCATACTCCTTCATCGGACTACCAGACTTGATACTCTGACGGATAGATGCCTCTGCCTTATCCAGATCCTTATTATACATGGCCAGATTACTCTGCATGAAATAATAAACAGACTGAATAGGTTTATATAACAACTTAGGGAATTTAATAGTATTCATCATCGCCATAGCGGTCTCAATATCACCAGCTTCAACAGCTTCCTGTACCAGGCGCATAGGGCCAAACATGAAATGGGTAACCAGGCAGATGATAGCCAGTACCAGTAAGATGGTAGCTTCCCACCAACCCACTGAAGCACCCAACGCGATCCCGCCTAACAAAAGAATGATACCCAGTGGTAACCTATAACGAATAAATAAGTTTAATGCTTTCATCTGTCAAATCTATTACAAGAGGCGCAAAGATAAATAAAAAAAGATGTGACGATTTAAAAGGAATTACTACCTTTGAATCATCAGATGATATGATGAATAAACAGACCTTACCAATTAAGCGAAACAGCCTGGCAGATGAGGTTGCGCAGCGGCTACAGGAGCAGATCTCCCTGGGAACCTACAAAACCGGGGAAAAATTACCTACCGAGCCGGCTTTAATGGAGTCATTCGGAGTAGGTCGGTCTACTATCAGAGAAGCCGTACGCATACTGGCGAACAGCGGGGTACTCAGGGTACAACAGGGCCTTGGCACTTTTGTAGAAGAGCAGACAGGCATCGCAGAACCCCTCCCCCAACGGCTGAAACGCGCACAGTTCGAAGATCTGGACGAAGTAAGACAACTGCTGGAATTGAAAATAGCACAAAAAGCTGCCCTCAATAGAACGGAACAGGATATAGAGCGGATGACAGAGGCCCTGAATAAGCGAAAAGAATACGGGGTGGCCAATGACGTAACAGCTTGTATACAGGCGGATATCGATTTTCACGTGGCCATTGCACAGGCTTCGGGCAACAGCATCCTCACAGATTTGTACAGAACTGTAGCCATGCACCTGAAAGCGAAGTTTATAGAACGGTTTAAAACAACTGATACTTTTACAAATACGCAGCACCTGCACAAAAGTCTTTTGAATAGTATTGTGGCGCAGGATGATCAGAAAGCATGGAAATGTGTACAGCAGATCATCGACCACAACGATAGCAAGGACCTTTAAATTTTCAGCCAGTGAGTGGCGCTGGGTGATCAAAAGACATAGTATTATGTCTGGGAAATCATCAACCACACTTATATCACATTTTTAAATTTTCTACCAGTAAGTGGTACAGGATGATCAAAAGCCATAGCAACATGTCTCCCAAATCATCGACCACGATTTTAATTTTCAACCAGTAATACCAATTTCTGCTGAAACCGCCTCCACTGCAGGGAAGCGGTAAAGGAATTGTATTGCCTATTTTTTCACTGATACATTTTATGGAAAAGATCGCCACTGCCAAAGCACCTGTACAACAGGCCGCTGAGAGGACCGTATTCTCTGTATTATTGGCCCTCAGCTTCTCTCATCTGATCAATGATGCTATCCAGTCACTGATCCCCGCCATTTATCCGATTGTAAAGGATTCATTGAATCTCAATTTCAGCCAGGTAGGCTACATTACATTGACCTATCAGCTCACCGCCTCCCTGTTACAACCACTGGTAGGTTTGTATACGGACAAAAAACCACAGCCTTATTCCCTGATTATAGGCATGGGCTTTACATTGTTCGGACTCGTATGTTTATCACAGGCACACCACTTTTACTTCGTTCTTGTCTCTGTAGGTCTGGTAGGTGTAGGTTCCTCCGTATTCCACCCGGAATCCAGCCGGCTGGCTCACATGGCTTCCGGCGGACAACATGGTTTGGCACAGTCACTCTTCCAATTGGGTGGAAATGCAGGTAGCTCACTGGGCCCTTTGCTGGCAGCAATGATCATTGTACCTCATGGACAATCCAGTTTGAGCTGGTTCTCTGTACTGGCGATTCTGGCCATCGTGGTGATGATCAATATCGGCTCCTGGTATAAGCAAAATACCCATCGCCTGAAACCTAAAAAAGTACAGGAGCATACAGACAACCATCTGTCTCGTGGAAAAGTGATTTTTGCACTGAGCATCCTGTTGGTACTGGTATTTTCTAAGTATTTTTACATGGCAGGCATGACGAGTTACTATACGTTCTATCTCATGCACAAGTTCAATGTAAGTGTACAGGCTTCGCAGATCTACCTGTTTGTATTTCTCTTTGCTGTTGCAGCAGGTACCTTCTTTGGCGGCCCACTGGGCGACCGCATAGGCCGTAAGTATGTGATCTGGATTTCTATTCTTGGTGTGGCACCTTTCTCATTGTTACTGCCACATGCAAACCTGATGTGGACATGTATACTGAGTATATTCATTGGTGTTATACTCTCTTCAGCCTTCTCAGCAATATTAGTATATGCACAGGAGTTAGTACCTGGAAAGGTAGGCATGATAGCCGGCCTTTTCTTTGGACTGGCCTTTGGTATGGGTGGTATAGGTTCCGCAGTATTGGGCAATATTGCGGATAGTAAGGGTATAGACTATGTATTCCAGTTATGCGCCTATCTGCCATTGATAGGCTTATTAACAGGACTATTGCCGGATGTTGAGAAATCCCGAAAGTAGTTTGTGTAAAAACCAGCTCACCGGTCCTTGTTGATAAAAGATAAATTTATCACCAGGGACTGGTGAGTGCATTATTAAACAAAACGCTCTGGGTTTCATCAATTAAATAACCATTAAGACACAATCTTTGAATATCGTTGCGTGTGATGAATCGTCAATAAGTTTGGGTGAATGCCGTGGAATGTCGTAATGCGCTGATCTGGTAGTTAAATATTGTTCGTAGTCTGTCTGTTAGGTTCTTAAACCAAAATTAATCTATTCTGCTGAAATGATATTGCAGTTATTCCCCCTCCGGATAATTCAGGAAAATTATCTATATTTAGATACGCGCCTATCTATTTAAACCACTAAACATATGGAAACTATACAACAACGGGATGAAAGGCTGTGGAAGATTGCAAAATCAAGAGCAGCTTTTAAGAATTCCCTGATTGTTTACCTCGTTATGAACCTCTTCTTCTGGGCGATCTGGTATATCACCACTGGTCGTTATTATGGAGGCACACCATGGCCGGTATGGCCAGGTCTGGGATGGGGATTAGCCATCGCATTCCAGTACTTCAACGCTTTCCATCGCGACCCATTTGGGGATACACTAAGAGAATATGAGCGGTTACAAGCCGAGAAGGAACAAAGAGGCCTGTAATAAACCAAAAGCAACATGACTGATCAGCCACGGAGATTATTCGACATTATCGCATACCAGCTGGCCCATTTTCCAAAAGCTGACATGCTGGTAGGAAAAGAAAACAACGTCTGGAAACAATATAGCACACAGGATGTAGCCGATCTGACACTACGCTTCAGTGCAGGCTTGCTTAAATTAGGTATTGGCAACGGGGACCGCACCCCCGAAGGAGTAGATAAGATTGCGATCTTATCGCCCAACCGCCCGGAGTGGCTTATTACGGATCTGGCCTGCCAGCAGGCGGGCGCCGTACTTGCCCCCATTTACCCTACACTGAGCGAGCACGACCTGGAATATATTCTGAATGATGCTGCAGCCAGCATTCTCTTTGTAAGCGACAAAGACCTGTACGATAAGGTCTCGGCCTTCCGGAGCAAGCTGCCACACCTCAGGGAAGTGTTTACTTTTAACAAGGTCCCTGGTGCCAAACACTGGCTGGAAGTTCCAGCCATGGCCGATGAAGTGGATTTTCCAAAGATTGCCGCCATCAAAGACAGCATTGAGCCGGAACAATTAGCTACCATCATTTATACCTCAGGAACAACCGGTACACCCAAAGGTGTGATGCTCACCCATCAGAATATCATGAGCAATGTACACGCCTGTACCCCCTGCCTGCCAGTGAACCCTACTGCCAAAGCACTTAGTTTCCTCCCACTGAATCATATTTTCGAACGCACCGTATCGTATATCTATCTCACTGCCGGCGTACCTATTTACTACGCGGAAAGCCTGGATACAATTGCCGATAACCTGCGGGAGGTAAAACCCTCCATCTTCACCACCGTACCACGGTTGCTGGAAAAAGTGTATGAGCGGATCATGGGTAAAGGACTGGAACTAAAAGGCATCAAAAAAGGGCTTTTCTTCTGGGCAGTAGACCTGGGCAAAAAGTTTGATATCAATCAGGACCAGGGCTGGTGGTACAAATTACAACTGACCATCGCCAATAAACTCGTGTTCAGCAAATGGCGGGAAGCACTGGGTGGCAACATCGATGTGATTGTAACAGGCTCCGCCGCCTGCCAGGTAAGATTGCTGAAAATCTTTACAGCGGCAAAAATACCCATCCTGGAAGGCTATGGATTGACAGAAACCTCGCCTGTGATCAGCGTAAACCGTACGGAAGAAAAAGATCGCATGTTTGGTACTGTAGGCCCCCTGATCAATAATGTGGAAGTGAAGATTGCCGAAGATGGAGAGATCCTTGTAAAAGGGCCCAACATCACTATCGGCTATTATAAACGTCCCGATCTCACGGCAGAAGCCATCAAAGATGGATGGTTTCATACCGGGGATATCGGGGTGCTGGTGAACAATAAATTCCTGAAGATCACGGATCGGAAGAAGGAACTGTTCAAGACCTCGGGGGGTAAATTTGTGGCCCCTCAGCCTATCGAAAACAAGTTTAAAGAATCCATATTTATAGAGCAGATGATGGTGGTGGGCGAAGACCGCAAATTCACCGGGGCGTTGATTGTACCGTCTTTCCCTCAGCTGGAACGCTGGGCGCATAAAAAAGGGATACAGGTCAGCGATCATGCGGCATTGTGCAGGCTACCAGAGATACAGATCCTGTTTCAGCAGATCGTGGAGAAGTACAATGCGTACTTCAGCCATATAGAGCAGGTGAAGAAGTTTGAGTTGCTGCCAAATGAGTGGACGATCGCGAATGGGGAGCTGTCGGGAACGCTGAAAGTAAAGCGGAAAGTGATTGCCCAGAAATATGCTGAACAGATTGAGAAAATCTATAATTAATTAAATGTGTGAGGAATTTTGGAAAAATCCTTTACTTTTGCACTCCGCTAAAGGAGGACTTTTCCTAAAGTGACGGCCCGGTAGTTCAATGGATAGAATAGAAGTTTCCTAAACTTTAGATACAAGTTCGATTCTTGTCCGGGCTACGAAATTAAGTCAGCAGCGATGCTGGCTTTTTTTATTTCCTCCCACCGTGAGTGGTGAAATACCAAGTTCATTTTTTAGTTCGATAATATCTCCCCCCTGAGAATAATAAGTTTTGTTATCCCCTGTTTTACCTCGGGAACCTGAATCTCACATGACACTTAAGTGAATAGTACTATTTCAAGTTGCCCTTTGACCAATATCTCAATAAGATAAATTGAATTTATTACCTCCTACAAATTGTTGTGTGCGTTAACATGGGGTTCACAATTTTTAGTTTTTTTTCTTTTTTCTTTGCGGGTTTCAATCTCTTCAACAGATAAGATGAAAATGCTACACTATAGACTATAAATGAAAAAAGGGGGTAATACCCCCTCTATATCTTTTACTTGATTACGTTTCTACAGAGAGAAAGAGGCTTTATCAAGTCTACGTATCGAAAATAAAAAGTTTTCCCGAATCCGCCAAATATGAAGCTGGTCTTAAGAAATAGATATTTATCAAATTCCAGATATAACAGGTATCTGATCGCTACCGGAAATGACAATGACAGAGCCAGAAAACTGTATAATGCAAACATACGTCTAGCTCAGGCATTCCACCCCATTCTTAGTCAGTTCGAAGTAATACTAAGGAATAGTTTAAATACAATTCTATCAAGTCATTTCAGAGACCCGGATTGGATTATCAATCAAAAAAACGGATTTATGCGACACCTGTCATTAAGTCCAACCTTCTTTTTAAGAAACGCTGTGCAAAAAAACAGAGGGCAAATTAAGGAGAAGATCAATTCCTGCTACAAGTGGAAAAATAATTTCAGATCAGACACTGGGATTTTGGGTATCCTTATTTTTGCCCCATCATTATACCCTGATAGCTGGTCAGCCAATTCACATTTTTCCTCATAAACCAAGAACAGAAAACAGGGCAAGTATTCTTGCAAAATTAGACGACATACAAAGTTTTCGTAACAGGGTTAATCACTGCGAACCATTATGTTTTATTGGAAATACCATCAATTGTTCCGAGGCTTTGACGATAAGGGCTAAAATATATGATCTTATCAACTGGCTCGAGCCAGAATTAGTCTCATTCCTTGAAAAACTTGACAATGTGGTCAATAAGACAAACTATATAATGACCATCTAACATCTCTCAGAAGAATTCCCCGAGATAGTAATGCTATTCAACCAATTATACGCGAATAGACTATTACACGACCATACTTCCATAAGGCCACCATAAGGTCATTAAAAGGGCACTTCAATATCCATTCGATATTGAAGTGCCCTTTTAATGACGTATTAGTACTCAATTAGCAATATAGTCGCACTATGTAACCGAACTAATCCTTAATATTGATTTTATAACCCCAAAATAAATTTTTATGGCACTTGTCAAAGACAATATCCTCCTACAATGCATCCGCGGCTCCCTGGGCGATCAACTCACGATTTACGAAAGGAACGGACAGATCATTATCGCCAAAAAACGCGGCCCATCAAAGAATAAGCCCACAATAAAACAGCTGGAAGCAAGGTATAAGATGAAAATAGCAGCAGCTTATGCACTGGCGATCCTGGAAGATCCTGAGCTGAAAGCTTATTATAAATCCCTCGCAGGACCCGGCCAGAATGCCTATAATATGGCAGTAAAGGATGCCTACAAGTCACCAGAAGTGCAGAACATTCGTTTTGAAGAGGAGACTGTAATCGTAACCGCGAAAGACGAATTCAGAGTAGCTGCAGTGGAAATACGGGTGGTAAATAAAGCAGGTAACATACAGGAAAGAGGAAATGCAGTATTAAGCAGAAACGGCGTGGATTGGCATTATAAGGCTACCAGTTTACCCCCAGGTGGTAAGGTGATAATAGTCGCGGTCGATTTGCCGGGCAATGAAACGGTAAAAGAGCTATCGATAGGCGGATAATAACGACTCTTTCACCTCCAATTAATATCCTTTTATTTCAGATCTGGCAGATTGCACATCTGCCACACCGGCCTATTGTCATATATGTACGGTTGGTGTCACAAAAAAAATATGCCATCAAAAGGAATTACAAATACGCTTATTAAAAAAGCGAGAGTTAGCGATACCGCTAGCTCTCGCCTAATTCCTTAAACTTACCGTTATCGATGACTGATCCGTCACCGTAAACTTTGTACTCGCATACGTCGGATAAGCCGGTACATTATTAGAAAGCCCATACGGCTCTACAGGCACTGACATCACCTTATCCAGCGTCTTGTTACTATTCAGATCCTGAAATATAGTAACCGCATACTCCCCTGCCGGCAGTTTGGTAAACAGCACCCCGTTTTTCACACGGCTGGCAGGCACTTTGATTTTTGAAAAAGGTACTTTCATAAAGTCACCTTCTTTGTTGTAAAGCGCGAAATAGAAATCCCCTTTATTGATCAGTATATTTCTAACATTGACCTTTATAGAACAATTTCTCTGTGCAAAGCCCGCGAACGCTGTCAACAGCAACAAGGATGTAAATAATATTTTCATGATAGTTAGTTATGAATTAAGAATCTATTTTTATAAAGTAGGTGAACATCTGCCAATGGACGGTCTATAATTGCGTCCCGGTTTTTATTGTTAAACAAATGGAAGACATCTTTATCAAGTTCCATCAATTTGTAATTCTCTCTATTCAATATATAGTACCTGCCATCGAGCATGAACAACCCAGCTTTATCATTGATCGCTATATTTGTAAGACTGGATGGTATACCCGCATCAGGAGCTACTATAGTCAGATACCGGTGTATAAACATCCACCCCTCCCACTGCATAGTATATGTCTGCAATGCATTTTCCAATATGCTATACAAATAGCGAATGCTCTGATCTACATAAGCTGCAGGATTCCGTTCTCCCTTAGGCGGTGCAATAGGATCATACACATTCCACCTGGGCTGTAAGCGCTCATCATAATATGACAACATCGGTATGATAGGCACTTTCAGATAGAATGACAATGTAGGCAAACCTGTTCTCACAAACATTTCCTGACCGAAGAATGGGATCTGCTGGCTGTTATCCCGGTTCAGATAACCATTGGATCCGGAATTGCCATCTAAATAAGCCAGTACTGAATAGCCCTGTTTCATTTTACCCATAATCTGCAAAGCGAGGTCTGCTCTATCAGCAGGAAATACGATGAATTCTGAAGTAGAATTGAATGCATCTTTCACCAGCTGGAACTGGTACATCATTTTCTCCAGGTTAAACTTGTAAGCAAGCGGATCTGCTATCAGCACTACATTAATATTGTACTTCACCAAAAAAGCAATGGCTGATCTGTATGAACCTGTATGATAAGAAACAAACAGCGCTGGCAAATGCTTTTTAATTTCATCATAATTAAATTCATTAAAGTCGTCTATACCACTGAACTTTGAACTGAACTGTGTATCGATCCCTTGTAGCACCTTGTAAGACAGGATATCGAAATAGGCGCTTTTATGCTGGGATTCCGGCATTGCTGGCAGACACCTCGAAAGGTTGGCAGACAGGAACTGAAACGTCTGCAGACTGTGGCTTTCCCACTTCTTTTCAAATGATACTTTCAGTTCCTGCTTGCTTTCCTCGAATATTTCGAGCCTTAAATTTTTAGATTGCATATTCCTCTGTTTTTAGGAATTGATGAATGTGATGAAACATTTTCGTTGGATCAATGATGTGTGCTTCACCAATCAATTTTTTAAAACTCAGATTTTCTAAATATTCATGTAGACTATCCAACGTATCCATGTCGATCATCTTGTCTTCCGATCCATACAGCAGCATCGCCCTCGTAGACTGTGGCCGAATCTCGATCCGCGAGGTACGGATAATGTGATTCATCTGCTGGATAATAGGAACCTTATCAGGTATAGAAAGTTTCAGATTTGAAAACTTCTGTAACCCGATCAATGGATTCTTGTTGAAGTCTTCGTAACCATGAGAGAAGAGACTCAGTACCCTACAGAAAAGGTACATATCTACATCACTCACTTTTTTCAGTACAGACAGCAGCTCTTTATCTCTTGCCAGAATTCTGTTGGCACATGCTATCAGTACGGCAGACTTGATATTGTGACGGTTCAGATTCAATAAGTGCTGTACCAGGAGACCTCCGTAACTATAACCGACCAGGTGTATGGGTTTATGTATATGATCCAGTACTTCTTTGTCGATATATTGGGCCAGTTCCTTAAAATTTTCCAGCTTGATAAATGGCCTGTTGTAGCCTGGATATTCGTAAAAGATGACCTCAAAGCGCTCCAATAGATCCTTGGGAATATTGGTTGTCCAGAAGCGGCTGTCTGAACTCATGGGGTTAAAGAATATCAGGCATTCATCCGCATTTTTATTTATGCTCTGTACCATTTTACACGTTTTAAAATGACGTTTGAAAATAGCTTCCTGTACTTCCGGGTAAACAGTGATATGATCACTATGGTCACTATGCGCTTGAGCACTTCAATGGCCGTCTCGAAATTAAAACTCAGGTAAGGTATATACCTGATCAGTGCAATTGTCTTCAATATGGAGGCATATATAAAGGCAAATGCCATAAAGGTGACGAATATGATAAACGATACGCGAATGATGGTATATACAACCAGTAAGATCTTTTTAAAGCTATAGTCGCGGGGTTGCTCTTCTGCGAACGGGTCTTTCTTAGTGACCGCATTCAGGAGTAGTTCATTGGATGTCTTTATCAGGTTCGGTACACCGAGGAAGTCTGATAATACCCAATAGCCGTCGAGCTTTAAGAGTGGTACAAGGTTCGCCACCATGAGCACACTGTTGAACACATAGATCTTCCAGACAAAGCTTTGTGCAAAATCGTTGCTAGTGGTATGCAATGCTGCTACAAGGCCCAGGTTGATGATCAATTGAATATAAATTCCTGCAAGGTTGATTTTTATTCTGTTGCTTTTGGACACTGTCCATACATCCGTCAGGTCGGTATACATGGCTGGCATGATGGTGTAGAATCCAAGGCCTATACTCCTGGCATTGATACCTGATTTATAGGCAGCGGCTGTGTGACCCAGTTCATGCACAAACATGATGAAGAAGAGGGAAAAGTAAGAGGCGACCCAGGTCAGTATCTCTGTTCCCAGTGGCAGGTCATCGTTGGCTACGATACTGTGTGTACGGGAATAGAGCGCAAAGTTTACACCTGTTAGTAACAGGAACAGGAAGTAGAATGATTTGCCAAACAGAAAGGACAATGGTTTGGCCAGTGTGGTGGATTGCCTGCTGGAAAGAACTTGCTTCTTATACCAGAATCCATCGTCGGACGCTTCACTGGCTTTGCTTTCTGTGGTTTTGAAGATGGGCAAAATCTTTGTGTCTATTATTTCTTTCAGGCCGGCCAGGCTGACGTTATCAAGTCGGGCTTGTAAGTCTTCCAGGTATTTGGCTTGCTGGCCTTCCCTTAAGATCTGATACATGAACTCGCCTATCTTGAAGTACTTGCCCTCGTAGGAAAGTACAAATTCATTGTTAGAAGCACTGGTGATTGAGTAATCATAGTTTAACAAGGAATTTTCTGTTTGTAGAGGATTCATATAAAATGATTTGAAGGGTTTTTAAATGATGGGCATTTTTATCAAATGCCCATCATTAGTGATCATATATTGCCGGGTAACATACACCAACACCAACTTTGGGTAATGACTTATAACAAGGATCTATTCTTTTCATGGGAATCGATTTTAGACTGTTATAAATTGGGGGTTCGCATTCTCCTGCCGGTGGTTACAGGCTGCTGTGATTAGCAATTGATTGTGATAGAATCGATCACAGAAGCTGCTGCCAGTTCAACGCGAGATTCCAGTTCTACGATATTTAATTCCTGCATTTTGTTAAGTTTTAAAAGGTTTGAAAAAGGTTGTTCAATGAGCTATTGTATGAATAGCTTCTGTGCAATTAGCAATTGATTGTGATGTCGATTGCTGCTGCAGCTGCCGCCAGTTCTACGCGGCTTTCCAGTTCTACGATGTTTAATTCCTGCATTTTGTTAAGTTTTAAAAGGTTTGAAAAAAGATGTTCAATGAGCTATTGCATGAATAGCTTCTGTGCAATTAGCAATTGATTGTGATGTCGATTGCTGCTGCGGCTGCCGCCAGTTCTACGCGGTTTTCCAGTTCTACGATGTTTAATTCCTGCATTTTGTTAAGTTTTAAAAGGGTTAAGAATGTTAATTAGTCGCAATTGATTGTGATATCGATTGCTGCTGCTGCCTGCTCTATGCGGCTTTCCAGTTCTACGATAGTTGTTTCCTGCATGTGTGTAGGTTTTAAATTGTTTATGAATGTTAATTAGTCGCAATTGATTGTGATGTCGATTGCTGCTGCTGCCTGCTCTATGCGGCTTTCCAGTTCTACGATAGTTGTTTCCTGCATGTGTGTAAGTTTTAAATTGTTTATGAAAATGATTAACAGTTTACTTCGATTGAATCGATCACAGTAGCACCAGCCAGTTCAAGACGGGTTTCCAGTTCTACTACGTTGAGTTCGAGCATGGACATGTTGATATAAATTTTGGTTGATGAGTGGGTTAAACCGGGGGTAGCTTACTTATTGATGCAAACCTGCCTGAAAGGCCTTCTGATGCTACGCACACCCTCCGGTGACACAATGTTAGAAAGACCGTTTTTGACTAGTTCTTTTTGCATGGGGCTTGAATTACGGTTATACAACTGCCAGGTGCAATACATCATAGATGCGCTGCGCAAGGGTACCCACTGTCTTGAAGCTTTCTTCGCCGAAGTCAGATGCTTCCAGTTCGAATTCTGCCATCAGTACAGAAGTCACTTCCAGTACTGCCAGGCTGTCGTCAAACAATCCGGGGTTTTCGTCATTGCCAAACAAGGCCTGATCGTTAGATAATTCATCAACTGATTTGTTCAGGTTCAGTACGCTGATGAGAACTTCTTTAGTTTTTTGTTCGATTACTTTGTGTTCCATAATTATAAGTTTTTAAAGGTTTTTAAATTTTTAGTTTTTATATTTTGTTAATAAAATGCTGGCCATGTTTCCGCCGAATCCAAAGGAGTTGGACAATACTGTATCCAGCGGAATGTTATTTTTGTTTTGTGTGACGAATTCGATCTTTTCAGATTCAGGCAGGTCGTCCGCCTCGTAGTTTGCATAGAGGGCATTGTGCTGCATACTCAGGATGCTGATGATCGCTTCTATGCTGCCTGCTGCACCCAGGGTATGACCGGTGAGGCACTTGGTAGACCCTACATATGTTTTACTGGTCTTTTCCTGTAGCAAGGCTTCACACCCTTTTAGTTCCGCACTATCATTCTTGCCGGTACCCGTACCGTGTGCATTGATGTAATCCACATCATCTGTACTCATACCACCATATGCAAGGGCACTCTTCATACACTTCAGTGCATAGATGCCATCCGGATGAGGTGCTGTAGCGTGATAGGCTTCGTTTAATATGTGATACCCTTTGATCTCTGCATAGATGGGCGCTCCCCTTTCGACAGCCGATTCCAGGCTTTCAAGGATCAGGATGGCACACCCATCACCCAGCGACATACCATCTCTTGATTTGGTAAAGGGTTTACACTTGGTTTTGGAGATAGCCATCAGGCTATTGAACCCTGTATAAGTGAGCTCCGTAAAGATGTCCATTCCACCACTGATCATGATATCGGCCTTTCCGTTTTCGATCAGGTCAAAGGCCCTGCCTATCGAGTTTGTGCCGGAAGCACAGGCTGTGGAGATGGCAGAAACGTATCCCTGTAGTTTGAAAGCGCGGGCGATCTTGCCTAAGATCTTGGGGGTCGAATACAGCGCCAGCTCATAGTCATCCTCATTTTCCTGCACTGATTTCTTGATTCGCTGCAGGATGGGAAAACTGGCCCCTACTGATGTACCGATGATGAGACCTGCATTGTGCTCGTGCAGTATTTCTTCTGACAGGTTTGCGCTATCTATCGCCTCCTGTATACACTTTACGGCTACTTCGCTCATGATGGATACATCTTTGTCCCAGGAGCTCTGATAGAGTTCATAATCCATCATAAATCCCCTGTTGTTGGCAAATAGTTTGTGGGCGGTGCTAAACCTGTCTGATGGAATTGCATTGTATTTGATGCTGCCATTTTCGAGGCTTTCTGTCATTTCAGCTATATTATTGCCTAGTGCTGATATGGCACCGATACCGGTAACAACGACTCTCTTTTTCATGTTACATAGTTTTTTTAGTTCATACCACCATCGATCACGATTTCCTGGTTGATTAAAAATTCGGGACATTCCAGCGCCAGGTAAGAGATGAAGTTCGAAATTTCATCGGTGGTACCCATCCGCTTTAGCAGACTATTACCCACCCTGTTGCTTACATATTGATCAGGAAGATTGTCTACCATATCTGTTTCAATAAAGCCAGGCGCCACACAGTTGATGATGATACCCATGCCCTTTACTTCCTTGCTCAAGGACTTGGAGAAGCAATTGATGGCGGCTTTGGAGGCGGCATAAGCCGATTGTCCGGGGTTGCCTTTGATACCTGCCAGCGAAGTCACATTGATGATCCTGCCGTTCTTTCTTTTGATCATAGATGGCAGTACTGCACGACTGGTATTCATTACACCATTCACGTTGTTGTGCATCACTTCCCACCACTCTGCACCCGACGTCATGAGGAAAGGCTTGGGGTTTGCATTGAGCTTGCTGTCGCGGATACCTGCGTTGTTGATCAGTACATCCACATCTCTCAGGATCTCTTTGTTGGATTTGAACAGAGCTTTTACTTCTGCTTCATTGCCCATGTCGCACTTGAAGGTGTATACATTTGGGAAACCTTCTGCGTGGAGTTCTTCCACTATTTTCTGTGCGCTTTCTGCTGAATACTGGTAGGTGAATACAACCTGATGACCCAGTCGGGCGAAGGTTTTTACCAGTTCTTTGCCGATTCCTTTGGAACCGCCTGTGATGAAAATATTCTTCATGATTAATGTGTTTTTCTAAGTAAGAGATGAGAACTACCGCCACCTTCGTGGCTTGTATTGACCAGGGCATAACCGAATCCGGAAGGATATTCTCCCGCTGCATCTGGTTCAGGGAACCGGTCACTGTACAGGATCTGGCTGGCAATGCTTGCCCCCATAATGCTGCTGGCCGATTTCATATCACCAGTGTAGGCTTTGTGCCGCAGGCTGTAAGTTTCGTGTTGTTTATTCAGGTCTTCTAACAGGTGCCGTTCGCTGTGTTCCAGTTGTTCGGCAGTGGTGTAAGCACTCAGGTAGACTAACTTACCACTGGCTGTTACGATGGGTTTGAGTGCATCGATCGCAGACTTTACGACTGCTGGTGAGCGACGGGTGGTATCTTCCACATTCTGGTAGTCGAAGCAGCTGTGGTATTCTACCAGTTCTGCATATCGTTTGGCTCCTCTGCGTGCTGCGCTGTCTTCACTTTCCAGCACCAGGAAGGCGGCGCCATCTCCCAGTATATTGCGGCGGTCATCCGGCTCTTTTGTAGCAGCACTGTATGCATCCGTCTCTTCATTTACATTGACCAGGTGATTGCTTTCCTGTTCACTAAGCACCCTGAACTCTGTGTAGTGATCCACTCCACCACAGATCACTATATCTGCAAGACCTTTTTTAATCAGGTCAAACCCGTAGGTGATACTGTTGGAATTATAGATCAAAGAGCTGGGGCCATTCAGTTTGAAGACTCTTGATATGTCACCCAATACGGTATTGGCAACAGTCTTCGTAAACTTCACCGGGCTTATTTTTTGTAACCCGAACCGGTACAGATCATACAGGTAATCTTCTACACTAGCCGTAGCACCGAGGCTGGTTTCTATGACCAGGCCGATTTCGTTGTCAGAGGCTTCGAGTACAATGCCTGCATCGTCGAGGGCCTTCTTACAGGCCAGCAGACCGAGTTTGGAGTATTGCTGGGGAGGGAACCGATCATCCCATTTTACTTCGCCTGCAAATTCTACAACAGGTGCTTCACCGTAATACTGGGGTTGAATACTTGCATTGGCCCAGTTGGTTTTTATTTTGATGCCATTCTCACCTGCGAGTATTTTCTCCCATGCGGCGGCAGATCCATATCCCAGTGGGGAAATGCTGCCAAGGCCAGTGATCAGAATTTTGTTATTATTTTTCATATGCTAATAGATAAAGTGATTTCTGCTTTACATACTACTTCACCGTTCACTGTGGCTGTCGCCTTGTATTCGCTGAAGTTTAATATATTCTTGATGCGTTCAGATGTGATCACGAGTTTATCTCCGGGTAACACTTCTTTGTAGAACACGGCAGATTTAACTTTCACTGCCTTGCCCAATTTCTTCTTCTGTTGTGCTTCACCATCTCTATCCAGCGTAGCGACTCTGTTGAGTACACCAGATGCCTGGAACATGGCTTCGATAATGATTACACCTGGTAGTAAGGGATAACCGGGAAAGTGTCCTTTCAGGAATATCATGTCCTCCCCTATTTCGGTTTCGGTGGTAATGGTATTTTTAAAATCTGTGTGCAGTACCTTGTCCACCAGCAACATTGGCTCTCTGTGGGGTAGTAGCGCGGAAGGCTTCAGGGTATCAAATTCTGCCGTTGTCATATAGTCAATGTTTTTATTTGGTCAACAGTATCCAGGCATGTCAATGCAGACATGGATACGAGGTAATTGTGATTTAAAAGATATTGTCTGGTATAATGTTTTTCTGATAGCAGATTGCCGTAGAATATATCAGCAAGTCCCTTGTCGTCGTATAGCTTGGCGATCGATTCTATTTGGGTCCATAGCATAAAGAAATCCATCTGATCCTTTACCTTTCTGCCTGTCCACTTTTCCAGCAGGGTCATTGTTTTGCTGGTGGGAGGCGCACTTACGTCTTCTATGTCCACCCCTATTTTGTTTTCACTCACTACACATGCTACGATACTGTTGCTATAGGAGATAGATATATTGAGGATCCCCTTATCCATCACTAACTTTCCATGCGGGTTGTAATGCAGTTCCCTGAGCAGCGTTGTGTCCAGCCCCAGTTCCTTGAAGATCTTTACAAGCATTAACCTGGAAGTCACCCTTTTTAACCAGTGTCCCGTACCCGGAGATTTCGTTAGTCTGTTTACTAATTCATCGCTGAAATGATGTCTGATCGTATCCATACAGCTGTCATCAGCAGCTGGTTTTATTTCAGCAATGAATAGCCGGGTCATTTGTAATAGGTATTATTAAATTCTATTAATTTCAGGTCATAGTGATCCCCTGCGTGCAGGTCGTACTTATCTTTCAGCGCCTGTTCCACTTCGGGCACGTTGATCTTATTTCTGTGAAAGACGCCTATTTCCATTCTGTCTTCACTATCTTTCCGGATACTTACTTTCAGTACTTCGGGCGCATGATAGAGTTCATCGGAGAGACTATTGAACCAGATGATCCTGTCTTTGTACTCGATGAAATCACCTTCCCTACCCAGTATAAAGTAGCGGTTATCTTTCTTCACCACAATATCTTTTGTCGTGAGTACCGCATTGGAAGCTGGTTTGTCCAGCACATTGCCCCTGATATAACCGAGGTAGATGGAAGGACTTTCTATTTGCAGATAGCCAATGGGCGTATCGTTGTACTTGTCCTGGTATTTTTCTGTGTGTGCTACCCGGAGGGTGATACCTGGATTGACAAGGCCAATGCAGGCTTCACTATCCTGTTCGGGTACGTCTGTATATTTGCAGGTTGCGACTCTGGGTCCCGCTTCAGCCAGGCCATAGGTGCTATAGATAGGGCAGCTGAACAGTCTGAATACATTCTGGAATGTAGGCAGGTGTGGCTTATCTCCTCCCATGGTCATGAACCGCAGATTATTTTTGATCTTAGGTATCTTCTGATAGTAGTATAAGATGAGTCTTGCCAACAGGGGCGTCATAAACACATTCGTGATCTGGTGTTTCTGAAAGAGCTGTGGTAGTTGTAAGATGCCCAGCAATCTTTCGCCCAGTACGATCTTTGCACCTGTAAAGAAGTGTGTAAGGAACTGTGCGATGAGGCCGTAGGAGTATGATACAGGTAGTAATACAAGCGTCACATCATCCTTTGTGATAGCCATCGCTTCTCTGTTGGAGGCAATGTTTGCAATGGTTTGCTGTTTGCCCAGCAGTATCTTCTTAGGAGTGCCTGCGGTAGTGCCGGAACTGGATACTACCAGCAGATCATTTTCATCGCCTATATAAATATCATCGTGCAGGTTGTAATAAACGTATGCATCATTTACTTTTTGTGCAGTGGCGTTTTCTACGATACTATCTGTTACAGCTGCTTCTGCAATGAGTGCGTTGAACTTGAGATCAGTGATTTTACTCAATCCGCCTGTTTCTACCAGGAATGGGATCAGATCGCATTTCAGACAGGAGAAAAACAACAGCAATGATTTGAATGCATTCTTGTAGCCATAGATCACTACGATAGAATGTTTTGCCAGTTGCAACGCTTCGATGCCTGCAGCTATACCTTCAATCTGGCTATACACTTCTTCATAGGTATAACTCTTCGACTGTGTAGCATCTATTATGATCGAGTCGTGATGTTCTTTGAAAGGGATGAAAAATGAGTCCTTATACATTTGAAAGGGCTTTTAAGGTTACATGCTTTAAACAATCGTCCTGTATGGATTCGACATTGGTCGAGAGGAATGCAATGTCTGTTTCTTTGTGACTTACAAAACCGACGTCAGACAATTTCTTTTCTACAATGAAGCGCATCAGTCTTGCTTCGAAACAATCATTGTTGATCACGATCGATTTGCCAATGAACTCACCGTACTGCTGAATATATTTTCCTTTCTGCAACATTCCGGAAGCTTCTCTCGCCATCATCGCATAACAGAACGCCTGGTATGCATACTTCTCAGATGCAGGCAGGCTGGTGGTTTTGATGGCTGTGATCAGTTCATCTATTTTTGCTCCAGCCTGCACCACCTTGTAGAAGGCATTCGATACTGTGCTGTAATTTTTAAGTTCCATGTTTTTATTTTCAGTTTTGATTGATGGTTTAAAATTGCTTCGAAACGTACACTTAGAAAATTTTTTTAGACAAGATGATGTTTCTACACAACCAAAGTTCATTCTCTTCAAATCTTGTATCTGGTGGCGAACATTTTCGTTTTCGTTTTGATCATGTTTGCTTCGATGATTCAAATGTCTAACAAAACGCTTCGCACAAAAACTCTTTTAGACGAAATTGAGAGTTTACCACACCAAATAGACCTTGGTTTAGATATCGTGTAAAATGCGCTTAAATGCGGAAAGCCCGCTCCAACACTATGTTGAAGCGGGCTTTCCGCAATACTGGCGGGGGTTTAGCTATACTTTACCAGCTACATTCAATCGATCGATCAACATTTGTTTATGTTGTTTTGAAATGATGATTGATTCATTATTTATCAATTCAATTGAATTCCCTACTACTGATTTAATAGCAGGCAGGTGAATAATATAAGACTTATGTATACGTACAAATTGTGTTTCAGGCAGTACTTCTTCAATACTCTTCATACGCATGTAAGTCACTACATTCTTTTGTTTCGTGACTATTTTAATGTAATCTTTCATGCCTTCGATGTACAGAATATCTTCGAACAGGATCTTTGACAACTTGTGTCCGTCTTTTACAAACAGGTGCTGTGGCAGCTGTGTGGCGCTCACTGGTGCAGGAGCGACTGCTGCTGCTTCTCCTGCTTTCTGATCAATATCTTTCTTTGCTTTATTGATCGCTTTTAAAAATCTTTCGAACGAAATAGGCTTTAGTAAAAAGTCTACCGCATTCAGGTCGTACCCCTCGATCGCATAGTTGGAATAGGCAGTGGCAAAAATCAGGAAGGGCGGATTAGACAATGATTTGATCAGTTCCAGACCATTGATTCTCGGCATCTGGATATCTGTGATCAGGAGCTCAATGGTATCTGTCTGCAATATGTCTATCGCATCGAAAGCATCTGCGCAGGATTTGACAAGTTCTAAGAAGGGTATGCGCTCGATATGACTTTCTAACAATTCCCGGGATAACGGCTCATCATCTACGATGATACATTTGATTTTCTTCATGGCTAGATAAGAGTTATATTAAGGTTGATGCTATGGGAATCCGGACTATTGTTGATGGATAATGAGTACTTATTCTGATATAACAAGGATAGGCGTTTTTTCGTATTTGCAATCCCTATCCCCCCCGTTCCGGATTCTTTATGATGTTTAAATAATGATTCGTCCCCTTTACTATTTGCGATTTCAAAAAAGAGGGTATTGTCCGCCACCTCAAATGAAATCTTCAGCCATGGATTTTGGGTTGATGTATCCAGCCCGTGTTTAAATGAATTCTCGATAAACGGGAATGTCAGCAACGGTACGATCTTATATCCCTCCAGGGATTCAGCATCGTATACAAACTGAATATCTACATCCTTTCCATACCTGGCTTTTTCCAGTTGAACATAGTTATATAAAAAATCGGCTTCTTTTGACAATTCTACTTCTTCGCGGTTTGATTCGTACAGGGTATAACGCAGCATATCGGAGAGCTGCATAATTAATTCAGGTGCCCTGGGATTATTTCTGACAGACAGCGAATAGATATTATTGAGCGTGTTGAATAAAAAGTGTGGATTTAGCTGGGATCGTAGAAAACTCACTTCCAGGTTCAGGTTATCTCTTTCCAACCGGAGGGCCCTGTTGACTGATCGGGAGATTTCCTCGACGAGTTTTATGGTAATAGGCGGCGTTACGATCATGAGCACCCCGATGGAGGTCTGCAAAATGGTGTGTGGCGCCATGATCTGCCAGATAGATTTGTCAGCAATCACCTTTACCGAGGCCAGTAGATCCCTGTCTGCTATCGTAAAATAGTTAATAAGCAGTGACATAAAGGAATAGTTGATCACTGCCCAGATCCAGAAGGGAACCAGGAGGCCTGCAAAGAACAGTATCCGTTCCTTCCTGTTCAGGAAAACCGGTACCAGTACATAAAAGATGAAATAAAAGAAAAACATGGCCCCCAGTAAGTTCCTTAAACCAAACATGAGGGAAATAAGTCCGTTCGTCGAGTAAAGGAACATAATATTCAGGGTATACAGGATCAACATAATACACCAGAATACGATGTGCACATACTTTACATTCTCCGGGATAAGTAGTCGGGTAAAATCAAAGGGTTTTTTCATGTCCGCCTCTAAACAATTATAAATCAGTGCCTTCTCTTTGGGTCATTTTCTACAATACTTAATGAAGATATGTTTTTTTTGGCGTATTTCCTTATCTAAGGGGGTTTTCCAGCTCAAATTTTGGTGAGTAATCTCTCAAAAAAAACCCTTCTTCCCCCATTTTTCCTGTTTTTCAAAATCCTTGATGCCTACGGTGTGATCATTTCGTTGGGTAAGACATCACTTTGGTCTAAAAGAATTTTTGCCCGGCGGGAAAAGATGAAAGTTTGTATCGTAATCAACAACAAAAAACTACCACTATGAAACAAGTAAAAAACACTACCGGCAAACAATCAAATCTGAGCCTGAACAAAGAAATTATCAGCAAGCTCAACGCCTGCGGTTGCGGCAAAGGTGCGAATGGCCAGGGCAACAACTATTCTTCTATCAACACCCTGCCTACCGGTGTATCCAGCTTAGCGACTGTAACCGCTTAATCCCTTTTTTCATTAATTATCTACCAGCAATGTATTTGACTTGTATTATAATAGACGAAGACCCGCTCAGTGTTGATATGCTGGAATACTATATCAGTCAGACGGATGGAATAAGGCTCATTGCCAAATCGACCAAAGCCTCCGATATATTGACCACCATCAGTAAGTCCGCTCCGGATATAGTTTTTATAGACGTCAGTATTTCAGGTATTGAAAACCTGGTGTTTGACGACATATTCCAGAAGGACATTGTCTATGTTTTCGTCACCAAATATCCATATGACTATGTGCTGGATATATTGCCCAGACAATTAGCCAACGTAGGATATTTAAACAAACCCGTGAGTTTCCTGCTCTTTAAAAAAGAAATAGGGAGAATAAAGGACCTGCACGCATCCAAATTAAATTAACCCTTCATTGTATGCCTAAAAAGATACTTACCATCATATTGTTCCTGCTTGTAACCACCGTGGCCCTTGGGCAGGCACAAATAACCGGTTCGGTTACTGACAACAAAAAGCAGGCAATACCTGGTGTATCTGTCGCTTTAAAAGACACCTACGATGGTGCCACCACTGACTCTACCGGGCGCTTCCGTATCAGTACCACAGAAAAAGGTACTTTCACACTGATCGCCTCCGCCACAGGGTATGAGACCAAAGTACAAACCATCACCCTGGGTAGTGAACCTATACAAATAGACTTTGCCCTCAAGGAAAAGATAAGTGAACTCAATGCCGTCACGATCACCGCAGGCGCATTTGGAGGAGGTTTGGGCAAAAAAGGCCTTACCGTATTAAGTTCGCTGGACGTACAAACCACGGCCGGCGCCAACGCAGACATTTCCCGGGCTGTCAATACCCTACCCGGTGCACAACAGATCAACAACCAGGAAGGCCTCTTTGTAAGAGGGGGTGATAGCTATGAAGCCAAACAGTTCATAGACGGATCGCTCGTGAGCAGACCTTACTACCTGAGTGCCTCTAATATCCCCAGCCGTGGCAGATACCCGGCTACCCTGTTCAAAGGCTTTGCCTTTAGTACCGGTGGCTATTCCGCACTGTATGGACAGGCCCTCAGCTCTGTATTGATCATGGAGACCATCGATCTGCCACAGCAATCAGAAGCCAATGCCTTCATCTCTCCTATCCAGAATAGCCTGGGTGTACAAAAGCTTGCGAAGAACCAAAGATCTTCTTTTGGCTTTAACTATCAATATACCAACACCAGCCTGTATTATGCACTGGTGAAACAAACACCTGATTACTTTATCCGTCCACGGTTTCATAATGCGGATGCTAACTTCCGCATCAGGACTAAGAACGGAATGATAAAATACTACACCACCTTTAGTTATAATAAACTGGGTGTACGCAATCCCAATATCGACACGGTTGATATGAAAACCGCGATCACCCTTAGTAATTATAACTGGTTCAATGCCCTCAACTGGAAAGAAAACCTGGGAGACGGCTGGAAAATGACCCTCTCCGCCAGCTATAGCATTACCCACGACAGCATCAGCAGTCAGCTGCAGGATGCGAACAACGTACCTCAATACATCTCTGAAAAATACTGGCTGGATACGGTGAATTTTAGATTAGACAGAAAAGAAAGCCTGATACAAGGCAAAGCTGTGATAGAGAAAAAATTCAGCAACCTGAATACCATTCGCTTTGGTAGTGAATACTGGTACTCTTCCTATAATTTCCATTATAATAAAATCAGTAAGGAGCTTCCGGATCAACTGACCGCCGGCTTTGCTGAAACAGAACTATACTTTACGAATTCGCTCGTGGCTACTTTCGGCATCAGGGCAGAATATTCTTCCATCCTCCAAAAGGCCAAAGTGGCACCCCGTGCCTCATTGGCCTATAGGATGGGCAATGGATCTACCATCTCTGCAGCATACGGACAGTTCTGGCAAAAACCAGAAAACACCTATCTGCAAGTGACCTCATCGCTCGGTTATACCAAAGCCACTCACTATATCATCAACTATCAGCGACAGGTACGCGGTACCTTCCTGAGAGTGGAAGCATTCTACAAGCAATACGAAGACCTGATTAAAACAGTGCCTACGTACAACAACAGCGGCAGTGGCTATGCCAAAGGAATTGAACTGTACTTCCGTGACAAGACATCGTTCAAACACCTGGATTACAGCATCAGCTATTCCTACCTGGATACCAAACGTGATTACCTGAATTATCCAAGGGCACTCATGCCTAATATTGCAGCCAATCACACCGCTACCGCTTCTGTAAAACGCTTCTTTACTCAAATAGGAACCGGTGCCAGTCTGACGTACACCTTTGCTACAGGAAGGCCTTATTATGCCATCATCCCTGATAGTACAGGCAAAGCTTACTACATCAAAGATCAGGGCAAAACAAACGGCTATCAAACACTGGACATGAGCGTTTATCACCTGACCACGATCGGCAAAGCATCGGCTATTCTATATGCTTCTGCTACCAATCTGCTTGGGCGTACGAACATCTCAGGATACAACTACTCTTATAATGCCCTGGTAAAACAACCCATTCTCCCCCCGGCACAACGCACCTTCTTTGTAGGTCTGATACTGAACTGGGGCATAGATAGAAGACAAAGCACTATTGATAACCTTTAAAATATAACCATGAAAAAAATCATCTTCGCCCTTACTTTACTGGTCACCATTGGTGCCCATGCACAGAGCACAAAGTATGTGGCAGCTATGCAGCATAACCTCGAATTGCTTGATTCTGCCAAAACCATCGAACAACTCGCTACCGTATCACAGGCATTTGAACGTATTGGTGATGCTGAAAAAACACAGTGGCTGCCTTACTACTATGCAGCGCTGGCACAGACCCGCATTGGGTTTGGCGATCCTAAAGCAGATAAAGACGCCATCGGTCAGAAAGCCAATGACCTGGCAGCAAAAGGAGAAGCAATTCAGAAAAATGCAGAGTTCTGCACCATCCGCAATATGGCAGCGACTATACAGATGCTGGTGAATCCCATGGAACGCTTTAAAACCTTTGGCATCAAAGCGTATACTTACCTGCAGGAAGGATACAAACTGGATCCGAACAACCCTCGCCTGTACTTCCTAGATGGTGCTTCTACCTTTGGTAAACCTGAATACATAGGTGGAGGAAAAGAGAAAGCAAAACCACTGTTTGTAAAAGCAGAACAACTCTTTAAAGCAGAGAAACCAGCAGAGTTATATCCACACTGGGGACTGGCAGAGACAGAAAGATACCTGGCCAAATGTAATTAACCATCAATTGTTATTACCATGGAAACGCTCGTAAAAGTTCTTATTTATATACATGCCTTATGTGGTGGCCTGGGCCTTGTCAGCGGCATTGCCAGCATAGGTGTAAAAAAGGGCAGCAAGCTGCATAAAAACAGTGGCAAAACTTTTTCTTATTCAATGGTCATCAGTTCACTGTTATCGTTGGTGATCGCGCGAATGCCTGGCCATGAGAACCTGTTCTTATTCCTGATCGGGGTATTTACCATTTATCTGGTACTGGCAGGCAATCGCGCGCTTACATTCAGATATGATACTAAAAGCAGTGCTGATACGATTGATAAAACGATATCGGGTACTATGCTGGGTGCTTCTGTCATCATGTTGCTGATCGGCATTTACCAGATCACTACACACAAAGGTGGAAATGCCGTATTGTTTGCTTTCTTTGGTGGATTTGGGTTGTATATGACATTGAAGGATTTTTACACTTTCAGGGTTTTTAAAGAGAAGAAAAATGCATGGTTGAGTAGTCATATAGGCAGGATGGTGGCGGCGCTGATCGCTTCTATTACAGCCTTTATGGTGGCGGGTTTACATATACAAACGCTGGTTACGTGGATAATGCCTTCGATTATAGGGACTTTCTATATTACTTACTGGAATTCGAAGATAAAAGGGTCTGCATTGGCATTAACGAAATAAAACATTCATGAAAAAGGGAATTCACCAACGGGGAATGAAACCATTTTCAGAAAAGAGGTTGTATTATAAAATAAATAAAAAACCTGAGAATCGAATAAATAAAAACCTGGATCCATTAGGTATCTGAATAAAACAGTCACGAAAGAGGAGAATTTTCCAACGGGGAATGAAAACTATTTTCAAAGAACGAGGCCGTATCTTAAGTAAGATACAGCCTCGTTTTATCCGGATACCTAATGGAGATAGGTAGTCCTTTAAGCACTTCTGAGGAGGTTTATTTATTTTTGATACACGCTCTTTATGATAGTGTTTTTCTTAGTTAAATAAATATCTGACACCAAACTGCATCTGCCATCTTGAAGTAAGAGCTGTGTTATTTGCATAGCTATTCACATAAGATACCTGATTTTTTGCATCAGCATAAGGGAATGAGAATAAAGGCGTCTTACCATCAGCAGCCAACCCTTCAAACTTAAGGAAGTTATTGACTGTAGCGGCTTGCACGATACCCCAGTTCCTGTTCAGGAAGTTACCTACATTGATAATATCGAGAGACAGTCTCAATGTATGTCTGTCTTTTCCTGTTTTTACTGAGATATCTTCTGTGATATTTACATCCAGCTTTTTGTAGTAAGGTAATACAGCCGCATTTGCTTTTGCTGTTTCACCACGGTGGAAATTGAGGTATTTGTTCTGACCAATGAAGTTGTCCAGCTGTGTATAGATCTGTGAAGCAGTTCTTGGATCAGCAGTAGTACCTGTAGTAGACCCTGTATGTGTGGTAGCATTGTAAGAACCCACATTGATCAGGTTGATATCGGTAGCACTCTTTGGAATATAGATCAGGTCATTGTTAAAGCCATCGCCATTCAGGTCACCATTGTAAATATAAGAAACGGTACCAGCAGGTGCCGCTTCGAATATAGCACCGAATGAAGTAGAGAAATACTTTGCATAAGACACTTTGTAAGATGCCATCGCAATGACACGGTTAGGCAGTCTGTAAGAAGCATATGCAAGATTAGCGCCATTTGGATCACCACTTACTGCGCGTGCACTCCACATAGAAGATGCGGTACTACCTGTTTCAGAAGTATTTCTTGCGTCGCCATGTGCATAAGCTACGCTGGTGTACAGGTTACCAAAAGTACGCTCTACTCTTGCTGTGATATTGTATGTATACCCTTTGTTGGTATTCTTCATCAGAATAGCATTGCCGATATTAGGGTTTTCCAGTGTGGTACCTGAATAATACTTATTGCTTGTATTCAGAGAAGTAGTCAGCGATGTATTATATCGCATACGGTTATCACCGCCATTATTCAATGCATAACCATTCGTCTCATTCAGGTTGATGTTAGAGAAGTAGACTGCATTGATATCTTTGGTATACGTACCTTCTACTGTGAATACCCAGTCATTGATCTTTTTATCAACAGCCAGACTTGATTTCAATACGGAAGGGTATTTGAAATTCTTGTCAGTCAGTGCTACACTGTACGAAGTGTTAGCTGATGCACCCGCAGGACGGTATGCATTTGGATCTGCGCTAAAGGCCACACCGGAAGTATTCGTGAAGGACCCCCACTGAATACCGTTGTTACTAGCCTGGTTGCTCAACCATACAAACGGAGGAGGACCTGAGAAGATACCGAAACCACCTCTTAATTGCAGGGTTCTGTCGCCCATTACATCATAGTTGAAACCGATGCGTGGAGAGATCAGCACTGCATTGCCCGGCGCTTTACCGATGTTGTAAGACTGACCATCTTTGAAAATCAGTTTGTCGAAATTAGGGTTGTCAGTAAAGGATTGCTTGTAGATCGTCATGTCAAACCTTACACCATAGGTGAAAGTGAAACGATCGGAGACTCTCCATTTATCCTGTGCAAATACACCCAGTTCTGTAGAACCTGCATATGCCCATGGGAAGGAACCATCTTTCAGTGCAGAGTATTGCAGGTAATAACTTTTTGCATTGGCAGTGCCATTGGTTACACTGTTGTAGAAATCTGTCAGACTATTGAACTGATAAGCGCCCTGGTAGCCGGGAGCAAATGCGTTCTGGTACTTCCTGTAATAGTCCTGTGTACCCACGGTAATCTCGTGTGCACTGGCATAGTACGTGAAGATGTCTGAGATCTGGAATACGTCTGTATTCAGTACGTTGTTGTAAGTATATGGTTCGTATCCGAAGGTGGTATAAATATTACCGTTGTTCAGGATATCCACCAGTGGGAAGGTATTTGAAGTAGAGTTAGGTGTACGATAGTCGCGCAGTGCGGTATAGCCCACCTGGAACTTATTGGACACTTTATTGCTGAAGCGGGAATTCAACTCAGCGATAAAGATGTTGAAGTTGTTATTGATCACATAACCGCTACCAAAGAAAGGCATGGCGTTCGTGCCCGGCTGACCGGTAGTAACGCCGGCAGGGCGGCTGTTGCTCGCGAACTGATCAGTGAATGATTTCAGGTAGTTGTACTTCACTGTCAATGAATGTTTTTCATTGATGTTCCAGTCGAATTTAAGCGTAGCCTTATCACTGTTTGTTCTGAAAGAATAACCGGTGAAAGCACCTGGGTCATAGCCGAAGTTAGACTTCAGGAAAGCTGCGAGTGCAGTCAGCGTATCGGCATTGGCTTGTGATACACCAGCGCTGGCATTAGCAGGGTGATTAGCATCAGAAGGTACCCAGCTGGTAGCAGGCGCGGTCTGGCGGGAAGACTCTAAGCTCAGGAAGAAGAACACTTTGTTCTTAATGATCGGCCCACCGATAGAGAGGCCACGGATATTGAAGGACAGCGGTGTTTTGTTCACCTGGCTGTTGCCTACTTTATACCCTTGTGTACCTGCACCTTTGATGTAGGTGTATACAGATGCTTTCAGGGTATTGGTACCACTCCTGGTTACGGCATTTACACCGGCACCGGAGAAACCACCCTGACGTACATCGTAAGGCGATACGCTCACCTGTACCTGCTCAATCGCATCCAGGCTGATAGGTTGTGCACTGGTTTGACCACCCAGGGTACCAGACAGACCGAAGGAGTTGTTGAAGTTAGCACCATCTACCGTAAAGTTGTTGTACTGGGGGCTTCTGCCACCAAAGCTCTGGCCAGCGGCTACAGTACTGCTGGTAGGCTCAAGGCGGGTAAAATCCTGTGCAGAACGACTGATGGTTGGCAGTTTTTCCAACTGATCTCTGCTGATGATCTCCTGGGAACCGGTTCGGCTGTTGTTAAAGGTTTTATCCTGCTTGCCTTTCACTACTATTTCGCCCAGTTGTTTGGTACTCGGGGCGAGGGTGAAGTTGCCGGTAAATTCCTGTCCCAGCGACAGATTGATGTTGTCCAGGTGCTGATCGCCATACCCGATATAGGTCACGGAAATGGTGTAAGGACCGCCTACACGTACGTTGGCAAAATTGTAGCGACCATCCGCACGGCTGGTGGTTACATAGCGGGTGCCGGTTGGGGTGTGTACAGCTGTGATAACGGCGCCTGGTACACCAGTCTGGCCGTCGGTAATGATACCGTGAATTTCTGAGGTTGTTTCCTGCGCCAGGAGGAACATAGGTAGACAAAGTATTAACACGAGTGTTAATAGACAATTTCGGATCGACATGATGTGCCTGATTTTGATTTTGGTTGTTAAATTATATGAATTACAAGCTACTTATTATGAGATGTGTGTTAAGTGTTGGTTACATTTCCAGTTTGTATTTTACAGCATCCTGATACAATTCCGGTACATACTTATAGGCAGTATTATAAGGCACTTTAAAAGGTTGTTTGCCTTGTATTCTAATTTCACAACAATCCCCATTCTTAAACTCAATCTTTCTTTAGTGCAAACAGAGAATCTATTTCGTATTGCCCAATTTCTGCATTACTTATCTCTTCTTCCTCTTCTTTTGTTGTATCTGTTATCGTTCTTGTTGTGTCGTTGGTTGTTTTGGCTGTTTAGGATACTGATGGCACGAGAAAGATACAGGTATAAAGAGAAATACGAACCATTTTATACCCACAATATACAACTTCTATCATTTTGCTTTTTCGCTGATTATCATCTACCTTCCCCGCTATTCGATAATTATGCCATCGGGAGTCGCCAATCATTTCATTCCTATACTATTACTGTTCGCTACGTTGGGGGTACGCGCACAATCTAAAATACACTATCTGAACAATGAACCGGTACTGGAAATCAGCACTGATTCTGCTCAGGTTATAGTGGGGAACCCCTATCCCAACAAAGAAAAATACCGGTTCTCGCTTTCCGAGCCCCTAAACTATACATTATATATAGACGGGAAGGTGTACAAAGCAGGCCCGGCCATTCCCTCGCGCCAGCGGGAAAGAGGGGAAATACATCTTACTTTCAATGGCAATGCGACCACTACCCTGTACCTACAACCAGATTTAGCCGAAATACAGCGCTATGGATATAAGGTCCATCCCATGATCCGGCTTGAAAAAGAGATCGCCGCCGCCAGCCGGGATCACCTAATGCATAATTCCTGGATCGTCACCATTTCCCTGTTGGCCTGTTTTGCAGCTTATAATTTATATATCTGGTTCCAACTGCACGACCGTGTTAATATCTGGTACCTGCTGGTACAGCTGGGGGCCATGATATTTGTTACCTCCTTTAAGCATTTCACCACCCAGTTACTTCCCCTCTCCTACTATCAGCTCAGGGCCATGCCGGATGGTACGGTGTATATGTACGATCTGAACTCGTTCTTTTTACATGTTGGTTGTACCATCATCTTTACAGGGCTCATTCAGTTAACCCGCTCCTACCTGCGAACCAAAGAGTTGTTGCCATCATACGACAGGATGCTTCGTTATCTGCTGATCGGGTATATAATTTTTGAGGTAGTTCCGTGTATCATCACGATTTCAGGCTGGTTTTACATGGACAATTATACTCTGGTATATGATGACATCTTCATCTGTGTACTTTCTTTAAGTCTATTGATTACCAGCGTAGTAGCTCACAAGAAACACATACGGGGGGCCAGTGTGTTCATGCTGGCGAATATGCTGCCGATTATATTTGCCACCGGACTGGCCGTGTTTTTCATTATTAATTCTACTCCTGATTATAGTAACAATAGCACTCTGCTGCCGGAGATCGCCATCATTTCCCAGATCATTACCTTCACCATGGTACTGGTGAGCCGGATCAAGAGCATCCATGAGGAACTGGATGCAAAAGGATATGAAATAGCGAAACTGGAAATGGACATTGCCCAAAGTAAACACCATCAATGGCTCATAGAAAAGGAAAATGAGCAGATCTCCCTGGCCATGCAGGCAGAAAAAGACAGAAACGATCTATTGCAGCAAAAGCTGGATACCAACAACCGGGAGCTGGTGAGTAATAGTCTCTACATCTATCAGAAAAATAAACTGCTGGATGACCTGAAGAAACAGATCCACGACATTGACGAATTATACCCGGGCATAAAATCAATCAAATCTTCATTGAGAGAACATAAATTTCTGGATGCCGAATGGGATAAATTCAGGTTACATTTTGAACAGGTACATCCTGGTTTTTTCGAAAAACTGAAGTCCAAACATCCAAATCTCACCAATAATGAATTGAGATTATATGCTTATTTCCACATCAATTTGTCAACAAAAGAGATTGCTGCCCTCCTTAATATTGAGGCAGCGAGTGTGCGGCAGGCAAAGGCAAGATTGAATAAAAAATTGAAAACCAACGAATAAAACATACTACACAACTACAAATCAATACCTTGTATACACTTTGTAGACGCTCATTTTATACAGATTTGAGTGTTTTATCCTTTCTTTACTTCGCAATAGCATATCAGCATAACGGCCTATTAGTCCTGTAGTGAAATTAATCCCCTTTCTTCACTGCGAAGAAAGAATTGTTCGTAAGCGCATTCATATTTGTAGCCCCAACAATACTTCGGGATAAGCCCTCTTTTAAATTTCTATCAAAGCGTGATGAATTAGATAACGCTATTAGCCCCATCCCAACCCCTGTTGACTGGCTGGAAAAGGAATCTTTTCTGGTCAGTCAGGGGATTGATCACTGATCACAATGTAATCTTTTCATCCCCCAACTCATATGGCACATAGATCATCATAAGGGTAAACATTTCCTCATTGGCCCGCATATCTCCACTTGACATCACCAGCTTTGGCGGATTATTTGGGTTCACTGGGTTGCCCGTCGTATTATCATAAATTCCAATCATATGAATGACAGAACCTGCAGGTATTTTCACCAGGTGCTGCATACGATACAATTCCTGCCAGCGGAAATCCCAGGCAGGGATATGTACCAATGGGATGGTATCACGATCCGGCGTCACGGCGTAAGCCACAAACTCCTTACCCAACAAATGCATATGCGGCCATACATACATAACAGACTGCGTCTCCTGTGTTTTTACCTTCAGTGTATAAGTGCTAACCTGGTTCGGAAAGATTACAAACCTGGGTTGAATATCTCTTTCGGCTATACCTCCGGATCCAAGGCTGATGATCTGCACCTTTCGCTGTATAGGTCCTTTCTTATAAAATAACTTTACCCCTACTGTAGATACTTCGTCTGCTGCTACTGCGGCATAATGTACAGTTAATAATACGACACCGCGCTTAGGCAGTACCCATCCGAACTGCTTAGGGTAAAATTCTTCGGTCGTGCCGGGTATCCATCCGGAATAGTACACCATATTTTGCTTTAATGGTCCGAACCTTTTTACTTCCAGGCCAGCGGTATCAATATCTGCTTCTACAAAGGAAGGAGCAATGGAGATGTCTTTGCCGGCATCTGCCACGGCATAAAACCCATAATTGATATGGTGAATGACTTTCTTGTTATCTGTGTATAATTCGAGTCGCTCAATATTAGCAGCATCTTTCAGTTCAAAAGGCACTTTGAATATAACAAACCGCTCCTGGTTATCGCCTTTTACGATATAGGGTTTATCTGCTTTCAGAATGAGATCAGGAGCTGTGGTATTCACATCTACAACATTTGCCGGCGCCACCGTTTTCCCTTTTGGCGCATTTTTACTTATCCAGTTCAGAATAGCATTCTTTTCGTCGGGGGTCAGGATACGGTTATTGGCATAATCCCGATAGTGCACATCTGCTTTGAATGGGGGCATGTAACCGGTATTGATCACTTCTTTGATAAACGAAATTCTTCTTTTTACCTCATCATAAGTGGCTAATGAAAATGGTGCTGATCCACCTGTATGGTGACAACCCACACACCTTGTTGCAAAAACAGGTTGTACATCTGTATATGTCTGTGCAAGCAACAGGCGTGCAGGCAATAATATCACCATCAATAAAATTAGTGCTCTCATCATTAATCATTAATAAAACATCCCACTGGTTTGGTAACCGTTGGATATATAGTTTTCCCGGCAATAGTATTTGTAATTGCATCTTCAAGGTAATGTTCTGTTGCAGTGCCGGTTTTTGTTTGTCCCAAACCAGTTGCCCAGTTGTCAATTGCTCCCTGATACAACACTTTCCCCTTTTTATTCAGGAGACATACTTCCGGTGTTACAGATGCATGCAGCTGCTTACCCAATTTGTTCTTTCTATCAGTTAACAATGGGAAAAAGACCTTATATTTCTTTTGAAATGCAGTGTAATCCTTTTGGGTATACCAATGCCCTGGAAAGACGCCGACCACAGTAACTGTGTTGGCATATTTCCGGCTCAGTTCATTCAATGGTTTAGTATAATTCCTGCACAACGGGCATTCTGGCGATAGCCATACAATGGCCACCATAGGTGTATGTACCTGCTTTAGAAATTGCTGTACATTTTGCGCTACTGCAAAATTACAGATCAATAAAAGTAAAACTGACACCCTCATACATCACTTAATTTAAAAAAAACCGGTGGCTATGAATGTAGCCACCGGTAGAATTATTAATTAGCAGTATCCCACCATACCCGACCGGTAATGTCATCTGGTGTACTGAAACCAGCATCTTTCGTCATCTCTTCGATCGCATTTAATCTGTTGGTATAGTTCAGATCAGAAATTGAAGGATAACTAACGATAAAGCGTCTTGGCATTGTCTTCGTATCACCATCTACTACTACAGTCTCTCTCTTAAGTATACTGCTTGTCATAGAAGGATAACCCGTACGTTTGATGGTTGCCCATGCTTCGTTCTGATTTTTGAAACAGTTTAGATACTCCTGAATGCAGATTTGTTCCAATGCATTGGCAGCATCATATGCCACGCCAGTTTGAGAAAGGTACGTTGCAATCTCAGTAGCCCCCAGGGCAGTATAGTCACTCAGGGACGCATTACTACCCATTTCATCATACGCCTTGATAGAAGCTTCTATACCGGCAGTATACAGACCTGAAGCATCTTCACTGGTGATCCCTCTTACCGCCAGCTCTGCGCGCATAAAGCAAACATCAGCATAAGTAATAACAGGGAATGTAATATGCGCCTTGGTTTCAGGATTGTAAAATAATCTATCCTGGATATTAGACACCCATCTATCTGCGGTGGTTACGCCTTTATAACTATAAGAAATGTCTGAAAAATAATAGCTGTTAGAAGATACTGAAGACGCAGCTGGATTCGCAAACTGCCCTCTATACAACTGTCCATCCCATGTCAATGTAGCAGGCAGTTTACCCTGGGCCTTTGCAGAATCAAATTTATCTTTTGTAAAATCAGATTTCTGAAAGAAAATTCTGGTACGAGGATCTGATGTAGCAGACATATAATCAATCAGGTTTTTAGAACCAGATACATCTCCATTACTTTGAGGATTATAGTTGCCACCAGATGCGAAGTTCACACCGCCTACAAACTGCCAGTTCTCTTCATTAGAGCTGATTAATCCACCATCATCTGACAGTATATCGGCTACCAGGGTCTTCATTTCATCAGCATCCCTGTTTATAAGACGCATTGCTAATCTTAAGCGCAAACTGTTTGCCGCTCTGATCCATTTCTTTTCATCGCCACCATATACTACATCAGCTGTACTCAGATTTACCTGCTCAACAGAAGGAGTGGATTTTAATACCTGCACAACACTATCCAGTTTCACCTGCAGGTTGGAAAACAATTCCTCCTGTGTATCATAAGCAGGTGTGAGCAACCCGGTATACCTTGCCTGGAATGCCTGAGAGTATGCAATGCTACCCTGTACATCAGATACATAAGCCGCATAATAAGCCAGCGGAATGTATGATATAGCATACAGATAAGTATACTTCTCACGCTGCTCACCTGTCATTTTTTCGATCAGTTTTTGTACATCCACCAGCTGATTTCCTACATTATTATAAAAATTGCTATACCGCTGATTCAGGTTACCAGAACCATCATACACTGTGGAAGAGGCCCCATTTAATGTTACAAAGGACTGTGTCCAGTAGTACATTGCTCTGTTATGATCGTAATAATACTCGAAACTACTACTATTAATGGCTAATAAAGCAGAAGTAAATTCTGTCTCTGGATTTATACTTAACAGATCATCCGGATCAGTATTCATTTCTGCAAACTTTTCGCGGCTGCATCCGATAAACAAAGCCGGTACAAACAGCAACAAGATTATATATTTTAATTTATTCGTAATGTTCATCTTTAACAAGTTTACTTTTAAAATTAGAAGCTACCCCAGATCTGAAAACCTATATTGCGGATATAAGGCATAGCAGATACCTCCTGGAATGCATCAGATCCGCTGCTGTTCAGGTTGTCCGGATTGATATGGTCTTTGGCACTGTTATACAGATACATCAGGTTGTTGCCAATAATGGAAAGACGCATTCCATTCATTTTAAACTTACTGGCTACCTTAGCCGGCATATCGTAAGTAAGACTTACCTGCTGCAGAGATACCCAGGAAGAAGTAAACATTGAAGATTCACGGATACCATTTCCCCAGCTATGAGTGTTCTGATAATAGGCGAAAGCACTTGTTGGATTGATCCATCCATTGGCATATACATCCTTCATCGTCATTCCGGAGATGTCATGTGAGTTACCATCCAGACCGGTGATCACAGTACCATCTTTGTACACACCATCGATGATCATACCATTCTCCTGATCCACACCTGACGAGTTGGTATATTTTAAACCACCCAGTTTAGCGTTTCTGTTGGGAATAGTGCTCTTCATACTACCGAGCCAGCTACCCAGATCATGTGTAAAGGAATACACCTTACCACCGAACTTGCTGTCAAGTACAAAACCTAACTGCCAGTTTTTGTAGTTAAAATTATTGCGCCAGTTACCCAGGAAATCAGGGGTGATATTACCTACTGCCGGGCTTTTGGAGGTGCCATCAGCATAGTTTTGTGCTCTTACATAATAAGAAGAACTCTTCGCACCGGAAGTAGTAATTACATGTTTTCCATTGTTTTCACTATGTTTTCCATCAGGGCTGTTGTATAGTGCATATCCATAGTTAGCGATGATAGTACCATAGTCGCCACCTTTTTTAGCTATCACAGAGAATCCATCTCCGCTACCCAGTGTTACATAGTCTAATCCATATGGCAAGGTCAATACTTTATTTCTGTTGCGGGTATAGTTAAAGTAGGTATCCCATGAGAAGTTCTTTGTCTTAACAGGTGTAGCATTAATTCGTATTTCCCATCCACGGTTACGTACCTTTCCACCATTGATCAGGGTAGCGTTTACACCTGATTCAACAGGGGCAGAGAAACTGATGATCTGTGCTTTGCTGTCCTGATTGTAAAAAGTAATATCTGCGCCCAATCTGTTTTTGAAAAGTTTCAGTTCAAGGCCTGTTTCAAACTTGTTAGAGCGGGTAGGTAATAATGTCTGGTTAGGCAATGTATTGGAAGAATAACTATAGTTAGCCACGTTATCACCTACTGCATTTACATAGGGTGTATTAGCAGAATAAGCACCGGTATTCGCTTTATAGTTAGATGTACCTCCACCTACGCTTGCATAAGACACACGAAACTTTCCATAATCGAATGCGGCAGGCAGTTTGAACATATCTGTGAAGATCCAGGAGACATCAGCACCTGGATAGAAGTAGGAATAGTTACCATGGCCATCATTGTAAACCAGTGTCGAATTCCAGTCATTCCTGCCGTAGAGGTTTAAGTAAAGATATTGTTTATAGCCGAGTGTAGCCTGTGCAAATGCGGAGCTGGTCTGATATTGGTTAGGTGCACCTTCCGTTACAGTTGGTGTGCCTGAAGAGTTGGAAAGACGATAGATATCAGGAAGGATATAACCATTCATTTCAGCATACATATATTTCTGAGTACCTCTATCTATTTCACCACCAGCCTGTGCGATCAGACTCAGGGAGGATGTCAGGTCATTGGTATAAGTCAGATTAGACATATAACGCTCTACTCTCTTGTTAGTACTGCTGGTAGAATATCCTGGATTGCCGAAGCCTTCATCTTTACCTCTTACTTTATTATCATATTCAGTACCAATGTAGTTCACATTTGCAAGGGCCTCCCATCTGAGATGGCTGGCTAAATCTGCTTTCAGATTCAGGCTTCCCCTGAAGTTATTTTCTACCTGCGTCATTCTGTTCTGATAGATAGGATACCATACATACCATGTCAATCCACTCACGTCATTGTTATTTACACCACCGTTTGTTTTATCAATGTAGTTATTCATCCAGTATTTGGTATCGTAGTTACGTGTACCACCATACACAAAGTTCTTCATAGTACCATAGGTGCTACCAGTATTAGCAGGGTTCAGGGCAGTGCTCTGTACATAAGTCATGTTTGCATCTACTGTCAGTACATTGGCAATCTTAGTAGTACCCCGGAAGGTGAGGTTATTTCTTTTCAAATCATTGTTGGGTGTCACACCTTCTGAATAGAGATTAGAATAAGACACTCTATAGGTACCGAGTTCACTACCATTGGATAATCCTACGTTAAAGTTTCTAGTGATACCGGTGCGAAATGCATCCAGGATATTATGAGGACGTGGATTATTTTTAATTGTTTTACCGGTGATATCAATTACAGTCTGGCCTGTCATTTCAGGACCAAAATTGTAACCATAAGTATTAGGATTCACATTCAGGTTGCCATCAGCGTCAGTAACAAAGTCACTCAGACCATACCCTGACCCGAATTTATCCTGGAAATCCACTGTTTTATAAGGCGTGCTCGCATAGATATCAGCACTCACATTCACACCCAGACCTTTTTGCTTAAATCCTTTTTTTGTTTTGATGAGAATCACGCCATTGGAAGCACGGCTACCATACAGTGCGGTTACAGCGCCACCTTTCAATACAGTGATAGATTCAATATCATCCGGGTTGATGTCTTTCAGCATGTTACCCATATCCTGATCACTGCCTTTGTTAGGCATAATTACATCCTGGTCCATGATGATGTCATCCACTACTACCAGTGGCTGGTTGCCATAAGGGTCAAGCGAAGCGCTCCCTCTGATCAGGAAACGTGTGGTACCCTGAGGTCCCCCGGTACCTGATTGTACCTGCAACCCGGGCACCATACCCTGCAGTGCTGCGATCGGGTTGATTGGAGTTGCTTTCTGCACATCCAAACCAGATACGGTTACCGCACTATAACCCAGTTCTCCTTTGTTACGGTCACCAAACCCGGTTACAACTACTTCATTCAGGGCACCTGTTTTGGACACCAGCACTATCTTGAGCGGTTCGCCTGAATTTGCAACCACCTCCTTCTGCTCCATACCAACAAAAGAAAATACGAGGGTAGCTCCAGCCGGGGCATCCAGCTCAAAGCTACCATCAGGTTTGGTTGAAGTTCCTTTTTGTGCACCTTTTACACGCACAGATACGCCTGGTAACGGCGTACCTTTTTCATCCTTTACGATACCTGTGATGACCTGCCGGAATAGTATCACGGGATCAATTATTTTTTTAGGACTTAATACAATTGTATTGTCCTCAATTTTGTAAGTAATCGGCTGATCTTTCAAACAGACATACATTGCCTCATCAATTGAGGCATCCTTCAAGGAGACATTCACAAGATGTGCGTTTTCAATTAAACGGGCATCGTACCAGAAGAGGTACCCTGTTTGCTCTTTAATAGTGTTCAACACATGTGTTAATGATACATTCCTGCCGGAGAAAGTGACCTTCTGAGAAAACCCTTTTGCATGAATCTGCAGGCAGCTGGCCAATATCAGATAAATAGCAAGGCGCATAATTTTTAAGATTTCGGAAGACATAAAACGGCTGCCAGGCCAGGCTTTGCCGTGCATGGATAAATTCATACCTTGAGTCGGTTTTGGTTAAGAAAAATGACGATACATTAAGGCTATATGCATATAGCCAAACCAGAACTACCAGCCGGGGTTGTTGTAGCAATCCCGGCTTACTAAGTAGTAAGCTTACAACAGTTTAGATAATAAGTTAATTTTTCATTTGATTACTGCTCATAATGATGTTAGTTTTTGGTTTGATATTTAATAGATATAGACCGCTACGGAGTAATTGTTAGCGTATTTCCTTCAATCTTAAAATTTACCTGACTATAACTCAGGATTTTTAAATTGGTCGATAAACTAGCTCCCTTCTTAAGTTCACCTACGAATCGAAAATCAGGTATAGGACCTTCAAAATTGACGTCGATATCATACCAACGGGCCAATTGTCTCATAACATCTGGCAAATCTGCCTGGTTGAATTTAAAATAACCGTTTTTCCATGCAATTACGCTCTCTGTGTCTGTGGTGGATATCACATCAAGCTTGCCATCTTTTTGTAATTGTGTTTGTTGTCCAGGCAGTAACAGCCTGGTTTGTCCTGTGGCTGAGACTTTAACTGCGCCTGTCATTAAAGTTGTCTGAACGCTCTTTTCATCTGGATAGGCCATAACATTGAAACTTGTGCCCAGTACTTCTATTTTCATGCCTGCAACCTTTACTATGAATGGTTTAGCTGCATTTTGCTGTACATCAAAATAGGCTTCACCGGTTAGTTCCACTGTTCTGTTACTCTCGGTAAACGCTGTCGGAAAGCGGAGTGACGATAGGGCATTGAGCCATACCTGTGACCCATCCGGCAATGTTATCTGGAACTGGCCTCCGCGTGGTGTGCTGATTTTATTGTATAAAACTTCATTGCTATTGCCCTCAGGATTATAGGCTAATGTGCCGCCTGCTAATTTTAAAATAGAAGTCCCGCCTTGTTTTGCAATCTGCTGATTTCCCATACTATCCAAGGCGATAGTAGAGCCATCTGCCAGTGTCAGGATTGCTTTATCTCCGCCGGGCATGATATCATATACCTGTTGCGTCAGGACCTCCGGTTTAGACTTGTGGTATGACCGCCATACATACCCTCCACCTACTGCCAGTAGCAGAATAATTGCAGCCGCATGCCGTACCCAGCGCAAATTACTTTTCTTTACCACTACCAGCTGTTGCTTTTCTTCAGCCTGGAATATGGCGGTTGTAATGGATGCAATAGTACTCATTGGCAACTCCATTTCTGGCACTGTCAGGTGAGCATGTTCTATTAACTGCCTGGCTTTCTCCTCATTTTCAGGTAGTCGCAACAGGTCGGTCAGTTCCGCTACTTCTTCTTTAGTAGCTTGCTCACTCATGCATCTTTGAAATAATTCTTCCAGACGGTTAAATGAATCCATTATTAATAATGACGCTTAAAAAATAGGTTTGGGGGTATGACTTATAAAAAAAATTACAGGATCAGCCAGATAATAATCATCAGTATGTCCAGATTAGCCAGGCAAAATGCCCGGATGTTCTTCATTGCCTGTTCCAGATTAGATTTCACTGTTTCCGGAGAGATGTTCATAGCCGCAGCGGCTGCATCTCTTTTCATCCCTTCTTTTTTAATAAGTATATAGGTTTGTTGCTGGCGCTCTGGTAACCGGCGGATCGCCTTCTCCAATAAGCCGGCATATTCCCGGTCCTGAACTATGTCTTCTGTTGCATTCACCGCAGGTTGATGCGCTTCTATGTCTGTCGCATTGATACTCAAAACATCCCTCTGTTGTTGCCGGAGTGTACTATAGATGATATTTGTTGAAACAGTATGCAGAAAAGCTGGAAAGTTCACGATATCAACAAGCATTGCCCTTTTCAGCCAGATCTTCAGAAATACATCCTGCACAATCTCTTCCGAAAGGGGAACAGACCTTGTGAGCCTGTATGCGACGCTATACACAACTTTAGAGTATTGGGATACCAAAACTGCAAATGCAGTCTGATCACCTGCTGCGATGCGCTGGAAGAAGACAGTATCCAAATGTGTCCTCGTCATATCTTGGTTGAAACTGGTATCTGCCCCACCCATGCGATTAAATAATGTTAGTAACCGAATAAAAATACAAAAATCCGGTTAGCATCAAAGAAATACCATTCGTCATTATTATAAAACGAGCAAAGCCCTTAGAAAAATGTTGAAGCATTTTTCTAAGGGCTTTGCAATCTTCTGTTATAAGAAAACGGCCTTAGTACAATTTCGGCGCTGCATTCAGCATTGGGAACTCACGCTGGTGCCAGTAAGGATACACCGGTGGTACCTCGCTTACTTTATCCAATCGCTTTACCTGATCTACGGTCAGGTTCCAGCCTACTGCTCCAAAATTCTGTTTTAGCTGTTCTTCATTCCTGGCTCCAATGATGATATTGGAAACAGTCGGTCTTTGCAGCAACCAGTTGATGGCTACCTGCGCCACTGTTCTCTCTACTTCTTTGGCAATAGCTTCCAGTTCGTCGATGATGTTGTAAAACACCTCGTCAGTGATGGCAGATGCCGGAATGGGGCTACCACCCTGTGCTACCCTTGAATCAGCAGGTGCAGGCTGGTTACGGCGGTATTTACCACTTAATCTGCCTGCTGCCAGCGGGCTCCATACGATGGTACCCACGTTCTGATCGATACCCAGTGGCATCAACTCCCACTCAAAATCCCTGTTTACCAGTGAATAGTAGGCCTGGTGTGCGATGTACTTAGACCAGCCATATCTTTCAGATATTGACAGTGACTTCATCAGGTGCCAGCCGGAGAAGTTAGAGCAGGCTATGTAACGCACTTTACCACTCTGTACCAGCGTATTCAGGGCATTCAGCGTTTCCTCTACAGGCGTATTGGCATCAAAGCCATGCAGGTGATACACATCGATATAATCTGTACCCAGTCTCTTCAAACTCGCTTCAGCGCTCTTGATAAGATTAAAACGGGAAGAACCATAATCATTCACCCCTTCACCCAACGGGAAAGTGGATTTTGTAGAAATCAGGACCTGATCGCGCAGGCCTTTCAGGGCCTTGCCCAGGATCTCTTCAGAAGTTCCTGCTGAATATACATTGGCAGTGTCAAAAAAATTGACACCGGCTTCTAAACAGATATCTATCAGGCGACGCGCTTCTTCTACCTGCGTGCTACCCCATGCTTTAAAAAACTCGTTGCCACCACCGAAGGTCGCTGTCCCAAAACTCAATACGGGTACTCTTAATCCTGATCCTCCTAATTGTCTGTATTCCATAGTTTCAAAACTTTTATCTGTATGAAGTTGTTTAAACTTTTAATTTTCGACAGAATAATGTAATAAGAGCAAGCCAATGTAACCCCATCCATGTGAATACTTTTGTTTCATAGCGAACAGATAGAGCTTTAAACGCGTCTAACCAGGCATTGGCATGCTCAATTTTTGTTCTCGAAGTTGTTTATACTTTT
>NZ_MTKN01000201.1 GCF_001975825.1 [Flexibacter] sp. ATCC 35208
TTCTTTATCTCGCTCTGTTATTTTCGCTTTGTTGAATCTCTGTTTTCTTAAAAGCTTGTTTCTTTGAATTTCCAAAACTGTATGTTGCTATCAGTTTAAAATAATTGGTGGTGTAGGTTCTGTGATAATATATTTCGGTTTTACCAACATCATAATTACCGGACACCATAAAGTCGTGAAAGATATCATTTGCGGTAAAATTGATTTTTAGCGCCTCTTTAAAAAAGTTTCTTTCGATTCCTACAGTAACTGTCGATCTGCTATTTTCGCTTCTTAATCCGTAGCTTTTATCGCCAAGATACCAGGCAAGCAATTGAACTTTAAAAAGATTCGGGATCGTAAATGTATTATTAGAATACAGATAGATTTGAGGTTTGACAGGACCCAAAGCATATTCATAAAAATTATCAATCGATTTGCTTAAATTCATACTAATGGTATTCGTTGAATTCCACCATTTGTTTGTAAATGATCTTGAAAGCGAAGTAAAAAAAGTATGTTCTTTTTCTATATTTAATGATCTCAAAATATAACTATTTGGTGTATCGCCACGCAAAGCAGCTCCGGAAATTGGATCGATTTTATAAGTATATCCTATTTTAAAATCCAACTTTTTGTACATCGAACCAATTTCAAAAGCGTGAGTCTTTTCAGGAAGCAAATTAGGGATTCCTTCTATAGTAGTAAACGGATCCTGATAAATAACATACGGATTCAAAGCCTGTTATCTTGGTCTTGTTATTCTGGAATC
>NZ_MTKN01000202.1 GCF_001975825.1 [Flexibacter] sp. ATCC 35208
TAGCCCAAACCAAGAGGCTTGCCTCTTGGGGTTGTAGGACATTCTATACGGAGTTACAAAGGAACGAGGTAGACGAAGCGACCTGGAAAGGTCCGTCGTAGAGGGTAACAACCCCGTAGTCGAAACTTCGTTCTCTCTTGAATGTATCCTGAGTACGGCGGAACACGTGAAATTCCGTCGGAATCTGGGAGGACCATCTCCCAAGGCTAAATACTCCCTAGTGATCGATAGTGAACCAGTACCGTGAGGGAAAGGTGAAAAGCACCCCGGAAGGGGAGTGAAAGAGATCCTGAAACCGTGTGCCTACAAATAGTCAGAGCCCGTTAACGGGTGATGGCGTGCCTTTTGTAGAATGAACCGGCGAGTTACGATCCCGTGCGAGGTTAAGCTGAAGAGGCGGAGCCGCAGCGAAAGCGAGTCTGAATAGGGCGTTTAGTACGTGGTCGTAGACCCGAAACCAGGTGATCTACCCATGTCCAGGGTGAAGTTCAGGTAACACTGAATGGAGGCCCGAACCCACGCACGTTGAAAAGTGCGGGGATGAGGTGTGGGTAGCGGAGAAATTCCAATCGAACCTGGAGATAGCTGGTTCTCCCCGAAATAGCTTTAGGGCTAGCCTTAAGTGTAAGAGTCTTGGAGGTAGAGCACTGATTGGACTAGGGGTCCTCATCGGAT
>NZ_MTKN01000203.1 GCF_001975825.1 [Flexibacter] sp. ATCC 35208
AACGAACATAAGAATAAAGTAATTCGTCATATTCCGCATTATTCTGGCGATTTACAGATTGGATTTCCTGAAAATCTCCCATTAAAGCCGAACTGTTAATCGAAAAATTTAGCAATCGTTTGTAAAAATCACGAAGACCTTTTTCGGAATCCGATAATTTTCCTCCATCAAATTTTCCGTCATTCATCCAGCGTTGGTGATTGGGAACCCCAATATAATCAAAAATTGAAGTTCTGGAATGCGTTCCAAAACCTGCATTTTCGTTTCCTGCCTCACCTACTTCCTGTCCAAAATAAACCATTGTTGGCGACGTACTAATTGTTGTTGAAACCACCATTAAAGGCTTTCCTCTTTCCGGTGTTCCAGCAAATTCAGGACTTGCTAAACGCTGTTCATCGTGATTATCTAAAAAGTGAAGCATATTGTGTTCAATATCAAACATTCCTCTCTGAATATCAGACAATCCATCAGGATTTGATTTTCCACGAATAATCTCTTTCAATTTATCATACGTTTCGACCTTATCATACAAATAGTCCATTTTTCCTAAACGAATATAATTTCGATATTCATTCGGGTTATATACTTCTGCCAATAAAAAAGCATTTGGATTTTTCATTTTTATAGCCGAGTTCATGTAGCTCCAAAACTCATACGGAACCATTTCGGCCATATCATAACGAAAACCATCAACACCTTTTGCGGTCCAGTACAAAGCAATAGATTTA
>NZ_MTKN01000204.1 GCF_001975825.1 [Flexibacter] sp. ATCC 35208
TCTTAATGGATACAACCATTAATGTACGCTTAAAAGATGTTTGGCCAAATCCTGTAGAGTTAATTAATGTACCTACGATTCTTGTCGAGATGTCGGAAGAACAAAAAAAGGCTTATGAGCATATGAAAGGGTCTTTTGAGAAGGCGATTGAAGGGGCGAAAGGTACACCAGATGTTGGGAAACTATGGCTCTCTTATATTCGTACAGGAAATTCGTATCCAGATAATATGAACCACTATCCAAACTATCACTTAGATAACGCGGAAAAAGAATTGGTTTGGTCCAACGAGGAATTTAGATTTGATGAGGATTGTATACAGCCGAAGGAGAAGAAGTTACAAGAAATATTGCAAACTGAAATCTCTGAAGGTCGTCCAACCATCATTTATGTATCTGATACAGGATCTACAGTGAAAGAACGAGACATTCAGCCTCGTTTACAGAAGGTTGCAGAGCAAGTACCTGGTGCAAAAGTATCTAGTCTTCGCACGAATACAGTTGCTCCGCCAAAGCGCAGTGCATGGTTAAAAGAGCAAGTAAGTAGCGGTGTGAATGTAATCATCTGTTCACAAGAATTAGTTAAGGTAGGATTGGACTTGCTGGCCACGCCAACAATAATTTTCTACCAACTATCATTTAGCTTATTTACGTTAAACCAAGCTGCAAGAAGACACTGGCGTATTGGACAAACTAAGCAATGTAGAACCTTCTATCTGGG
>NZ_MTKN01000205.1 GCF_001975825.1 [Flexibacter] sp. ATCC 35208
AATAAGGAAGGCGTCTCGCACCAGCGAGACGCCTTTCCTATTTACTCCACCGTCACATCATACACCGTCTCATTCGCCGGCAGATCCTTCGCTACCGCTCTCACTCTACACCCTGCTATCGCACTATTCGCCACTGTCGCCGTATACAACCAATCCAACCCATTCGCCTCCAACACCGCATCACCCTGCTCTATCAAATCACCCACAGCAGAATAAATCGCCACTCTCACACTTGCCACCTTAAAATCATCTACTGCACGTACCGTGATAGTAGACCCAATCAAACCTGTATACAGATCCGTACTAATCTTCGTGATCTCCGGTGCTTTATAAGCATCCCTCACTGCAAGATTATACGCTGACTGATCACCCTTCACCGCTGCCGCATACAGTGCTTTCAAAGCCGGATCCGCCATCACCGCTTTACCGTAGATGATACCTTCCTTAAACTTTGCCTGCACTCCCAGCTGCTTTTCCGAAGGTGGCACAGAGCTGCTCCCTCTGTGTTTCCCAATCAGCATCTTACCTGATTTTTTCTGTGTGATCGTCATAATCTTCCCAATAGATCCGGAAGACTCCTTCAATAAGAGGTTATCTGTCTTTGCCATAAAAATTGTTTTTGAGGTTCAACAATAATGAAAGGCCATTCTTCGAATGTTCTTCGAATGCGCTTCGAATGTTCTTCGACCTTTCTTCGA
>NZ_MTKN01000206.1 GCF_001975825.1 [Flexibacter] sp. ATCC 35208
TTAACAGAAACTCCAAATTTTGATGAATTGAAAAAACTTCTGGAAAAACTAAATCTTCAACCAATTGAATTAGTTCGAATTAAGGAAAAAATCTGGATTGAAAATTATAAAGGAAAAGAACTCACAAACGAACATATTATTCAGGCTATGATTGATAATCCAATTTTGATTGAACGTCCAATTGTAATAAAAGACGGAAAAGCTATTATAGGCCGGGATTTAGATCGTGTAGCCTCTTTTTTAGATTGATTATAAAGAACCATATTAACATATTTTTGTGATTTTCCTCTTTAAACCAAAAGCTACATTTGCGGTCTAAAAAGTAATTGAAACCAAAAATAACAATGAAAAAAATCAAATTTGCTGTATTGCTTGTATTCTTTCTTACAAGTTTTTACAACTATGCACAACAGGAACCACCTGCCAAGAATAAGGTAAAAGTAACGGGAAAAGTTTTCGAAAAAATAAGTAAACAACCCCTTGAATATGCAACAATTTCAATCACTGCGCCCAATGACACCAAAGTTATTGCAGGCGGAATTACAAATCCGAAAGGAGAATTTGATATAGCGGTTGCACCGGGAACTTATGATATAAAAATTGAATTTATTTCGTTTAAACCTACTGAAATCAAAGGAAGAAACATTCAGGATGATACCAATTTAGGTGTTGTAAATTTATCTGAAGATGCAGCACAA
>NZ_MTKN01000207.1 GCF_001975825.1 [Flexibacter] sp. ATCC 35208
TTCAACAAAAATCGAAAGTGCAATTTTAAACACGATTAAAATCGGAGATAATGCTTTTGCAACGATTGGTGATACGATTACGTATACAACTACGATTACGAATACAGGAAATATTCCAGCTAACAACGTTGTTTTCTCAGACCCTTTACCTTCATGGACACAATTTGTTACAGGATCAGTTGTTGTTGACGGTACTTCATTACCATCCGCTTCTATCACCAGCGGTATTGGCATAAATACAGTCAATCCAGATCAAACTGTAACAATCATATTCCAAGTTCAAATTGTAAGCAATCCGACAACATTCACTCCTGAACTCCAGAACTTAGGATTTGTGAACTTCCAATATAACGTAGGCAATGCATTACAGGCTCAGCCTTGCAACGTGGAAACGAACGTCTTCGTTACTTCTATTCATTCAGCAATACTTTCAGCTGTAAAAACTGCTAGTACAGCCTTTGCAAATATTGGCGACACGATCAATTATACCATTTTAATTCAAAATAGCGGCAATACAAATGCTACGAATGTAAATTTCTCAGACCTCATTCCAGCAGGAACGACCTTTGTTGAAAATAGTTTTGCTGTAAATGGAAGTACCATTCCAGGTGCCAATCCTAATAACGGAGTGAATATCGGAACCGTTAACGCGAGTAGTTCCTTAACCGTTACTTTCCAAGTCATAGTTACATCT
>NZ_MTKN01000208.1 GCF_001975825.1 [Flexibacter] sp. ATCC 35208
ACTTAAAGCCCCGCAGAAATAGTAGCAAGCCTTCCGTAGCTCCTCACTGTCAAAACCAGGATCTGCATTCAAAAAAACGCCGCTACTGTTAATACCCGCTTCCTCCAATAAAATGATCATTTTTTCAAAAATGCTACTGATCTCATACAAATCATTATGTTCCCCACTTTGCGGACTACCTACCGACAGTATTTGGCCATTGTTATCGCTCAAATACAAACTGTTAGTTGTCTTACAGGCCTTTCTGCCCTGGTATCCCACCTGTTCTCCTCCCCGTTTAGCCGGTGTATGACTACCATCAAGTTGGGCGCACGATAAGTCCAGGAGCTGTTTGTGGCTTGACAATAGCGCTTTCCAGGCTGCCTTGAATGATTCATCTTTACTCCATTTATTGAAATAGTAATATATATGCTGCCAGCTTACTTTGGGAGCTTCAATGTACTCCCGAACACTTAGTTCCCGCCACTGGCACCCAGTTTTCATACGCTTTAAGATTAGCTGTACCACTTTTACCAGACATATTCTCGGCTTAAAACCTCGCTTTCCCTTACTTAAATGTGGTAATATCCATTCTCTTATTTTATCTTCGTCTATGAGTCCCAGAGTAGTTCCTTTTTTTTCGCAAATCAAAAATCTACAATTCCTGGGACTCTTCTTTTTTTACCTAAATAAGTTTAAACAACTTC
>NZ_MTKN01000209.1 GCF_001975825.1 [Flexibacter] sp. ATCC 35208
TACCCTGGCGTACCTGTTATTAAGAACTTAGGACATATGGTCGCAAGTATTATGGCTGATGTGAATGAGCTGAGATACAGAAGGTTAAGACGCAGTATGCCAGCTGTACCACATCCCGTATACGGAAAAATGATATGGACGGGATCAGAGCTATTAAACTTGTTGCATCTTCCAAATGTAACGGGTGATAAAAACAGCAAGACAGAGCGAAACATCTTGTATCTAGATAAAGGGGAAAACATGATACCGAATGATTTATTGGCCGAAGGCATTTCAATTGGTCATGTGATGCATCCTTATATCAAGGACCGATTAGTAAAAATTCGAGAAGACTTTTTCAAGAATCATGGCTACATTACGGGGAAAGTTGGGTCTGGTAAAAGTACCATTGCCATGAGGTTAATGCAAAGTGTCATTGATAAATGGCTAGAAAATCCGAATGAAGCGGGTGGATTGTCTCTATTTGATCCAACCGAAGATTTGGCATATGTAGCAATGAATCGACTATTGAAAGCGGAAAAGGATGGGAAAGAAGTGGATTGGAGTAAGGTTCACTTTATCCGTTTTCGAAACACAGATCATCCGCCAGCTTTGAATTTGTTTCATCGTTTTCCAAATGAAGATATCCAAACAGTGGTTGAATCCATTATGGAAATGATTAAGTTAATGATTCAAGGGCAAGC
>NZ_MTKN01000210.1 GCF_001975825.1 [Flexibacter] sp. ATCC 35208
GTAAAAATAATTAAAGCGCTGTATTTTTTTAGCATATGGTTTCTAAAATGTATTGAAAGATACTTTCTAAAATTAGAAATTTAAAATGAATACCAAGGTTTTTATGTTAGTTTTTTCGTTCAATAACAATCTGCGTTTTCGCTTTAGCGAATTCGTATTATCAGCGTCAAATAGTCTCAAACATTCCAGATTCCAGTCTTGGCTGTTTCTGTCGAGTACGCAGAAAAATCTTTCGCTTTCCTGCCCAGCACTTTTTCTACATCAGATGTTATACTTGAATTTCTGCCATCTAATACCTGTTCAAAAAGATAATTCACCAACCAAATCTGGTCTTCAGGAACCTGATATTCTCTTAATATTTTAATATATTCTGCTAAGGATAACCCCTGAAAAGTGATATTTCTGCCAGAAGCATTGGCAATTTCGTTTACCGCTTGTTCAAAAGATAATAATCTCGGACCCGTTAATTCATACGTTTGTTTGTTGTGTTTTTCTTCTAAAAGCGAAACTGTAACCACCTCAGCAATATCATCAGCATCTATAAAAGGTTCAAGTGCTTCGGCTCTTGGCAATGCAACAATTCCGACTAAAACAGGATCTAAAAATATGCTTTCGCTAAAGTTTTGATTGAACCAGCTTGCTCGTACAATCGTCCAGTTTTTAGCATTTGTCTTTACA
>NZ_MTKN01000022.1:0-19282 GCF_001975825.1 [Flexibacter] sp. ATCC 35208
AAAACTACCTAACTATTGATCATTAATAATCAATCGAATTTATAAATTCTAGAAAAATAAGTGCCCTGAAAATGCATTTCGAATCCAATCCGGTTCGCCAAAGCGCAACACAAGTTGCGCTTTTTTTATGCATATAACCTCACAGGTCGAGGATTTCAGCGGATTTTCAACATTAAGGTATATCAATCTATATCAAGGTATTCGGGCCCCTTTTCGGGACACTATCTTCGTGGGGCACCAGCCAAAATAATGCGAATTGTAACATTTAGAAAGAGCGATTCTTCACCGCTTAAGTTCTTTTCATGACAACTAAACAAAATTTAGCCATTCTTTTTTTCCTCAAAAGGGGCAAAAGCACCAATCTATTTTCGAATCACAATTGACGGGTTTAAAAGAATAAATTTTATCCCCCACTGATGTCCCCCACATCCTCGCTGTCCTTGACGCCATCGGCAACTCTTTTCAACACAGACGCTCCGTTCCCCTCCCGTAATCCTATTTGAACCAACTTAACCGCGTACACATATCTAATTCGTCCTCCGCTCCGCTCCAGCCGCATAAAACCACCCGCCGCAAACATTTGACTAAATCAATCAACTCCTGTATTTTCTCGTACTATGTGCGTTACGATTAAAATATCTCTCCGTACCTCCCCTCATTATATATACCCCCAAACACCATCCTCTAACTACCAAATCCTGTCGTACTGGTATTCTTGATATAACTCCTCACCACCACCTGAGAATGCAGGAATTTCATCACTACAACGCCGACTTTCATACCTTTGCGATATCAGCTGATATAACCTTATTACCTCCAGCTACCATACAATGTGGCCAATGCCAGCATCATACATTTACGAAACCGGATCCTGGCAACTCCCCAACTCTAGCACAGCATGTAACCATAATACTCCCCATCCCTGAAATATCAATACTTCCATCCTCCTACATACACCCAATATCCAAATTTAACCCTTACATTTGCAACAATGATTCATTTATAAGTGAAAGTGTTACCTAAATATCACCGCCTCACTGCCGCTATCATCCTGGTGCTTTACGGCTTTATTATAACGCCCGCAACGTTATGGCATAACCATGCTCACCCACAGGAATTACTGCCATCCCAAACAGGTAAAAACCAATCAAAATTTACCCATTCCTGTATCATATGCGGACATGCCTACACACCATACATCGACATTCATCAACACCATTCCCCCCTCCTCGCCATTAACACTTTTGAATATCAACCATCAGATATAACCAATTCTTCGACAAACAGCATCCTCAATTATAACAACCGGGGCTCTCCGGTTGCCTAAGTTATTTAGCAGCTAAATCTTTTGTCCGCACCCAGATGTCGGAGCGGAAAACTATTGCGTAAAAATAAATCACACTATATGTCAGTCATATTAGAAGCCGTAAACCTTACCAAAGAATACCAACAATATACAGCCCTTAGGCAACTGTCCCTGACCATCAATGCTGGCGAAGTATTCTGTCTCCTCGGACAAAACGGAGCAGGAAAAACTACCACCATTAATCTTTTCCTTGGCTTCCTCGCTCCATCATCCGGTAAAGCTATCATCAAAGGGGTGGAAGTCAGGCCTAATAATGCAGCTACTAAAAAGATGGTGGCATATATCCCTGAAGTGGTACAATTATATAGCAACCTCACAGGACTGGAAAATCTTGATTTCTTTAGCAGACTCGCCGGTTTCTCTTATTCAAAAGACGCTTTGACAGCCTTTCTACTAAAAGCAGGCCTTCAACAGGAAGTACATAAAAAACACCTAAGTACCTATAGCAAAGGTATGCGTCAGAAAGTAGGTATCGCAATCGCCCTGTCAAAAAATGCAGATGCAATCTTTATGGATGAACCTACAAGCGGACTGGATCCTAAAGCCACCAATGAATTTACTGCTGTTTGTAAGGAACTGGCCGCAGAGGGCAGAACCATCTTCATGGCCACACACGACATCTTCAATGCTGTTAATGTAGGCTCCCGTATCGGCATCATGAAACAAGGCAGTCTCGTCCACACCGTAAGTTGCAGTGGAATATCTGCCGAAGAATTACAAAAACTATATCTCGAAACTATATAACCATCAATGAATCAGATAAAAGTCATTGCCAGTCAATTTCTGAAGGTAACACTCCGGAGTAATGCACTGGCCGCTATATATATCTTGTCGCTGGTGTTCATCACTTTCGCTGCATTCACAGGCTACAAAACTTATACAGCCCAGCACACAATGCTTACAAACTTTCAGCACCAAGCCCGCGAAAGCTGGAAAGCCAATCCAGATAAGCACCCGCATCGTATGGCACACTCTGGCTCATTCGCATTTCGGCTTAAACATCCTTTAAGCATGTTTGATCAGGGAATGGAAAGCTATACAGGCAACACTGTGTTCCTCGAAGCACACAGGCAAAATACAGTCAACTTCAGCGAAGCTGGCTTCAGTACCGGGCTATTACGCTTTGGTCAAATCAGCCTGGCAATGCTGCTTCAGCTCATATTACCACTTATTCTGTTCTTCCTGGGCTTCCATGCTATCTCACAACAAAAAGAAAACGGTACACTAAAAATACTGCTAAACCAGGGACCGGGATTTCGCACTTTGATATGGGGCAATAGCGTGGGCCTGTTTACTGTATCCCTCATTTTCCTTCTACCAGTGACCATCGCAGTCTGTATAGAGCTCAGCTTAACTGATGTAACTAAAGACAGCACGGTTGGTATCAGAAGTATCGGCTCACGCCAGCTATCATAAACAATTACCTGACGATGCGCTATCCTGTTTATGAAGCATATGAAACGCTGCTCAAACAACGGGATGGATATCATACCAAATGGGATAAAGATCCGAAGACAACCATACAGGCCTTCCTGAAACATTATCCGCAATACAGCAATCATAGCTGGAAGGACTCTACTTACCTGAGATATTATGCAATGCTGCAACTTGGAGACGACGAAGCAGCCACCACAAGTAGAGCCATGTTTAAAAAATTAGAACAGCGCCAGCAATCTGCCAACTACGCTGCACGTTTCTTCCCCCCTATGCACGCACAATTGCTGTTCACCGACTTAGCAGGTACCGGCCTCAAAAGGCAATTGCAGTACCTTGATAGTACAGCCGTTTTCCATGAAAGCAAACGACTGCAGTTCTATCCTCAGATATTTGATAATGCAAACGCAAACAGCGTGAACTGGTCCAGATATAAACCGGAATATTTCCTGGCACCGAACCCGGTCAACTGGCTTGCAATATTTACACCCTTCATATTGTTCATAACCACTTTAGGTGTAATCGCATCATTTGTCTTCAAAAGGAATAACATTCAATAAACCAAATACTCAGGATGCAATAAAGATTGACATCCTGAGTATTCTTCCATTAAAGCCTGACCCCCACTGTCACCCGGAAATTAATGGGGTCTCCCTCTACCATAAAGTAGTTCCTGGTATCAGGAATCGGGTAATCAGATCCTATATCTCCGGAACTGATATATCGCCTGTTTAGCAAATTATCAACTATCAACCGTACATAATAGGAAGGCGTAGTAAAATTTATACCCGCATCCAGTTTGGTAAAATCAGGCAGATAGTCCCCTTTGGAATAAGTTGCGCGTTTCACCTGCGTCACCTGTCCCAGGCTAAATCCAATACTTTGAAGTTTTTTCAGCGGGCAACTATATTGTACCCATGTATTAATAATCTGTTTCGGCGTACCGGGCAACTTATTGCCGATCAGCGGAGAACCAACAGTGTCCTTTGTAATACGTGCATCAACATATGTATAGTTAGCCGCAACCGAAAAACGGGACGTCACTTGCCCCAGGATGTCAACCTCAATCCCATCACTGGCGTACTCGCCTATCTGTCTCTTATACCCATATGCAGCGTTCACCACGTCCGTCATCAATACATTCTGCTTCACCGTATGGAATCCATTTATCGTCGTGAGCAGCCGATTTCTAAACCATTGCTTCTTCACACCCAGCTCTATGTCATTATTACGCTGCGGATCTACAGGCACCCCTTCAGGTTTCCCGGTTTGAGGATCTTTGTTCCGCCCTGCTTTCAACCCACTTTGTGGCACAAAAGACTGATCATATAAAAAGTAAACTGTCATAGAAGAATCAACCAGGTAAGACAGCGCAGCCCTTGGTGAAAATGCCCGTTGTGAATAGTCGTTCTTTTTCAAGGCCAGGCTAGGTCTGGCTTGTTGATTAATTTTGTTATTATACCACGTATATCGTCCCCCAAAAGAAAGCTGCCAGTGATTCAATTTTATGTTATCATAAACGTAGGCACACTCATACCTGGTATCATTCCCAAAATTACTTTTTGTTTCAGGCGCCATGTCCCTCACGGAATCAGCATTTACAATATAATTGATATGATCACGATAAAAGTCAAATTTATACTTGCCAAACTGGTTAGACAAATGATCTTTCCCAACCGTTATGTCTCCGCCTGCAAGTAATAAATGCTTCAGTCGTCCCGTCCTGAATTTTCCAGTTACATACAGCTGCGAAACAAATGTCTTACCTGTCACATCTGTATTCATAGCCAGTCGCCTGGTACGTCCATTTTCATCAAAAGAGACGCCTGTATAAGTTTCAGAAGAAAGCATATTCCAGGTACTGTAAGGAGCCTGGTTTAACTGGGATTGTAAAGTGAGCTGCCAGTCAGGATTAAACTGATGTACAAACAACAACCTTGCTGTACTGCTTTGGTAATAAGTTACAGGCAATCCTTTTGCGGCATTAAAGTTCAAAGCAATATCATCATGCAATGCATCTGCCTCCGATCTTATTTTGGTAATACTACTTCCATTCCTGGATTCCCCCCTGATAAAATCATATTCACCAAGGATGTAAGTACGCGGACTAAAGTTATACTTAACGACCGGCGCAATTACATACTTATCCGTATGCAACAGATCAAGATAAGTGTCTGAATGCTGGTAAACACCATTTAAACGGAACGAAAACCCTTTTTCTTTCGCCTGCGTACCGGCATCAATGGTAACACGGCGATGATCGAAACTACCCGCCGACAACTCAATATTCAGCAATCGCCTTGTCGGTGACTTTGTATTGATATTGATTGTACCACTTGCCTCTCCTACTGAGTTAATAAATCCGGCAGGACCTTTTACGAACTCCACGCTCTCAAACAATGCTTGATCATCCAACACCGCACCATAGCTAATACGCCTGGGCATACCATTCAAAATAGTATATCCACTGAATCCCCTGATCTGAACAGAAGCCGAGTAATCAAATGCGCTGCTGTTGTACCCAAAATACACACCACTGGAGTTACGCGCTACATCTTTTAATTGTAAAGCGCCCTGTTGCTGCATCAAGTAGGCATTCACCGATACAATATTCTGCGGAATTTCCATTAGTGGCTGTACCAGCTTCAATGCCCCCCCCAGACTATCGTTTTTTATCTGCCGGTCTCTTGTTCCATAGATATCCACTGAATTAAGATGCCGTAGGGAATCCTTATTATTCAGATGCTGTGCCTGCAAAGAAGCAGTACAAAATAGCCCGGCTACTGCCAGAGAGTAAAAATATTTCATTGCAATTGTCGTGTAAATTGTGCTATAAGAATGATTAAGCCTGATATAATTACCAGGTAAAAAAGGTTACATATATATCCCCTGTCAGGGGGAGGCTGATATAAAAAACGTGGTAAATGTTTTAAATCTTCTTCACTGAACATTTTCTGGTTGATCAGATAGCTGGTCATTAATGACTGCCACCTCTTCCGGAACCGCTGCACCTGCAAATGATAATCATCAAAATCCGATAACTCCGTGCCGGCCAGTGCATGTAAATAATATTGGGTGTAGGATACCGGGTTTACATATAATGACAAATGCAGTAAATGGGAACGCTTTTGCAATTGCATGTCAAACGCCCGCTCAAGCCTTTCATTTCTCCTCCCCAGCAAATCATTGTACGCAAGGAAACGGGGATTCCCATAAGCAGCAGTATCAGTAATTTTCCTAAGATGTTGATATTGGGGATTATAATAGTAGAAGCTGTCAAGCAGGACAGGTACCGGAAGCTCCCAGGTTGCTTCTTTCAACCTGCGTTGCGCTGCCACCAGGCCTGATCGTAAGGGAACAGGTGCCCTCAGATTCGTATAACTATTGATCGTAGCCGGTAAGATCCAAACGAAAAAAAGCCAGATAAAGCCAAGACAAGTAATATTCCATGTAGAAGACCTCTCAAATCTTATCACCAACCAGCAAACCGCAAACCAGTAAAAAAAATACCCACCCAGAAATAATAACCACAGAACACTGTTCAGGAAAGGAAAGCTACCACCTGCGGGCGTCATGATCAACCCGGCAGCTAACAGCAGAGCACCCAACAGAAAAACAACCGTAAACCTGAATACAAAACGCCAGAAAAATAAACGCTGAAGTCCCCCGGTATGTAATATCAATAATGGTATAGTCTGAGCTTCCCGCTCCCCGGAAAGACAGTTGTAATTGTAAAAAATGATCAGCAGGGGAAAAAGGTATATATAGACAAAAGCCACATCAAAAGTCCCTGCCGCCAACTTTTCTGCATTGGAAAATTCAGTAGCCTGATCTCCCGTTTTACTTTCCTTAGAACCGATAATATCATAAAAAGGATGGAGATCCCTAAGACCAATTGCCATCAAAGAAAGACCTGCGGGCGGGAACGTTGTATACGGCGGGTCCCTGAATTCTACTACCTGTGGAATGCCCGCCTGTGCCCTCAGCTGTTTGCCCGTTCTAGTAGTCGTATCCTCATGAAAACGCTCCACCATTGCAGTATAATGCTGCCTTTGTACCGTCTGAATGCTGTCAATAGCTGCCTGTTGGAGCCCAATCAAAGCCCGGCCATTTATAAGGCCATACATACCTGAAAAAAAAATAAAGGCACACAAGAACAATAATAATCTGCTCCGGGTCAACTGCCTGCTTTCAAATGCGAAAATGGTGAATACGAATGCCATATCAATATCCGGATAATCTTTTTGAAATAATATGAACGCTTGCCACCGCTATCAATATCCACACCCCAATCGCAGCAAAGGCTGACCAGCTGAGTGATAATATCTGCCTGGGAGGTAACTCCCTGTATTTGAAAGAATAAAGACTTGTGAAAAATGAGGTGTCCGCCTTATAATCCTGCCCATGCGCCGCCAGCTCCAGATTTAACTTCCTGATAAGCGTGTTCCTGTATACCCGGGCCTGTTGGTAAAAACTATCGTGGTGATAAAAATCGGTGGCAGAAAGTGCCATGGAAACCCGTTTTAATGCGATAAACGGATCGATCCAGCCTATCCTGGAAAGAAATACCTGTTGTTGCGCAAAAGAGGCGGAAATCCCCTTGTAATAGTGATCAAACACTTTATTCTGGTAATCCTCATGATACTGCAATAACAACCCGTCAGGATTTACAGGCAATTGAGAAACACTATCCACATGATACCGTTTCAACAGTGCATGCATAAATGAATCTCCCCGCTCATAATAAGGAGAATTCCCGTCGAACCCTTTTAAATACCCCTGCCTTACATTATCTTCGAAGACCGCTCTACTCTTCACCGGATATAATATAATAGACTGGTTAACAGCCACTTTAGGCATTATCACGAACAACACAACCCATACTATTACAGCACTGATATTTGACGCCCTGCTACTACTGCTTACCTGCGATATAAATACGGCAACCAGTGTCAACCAAAAATAGAAAAGCAGATAGGCAATCACCCACAAATACATCATTACCCCCGTAAACAGGAAAAACAGCAAAAATGGAAACAGGATGGCCGAAAACAGCATATAGTAAGCCCATACCTTACCCCAGGTAATGATAGAAAGGTTCCCCGCCTGCACCCTTATTAGCCGTAATGTTCCTCTTTCACGCTCCTCTGTCAGGGAACGGGAGCCTGTAATAAGAATCAAAAATGGAACAACAAGTTGCAATACCACGGCAACACTAAACTGCCCCAACCTCGCTACTACATTGCCATTTTGAGCATGACTGTAGTCCATTTCATGCTGCACATGCGCCTCAACACGGTAGGTGGTGCCGGAAAAATCATTGAGGCCAGGATCAAGTATTGCTTTTATCGTGAGTGGTGTAAATAAGTACGTCCCAAAATGCGCCGCATCATGGGGATTTCTATGCTGCGTATTCCATTCCCGTCTAAAAAGGTCTGCCGCCGCAAGCCGTTCTGCCTTCCCTTTTCCATATTGGATGCCAGATACTATCAAGGCAAGCCCCATGCTTATCCAGATGAACAGCAGCAGCAATATTGCCACGCCGCTTCTTTTTAACAATAGCCATTCATTTAAAATAGGTTTGCTAAGGCAGTACATAAAAAGAGGAATTTATATTGCAACAAAGTTGCAGATTTAATATTAATTATGCAACTTTGTTGTAATTATTATTTAACGGCATGATAAGAACGAAACAATTCCCCTTCTTCAAACAGCCGGATTCCATGGATTGTGGCCCAACCTGTTTAAAAATGATTACTGCGTGGCATGGTAAACATTTTCCACTAACCTATCTGCGAAAGATCTGTTATATCGGTAAAGAAGGAACCACTATTGCCTCGCTGAGCAATGCAGCCTCCCTACTTGGATTCAAAACCCTTGCAGCAGAGATCCCGGTAGACGTACTTGCTCAAAAAGTTCCCCTTCCCTGCATTCTTCATTGGGAAAAAGCACACTTTGTTGTATTGACAGAATTAAATGACCGTTATGCTGTCATTGCAGATCCTTCCCTGGAGCGTATGCTCAGGTTACCACACCCACAGTTCGTCCGCTCCTGGTGTACTACCGACAAAACTGTTGGCAGAGCCTTGTTACTGGAACCCACAACTGAATTCTTCGGACATGAAACACCTGCCGAAGAGAACACATCATTATGGTGGCTATTACCATACACCAATAAACACCGTCGCCTGTTTATTCCACTTCTAATGAGCGTGTTGCTCGCCAGTGGATTTGCGCTGATCATCCCCCTGCTTACCCAGCAGATTGTAGATAAAGGAATCAGGCAACAAAACCCTCAACTATTAATGTTGATCTGTCTAGGACAATTGATGCTTTTTACCGGAAGGACCATAATGGATTTTATCCGGGCAAGATGGTTATTCCGTATCGGGGCACAAACAGGTATCTCATTGTTACGTAACTATCTCTCCCGCCTGATGCAACTAAAATTTGCATTCTTCGACAACAGGCAAGCAGGAGACAATATGCAAAGGGTGACAGATAACCAGCGCATTGAAGATTTCCTGACCAATAATGTCATCAGCTTCGTCATGTCAGCTCTTACATTACTTGTATTCGGCATAGTACTTCTTATTTATAACTGGCGAATGTTCCTGGTCTTTCTTATTGGCGCACTACTTAGCATCGCCTGGGCAAAAGCCTTCACACAAAAAAGGCGATTACTCGACCAGCAAAAATTCAAAGTACTATCTGCCAATCAGCAATTATTACTTGAAATCTTCTACGCCATGCAGGAAATAAAGCTCACCGGCAGTGAGCAGGAAAAGCAGGATAAGTGGGAATCACTTCAGGTGCGATCTTATGAGCTCAAAATGCAAAGCCTGCAACTGGACCAGCAGATGCAGGGTATCGGGAACTTTCTGAATGAAGTAAAGAACATATTACTCACTTTCATGGCCGCATGGTTGGTCATAAAAGGTAGCCTAAGTCTGGGTGAAATGCTGGCCGTTACCTATATATGCGGACAACTAAATACCCCCGTGGTCATGTTACTGGAGTTTATGCGTGCCGCTCAGAATACACGCTTCAGCCTTTCAAGGATGTCTGAGGTATTTAACGAACCGGAAGAAGATGCGGAAATTTCACGTCGCCATCTTCCCGAAATCCCCAAAGACATAAATATCTCCAATCTTAGTTTTAGATACGGACAACTAAGCAATCCCCTGGTGCTTAAAAACATCTACGCTTTTTTGCCCGCAGGAAAGGTCACAGCTATTGTAGGAATGAGCGGCAGCGGGAAAAGCACGCTGATAAAACTACTGCTAAAATTCTATGCACCTGTAACTGGTACTATCCTTGTAAACGACATAGACCTGAAAAATATCCATGCTGCCGACTGGCGCAGTGGCTGCGGCGTTGTCATGCAGGATGGCTACATTTTCAGTGACACGATTGCAAATAATATCTATGCAGGTTCCACGATCAAAGACCAGGAAAAATTATACTACGCCGCTGCCATGGCAAACATGCACGACTTCTTCCAGTCAATGCCCTATGGATACGAAACTGTCATAGGTAAAGACGGCCACGGATTAAGTGAAGGACAAAAACAACGCCTGCTCATTGCACGCATGATCTATCGCGATCCTGCTTATATCTTCCTTGATGAAGCAACCAATGCACTCGATGCAAACAATGAACGAACCATCGTCAATAACCTGCAAAATTTCTTCGTCAACAAAACGGTTATCATCGTTGCCCATCGCCTGAGTACAGTCAGACACGCGGATCAGATTATCGTAATGGACAAAGGTGAAATCAGGGAAACCGGCACACATGAAGACCTCATAAAAAGGCAGGGCAACTATTATCACCTCATAAAAAATCAACTGGAGTTAGGTAAATAAAATCCACCATGAAAACGACAATATTCCCTTATTCAATGGTCCGACATGCCTCACTGGACCACCATCTACTTGACTGTTGGACCCATCCTCACCTGACTGATGAAATACAAATCCAGCAGGAAGAGCAGCAACTGGTATCCCGGTTGAAGGAACAGGTCTGTGAAGAACTCTTTCAAAAAATTCCACTGGTTAAAAATGACAAGGACAGGAAAAAGTTGATCACCTGTAAAAGACAAATATTCAACGGAAAACAACTTTCTATTGAATTGATCGAGCAAATCCAGACAATTACGAAAATCCCCACTCTTTCACAGTATTTCAATAATGTACAGGCAATACACGAAAGGCATCAACAGAACAACCTACAATATGACCAATTCCTGGCAAACTGTAGAGCGCATTTGCAACAAATTGCAAAGCATGAGAATTTGTTAAATGGGATTCTCCTGTCAAGCCCCCTGCTCTTTGAACAGCTACCTGCATACATCAATAAACATCCATCGCAGCATAAACACAAAGAATCAAAACTGGAATTCAGCCTGCTGCGATACATTACCCGGATGTGTTATAAAACATCCCCATTCAGTACATTCACCTATACAGGGACTATGCAATTGACTGAATCTCATAAATCAAGTAATCAACTGAACCAGGTAAAAAGCCAGCTAAGATTAAACAATCACCTCTTCGGTTACCTTATAAATATACTGAAATGGCATCCGGAACTGAATGAATACCTGTTAGTGAATATGAACAGTACAGCAGTTGAAAATGCAGGAAGAATAAAATTCCTGATCAACTTCAACAACATAGAATCCTTTCAGCAAATAAATAACAGTACAGTCATTCAGTCAATAGCCACCTACTTAACAAACAAAAAGGAGCGAACGGTACTCAGGGAACTCATTCATTTTATAGCAAGCCAAACTGATGTCCCTAATCATGCGACTATAAAACAATTTCTATTAACCCTATGCACTGTAGGCTACCTGGAGCTAACAGCCGGCATCTCGGGGATTGAAGAAAACTGGAGTAACGCATTGGTGCAATATTTTAGCCCGTACAGATCACTGTCAACAAAAATTGATCACCTTCTGCAGATGTTGGAACATTTGCACAATTGCAGGCTGGAATACCCCGCATTAACCCCTGCCGAGCGGCACAGGACATTAAAGCTCGCGGCGCAGATTGTAAATAATACATTACAGGCTATTGAACAACAGGCATCCTTCCCTGACACCAGCTCAAATCCTCAACAGCAAGCTTTTCAGGCTGCATGGTTCAGACATCATGACTTCAGCGCAAGAGAAATCTTCTATGAAGATGCCTATACTTCCGATCAGGAATCCCTTCCCGGTGATCCTGTGAAAAACATTATCGAAAAGACAGAATTGCTAATGAAACTACTCGCTCCTGCCAACACTAAAAGAACAGAAAAAGAAAAAATGCGTACCTTCTTTCTCTCCCATTATGGTCGGCACAAACATATACCAGTATTAACATTCTACCACGATTACTACCGGGAAATCAAAAAGCCAGAAAAAGAATCCACACCAACACCAGTGGGAGAAGATCCATGGACCCGGCAAATTCAGGCCATGCTCCGTACTATCATTTCCAGGAATGAACCCGTCATTCGCCTGACAGCACGCGATTTTCCGCCAACAGACATTGACAGCACGCAGCAGTCCAGAGGTATGTTCATACAATTTTTCAACTCTCCAGGCACCAATAAAATTAAAGGAGTAATCAATGCTTTACTGCCCGGCCTCGGGAAAGTCAACGGACGGTTTCTTTCACTATTTGACCCGGAACAACATTATTCGTTTCAAAGTCATAATGAGGCGCTCTACCCGGATTATATAAAAGCAGAAATTTCCGATGGTTCTATCTTCAATGCAAACATCCATCCTCCTTTACTACCATTTCAGATTGTACTACCCGGCGGCCACAGCGCCTTCCATGAAGATAACAGGATACAGGTAAAAGATATTGAAGTGGGATTCGACGTTGAAAAGAACGTTCTTTCCCTCTTTACTAAAGGAAAAAGGTTATATGCATTTGACCTTTGCCTGGAAACCATATCGAATCGCTCCAACCTATACCAGCTGCTATCCCATTTTAATCCGGATAATAAACCTTCGCTGCAATTCATCTACAAATTAGCAGATGATAATATCGAAATGAAGGAAAATATTACGCTGTATCCCCGGATCACGTTCGAAGAAGATATTGTGCTGAGAAGAAAAACCTGGGCAATCCGAAAAGAGTTTATACCCTTGCAAATTCAGTCTGAATCAGATTATGACTATTCCCTACGATTGAATAACTGGCGTAAGCAGCAGCAAATACCCGCGTATGTATTCCTTTTTCTTAGAAAACGATCAAAAAAAGGGACCGGCGGATCCAATGATGATTATAAACCACAGCTCATACATTTTCAGCAACCTCTGCTCATAGAGCTATGGAAAAAGTTGCTGCAAAGAGCCGGAGAATACATTTATGTAGAAGAAGCACTTCCGGACCCTTTCAACACCAAAGTTGGAGTAAAAGAATATTTGCTACAATGGTATAACTACTAATATGAAACCTTACTGGATATCTGCCCACTTGTTTTATAATGGTCAACTTGATCTCTTACTGAATGAACTGGTATACCCATTTCTACAAAAAAATCAGTACCTGATGACATCACCAGCTCCCTTCTTTTTTATCCGGTACCCTGAGGAAGGAGATCATATCCGGCTAAGATTGAATACCAATTTCCCGGATCTTGTCACCAGGGCACTCAATAACAGCGCAGCCACCTTCTACACTCAACATACAACACCAGGGAATTGCCTGAGATACATCAACTATGAGCCAGAAACAGATAGGTATGGTAACGATAAAAGCATCGTATGGGCCGAAGAACATTTTTTCCATTCATCACGCATTATACTAGACTGGATAAAGACAAAACCAGAGACAGCCTCCCTTCAGATGAAAGCCATAGAACTGCATATGCAAATGTTATCCGCGACCGGATGGTCACTTACAGACATGATCGATCTCTGTAATTATTTTGTAAAGGAATGGCTCACCATCTTCCATCCGAAACAGAACGCCGGCCAAATACCAGATAACATGTGGCTACAATCTTTTCAAAAGGCACTCGCCCCGCAACAACAAAAACTCTTCCCCACACTCCATGCATACTGGCAACAGTTACAGATTACGCCAACAGCGTATGAATATCTGCGGGCTAATCTAAGTATCATGAAAGCCTATAACAATACCGGCTTTTCAAAAACGAAATTGAACAGCATTATTTCAAGTATGCTACACATGACTCACAATAGAATAGGTATAAAAAATCAGGAAGAAGCCTACATCTTGTATTGCCTGAGTACTTTTTTATCACAAACAAATCTGTAACATGGAAATTATATTCTATCAGGAGATGCTCGCCCGCGTCAAAGCAGACATTCATGAAATGATCAACTATGACCAGTTCGGCCCCTACTGGCTATCTCCTTACTACGACCGCACCTCCCAAACTTACACCTACCACGACAACCCGGAAATTTTTAATGGTAACGCAGGCATTTGCCTGTTTTACCTGAGCCTATACCAGCTGAATAGAGAAACAAGCGATTTGAGAATTTCAACATCTATTCTTGACAGGATCCTTCTCTCGTCATATATCAAACAACCACGCTCCTATAGCTTTTATACCGGCATTTCCGGCATTATCTATACCTGCATCAAAATATACAATGCCACCGGGAAGCAGCACTATCTGGATAAGGCACTCGAAATTGCCCGGATGCACAGACCGGCGTTCACAGTTATCCGGGAGATGGACCTCCTCACAGGAGCGGCAGGCATACTGCTGGTCATGACACTGCTCTTCCACCATTCAAACGAAGCAGATATACAGGAAATAGTTCACCAGATCATCCAGCTGCTGATAGCAGATGCGCGCATCTCGAAAAAGGGATTAAAATGGGACCATCATAAACTGGCATTTGATAGTCTCACGGGATTATCGCACGGAGCAGCAGGCATCGCGTATGCATTGATGCAAACCGGTCATTACTTTAAGTACGATGGCCTGGTATTTATGGCTGAAAAAGCCCTGGAATATGAAATGCAATATTACTTACCTGACCGGAAAAACTGGCTGGATATTCGGGTAGGTGCCAGAAGATATAATCTGCATGATGCACAAACCTGGCGCCTGGAAGTATTCTTCCCGGAATTGAAACTGGTCAACAGCTGGGCCCATGGCGCTGCGGGAATTTCTTTGTCCAGGATGTATGCATACAATATTACAGGTAAACATGAATATAATCAACAGGCACAGTCAGGCATCCAATATTGCCTGGCGGACCTGGCAAACACAAGAGCAGATTACACGCTATGCAGTGGCAGCGTCGGCCTGGTGCCACTGCTACTCAGATCCGGGCAGCAACATTACGACGTCATCCATAATATCTTCCTGGCTGCCAATGAACTTTATTTCACCACCGGAGGATTCAATCAGTTCATCGAAACATCACCACAGGATGCGGGCCTCTTCTCCGGAAAGGCAGGAGTAGGATACATGCTGATTCAATTGCTTTCCGGTCAGCTGGCAGATGATATCATCCTTCCTCAACTCCCATATAGTTCGCATACAAAAAACAATTTGTTTACCAGGGCATATGTGAGCACGAGTATATATTCAAAATACTACCAGCAATCGCTCACCCGGATTAAACTAAAACAGGAAGAACTGAATGATATTGAAGACATGGAAGACATCATCAGCCAAAAAATCCCTGATATTGACAAGTCAACATTCACACTGGAAAAAATAAAGGCAAGAATATGGCAACAACACAAAGGTGCTTTGTGTTACCATAAAAAGATCTCGTTCCTTAAGAAAACGGTGAAGGATATTTTATCCCGGGATGATATATCATTGATGGATTCTACATATTACCTGCCTGATCACATTATATTATCTCAGGATAATAATGTCATTGAAATCAGCAGTAACGATATCAAAGTACTGGAAACAGGAAAATTTGTAACATTTATTTTATCTATTTTGAAAGAACCGGCTACCGGCCACCAGCTGTTTCAACAAATCCTCCGTGCCTTTCCTTCCAGGAAAGAAGATGATCAGGTGTTAAAACAATTCTTTCTCTTGCAGTTAAAAAGTTTGCTACATGCATGCATTATCGCAATATCTATAAAAAAGGGGGGTCATCTCTGACCCCCTTTTCCTGTGAACCCCATACCCATTAACACACGATAGTAGTACACTGTGCATGCGGCGTATCATCAGTATCTGTCGGCTCGGTATGCGTCGGATGTTCCAGTGCGCCGAGACCACCTGAGAGGCGGGCCGCCATTTCGCTGTCAATACTTGTTACAAAGCTTTCAAGCTGTAAATCTTCCAGGCTTAATTTGAGGTTCTCTGAATTTGTTTTCATAATAAATAGTATAAAAATTGAGGCCCGCACTTTTCTACAGGGGGCAGGCATACCCTGGTTGCAACGATGTTAATTACTTAGGCTTTTGCTCTTTATTTCTAAATCCTCGTTCTTAATATTCCGCTGAGCTTTTCTTACATTACCTGACAAATGCCCGAAATTCCAGCTGGCAGAAACTGCGAATGTCCTGTAGTATCGCTGTATCCTGTTCTGCTGATGGAACTGGTCTGTATTGATTGCTGAAATGATATAACGATACCTTCCATATGGATTACTCACAGAACCCGAAACAGATAAATGATTATGCAGGAAAGTTTTCGTTAGCCGCGTCACATGAATGACTGAACCATTACTCAATCCCTGGTAAGTAATAACCGGAGTAGCCCCATACACGGTAGAAGTCAACCGCCACTGCTCACTGATCCTGTAAGCAAGATTCACAAAACCGGAGGCAGACCAACCACTGTTTTCATTAAAAACCTGGTATCCTGCATCCAGATTTGCAATCAGTCTTAACTTCCCGCTGATCTGAAAGTTAACCCCGGTACTCAACCGCACACTGCTATTTCTTCCAATGTTCTGATAACTACTCACTGATACTGAATCATGCACAGCAACCACCTGCTGAATATCATTAGATGAAACGTTATAAGTCAGCATACTATGAAAGCCGGCCTTTGTATTCAAAGTATATGAAAGATCCACCTTATGCTGTTTTACAGGCAATAAAAATGGATTGCCCGATACATAGACATATGGATTATTCTCGTCAGTAAAAGGATTCAACTGGGTCAGTGATGGGCGTTCTACCTTTTGCGAATAAGTGATGCCTGCACTTGCATGCGGAAAGGCATGCAATATGGCAATAACAGGCAGTAAACTCGTATAATAAGTTCCACGCTGCAGCACCGCATATTCCAATCTCACCCCAGCCCTCACATCAAGCAATCTGGAAGAAAACTGCCAGGAATTATATGCAGACCAGATTTGCTGGTTATATCTAAACCGATTCTTGCTAACCGTATCATAAGTAGCACCTCCTACCCTGTCTATCCATTTCACACCGGCTTCCATCAGCCATCTGGTAAAAGGATGAGAATAGTCTGCCTGCAATGTATGTTCTTCCATCAGACTGCTGTTATACTGATTATTAGTCGTCAGTTCCTCCGGCATATGATGATACTGATACCCTATAGTAAACAGTTCCTTCTTGTGTCTCTTAAACCCCTTTTCCAAACTGACATTTATATCAAGTGCCCCTGAATGCAAGTATTTACTATTATAATTGTCAGTTGTAATACTATCCAGAACCGTAGTCCTTTGGCTATTATAATGATCATGACTATTATAGTAACTCATACTTCCAGAGAACAACAACAGTGAATCCATCTCATAACTCACTTCAGCAGTACCAGCTCCAAACCTGCTATAGTAAGTATTATCAGCATTCTGACTCAGTACTGATGTAACGCTGTTTCGCGTTGTCCGTTCATTTGTCTTCATCTTCAGATCCTGGTATAAGTAACCATATACATTCACACCAAATTTACCTTGCTTCAGTGTTAGGTATCCATGCTGGCCTGTGCCCACATATCTGTTGAAATTAGCTCCCAAACTACCGTTATAGCCATTTTGACGCTGCTTCACAGTGATGATATTGATGATTCCAGCCAGGCCCTCACCATCATATTTTGCAGGTGGAGTAGTGATCACTTCTATTTTACTGATGATCAAAGCAGGCATACTCTTCAATGCTTCTTTAGGATTGCGGGTCATTAAAGAAGAGGGTTTCCCGTTAATAAAAATCCTATACTTCCCACTACCATTCAGTCTGATATTACCATCGCCATCAACAGCCAGCAAAGGTACTTTGGCTAGCATCTCGATTGCAGATTCAACCTTATTATCGGGATCCGATTGCACATCATAAATAACCCGGTCTATTTCTTTCCTGACTAACTGTGGTTGAGCTTTTACCGTAATCTCCTTTAGCTGCCGGGGCTGTTCCTGCCCATAAACGACTTCCAACGGGAAAAGCATAAGAAGGATAACAACTGCCTTATAAGAGAACATCAAGGATTAATTGTGAATAGGCTAAACAAAGATTTATCATCTGGAAAGTTTTTCGTGGTAAATATGCCAAACAGAATATTGAAGCACAATTGCAACACAGTTGCGAATATAAGGCAATTATCTTTAGAAAAACAAGTTCATAAGCAAAATTTTGCAACAATGTTTTAAATAAAAACAACCTTCCCATAACCTGCCGCGAACGGGGACATCCTCCCCTACCTCAAACTAAAAATAACCCTGGCGACCCGTCGCTCATGGAGAATGGCTCTTCCAGTGCAGTTAGAAGGTTCGAAAAATACGCTGTCCTATACCTATTGGGTTATCAGCATTTTTAACTTGCAAAGAGCCCTTAAATGTTCATAAACCAGTTCGGGATTGGGAATTGTCCTAACGGGTTCCCCATAAAAGCATCAAGCAGAAAAAAGCCGCATAAATCAAATGATTTACGCGGCTTTCCCGTTTTCTGGCTATAATGTTTACCCAATTCAAACAACGCTTTGAGATTGTTGAGGGCTATGCACTCTTAGCTTATCTACCTCAAGTTTATGCAACTGTGTTTCCAGATCCATTCTAACCTCGTTGTATGCCGGATCATAGGCAAGGTTGGTATATTCTGATGGATCGTTTACCAAATCGTATAGTTCATATTCGTTGTAATAAGCTCCCGAAGCATCAAAATAATAGCTATACTTCCATTTCTCTGTACGGATACATCGGATTCGATTTGCAGCATTTACCACAGACCATTGGCTATTGGAACCTGCTTTTGTATCATCGTATGTAAACAATATACTATTCTGTACTGGTGTACCATCCGCCATAATTGGTAACAAGCTTGTGCCTGCAAGTCCGGCAGGAGCGTTTGATACATTAGCTATCTCCATAAACGTAGGCATGATGTCGACCAGCGTGGCCAGGGCCATAGATTGTTGAATGGGGTGGTCTGAAAATAAAACAGGATTGGATATAACCAGTGGAACACGCAATGCTTCTTCGTAAGCTACAAAGGTTTTCTGACGCAGTCCCCCATGTGCAAGTCCCATTTCTCCATGGTCAGAGGTGTAGGTCACGATAGC
>NZ_MTKN01000022.1:19345-60047 GCF_001975825.1 [Flexibacter] sp. ATCC 35208
GCGTCAGCGTAATATCCGGAGGTCCCTGCTGTTTTGGGATAAGCCAGTACGTCGTGCGGATTCACCAGCGACACGATCAGGCAATAAGGTTTGTACTCACCTGCAGCTCTTTTCACTTTTACCTCCTGAAGGTATTTGATGGCCTCAGCCACATACCTGGCATCATGGTTGGCAAATCCTCCTCCAAAATTTAAAGGATTTACATCTTCTCCTGCATCCGGGGCTATCCATCCCATTGCACCAAATAGAGAAATATCGGCTGATGTAAGGTTATCATAATTCGTGGTTGCGCCATTACCAGCAACGCCCTTACTCATATGCCATTTACCACGGTACTGCACATCATAACCGTCATTCCAGAGTACATTCATGATGTTTGGTAAGGAAGTACTGATGGTTGGTTCCGAAGGAGATAAAGGGCCGCCAATAGTCAGTGTTTGAGAAACCTTATGCTTAGCCGGATAAATTCCTGTAAATAATGTGGTACGGCTGGGAGAACACATGCAGGTATTACAGAAAGCTCTGTCGAAACTGAAACCGTTCTTTTTTAGAAAGGTCAGCGTTGGAAGATTTGTCTCCTCCCATCCCGGGGGGAAATGCTGTGTAGCACGCTGTTCGTCTGTAATAATGAGGATCATGTCTGGCTGCTTGCCAAGTTGTGCTAACTTTGTTTTGAAGTTCATGGTTTAGAGTGTTTTTTTGAAAGGGATCGGGGCAAGTTCGGGGTAGATTTAAAAGTTAAATGTATTGTTAAGATTGTGTCAATGTCAAGACCAACATATATCTCAATATATGATAGTATTCAGTCAGGGTTATAATACTTTAATTTTTCCAGAATAGCTTTCAATTCCGGCATGAATCAATTAAACATCTTGTTACAGTCATCACATATCTTTAACTAATCAAAGTCGCTTTTGTTCAAAAAATATTCCATTGTTTCTTAATAGGGCACAAATCACTTAGTTCTACCTCAAGGGCCTCGGCGATCTGAACAAGCCTGGTGAACCCCGCTCTATTTGCGACATATTAGAGTCAGAAACACCACACTTGACTTCCAAACAAATAAAATTGTACCTTCCCTCCCATCAGACAGGCCCCAGTTCATAAGTAGCCATACCTTACTGTAAGCAATTCATTAACCATTTAAGTCCCACAATTATGAAGCTAATACTACTCATGCTAGTAGTTGTCACCCACTCTGTATCCGCGGCTGACTATTACGTAGCCATCACTAACCATGCGAACACCAATGAAAGTCTTCCCGGAGGTAGTTACACCATCACCGTTACCGGCACTGCCAGCGGCACAGATACCCTTACGGTCAACTTTACAATCAGCGGAACCGCTGTACCGGGTGTTCATTACCAGGCTTTCCCACAGCAAATCAAGATCCCCGTCACTGATGGTAACGGCAGCTTTACCTTCCCGGTCATTCCTGTACAAAATAGAATTGTTGAAGATTATGCCGAAGTTCTACTCTCTATTCAAAGTGCAACTGCTACTTCCTCAGCAAGCGTGGATGTCGATGCCACTCCTACTACCCTCAGGATTTACGATGATGACTGGATAAATACAATAATTTCTTTTACCGGTTCAACAAATGGAACAGAAGGCGGCCCCAATGCGACCATTACTGCCAGCTTGTCCAGCGATTATATAGCAGGTCAGGTCATATGGATCAATGCTAATTTTGGTGCCGGTACAACAGCTGGTTTTACTGATATTGACGGGCCAACATTAAGGATTGATTCAGGTCAACATAATGTTATTGCCGATATCAACGTACTTGACGATAAAGTGAAGGAAGACACTGAATTGATATACTTTGAAATCACCAATATTACCGGCGGTGATTCCTGCAGGACTGCATAGTGCTACCCTTCCAATCAACATTATAGATGATCGCAAGGTGGAGTCAACAGAATATTTAAACCTCCAGATTGACGGAGGATATGGAGATAGTACAATTTATCCTGTTAATTCGGATAGTGTGGCAGTGATTACAATTGAAGATAATGATTCCAGTTACACCCGGCTTTGCATTCCTAATGTGTTTACACCAAATGGCGATGGCAGGAATGATTTGTTCGTGATCCGGGGATTAGAGAATTATCCCGGTTCAAGACTTTCTGTCTATAATTTGCTGCGTGGTGGCGCGCTTGTTTACAGGTCGGAGAATTATGATAATAGCTGGGATGGACGTGGTGCCAGTCCGGGATTATATAGTTATATCCTGGAGGTGAATGAGAGCGGACGAAGAAAGATCTATAGGGGAAAACTAGTTATTATTAAATAAAAGAAGGGTCGGCAGAATGCTGACCCTTCTTTTAAGAATGAGATCCTGATGCTATTCCAGTTCATTTAAAGTTGAAAAATGGCCACCTCATCTGATGGGTTACGTGGAGCCTCCATGCTTTATAAAAGACACTTATAAAGCATGGAGAAAAACCCATAATGCGTCTTTTGACTTTTCTACGTAAGCAATGGGGGAGCTCCTCATGAAATTGCAACCAGATATTTTAAGCCTGGATGCCTTGTAGTCAAGGCATCCAGGGATATTTTACCCCCGATTTACCCGGACAATCATGAAAAAAAAGTAAAATTACTTGGATATTGTTGTCGTGCATACTATATTTGCGACAACAATATAAATTATTAGAAAATGATACAATTAACATTTGCCTCACTACAAGTGAAAAATCTGGAAGCATCAAAAGAATTCTACACCCAAAAATTAGGATTTGAAATTGACAATTCTAATCCGCAAGCCTGCATATTTAAATATAATCAAGGACAAGCAAGTTTTGCCATTCGCACACCGCTTGAGCCAATAGAGGAAAAAGAATTGGGTATTGGTGTAGCACTTTGGTTTGCTGTTAACGAAAATGTAGATGAACTGAAAGAGAAACTCATTACAAATGGAATAACTACAACAGGACCAATTATTGAAACACCTTTTGGCAGGGCATTCCACGTAAAAGACCTTGACGGCTATAAACTTACTTTTTTAAATACAATATAAATTTAGCGTTTCATCACAAATGCTTCAATAAGAGTATGCAAAAAAAAATAGAATTTAAGTTCAAAAACCCAGGTGAAAGTCCGGGTTATTTACTTGGACAAGTAACCTTGCTGTGGCAACGTAAACACAAAAAAGTTTTAGACCCGTTGAATTTGACCCAAACACAGTTTGTTCTCTTGACCGCACTGGGCTGGCTTTCAAGAGAAAATGATACGGTAACACAAGTGGATATTGCCAATCAGGGAAACGCAGACAGAATGATGGTTTCCAAAGTTCTGCGGACATTGGAAGAAAAGAAATTTATCAGCAGACAGGAACATCCGACTGACACGAGAGCCAAAGTAATCAAATTGACAAATGAAGGTGCAAAAGTTCTGCAAAAAGCCTTGACAGCAATTGAAAATGCTGATATAGAGTTCTTTTCGGTTATAGACAACAACTTGTCGTCATTCAATTCGAATATGATAAATTTAATAGAACAAAACAAAGAAGAATAAAAACACTGCCTTTAGCAACGGCTTTGCAAAATGCGGGGAAAAACCTCTCTATAAGAAAGTCTTCGCTTAGCCCTTTCATTTTGCATCTCCAGGTAATAATATTATCTGAAAATATCCCCCCTCCTCTTTTGTGATGTATTTCAGTTCTTTCCTTAGAAATTATCGTTTGGAATGAATCCCCCCGCCGAAAGATGAAAACTTTGAACTTTTCAGGAAAGATGCTGTTTCCTGAAAACGTGCGGCGTCATCCCGAATTCTTTTTTAAAAAGCCGTATGAATGAGCTTTGGTTCCCAAAGCCACAAGAACTGCAAATCCCACTGACAGTCTGATTTGTCTTTTTGAGCAACCGGCAAGCCTTCTTCATTCTAAGACGTGTAAGGTACTGGTTCGGCGAAACTTCGTAAGTCGCTTTGAATAACCGGAGAAAGTGAAAAGTGGAAATATGAGCGGCACCGGATAATTTTGCGAGGGTAATCTCTTCATCTATATTTTCATGCATATACTTTATTGCCAATTTGAGTTTTTGGTGCAAATCAGCCTTTGTTGATTCGGCAAATGCCTTAACGCGGTTGACCGTTTTATATTGTTCCAAATCAAACCAGGGCCTTTGAGGACGATTAGCCGGATAGCCATTTTTTTGTCTGAACGCTTTACGTTCACTCGTGAAGTCCCACCAATTCAAAGCACTGTCAGGGTGATCCGAATAATAAACAACTAAACGAAATTGATCTTCCACACAAGGGTCGATCCACACACCTGTCTGCAGTTCCAGTCTGTCAAACAGTTTTGCCGGATCTTTGCCCCTGATCTCTTTCAGGGAATAAAAGCCGAGTTGCATAAGATTCTCAGCAAACTGTTTCCCGATTGAAGGAATAGTTTGAAACTCGGATATGGCCCTGAGCTCCATCGCACGTATTTCGGAGACATTCAAAACAGCTTTTAATTCACGGATCGAACGATGATGAATTTCTTTTAACTTTATCCCATTGGCTCTCAGTATTCGCTTTTCGGAGTCCAGAATGTCTGATCTGTTCAGGAAAGGGTCATTCATATTCTGCAAATGTTAATAGATAATTATTATTGTCTACTATCGAAAACTCTGTGGCACCATAAAAAGTTTTTTCAAGGCCATGCAAAATAGTCACTTTGTCTTTTATTTTCACAAACAGCGCACTTATATTTTCCACCTTGATGTACAGTAGTAGCGAACCGCCATCATTCCGGCTGATCAGAGGCAACGTATTTCCAATGCTTTCAAATGTCTGAAACATAAATGTAACACCTCCGCAACGCATCAATACAAAAACAGGATCGCCCTTATCAGGCACCATGGTAAGGACCTCGAAACCCAGCTGCTTGTAAAAATCGACGGTCTGTTTGATATTCCTCACATAAATATTGGGCGAGACCTTTTCCATGGTGATGGCCTTACTGGTCAACGGTGTCTGAGCCTCAGTGGATAAATAGCCGGCCAATAAGCCTGTTAAGATCAATACAAATTTCTTCATTTTTTTCTCTCAAAAATAGAAGACAACAGCGAAAGATAATGTGCAGAAATTGCTATTCCTAATTTCTGAAGGTATCTTCTCCAGCATCAACGTGGCGGACAACATAGCGATGGGGTACAGCCATTTCTGTACGGAAGGTTCAATTTCTAACTATCCACCCGATAAGAATAACTTTAAAGGTAACATTTATGTGCTGAATCCCCCTCCCCTGTTGCAGCACAAATTACATTTTGGACACCCAAATTCAAACTTATCACACATCCCTCATGTAAATTAAAATCATTAAAAAAGGTCCCTTCCGGATACCACCCCGCAAGGGACCTTATACTTTGACATTTCTAATACAACTTCATCACTCTCATCTCACTACTACAAGCTTTGTACGGGGTAAGGATACAACCTGCCTGTCAGTAGGAAAGTGTAGGAATTTCATCTCTACAATAGCACCGTTAATCACTTTTCGATATCCACTAATGTAGCCCCATTTAAGCAGCTCCTTCATAGAACGGTAATACGTTGTCCTGGATCCAAGATTAGATTCATCCATCATTTCATATGATTTGATGAGGATAACGGGGTTATTTTCCTGTTTTTGCCATTTCAATAGCAGGCTGATATACAGCGTTACATGATGAGATTTAATGTTCTTGTCTGCCATTTGCAATTGCCAAAAGGCAGGTAGTTGTATATCTAAATTAAAGTGAGTATTCATGGAGGATACAATACATCGTTAATAAAGGGATTACTAACAATACGAAACGATTGCATCCTCGGGTCTTCGGTACACGCGCCCACGGCTGCATATGCAATCGGTCGTCACGATGTATCGAATGACTAATGGGTTAAACATAGGCTTTTTTCGAAAGGTGAAACAATAATTGAAATAACATAAAACCACTGCAACGGGAGGTTCAGTGAAAAAATATGTGCCTCTACGTAACAGGATCACAAGTACTACTTTCCAGTCAGCATACCCCCCATAAAACAGCTCACTCAAAACATAAAATACTGATTATTAAAACCTCGTTTAGTCATCACTAAGTATCAATACTCAATCCATTCACCCGTTTGCCCATGATTCACTATAACGACTCTCCATTGAAAAAAAATTCCATCCCATTATATTTTCTATTGAACCATCCCAAATATCACTATTCAACATCCGTTGCGACGCTCCCTTCAACCTAAAATTCTCTCTTCACCTTCCCATAAAAGATTTTACCGATCGTCCCACTTCTGGTACCATCGATCATCCCGCTTCCGATACCATCGATCGTCCCACTTCCGGTACCATCGATCATCCCACTTCCGATACCATCGATCGTCCCACTTCCGGCACGCCTGTTTTTTTCATTCGCCCCTCTCTAAATTGCCAACCATATCGAACTAAACAACACACATAAACGCATCACACACCTATATCAAACCGTACCAATATATGAACCTATTATCCAACATCGCCAAACTCGTTAACACTAAAGTGCATACGATTCCTCACCTGGAATCCAACACCCAATTCGCATCCACCCTCGAAACAGAAAAAGAAAACATCATCTCCGCCCTTCAGAAAAAACTCTTCTCTCTCGATGATAAACTAGACCAATACATCCAGCTTCATCAAAAAAAACTGTCAGAACTAATGGAAACAATCTCAAACATTCTACCCGAAGAACTATTCACCACACCACCCCCTGATAACCACCTCATCCAGTTATACTACACCTTATACGACATACAGGTCTGCCTTGAAAAAGACTGTGCCCCCTACCTTGATTTTCACTGTAAAATCCCATTTATCTATTTACTCTCCGCCCGCCAGGCATTCACAAAAGAAATCCCCCTCCTACGTCAGCTACTTTCCTCATTTGGTATCATTGATTTTGTCCAGGAAATCATTATCGCCCCATTCGAAGAGGTCCTAAAAACCGACAATATCAGTTACCACCGACTTTACTATATCAAAGAACTTAGCAAACATCTTCAACAACTTCCGACGGACAGCACTTCCGAACATGTTGAGAACATCCTGATCTACATGAATTTTAATAATGAAATCTACCTGAACTACCGGCTGGATATAATCTCAGAAAATATCAAATCATTTCCTACAACCCAACAGCAACTCATCCAAACAAAATTGTTGTTAAAAATGAATAGTCAAAAACGGCAACATCCCAACTATCGATACACACATCACCTTCCCTCCCTAAAGGAACAAATCCGTGATTGGCTCACCGACGAACATACATTTCTGGAACAAAAAATCCTTTACCCTGAAAACACCTTATTACCAGAAGAAGTCGCCAGATGGCAGGCCTATAAAGTAAAAGTAGATCTCTCAGTCAATGAACTGGGTTACCTGATCCGCTTAATGATAGAACACGGCCTGATATTAAACGACAACAGAACCGAAGTCGCTGATTTTTTTGCCCAGTATTTCGCCACTAATAATCAGAAATCGCTCTCCCACCTAAGTCTCAGACAAAAAATGTATAACTATCCACCCTCATCCACAGAATCAGTAAGAGGTCTTTTGCTGGATCTTTTCAACACCAGTAAACAATTAAAAAACGATCACCTACCCAGGAAGTCATCCTCCCCCTGATACAGGCGTATTAAATCAATGCCTGCACAAAGTGCGTGTGGGTGCCCGAAATACCAACAACAAAGCCGCTCTTAAAGCTTTACTATGTAGTCAATCACATATCCTGCACCAGCCCCATACCAAATGCCCACCCTCATCTTTTTCCACCTCACAACCCATTACAAACCAATACCCTAACAGGGGTTACAGTAACCCCTGTAACTATTCCAGCGTGCTTTATCTCCGTTCATTTGCATCATCAACAAAGCAATCAAAACGCAATGCCAACACAAATAGTAACACTTGACGATCTGCATCATTTCAAAAAAGAACTCTTCACCGAACTAAGAGACCTCTTCAAACCTGCATCACCCATCGTCAAAAAATGGCTAAAAACATGGGAAGTCAAAGACATGCTCGGCCTCTCATCCGGCACCTTACAAACCATGCGCTCAAACGGAACGATTAGCTATACCAAAATAGGCGGATTAGTCTTCTACGACTACGATGATATCATGAAACTGATGGAAGCGCAAAAAAAGGGCGGAAAACCAGCTAAAAACAGATACTAATGCAGGACATGTACCGGGTAAACTACATCCGGCATCAAAAAGCCTTCTATTCCCACGTCCGTAAAGACAACCGGTTAAAGGCAAATGACATCAGCCTCTACCTGGCCCTCTTCCAGATCTGGAACAACCAGCACTTCCGGAACCGGTTTCCCATCATACGCGAAGAAGTGATGCTCCTCAGCAGAATAGGCTCCCGGAACACCTATACTAACTGTCTGAAGTGGCTACATACATGCGGTTACATCATCTATCAACCATCTAACCGCCCATATGTCCCCAGCCTGGTCAGTATCGTCCCATTTACGGGGAAAAGCACAAAACAGCTTACCCTGTTCGACGAACCTAATCCCAAAAGAGAGACACGCACTAAGCTCAGAAAAGAGACACATACACGTCTCAAAAAAGAGACACCTACATGTCCCAAAATCGATACTACCATAGTCCCAAAAATGAGACACAATTATAATAAACAAATAAACAATCAAACAGAGAGTAAAAGTACACGCTCAAAAAAAAATTCAATTATCAATGAAAAAAAAACACCAACAATAGAAGCCGCCATGGATTGGTTTTCCCAAAGAGGCCACCCGCCTCAGGAAGCCCGCAAATTTTTCTACCACTACCAGGCCATTGACTGGATGCTCAGCGGCCACCCAATAGCGGACTGGCAGGCCGCCGCCGCAAAATGGTCCGAAAACATAAAAACCACAAAACATGACAAACATGACAAACCCGGAAAACTCCACACCGACAACAACAAAGCCTACACCCACCCCTTATGACTATCATTACCTGCTGCAGTACGTCTCCAGCATAGGAAAAGACATGTACGGAAGAGACTACACCATTGCGGATATAGACAAACCTATCATTTCCCGTCTCTTATGCTATTTCCTAAAAGACAGGGAAGTTGCCGCCGCCGAAAAAATAGACCTGCAGAAAGGCATACTCCTCATGGGCCCTGTCGGCTGCGGCAAATCTTCCATCATGAAAATCATGAACAACTTTTGCCCTGCACCAGATAAACCAGTTTTCCACTCCTGCAATGAAATCGCCATTGATTTCAATACCAAAGGATACGAAACCATTCTAAAATATACCAAAGGGAGTTTCTTCCCATACACCTCCATCCCCCGCGTTCATTGTTTCGATGACCTCGGCCTTGAACCACCTGGGTACTATTATGGCAACAACAGCAATGTCATGGCAGAAATCCTACTGTCCCGATACAACTATTTTACCTCGTGCGATATGATCACCCATATCACCACGAACCTGAACACCAGCGAGCTGGAAGCCATATACGGCAATCGTATCCGCAGCCGCATGCGCGAAATGTTCAATCAAATCATATTCAGTAACACATCACCTGATAAACGAAAATAATTATGTATCCAACATTCGTCAAACAAAAAGAAAGCAACCCATACAACAGTACCCGTACCCTCGAAATCTGTGGCCAAAGCTACCTCGCCCACACCGCCGATCCTTACATCGACGACGCTATCAGTCTGGCAGCTCTCTGGCACTCCCACCAGATCACTTACCCCCGTATCATCCACTTAAGAAACTGGATCCGGGAAAATGATCAACACGGGCACAACATCCCATTTAAACACATAAAAGACATCATGGGCTGCAAGTATTTTGTAGATAGCGTCATTGAAGCTGAATTTTCCAACATCGGCCCTCACTATCAGGAAAACTTCTATGCCAGCTTAAGAGAGAATGAAAGAATATTCTTCGAATAACAGTTCATTGTAGGTATAGGATTTATCTCAAAGGGCCTGATAGTCTTGTCGGACCTGATTTTAACCTCTAAACTATTACATATGCGACAACGACAAGCCATGATAAAACGGCCTGATATTCCTGTCGGGCTCAATCCTAAAAACATTATTTTGGGGTTAACAATCAAATCCAATGAAAAAAGGCCTGGTATTCCTACCGGGCCTAATTGCATTAATAACTATACCGAACTGCATTATTATGATGGCAATCAGGTAAACTTTGGTAATAGCAGTCCTAAAAGATACGTCAATACGACCTTTGATCTGGCGGGGTACCTAAACCGTCCACTACGTATAGCGCTGTTTGTAGACGGCCAAAGGATGGCTGTATACCTGGACGGCAAAAAAATACAGGACGGCATTTTTTTTAATCCGTCTGCTGCAAAGAATTTTTATATCACCGCACCATGGATGTATGAAAACGGAGCCAAAGTTCTGGTCAGTAATATAAAGATTTATGGATTTGGAAAATAATCACGGTTTAAGGGAGGTACGACAATGCATAGTCGGCCTTACATACAATAGGCCCCAAAAAGTCAATAATACTTGCTATTTTGTAACCACTTCCTGGCTCACTGCATCTGGTAGCGAAACAACATCATAAATTGATTAAATGAAGAACATTTTTGTAGTATTTCTTTTATGGATATTTACCATCAATCCATTCACCGTTCAAGCCCAAAACCTGGAAAATGCTGTTGATGAACTAATCCTTAGGGATTTTAATGATAAAAATGGTCCAGGAGGTGTATTTATGGTTGCACATCATGGAATACCTGTGTATCAAAAAGCTTTTGGAAAAGCCAACCTGGAACTTGGCGATGATCTGTCGGTGGACAATGTATTCCAGCTCGGTTCTATGACTAAGCAGTTTACCGCTATAGCAATACTGATGCTGGAACAACAACGTAGGCTTAGCGTTGGGGATCCTGTTTCCAAATATATTTCGGATTATCCAAATGGGGACAAAATCACCATTCACCATCTATTGACGCACACTTCCGGAATAAAGGATTTTACGAAAATGAAATCCTTAATGGGTATCGCACAAAAAGATATGACACCTAAAATGATGGTTGATTTCTTTAAGGACGAACCCGTTGATTTTGAACCAGGTGAAAAATTTGACTATAATAATTCAGGGTATGTTTTGCTGGGTTACTTGATTGAACTTGTTTCTGGCGAAAAATATGAAGAATATATCAAGAAACACATTTTCGACAAAGTTGGCATGACCCAGTCATATTATGCAAGTGATCGAAAAGTTATTAAGGGCAGAGCCTATGGATACCATAAAAAAGAGTCCGGTTATGTAAATAAAACGGTCATCAGTTTCAGCGTTCCGTTTTCTTCCGGTGCTTTAATGTCAACTTTATCGGATATGCTGAAATGGCAAAATGCACTGAACAAAAATCTTTTACTTGATACCGCTGAAACAACGAAAGCCTTTAGCAGGTATAAACTAAATAATGGTGAAGAGTTTAATTATGGTTACGGATGGCATATCAGGGATATAAACAAGGTGCCAACCCGGGAGCATGGGGGAAGCATATTTGGATTTAAGACAATGGCAGTATACATACCTGGTGAAGACATTTATGTAATAGGATTGAGCAATTGCGACTGCAATTCGCCCACAAAGGTAACCGGGGACATTGCGGCATTAGCCCTTAAATTCCTGGGTGGTGAAAAGAAGGATAATCGTTAGTTTGTTATGGCAGAAAGGCCTTTATGAGTCCAGGGATCAAGGGTGAAAAATAGTTATGTTTTGTTTTTTGTAATAAATAGAAACGTTTTATATAATGTATTTATCTAAGCATAATATGGCCAGGGCTGGAGTGAAATTTTATTTTGTATTGTTCCTGTTTACCACTTTCGCCTGCAATAACAACAATAACCAGAAAGAACAGATAGATAAACATGCGGATAAAAAAAGTACTGAAGTTAAACAGAAGTGGCACTGGGATAATGACCACAAGCAGAATGAAGATGCGGGATATGCCCAGGTCGTCAAATTGGGCAATATGCTTTATATTTCAGGTATACCCACAGAGGATCTTAGCCCAAAAGGGATAGCCCAGGTCTACCGGGCACTGGGAAAATGCCTAAATGCAAATGGCGCATCCTTCGCAGATGTAGTGAAAGAAACCCTATATACTACTGATATAGAGACAATGAAAAAGTACAATGACGTTAGAAAAGAGTTTTACAATGGTGACTTTCCCGCTGCTACATGGGTACAAATCAGCAGACTATATGAACCCGATTGCAAGTTGGAAGTGGAACTGATTGCACAGCTCACAGATGATAAGTAATGCCCACAACACTTAGGAATATGAGGTGACCGGACTTTCTGGCGATTATTTATTATGACAATGTAGAAATTACGTAACTATAAGGTGAAAGTCAGTAGTCCTCAAAAGGTTTTGACGTATCAGCCCTTTCTTAACAGCCAGGTCTGCCAGAACAATGACCGGCATTGTATAAAAGCCTTTTATAACAACAGTCCCTTTCATAAAAACGTAATCGTTTTTCCGAAAAACAGGCCAATTGTAATCGTTTTTCCAAAATCATAATTACTTTTCCAAAAATGATATGATTTATAATCGTTTTTCCAGGTAAAAACAAGCCTTGCGTAGATTATACCACTTATTCTACGCAAATCTTGCGTAGAATACTTCTTCATGCGAAGAATATTAGCTATAATACGAAGGCCCCTGCATACGCAGAGGCCCTCACCACACCAACAGCCAGCTACACCAGCCTGAATTCATCTACTCTTAACCATATTCCCACCATCCACCGTCGCCTGGCTAATCCCACTCATCACCGTCCCAGCCACCGCCAGGTACCCTGCAATCTGTGTCAGCACCGCAGGTACCATCACCGGCAACCCCGCAATCGTCCCACTAATCGCCAACAACACCAATCCCACATTACGCACCTTCTGAAAAAATGGTGGCGTCGGTGCCACCAACCGTTCCGCAATATTCATTGTTGCTTTTTTTTGATAGTTAAAAAAACCTGTTCCTTCGCATCTAGCGCCATATACACCACCCTCCTCAACACATCCATTGCAGCCACGGAATAATACCCCAATCCCTCTCCATGAATACTGGTCACCGGCGCAATACACCCCTGCAACTCCTTCATCGCATTATTCGCCGGATGAATCAGGATCAGACTCCTACCTTGCACACCCAACACCTCAAGGTGCCATTTCTTCCGCTCACTAAATCGCTTCCTTAGTGTATACCTCCCTTCCGGAATACACGAACACCCCACATGGTTCTCCTTCCACGGCAACTCAATAGTATAACAAAGCCGATGCCCTTCCATGTACAAAGCGCCATTTGTACCCGTATCAAAATACTCCCGCATCAATAATAATTCCATAACCCTGAATATTAAGCCGTACCAGACACCGCAACAATAGACAAGGCATTAAATGCCCCATTAAACAGGCTATACAACCCATTATTAACCCGCTGGAAAAACTCAATACCCAAAGCCAGGAAAAGTGGCCTGGTACTATTAGCAGTAACCACTGCAGACAAAACAATTGGCGCCGTCGCAACCCTGTCCAATGGCAGTTCACCACTATCCAGGATATTATTCACGAAAGTCTCCCCTTCAAAATCAATCTCTGCACCACCCACAAAGATCTTATAATGGGTAGCACCTTCAGGTGCAGCAATCATATTATTGGGAATAAACGCAGGCACATTTATAGTTGCAGTGCCTGCAGCCCGGTCAATGGTTGCCACATATGGCGCATAAAAAGTACTCCCCAGCGATGACGCTGCATTGAACTCAAATCCCCGCAGTAACTCCACCTCTCCATCAATCACATTCCGCTTTCCACGTACACTGACCTGGTCTGCCTGAATCACCTTTAAAAAAGCACTGGTTAACCTCCCTGATACATAACTGTCACTGGCATTCTGTACCAAAGCTCTTAATGAAGTTCTCAGGAGTTTATTTGCCTTCCCGGCCCTGCCAAACTCCTCGCCGTTCTCCCTGGTCCGCTCAAACGCCGGATCCTTTGCTATACGGCTGCCATCAACACCTCCTTTTTCTCTCGCCAGATTCCCGGCTTTTGTCTTATAAAAAGAGATATTCCCGATAGTACCCTTAAAAGGCACAATTCCTCCAACTCTTGCCATTTTAATATCATTTAATTCACTTTAAATAAGGACAATTTCATCGCCATGTCCGTTCGGCTCATTCTGCGCAAAATGTATTATATTTGGTTACCAACACCAAGCTACGCCGGCATTTCAACCTAAAAAAATGTACCTTCCGAATATGCCGATTACGCAGAAAATCATACCAAACCGCATCGTAATATTTGCCAAAGATGTCATGAATATCACCGGCAGAAAAGAACGTGCTGCGCGGGATTTGATACAAAAAATAAGAGAGAAAAATGGAAAGGGGCCAAAGCAATTTGTGACCGTAAGTGAGTTTTGTGAATATACTGGTCTGCCAGAAGAAAATGTGAAACCATTTCTGCTCTGATAATAGAAATAATATAAACGCCCCCATATTTCAAATCAGGAGCTGCCACATATAAAGGCACATCTACCAAAGGTTTCCAACTGCACCTCCTTATGAACATTCACCCCTTCCATCTACACCTCTTCCAACTGTGAGTGAAATCCTACTGTTGAAAGAAATGCAGATGAAAAAGAAGTCCACAACAAAAACACCGTTGTGAATGTAATAACAGTTTAAATTTTCCAATAGCTGGAAAATTTAAACATGCATTCCTACTGATTACCTAAAAAATATTATCTGAAAAAATAACTGACATGAGCAAGCGCTGCAAACTTAGTCCCCGCTGTAAATGCAACGCCATCAACAGGCTGTTCACCCTTCAAACGTGTGACTGTCTCAAATTGTGTTTCCTTCCATTTCACATTAAACACATTGTTGATCGTTAAGCCTACCTCAAACTTCGCCCTTGTGTAATTCAATACTAAATCATTCACAAAATACCCCTTTGCTGTCAGACTATAATCCTCATTCGCAGCCCTGTCTCCTAAATAACGATATCGAAAACTGCCATTGATTCCATTCTTTAATAACCATGTTACCCCTCCCGTACTACTCCATACCGGTGCAAGCGGAATATAGTTTTCCCCCTTAGGGTCATCGATAGAACGCCCATGTGCATAGTTTACATCCGCATCTACATAAAGCGCAGCAACCGGCTGAAAACGTCCTGAAAAGTCGAAACCCACACGACGGGTACGACCACTGAATTCAACAGTTCCACCATCACCTGCATATACATATTCTTTTTGCAAATAGCTATACCATACCGCTGCATTAAATAATAAACTTTTTGATAACTTGAACACTGTTCCCAGATCTGCACCATATGCAGCAGGCAAGGTCTGCCCCCCTTTTTCCACTACCACTACCCGGGCATCGTTGGAATGAAACCCTTTCCCCAACAACAAATAAAACTGCGTTTTATCTGTTGCCTGGTAATAAAGGTTCACCTTCGGACTAACAACATTATTATTAGCTGTATAAATCCCCTCACCACTTAATGTAGCATCATCCGCCAGTTTGTTATTGTACTTATAGAAGAATTGATCAAACCTTAGCCCTAAATTTAATGAAAGCCGGTTATTAAACTGTAGGGTTTCATTCACATATCCACCTGCACTGAATTCAGTAATATCGCCCAGTTTAAAACGTTCAATCAATGTATAGCGGTTGATAGTATGAGATAGCTCTGAATTATCTGTAGCATCAAAACGCGCATTGATACCAGCGTCAGTGGTTAACTTTGTATTCCCTATATACCCTTCATGCAGGTAACTGCCATTATATCCAAATAAATTACGCGCTTCTTTTTGCCTGATCTCATCTCCATTTACAGTATCTTCTAAAAAGAAAGTAAAATTCGTAAACAGATCAAACTTGTACCTGGAATAATAAACCTGGTTTTTTATAATATCATGGTTAGGAAGAGTAGTGACTAACTGTACATTCAAATTTGTCCGGGAAGTAATCCCCCCCTCATTCGGATCCAGCTGTCCATAAAACCCTACTTTCCCTTCATCAACAGCACTTTCAGGTATCTGGCCGGATGCATCCCATTTGCTATAAAGCGTAGATGCTGTCAATGTTAACCAGTTATGCTCATTGAGTTGACCATGATATTTAGTAAAGAAATTGAAACGCTTGAAATGCTGGGAATGATCGAAGTAACTATCACTATAGCGATATTCTGAAGCAGCATACCAGGATTGATTCTTCGCTTTGGCTTTATCTCCCAGCAGGTTTATCATCGCGAGTGCCCGGTAAGTATTATATTGACCACCTTCCAGTTTTACAGTGTTGGAACTGATCGCATCTGCTGTATTAAAGTTCACAAAACCAGTTACAGCAAGATCTCCCTTTTCTGCATTATACATTCCCTTCTGGTAAGTAGTACTTTCAATCGTTTCGGGAATAATGAAATGACTATCTGCATAGCCCTGCCCATGTGCATGCGAAACCATATTAATAGGTATTCCATCTACACTCATACTGATATCTGTACCATGGTCATTATCAAAACCTCGCAGGAAGATCTGTTCTGCCTTGCCCCCACCCTGGTGCTGGCCTATAAACAAACCAGGCACAATCCGTAATACTTCCTGTGAATTTGATACACCTCTTAACTTAATATCCATTTCACTCAAAGCCTTATATGGATTGCCGGTATTCGCAGTGATGATCACATCTGTTAATTGAGTTTGCTGGGTGGCGATAGGAATAATCTGGCCATTTCTAAAGTTACTTAACTGGTAAGATTGTTGCTTATAGCCAATTGCCGATACTATAATCACCCTCGCCTCAACAGGGATATTTTTATAAAAGAACCGTCCATTTTCATCCGTTATGTCCGTATGGTTGCCGGGAGTCAAACGTACAGTCACCCCGCTGGCAGGAACATGTGTTGCACTGTCAATGACTATACCGGAAAGGGTTTGTTGTTGTGCAGAAATAGAGTGATTGATCACGATGGTCATCGTGATAACAAGCAATAATTTTAATAAATTCATCTCAATATTTATAGTACATACAAAGACAGATCAAGCCAATGGCTTAATCAAATTAAAAATAATCAGGTATATGCCTATAATCGTGGTGGAGGGTAGTCAATATCCTGCCTGGATGCTAAATTAGCACATCTGAACAGGGAATATGCCGGATTCAATATTTGCTCAGCAGGGAAATGGAGTTGTATATTTACGGCTGGCGTATGAGAAATATCTTCCAGGCCACTTTTTTGATTATTAGTAGCATCTTCTTTGCCGGCAAGCTTTTCAGCCTTTACAATTTCAAGGCCAACGTGATCTTTGCCATATGCATGATGCGCTGTTTCCAGGTGCTCCTTTTCCCGGAAAGTATGGGCGATGATGTCTGAAACCAGTGGTATAAGCGGTGAAAAGATGAAGAAAACGTAAGCAAATAACACCACGTAAGACAGATCCTGCATCAGCTTCTTTTTCAGCGACATACCTGTATCTCCGGATGAATTATCCAGGGATTCATTCAGGTCGCGTACAAAAAGGAACCAGTATAGCTTTTTAATCAAGATCGTTGTTAATTATCGCTAAAATATCATTATTTAACCAGGAAAACGCACTAATTTCGACATGCAAGTTAATAATATAGCCTAAATCATGCTATCTCAAAGTAAATTTATTATTGTATTCGCTCATATACAACCAGGAGAGCTGACCCGGCTGCTAAAATCAAATGTGATATCCGCTTATCTGCTACAAGGATATCAGCATATTTTGCCATACGGCTACGACCACATTGCATTTATTTTAGGACTATTTTTACTAAGCCCCCGTTTAAAGGCCATATTATGGCAGGCCACGGCATTCACTATCGCCCATTCTATTACACTTGGACTCGCCATATATCATATTATTACCCCCTCGCCGGCACTTGTAGAGCCATTAATAGCACTGTCCATTCTTTACGTTGCCGTCGAAAATATTCTTTCCCCTAAGTTGAGGCCTTCGAGAATAGGAATTGTATTCCTCTTCGGATTAATTCATGGACTTGGATTTGCAGGCTCGCTGTCGCAATTGGGATTGTCTCATGAGCATTATTTCTCCTGCCTGATTATGTTTAACCTGGGAGTTGAACTTGGACAAATTACAGTGATACTTACCTGCTATTTTTTACTGGCCAGGTGGTTTGCGGATAAACCTTATTATCGAAAATATATAGCAATACCGCTATCAGCCTTGATTGGCGTGATAGCTTGTATCTGGCTGGTACAAAGGATATAACCTGCTTCTGAACACTGTATAAATAATTTATTCAATACTGCTCCCCCTCATTTGGAAAGTCAGAATATAACAGCATCTTACATACACCTATTGAAAGTTCACATTCCCTTACCCGTTGGAAAGCTTTTTGAATTTTTTCTATAGCCAATCGCCTTTAATAACCATCCCTACGAATGATCAATTGAAGGATTACATGCAGAAAGGAATTTTCCACACCGTAAAAAATTTATACCATTTCATAATTATATTTATAATCTGAACATACATCTATGAACTGGTTTAAAAACCTGGCTGGCAGAATCTATGCATTATATGTGCTGATGATCTTCACCATATTCATGCTCATTTTCCTGCTCCCAATGTGGTTGTTATCATTCTACTCTCTAAGAACCCGCGTTCGCAGATTTGTCAAATCCGGACGCCTCTGGTGCCGTATAATGATGCCGCTGATCGGTTGTCCCGTCCGTACCAAAGGCCGCGAAAATTTCGCCCCCGGACAAGCCTATATCATCGTTTGTAACCACAACTCCTTCATGGATATCCCTGCCACCTACGCCGGCATCCCAGGTATCCACAAAAGCCTCGCAAAAAAGGAAATGGTAAAAGCACCCATCTTTGGCATTATGTACAAGATCGGCAGCGTGCTGGTAGATCGGAAAGACCCCGCCAGCCGTAAACATAGCTTCGTGGAAATGAAAGAGGTACTGGAAAATGGCATGCATATGCTACTCTATCCGGAAGGCACCAGGAACAAAACTGATCAACCCCTGAAGGAGTTTTATGACGGGGCCTTTTCACTCGCTATTGACACCAAAAAGCCCATTTTACCAACCATCATAAAAGGCACAAAAGAAATTATGCCCCCTGGAAAAACGTTCTTTGCCTGGCCACATGCTGTTACAATGGAGTTCCTGCCACCCGTCTCCACTATTGGGTACACCTTGCAGGATATAGAAGAACTAAAGGCAAAAATATTCCAAATCATGTGGGAACATTATCAAAAAATATAAAAAAAGGGAAGCCCCTACCGGAACCTCCCTTTTTACAATATCCTACACTTCGCTATAGATCATAGAACGTCCTCGACCTGTTAATCCTCAAATCTCTCAATATTCCCGCCTTCGGACTGATCGTAATACTAAACTGACGATAACTACCAATCGGAATCAAATTAATCGACATCTGCCAACAGTGCAGATCCCTCGATATATACATATTTGTATACCCCAATGCATGATTAATAAAGTCATAACCACTATTCACCCCCACCTTCCACTTCGGTGTCAAACTAAAATCTCCACTAACCGTCAGGTACTGGTAGAATGTCTTCACCACCCCTCCTGAATCCGCCTGGATCGTATTACTATAAGTCAGGCTATAAGACAGATCCAACTTCCATGGAATATCAAAGTCCACATACTCACCCGGGTTCTTCTTCACCGTCGCCAGCTGTCGCTGCTGTGCCTGGAATGCCGCATCCGTACTTTCTGCATTCTCTATACTATTTAGCTGATCCTGCTTGGCCTTCGCCTTCTTATCCGGCGAAGTAAGGGACGTACTCAGCGCTATCGTGGCATTCGATAATCGGCCCGGACTGAACCTGCCCTGATTCCACACATATTTGTCAATTTTTTTTCCCCTGCTATTATATACATAAGGATCAATATTACCACTGGCTGTGATGTTGATCTTATCAAACAGGTTCGTACGGGCGTACAAACTGAAAGTTGACAGTTTGAAGCTGTCCGCCAACAGGTTATAAGAACCATTGAAACCAAAACCATCCAGCAGCTTGATCTTCTTCTCATGGTTCGCCGACGTATCCTTCTTCGAGAACACCTTCATTTCCAGGTTATTATCCAACCCGAACGAGATAGATGCGGCCCTCCCCTCCGAAGGCACCCCAACAGAAGAACTGGTAAAATAAGAAGTACGTACCGCATCGCTGTCCCTATTATAATACTGGTTATAATAGGCATTACTGGCCAGATCAGGTTGCGCACTGATACTCAGTGTAGGCCGCATCACATGGCGGATAGCTTTCACTTTAGACCCATTCGGGAACACATACATACCATATACCGCTGTTGACAAAGACAAACTTGCACTCGCCTGCCGTGCAGCAAATAAGCCCTGAGTATATATTGTATCCAAACCACCCAAAGAGTCTACACTCACACGCTTGTTTGGATTCCACCTACGCTCCGTCTTCTTTGTATACCAATATTCTGCATAACTGACACCCGGAGACAGGGTAAAGTTTTTAAACACAGGAATAGTAAAGGAGATAGGAATATTCTGTTTCATCCCTGACTGCAACGCATCGAACATCTTCGACTTACCAAACACTGAGTCCTTGAATGTCACGCTATTAGCAAGCGTTGCGGTGTAACCAATCCCGAGTTTGTGGTACCATTTAGACTTCCCAACCAGCTCCTTTGGCTGAAACGGATACTGCGTATTCATGGAAAACGTCGCATTCGGGAAGGAAATAGACACATCACGGGTACTCAGGTTCTGAGAGTGTGTCAGACTCGATGTAAAGTTATAAGGCTTGCCCTGCCAGGTCTTCGAAAAGCTGATAGAAGAACCAATGTTATTGTTTACACGGGTAGCATAATCCGTTACATTGTAAGTATTATAGCTGGAAGTACCAAAGTTCACGTTCGCACCGAAGTTCACACCCGGTCTGGCCTTACTGTCCATACTGTGGTTCCAGGTAACCCTGAAGTCACGAGAGCGGCTAAACTCAGATTTCACCGAAGGATCACCGAAACGGGTATTGGCAAAACTCAAAGTCATACCACCATTATAATGATAGCGCTTTCGGTATGTCGGACTGGCAGTGAGCGACCAGCTACCATAAGAGTAGATATCTCCCCGCATGGTAAGGTCAAAATGCTCCCCCAGACCTAAGTAGTATCCTCCATTTTCCAGACCCATCCCCTTCTGGGCGTTCACCACATACCCCGGCACCAGGATACCGGAACGTTGTCCCTGGGTGATTGGGAAAATAGCAAAAGGAATGAACAAAGGTGTTGGAATCCCTTCAATCTCCAGGTTTGCCGGACCAGATATTACCAGTTTATCAGGAATTACCTTGATCCTTTTGGCCCTGAACTGGAAGTGAGGGGTATCCAGGTTACAGGTAGTATACCCGTTTTTGAAACCAAAGATGCTATTGTCAGGCATGCGCTTCGTCTGCTCACTATGCACATAGCCTTCTCCGTACTGGGATTTGGTATTGTAGATCTTTGCTTTCTTCGTTTCCATTGCAAAACGCAGGGTATCGGAATCAAATTCCTGTCCACCGTCCTTGAAATGCGGACGACCGAAAGGCTTACCAGCTGTATCCAGCGCGGTAGTGGCTTCCATAATACCTGTAGATTGCATGTAGGTCATTCGTTCAGCTGTAATCTCCATCGTTTTATACTTTGTATTGGCAGTGCCATACATATAAAACTTCTTTTCCGGAATTACCAGGATAATAGAATCCTTCGCTTTGTAAGCGACTGGCGCATCCAGGCTATCCTTGGAAAGCTTGGGACCATGCAGGCTATCTATTCCTGTGGAATCGGTTGAAGATCCAATAGTATCAATACGGTTTGGATGCTGTGTATCAGTTTTTGCTGGTTCCGGCGTTTTTATAGCAGGAATAGTCGTATCCGCCCCTTTCGGCACGGTATCTGCGAAAACAATTGAAGACACGGTGAGGTCGGACCTCGGCGAAGCCAAACTGGTAAAAATTACAGGAAACGCAATTAATATTCCTCCAAATACCAGGTATATCTGTCTCAAAAACTTTTTATAATTATTTTTGTAACTCGGGTGCATGTGTTAAGTGGCACAAACCTACAAGTTTTTGTACAAATTATTGTCAATTGTAAAATGAAAAAGAATGCGGCTTAATATTATTTAACACCTTATATTAGGACGAAAGACTGATTTTAAACGATGAATTACTTTAGAAAAACCAGGAACTCCCTGTAAATTACTGACTGAGGAAGGAACCGGACAATACAAGTTTACTGTGTAGACCCCGGCCCCATCGGGGAAATTCGATTGTAATTCGCAATTATTTTTTTTATTATGACTAACGCCCATTAAATTAAAATAAAAACTGAGTCATGCGCTGGAACCGATTTTGGATTTTTTTAAGTTGTGCAACATTTTTTGGAAGTTTATTTCTTTACGCGAGGAACAAACCTGAACCAGCAGGCAAAAAACAAAATCCGCCCCTAAGGACGATCATTATTGATCCTGGACATAGTGCTACTACCCCGGGAGCAAAAGGAAGTTTTTCCACGGAGGAACAGGTAACACTGGATGTAGCCCTTAAGTTGGGCAAGCTGATCGAAGCCAATATGAAAGATGTACGTGTGGTCTACACAAGAAAGACACCCGCAGCACTGGCAGGCTCCCTGAAGGCAGACCTGAACGAAAGAGCCAATATCGCCAATAGGGAAAAAGGAGACCTTTTTATCTCTATTCACTGTAATTCTGCTGGACCTACCCATAAAGTAACCGGCTATAAGACGGTATATGTGAAGAAAGGAAAAAAGAAAGTAGCCTCCAAAAGACCTATTTACTCAACCTCCCCCAGCACAGCAGAAGGTACTGAAACCTATGTATGGGCTACCGGGAAGAACAATGCAAAGACAGAATCCCTGCGTGAAAGCTCCGTAATCATGCTGGATGCTGAATCTGAAGGGGCTAATTCTGTCATGGATATGTCCGATCCGGAAACCTTTATCCTGCTGAACACCCTGCGCAACGCTTATTTTGACCAGAGCCTCCGCCTCTCTTCCCTGATCGAAGATCAGTTTACAGAAGTAGGCCGCATCAGCCGTGGCGCCCGTCAGCGTGACGAAAAAGGAATCTGGGTGCTGCAGGCCACCGCCATGCCAAGTGTACTGGTAGAACTGGGCTTTATCTCTAACCCACAGGAAGAAAAGTACCTGAACTCAGACGATGGTCAGCAGGAAATGGCACTCTGCATCTTTAAAGCAATCAAACGCTACAAGGATGAACTGAACCGCTACGATGGCGACCGCCGCTCCGGCAGCGAACAACCAGCTACCATTCAGAACAATGCCACCAAAAGCAAGTCGGTTTATAAGCAATCCGCTGATAAAGAGGTCGTAAGCAATACACCTACTGCCCCAGCCAAACAATCTTTTGATGTACAACTGCTGGTCACCGAAAAGACCTACGGCAGAGGTGCTACCATATTTAATGGAATGCACGGTACCATCAGGAAGTATTCATACGTAAAAGACAGTAAGAAGTTAAATAAATATATCTGGGAAAATTTCCGGACCGAAGCTGAAGCCAAAGCTGCATTGCAAAAAGCAAAGCAGCTTGGCTTTCGCCAGGCCTTTGTAATTAACAAGGATGGCTCCATAGGTAGTTCAAAACCAACGCCCCCCGTACAGCTGGCTAAAACAAAGTCGGTGAGCAAGCCACCAGACAATAAATATAATATACAACTCCTCGTTACTGATAAGAAGTATACCCGCTCAGCCCCCATCTTCAGCAAATTGAACGGTTATATTAAAAAACAACCCGTGTCTATTAATAATAAGACACTTAATAAATATGTTTGGGGCACTTTTGCCAGCATCAATGAAGCAAGGTCTGCGCTCTCCCACGCCAAAAAAGCCGGCTTCTGGAACGCCTTTATTATGGACCCTGAGCATAACAGCCTTGCTCAACGTTAACTCCTCCCCTCCCCCCTTTAGCCTTTTTAACCCCACGACCCTTTCCCCCAACTTTTTCCCAAAACCAATCATTTCCAACACTTCACGTTATATTTACCTTTTTAAATATTAGTTAAAATAGGTGTGGTATTTGCAATTGAAAATCAGTAATTGATTGCCCGCATCCTTTTTTGATTATTTTTGCAAGAACGTATAACGTATTCACATGCTTAAAGTATCGAACGAAACTAAGGTTGGCATCCTGGCTGCAGTAGCCATCGCAATGCTGATTTTAGGTTTTAATTTGTTAAAAGGTAAAAGCCTTTTTTCGCATAGCAAGACTATTTATGCTGTATATACACAGGTAAATGGCCTCCAACCTTCCAGCGCCGTACAGGTAAATGGCCTCGTGGTAGGTAATGTAGCCAACCTGGACGTAATGGATAAAAACGCAGGCCGCATCCTGGTAACGCTGACTATCAAGAAGAAAATTGATATTCCGCGCAATTCTGTGGCCCGTATTACCGGCGACCTGTTAGGTACCAAAACCGTACAGATCGACTTCGGTAACGCGAACGATTATCTCAAAGACGGCGATACCGTGTATGCAGCCGTAGACGGATCCGTAACAGACGCCCTCAAAGAACAACTGAACCCATTGGTGCAGAAACTGGAAGGTACACTGGGATCTGTAGACTCCGTTCTCCTGACCGTCAACTCCATCTTTGACACAACTACCAAAGGCAACCTCAGAGAAGCAATCGCCCACCTGAATGCCACTATGGGCAACTTTACCCGTACTTCCGCATCCCTGAATGGTATGCTGGATCCAAAACATGGTAATGTGACCGCAACCTTCGACAACCTGGAAGCACTCACCGCTAACCTGAAAGCAAACAACGACAAGATCACCGCTATCCTGAGCAATGCAGAAAAAACAACTGCTGCCCTGTCTAACGGTCAACTGGATAAAACACTACAGGAGTTGCAGCAAATGGCTACACGCCTGAACGAAACAATTGCAAAACTGAATAGTACCGATGGTACTGCAGGTATGTTGCTGAACGATAAGAAAGTATATGTAAACCTGCAGAATTCATTGAATAGCCTCAATAAATTGTTGGAAGACCTTCGCGTAAATCCAAAAAGGTATGTACACTTCTCTTTGTTCGGTAAAAAATCAAAACCTCAGCCCATACCATCAGATACTGCTACGGCACAATGATTTTAAACATGCAGCATTTAGCTAAAGTCGGGCTTATCCTCGCCGGGATCTGCCTTGGTAGTATATTCTCTGCCAAAGCACAGGATACCCTTCAGCAAAAGACTGATACCGGGAAAGTGATCCACATCATTCACGCTGACTCCTTGAATGTAATCACGAAGAACGGAGTTTCGCTGAACCGGTTTATAAACGATGTTGTCTTCCGACAGGGAAATACATTATTCTATAGCGATAGTACATTTATTGACAAAGCGACAAATGTACTCGACGCCTATGGTCATATTCATATCAATCAGGCCGACAGTATTCATATCTATGGCAACTATCTCCACTATGAAGGGGAGAGCAGACTCGCCACCATGTATGACAATGCCCGCCTCACAGATGGTAAAGTGACCATCTCTGGCCCTGAGCTGCAATACGACATGAATGCCAGGATCGGTACCTATACCAAAGGTGGTAAACTCGTAAACGGTACCAGTGTTCTCACCAGCCAGGAAGGTTTTTACTACGCCGATACCAAAGACGTTTATTTCAAAAAGAATGTATTGCTCGTAGATCCGGAATATACCCTGACTACCGATACCCTCTTATATAATACAATCTCCAAAGTGGCCACCATCGTAGCACCTACTACGATCAATGATGGTAAAACCATTATGTATACCACCTCAGGAGAATATAATACAGAAACCGGCGAAGGTAACTTCGACAGCCGCCCTACTATTGAAGACAGCGCCACGACCATTACTGCAGACAGGATCATTATGGACAAAAGAACCGGGATGGCATATGCCTACGGGAACATGGTCTATAGAGACACCGCACAGCATATGAGCCTCCTCTCTAACTTTGGTACGGTAAACCAAACCAAAAAAACCATCCTGGCCACACAGCATCCTCTCATGATCCTGGAAGGGAAAACAGATACCATGTACCTCTCTGCAGATACCTTGTATTCTGCCATCCTGGGCAAGGATAGCATCAATGTCAGGAAACCACTGAAAGATACCATCGCTGTCGTGTTGGAGAAACCTGCGGAAAAAGAAATGCCGGATCTGGCCAAAGCAGATAGTATAGCCAAAGCAGTACCTGATAGTACCGCAAAAGCATTATCAGATAGTATAAAGGCCGTAGCAAAGATCGATAGCGTCACCACACCAACTGCGGCAAAGCTTGATAGCGTCGCTACTTCAGCACTCGCAAAGCAAAAACCTGTACCAGGAGGTCCACCTCCGGGACCGGGTGGTCCGGGTGGCCGCCCTCCAATGGCGCCAGGTAATCATCCGCCAACGCCTCCGAACGGCAATCCTCCTTTCCTTGATGCAAAGACTGACACCACTGGCAAAAAATTCCAGGAAAGTCTGCAAAAAGCTAATGGTCTGGCAGATCGTGAACGCGATAGCCTCATGAATGTAGTCGATACCGCTACACTGGCGCTGACCAACCCTGCCCTTACAAAACAAGTGAGGGATAGCCTGGTAAAAGCGGGTCCTGATGCATTGCAGAATAAACCGGATACTATCGCAAAAGACACGACAGAGATCAGGTACATCATGGCATGGCACAATGTAAAGATCTACTCCGATTCCTTACAGGGCGTGGCAGATAGCGTATATTATTCTACAAAAGATTCTATCTTCCGCTTCTACCGCAACCCGGTATTGTGGGCGAATAGTACACAGCTGAGCGGAGATACCATTCACCTCTATACAAAAAATCAAACGGCAGATAAAATCTTACTGACACAGAATAGCCTGATTGTAAAAGAAGTAGACAAGGATCTGTATGATCAGATCAAAGGAAACTTTATCACCGGCTACTTTAAAAATCAGTCGCTCGACTGGATGCATGTAGATGGAAATGCCGAAAGTATCTATTATGTACAGGATGATGATGGTTCTATTATCAGTGTGAACAAAACGTTGAGTGGTATCATCAATATGTACTTCCTGGAAGGACAATTGCACCATGTAAATTTCATCAAAGATCCGGAAGGAACGATGTATCCGTTCGGTCAGCGGCCTATCGATCAGATGCAGCTGCCTAACTTTAAATGGGAAATCAAGCGAAGACCGAAGTCGAAATATGAGCTGATGGGTGGTGTGAAAGAAAAACAACCTGTAGCTGATACAACGACCGTAACAACTTCTTTACCTTAAAAAAATAATTATGATCAAACGGCTCTTCTCTCCCATTTATGATTTCCTGAATGATAGCAGAGCCACCGGAATAGTGTTGATCATATGTACAATCACATCCCTGCTACTGGCTAATTCTCCAATTCAGGAGAGCTGGTTGCAGGGATGGTCTTTTTCAGAGCACTGGATCAACGATGGATTGATGGTGCTCTTCTTTTTTATGGCCGGTATGGAAATTAAAAGAGAGCTGATTAGCGGAGAGCTTTCTTCTGTACAACAAGCCACACTACCAGTGTTGGCAGCAGTAGGCGGAATGTTGTTACCCGCAGGGATCTTTGCTTTATTCAATCATGGTACACCCTATGCAAATGGCTGGGGAATACCCATGGCAACAGATATCGCTTTTTCACTGGGCGTGATTTCATTATTAGGAAAAAGAGTACCGCTGGCGTTGAAGATCTTTCTCACTGCGCTGGCAATAATCGATGATCTGGGAGCGATAGTGACGATTGCAGTTTTTTATACAGCGACATTGCATCAAATTTATTTATTGGCAGCCGGGGGAATTTTAATCGGGCTGTTTGTGATGAATAAATTTAAAGTACAAAGGCTGATATTTTATTTCATCCCCGGCATCATCCTCTGGTATTGTATCCTCCATTCAGGTATCCATGCCACTGTTGCAGGTGTATTACTGGCCTTTACAATACCGCTCAATAAGTTGGATAATCTGATCCATCACCTGCACAAACCTGTGAACTTTATCATCATGCCCCTGTTTGCACTGGCAAATACAGCCATCGTAATCCCAACACCACTCGGACCCATTCTCCAACACACAATCAATTACGGCATCATCGCAGGACTGGTACTCGGCAAACCACTGGGTATTTTCCTCTTTTCTTTCATCGCTGTTAAAACACGTATTGCGGCATTACCTTCACAAAGCAACTGGTCACAGTTATTAGGTGTAGGCCTGCTGGCCGGTATCGGATTTACCATGTCCATATTTATTGCCACACTTGCATACACAGATGTCAACTGGCAGGTTTACAGCAAGATAGCAGTAATGATTGCATCATTAATAGCCGGCATAGCAGGATATCTTTATTTACGCAAAAGATAGCTACCTCATCCACGCAATATTCCGTATCTTGGCACCGTTATTGCGAAGCATTGCAAATAACAAATGAAAAAGATCCTGTTCATAGCCTTGCTCCTGGGGTTGTACGCTAGTTATTCAAAGGCACAGACAAAAGGCAATCCACAATTAGGTTTGCGCGCTGGTTTGCCATTTGGAGCTACAGTACGATACTTCTTCGACGATGCCAACGCAATAGAAGGCATCGCAGGCGCTTATTCCAAAACTTACACTGTCACCGGTTTATACGAACATCATTTTGACCTCTCGGCCTTGACCACGCAAGGATTTGCATGGTTTATCGGCGGCGGAGCTCATATGGGTAGCCGGACAGTGTCAGGAAATACAAAAGTGATTGGTGGTGTGGATGGTATTGCGGGCGTAGATTACACCGTCCCCTCCCTCCCACTGAACCTGAGTATAGATTGGAAGCCCGCAATTCATTTTAATACTGACGACGACCTGACTGACTTTGCCATATCGATCAGGTATACGTTTGGAAAATAATTATTGAAAACCTTTAGAGATTATTGAAACAACCTTTTTTAAAAACCAAAAACAGATATGAAACAACTTGTGTTATTATTCAGCCTGTGTACTGTAATGGCATTTCAGGTTAATGCACAACGTCGCGGTAGCTCTACAGACTACGTGAACGCGGTAGGCGTAAGATTAAATCCATTTGTAGTAGGTGCAACTTTCCAGCATTTCTTTACTGAAAACCATGCTTTCGAGGCCCTGGCCTTTACGGATTACAACCGTCGTTCAAATGTAACTTTCACGGCATTGTATGAGTACCATTTTGACCTGGGCGATACCCCACTGCGTATGTATGCAGGTGGTGGCGTGCACTTAGGTATCTACGATCGCTGGGATTATGATCGTGACCGTTATTGGGAACACGGTGATGGTTCTTATGCATCTCCTGGTATAGATGGTATCATTGGTTTGGAATACAAATTCAAAAAAATCCCGCTGGTGATCAGTGGTGACCTGAAACCATATGTAAACTTCGTAGGTGGTACACACCACATTGGCGAAGAGATCGGTGGTGCTTCAGCAAGATTCGTCTTCTAAGAAGAATATACTCTATTATTGAAAAGGGTCGTCTCAAACTTCGGGACGGCCCTTTTTCTTTGAAATAGTTTTCATTCCCCGTTGCTGAATTCCCTCTATCATGAAGGTTTTATTCAGTACCTATGGAGAGAATTTTCGTACATGCAATTCTCCTGGCCTTCCTTTTATGATACATCCCCTTTTCTTTTTTATATTTAACTATGAAGATTTTTTCTGCACAACAGATTCGTGAAGCAGATGCATATACCATCACGCACACGCCCATCAGCAGCCTGGACCTAATGGAAAGAGCCGCTGCTGCTTGTACTACCTGGATTTGCAAGCACTATGCTGCTGATATACCTGTATATATTTACTGCGGTATGGGCAACAATGGCGGTGATGGTCTGGCCATTGTACGCCTGCTCAGAAACAGAGGTTACATTGCCCACGCATTTATACTGCACCATAGTGAAAAGGCGTCTGCAGATCACGTGGCTAACAGAGAAGCTTTGCAGCAAAAATATTTGGATGCCCTACACGATGTGCCTGTTATATCTTCTATTGCTGCACCACCTGCAAATGCACTGATCGTAGACGCCCTCCTCGGTACAGGACTCAGCAGGCCCGCAAGTGGCTGGATAGCGGGCATTATCCAACAACTACAGGCATTGTATACCACCCACACCATCATCGCCATCGACCTGCCTTCAGGCATGCAGGCAGATAACTCTTCCCTGAATACACCTGTGGTAAAAGCACACCATACACTGAGCTTTGAATTTTATAAACTTGCTTTTTTATTTCCTGAAAATGCTGGCCTCACCGGCGAAGTACATATTTTGCCTATAGGCCTCCATCCGGATTATATTAAGCAAACCCCTACCCCATTTCATATTAGTGAGTCCGCATTGATCAAAAGCATTTACAAACCCCGCTCCCCTTTTGCACACAAAGGTACCTTTGGTCATTCCCTGCTCATTGCAGGCAGTGAAGGCAAAATGGGCGCAGCAATACTGAGTGCCAGCGCCTGTCTGAGAGCAGGTGTCGGTTTATTATCCTGTCATGTACCCAAGTGTGGATATACTATTATTCAACTGGCAGTGCCCCCTGCTATGTGCATCATAGATGACCAATATGACCACAGTTCCGGCTTTCAGACAGACACTTCAAAATATAAAGTGATCGGAATCGGCCCCGGTATCGGCACCGCCGCAGGTACCGCCTGGGCACTCGAAAGACTTTTTGAACAATATCGCCAGCCCATGGTAATCGATGCAGATGCACTCAACATCATCGCAACTACACCTGGTTTGATTGACAAAGTACCTGAAGGAAGCCTGCTAACCCCACACCCTAAAGAGTTTGAGCGCTTATTTGGAAAGACTGCCAACAACAGGGAACAACTACAGGTCTTATCTCATAACGCCATTGAAAAACGCCTCTGTATACTTTTAAAAGGCCGGTATACAGCCATGGCATTTCCGGATGGCAATATTTATTTTAACACAACCGGCAATCCCGGTATGGCAACAGGTGGCAGTGGAGACGTATTAACAGGTATTTTGACATCATTAGTGTCACAGGGATACGCCTCCAAAGATGCGATGCTGATGGGCGTTTATATCCATGGTCTGGCAGGTGACTATGCCGCTGAAACCCTCTCCCAGGAAGCAATGACGCCGGAAGACATCATTGACAATCTCGGCAAAACCTTTCTGGGCCTGCGTAAATGAGATACTACATCAACATACACCCCAAAAAACCTCGGAATAACGGCTTTTTTCTATCAGTTATCTATCTATTTCCCATCAGACAATTCGTAATGGAATAAAGTTTATATTTATAGAATTGTAAAAAATCACGTATATGAATATCGTTTACCTCGTTCCATGTTTTGGCTTGCTTGCCCTGCTATTTACTGCCGTCCGCAGTGCATGGGTATCCCGTCAGGATGCCGGTAATGAAAGGATGACAGAAATAGCCCGCTACATAGCAGAAGGGGCAATGGCTTTCCTAAAGGCTGAATACAAGATCCTAACCTATTTTGTAATTATCGCCGCTATCCTTTTGGGGATTATGGGTGCTTCTCATGAAAACTCTGACTGGACTATTGCCCTTGCATTTATCATTGGCGCTGTATTCTCTGCTACAGCCGGTTTCATTGGAATGAGAATCGCAACGAAAGCAAATGTACGTACTGCCCAGGCGGCACGTACCAGCCTGTCACAAGCCCTCAAAGTTTCCTTTACCGGCGGATCTGTAATGGGTATGGGTGTAGCCGGACTCGCTGTATTAGGTCTGGGTTCACTCTTCATTATTTTGAAAGCTTACTTTGGTGCAATACCCAACACCGATCAGATGATCAAAACCATCGAAGTATTGACAGGCTTCTCACTGGGTGCAGAAAGTATCGCACTGTTTGCCCGTGTGGGTGGTGGTATCTATACAAAAGCTGCGGATGTAGGCGCTGACTTGGTAGGTAAAGTGGAAGCAGGCATCCCGGAAGATGATCCGCGTAACCCCGCTACCATTGCAGACAACGTAGGCGACAATGTAGGTGACGTAGCCGGTATGGGTGCTGACCTCTTTGGCTCTTATGTAGCCACTGTACTGGCAACAATGGTATTGGGCAGTGAAATCATCTCTAACGACAAGTTTGGTGGCCTTGCACCGATCCTCCTGCCTATGATGATCGCAGGTTTTGGTATCGTGTTCTCCATGATAGCAACCGTTTTTGTAAAGATCTCTGATACCGCAGGTCTGAACACCAGCACGGTACAAAGAGCACTGAATATGGGTAACTGGGGGTCAATCGTACTCTCTGCTATCGCCAGTGCAGCATTAGTTTACTGGATCCTGCCTGAAGGATCAATTTACCTGAAACGTGATTATTTACCAGGAACATCTGATTTACGTGAAGGTACCAAAGCGATCACACAGAGTGGTGTAGTAGGAGCCATCTTCGTAGGATTGGCTGTGGGTACGCTCATGAGTATCATCACTGAATATTATACCGCAATGGGCAAGCGTCCGGTATTATCCATTATCCGTCAGTCTTCAACTGGTCATGCCACAAACGTGATTGGTGGTCTGGCTGTAGGTATGGAATCTACCATGCTGCCAATCCTTGTGCTGGCTGCAGGGATCTACGGATCTTTTGCCTGCGCAGGTCTCTATGGCGTAGCAATTGCTGCTGCCGGTATGATGGCCACAACTGCCATGCAGCTGGCGATCGATGCCTTTGGCCCGATTGCAGATAATGCAGGCGGTATCGCTGAAATGAGTGAACTGCCCAAAGAAGTAAGAGAGAAAACTGATATCCTGGATGCCGTTGGTAACACCACTGCGGCTACAGGTAAGGGTTTCGCCATTGCTTCCGCAGCACTGACTGCACTGGCGCTGTTTGCAGCATTCGTAGGCGTAGCTAAAATTAATGGTATTGATATCTATAAAGCAAATGTATTGTCCGGTCTGTTCGTCGGCGCAATGATTCCGTTTATTTTCTCTTCCCTGGCTATCAGGGCTGTAGGCGAAGCGGCTATGAGCATGGTGGAAGAAGTAAGAAGACAATTCAGAACCATCCCAGGTATTATGGAAGGTACCGGCAAACCTGAGTACGATAAGTGCGTGGCAATTTCAACACAGGCTTCTATTAAAAAGATGATGGTGCCTGGAGCCATTGCCCTCATCTCCCCAATCCTGGTAGGCTTTGTGTTTGGTCCGGAAGTATTGGGTGGTTTCCTCGCAGGTGCTACTGTAAGTGGTGTACTGATGGGGATCTTCCAGAACAATGCCGGCGGTGCATGGGACAATGCGAAAAAATCCTTTGAAAAAGGAGTCGTGATCAATGGCGAGACTTTTTACAAAAAGTCAGAACCACACAAAGCATCTGTAACCGGCGATACCGTAGGTGATCCATTCAAAGATACTTCAGGTCCCTCCATGAACATCCTGATTAAACTGATGTCTATCGTAAGTCTGGTGATAGCGCCGACTTTGGCAGATTTACACCATACAGGACAACCTGAAACTGCGAAAAAGCAACCAGTGAAAACGGAACAGGTCGTTGTTAAAAAATAATTATCTGAAGCTTATTTTGGAAAGCCCCGGCTGAAATGCCGGGGCTTTTTAATTATACAGTAATCGAACAAGCATCGAAGAAGCATCGAACAAGCATCGAAGAAAGCTTATAGCGACCTTATAGAAACCTTATAGAAACACTACCTGACTAGTCTAATTATCAATTTATTTGGTAGAATGGAAAAACTCTTTACCTTTGTACTGTAATCATTTTAATTACAGTATGGTCAAAAGTAAGTTTGCAATATCAGTTCATATCCTCAGTCTGCTCAGCCTTTCTGAGACAGAATGGATGTCCAGCGATCTCATTGCAGGCTCACTCAATACCAACCCCGCCCTGGTGCGCAAGGAACTCGCAGCACTAAAAGAAGCCGGTCTTGTAGAAGGCAAGGAAGGCAAAAACGGGGGAAGCAGGTTGACCAAATCACCAAACAATATCTATTTATCCGATGTTTTCCAGATTGTAAAGGAAAACCACATCTTCGGCTTCTCTCCCAACCTCCCCAATCCTGAATGCCCGGTAGGCAGGGATATCAATGGCGCGCTGGAAAGCCTTTTCGATACCATCGACCAGGCCGTATACGAGAAACTGAAGCATACCACACTGGCGCAGTTCAGCGCTCAGTTCGTGTCTTGATTTTTTTTACATCAAACTGTAACAATTTTAATAACAATAAAACTTAATACATGAAATTATCTATCGTAGGCGCATCTGGCTTCATTGGCAGCGCATTATTGGCCGAAGCACTGGAAAGAGGACATGAAGTAACCGCTATCGTACGTAATACTGAAAAGATCACCATTTCCAATCCTAAGCTGACCGTAAAGCAGGGTGACGTAGCAGATGCAGACCAACTCGCTGAATTGATCAAAGGTTCCGAAGCTGTCATCAGCTCTTTCAATGCACATGATACCCCCACTTACCTGAAACTGATTCAGGGTCTGGCAAATGGCGTAAGAAAAGCTGGTATCAAACGTGTACTGGTGGTAAGTGGTGCAGGTAGCCTGGAAATTGCTCCTGGTAAGCAACTGCTGGATACCCCTGAATTCCCCGCTGAGTGGAAAGGTGGTGCCACTGCTACCCGCGAAGGCTTCTACTGGCTGAGAGAACAGAACGACCTGGATTGGACCGTGATGAGCCCTGCGGCTAACATCTTCCCAGGTGAGCGTACAGGTAAATTCCGCCTGGGCAAGGATACCCTGGTAACTGATGCAGAAGGCAACAGCAAGATTTCAAATAAGGATTATGCAGTAGCACTGATCGACGAAGTGGAGAAAAACCAGCATGTAAAAGCAAGGTTCACCGCTGCTTACTAAGCTAATTAATAAAAGGAGGGGGTATCATGCTTTGAGTTCTTTTCTTTGAAAAAGAAAACATGATTTCGATACTCCCTCTTTTGAAATGCATCTAGGCATTCCGCAGCTTTACCGGGCTCACCCCGAATTTCTTCCTGAAAGCAGTACTGAAATGCTGTACTGATGAAAAACCCAGCTGCTCTGCTATCTGGGTCACTGACTGCACAGCCGATTGTAATAACTGCCGCGCATATTCCATTTTATGATCATTCAGGTAGCCAAACACGGTATTATCAAATACCTGTTTGAACCCATTCTTCAGTTTAAACTCATTTAACCCCGCTGCTCTTGATAACTCCGTCAGCGAAGGGGGAGACTGCATTTGGTTCAATAAATAATCTCTGGCAAAGAAGATCTTCTCCTTATCCGATGCAGATAATGCAAACCGCTCTTTCTGTAAGGATTCTGCCTGCTCCTGCTGCTCACATTGCAGGGCCAGCAACTCTATCACCTTAGATTGCAGGTATAATTTTTTATGCCCTCCCAGAAACTGGCAGTTCCTGATCTCGTCCAGGATCATCAGCATGCGGGCCGTAATAGGGTGATTACTCTTTTTATTTAGTATGATAGGCCTGTTGCCAGCCACATTGTTCCCCAGCATATCCAGTATCCGGCCATTATTTTCCGCCAGCTGCAGGAACCGTTCTTTGCTGAAATTCATCCCAACTGCAGCCAGGTTCTCCTGTTTGAGGATATGGGCATTTTCCACACCCCCGGGATTATAATATAGGTTGTGCTCAAGCGAACCAAACAGGCGCTGCCGCTCATGCCCTACATTAGTATTAAAATGTCCGCGTACCATAAACAACAGGGATACTGCCGGTATGGCTTCTGTCGCATTCACATGCAGGTTCTCATATACAGAGGCATCGCCGGTGAAAATATGATACCCGTCAAAAAAGGTTTCCCGTAATACCGCTTCCCCGAAATGGTACTTGATTTCCTGCTGCTCTTCTACCAACTGGGTAGACACCAGCTTTTCATGCAGGTCATCCCCGATCTCTTCTTCGAGCAATAACTCATTTATATCATTCCTGATCTGGACAGCCATAATAATCCGTTAAATATAAAATTTAATCCTTTTCGTGTAACAGTTAACCAGACGATGTGCTTCACCTTTGCACAAAGCTAAATATTATAATTAAATGATCGGGATATTCAAAACAAATATCAATACAGACCTGGATAAGTTAAAAGTAATTACCGCTATCCATAAAGAATTCCCAATCCAGGCCTGCACTGTAGATATTGAAGATTGCGATAAAGTATTAAGAGTTGTAGGCCAGGGTTGCCCAGTGAATGAAGGGGAAGTTATTTTTCTTTTACAACGCATGGGTTATCAATGCGATATACTAGAATAAAGATTAATTTTAAAAAATTCTACGGTAACCTATAGGGGTAACCCCATTATCCTACGTCATATATGCGTGTTTAGATCACACTAGCGCACCTTACAACATATTGTAAATTTATAACTATCAAATCCTTTTATGAAGACAAGGCTACTAAAGCTCCTGTCCATTGGCATCCTTTTGCTTTGGGCGCTACAGACAAATGCGCAGCAACGGTTTACATTAAGTGGATACGTAAAAGACCAGCAAAACGGGGAAAGCCTGATCGGCATTTCCGTTTCCAAAGCAGGAACAGGCATCGGTACTGTAACCAATGAATATGGTTTTTATTCTCTCACACTGCCTGCCGGCGACCATGACATTCAGTTTTCTTATGTAGGGTACACACCTATTAAGACACATATTTCCCTGAAAGGAAACCAAACACTGGATATCAAATTAGATAAATCCAGCAGTACACTGAACACAGTCACCGTAATCGGTGATAAAACAGAGAAAGCAGTTAATACGCTGAATTCCAGCATCAACCGTCTGGATATTGCCCAGATGAAAAAGATGCCCACCTTCATGGGTGAAGTAGACGTGCTGCGTTCTATCCAGACCCTGCCCGGCGTACAAACCGTGGGCGAAGGCGCCAGCGGCTTCAACGTACGTGGCGGTGCCGCAGATGAGAACCTGATCCTGCTGGATGAAGCACCTGTTTACAACTCTACCCACATGCTCGGATTTTTCTCTGTATTCAACCCGGATGCAGTTAAAAGCGTGAATCTCATTAAAGGTGGTTTTCCAGCTGAATACGGCGGCCGTACATCCTCTGTGCTTGATATACGCATGAAGGATGGAAACAACCAGAATCTGGCTGTAAATGGCGGTATCAGCAATGTATTCAGCCGTCTCTCCATTGAGGCGCCGATCGTGAAGGACGAATCCTCCTTTATCATCGCTGCCCGGCGTTCCTATATCGACATCCTCATGAAGCCTTTCCTGAGCGGAGATATGAAAGACACCAAACTGAATTTCTACGATATCACCGCCAAGGCGAACTTCAAACTGAACAAGACCAATACCCTCTTTGTAAGCGGTTACCTGGGAAGAGACGTATTCGGTTTCGGATCAGATGTGAATATGAACTGGGGCAATAAAACCGCTACCATAAGATGGAACCATGTGTTCAACAGTAAACTGTTCATGAACCTGACTACTTTTTATAGTAACTATGACTACAGCCTTGAATTCAGCAACGGTAGTACCAAAAATGCCGGTGATAATTACCAGGCTTATGACTGGACTTCCAACATCATCAACTACGGTGTGAAACCTGGCTTTACTTACTATGTGAATGCAAAAAACAGCGTACACTTCGGGGTACAGGGCCTCTATTACATTTTCAAACCGGGTAAAGGTGTGAGCCAGGACGGCGAGAATACAACCGTGAAAAACCTGACTCTCCAACATGGTCTCGAAGCAGCTGCTTACATCGATCATGAATGGAAACCTAGCAAGAAATTTGGTGTGCAATATGGTCTTCGTTTCTCTGAATACCAATACCTCGGTAACAGTACTGCTTATTACTACAATGACACCACACCCGGCGTACGTAAAACACTCATAGGCAGCAAAACTTATGGTACCAATGAGCTGATTAAAGCTTATCACTACCTGGAGCCAAGAATCAACGTTCGCTATGGTATCAACGACAACAATGCCGTGAAAGCATCTTATGCCCGTACTACACAGTACATGCACCAGTTGTCCAACACCGCCTCTCCTACACCACTCGATATCTGGACACCAAGTACCAACAATGTACAACCACAGGTGGCTGATCAGTACACCGTAGGTTATGCATACGATGCGACTAATGGCAAGTATGAAATTTCTGCTGAAGTGTTTTATAAAAACATGAACCACCAGCTGGATTACATTGATAATGCAAACCTGCAGCTGAACCAGTACATTGAAGCAGACCTGCTGCCAAGCAAAAGCCGCTCTTATGGCCTGGAACTGATGGCAAAGAAAGAAATCGGTACCACCACAGGTTGGATCAGCTATACACTGTCAAAATCTGAACGTAAAACTGAGGGCATCAACCAGAATGAATGGTTCCTGAACCGCTATGATCGCACACACAACATTACCATCGTAGCAACGCATGAATTCTCAAAACGTACTTCTTTCTCTGCTAACTGGACGTATGCAACAGGTACACCTACTACGTATGCAGACAGCCGCCTGGAATACCAGGGTTGGGATATTCCATACAACAGCACTGACAAACGTAACACTTACCGCCTGCCAGACTACCATCGCCTGGATGTATCCCTCACACTGAAAGGCAAACAGCTGAAACGCTGGAAAGGCGAATGGGTGTTCTCGCTGTACAATGTGTATTCACGCCGCAATGCTTATTCCATCTACTTCCAGCAGAATGAAGACGACAAGAACAAAAGAGAAGCAGTACGCCTGTCTATCATCGGTTCTGTCATCCCAGGTATTACTTACAACTTTAAATTTTAACCGTCATGAAGAAGAAATTTTTCCGACTCAGCATATTAGCCGCTTTCGTAACAGGATTTAGCGCCTGTACGGATGTGATAGACCTGGATGTTCCAGCTGGTACTTCTTATCCTGTACTGGATGCATGGATTACCAACGAACCAGGTACACAATATATCAGATTTACAAAATCAGTATCTTATACAGAGTCAGGTGATGCTCCTATTATCAGCGATGCAACCATCACACTGTATGACGAAACAACAGGCGATACTTATCCTTTCGTGTTTGCAGATTCATTGTACAAATGTGATCCGGCTAACGGTCAGATTGGTCAGGTGAACCATACTTACCGCCTCCGTGTGGAATACGATTCTAATGTATACGAAGCGACTGATACCATTAAGCCCGTGGCTGCTATCACAAACATTGACTACAAGTACAAGAAAAAAGGTGATGACGGTGCAACCAAGGATGGTTACTATGTACGATTCTATGCAACTGATATGGCAGGGCAGACAGATTACACCTGGATCAGGTCTTACAGAAATAATTTAAATGATGACAATATCCTGGAAGATAACTACGTGATCGATGGTGGCTTCTCCGAAGGTTTGTCTGACGGACAGGAGTTCCCACAGTTCGTAGGTGAAAGCGTAAATGATCGTGATCATCCTTATCTGCAGGGAGATCTCGCTATCGTAAAACTCCGCTCACTGAGTTATCCAAGCTATTTCTGGGTAACCTCTGTTCAGACCCAGATGGAGTCTGGTGGATTATTTGCTACTGTACTGGCCAATGTAGGCACGAACTATAAGAACGTCACAGATGGTGGCGGAAAAGGGAAGATACTGGGATGGTTTGGCACCTCCGCAGTAAGTGATTCTTCCATTACCACGAATTGATTTTCTTCTTCATAAGGGAGTGGGGCGGTTTTCAACACAACTGACCGCCCACTCCCCTCTTCTCTCTCACTTTTCTTTAAACTACATTTTATGAAAAAAGCGCTGTTGGCGCTGCTCGTACTGTTATCAGTACAGCAGGCCTGGGCTCAGACTGCCCAGACGGAAACGTTATTCTCTAAAAAGTCTACTAACACAAAAATTGGTGCATATGGAGTGCCTGCGGCCAATTTAACATCGATCGGTGGTAATTTCGCTGTAATGACCGGTGGTTATGGCGGAGTGCTGATCAATAAGAAATGGATGTTTGGTGCGGGTGCCTATTCGCTGGCGAACAATATCACTTCTACCTATGCACCAAGTGCCACCACGGGATATAAACAATACCTGAATTTCTGGTATACCGGACTTGCTGTAGAATATACACACAACACTGATAAGTTAATCCATTGGACAGCAGGTGCACTCGTAGGCGGCGGAGCCGTATCAAGAAGAAACAAAGCCACTTTTGACCTGAACGACGACGATACACATTATCATTCTTACGACAGGAGCGGATTGTTTGTGGCAGAACCATTTGCCAATATAGAGCTGAATGTAACCAGCTATCTGAGGTTAGACCTGGGTGCAACTTACCGCTTTGTACAGGGGTCTAATACCCCTAATATTTCTAACGGAGATCTGAGCATGGCTTCTTTCCATTTTGGAATCAAGGCAGGTAAGTTCTAATTAAAGCCAATAAGTTCTAAAAAATACTTGTGCCAGGCATTGCTATCTGTTCTGTCTTGCTGTAATGGGTGGCCGAAGGATGGCATGCCTGTTTTTTACCAGATTACCCATTTTTTCAAATAAGCCACGGGTATGGCCCCTTTCTTCTGGAAGGGGCCTTTTTTCTGAAAATGGTTTTCATCACCCCTTGCTGAATTCCCCTCTTTCCTTTGAAAATGGTTTTCATCCCCCCT
>NZ_MTKN01000022.1:60139-83023 GCF_001975825.1 [Flexibacter] sp. ATCC 35208
TTGGTGAATTCCCCTCTTTCCTTTGAAAATGATTTTCATCCCTCGTTGGTGAATTCCCCTCTTTCCTTTGAAAATGATTTTCATCCCCCCTTGCCGAATTCCCTCTTTCCTTTGCAAATGGTTTTCATCCCCCGTTGGTGAATTCCCTCTTTTTTAAACTTTTTGAAAATAAATTTTGCAATTACGAAAAGTGTCGTACATTTACTTACGAAGACATTCGTAGATCAATAATCATTGAAAATAAATGAGTACAGCAAAAAATAACAAACCGACGGAAAGTGAACTGGAGATTCTTGGAATCCTGTGGGAGAAAGGCGACTGTACGGTAAGGGATGTGCACGAAGAGCTGTCAAAAAGCAAAGATGCCGGGTATACTACCACCCTGAAGTTAATGCAGATCATGCATGAAAAGGGCTATTTAAACAGAGATGCCAGTAGCAAAACGCACGTGTATACTGCTGCGATCTCACAGGAAAATACCCAACAGCAATTGCTGAACAAAATGATTGATACCGTATTTAATGGTTCTGCTTCTCAATTAGTCATGCAGGCCCTTGGTCATCATAATTCTTCGAAAGAAGAACTCGACAAGATCAGACAATACCTGAATGACATAGAAGACCAGCAAAAAAGGTAAACTCAAGGTTTATGACAGCACAACTTGTTCTCCCTACGATTCTGATCCAGGCATTTGGATGGGCGCTTTTACATTCCCTGTGGCAGGGGTTCCTGATCTTTGCGTGTCTCCGGCTCGTATTGTACGTATGGTCGCACATGAGCGCCAGGATTAAGTACAACCTGTCGTACCTGTCCCTGACCGGCATCTTTGCCTGGTTTTGCATCACACTCTATCAACAGGTAACTGCTGCATTGCGCATCAGGCAGGCTACCTGGGTGATGATTGAAACCGGCGTTCGCCAGCGACACCTGGAAGTGCCTCCGATCTATCACAGCCAAAGCACCATCAAACACTTCATTCCACAACTGGAAATGTGGTTCCCTGTACTGGTTGGCCTCTATGTAACGGGAGTAGCTGTCATGAGTATCAAACTAATTATGGATCTGGTCCAACTGAAACAGATCCGCAATAAACAAGTGCTACCCATAGATGCAGTATGGGAAAAGCACCTGGAACGACTGGCTGCCCGGTTACGGATTCCCCGTAAAGTGCAGTTGCTGATCTCCACACAAATTCAGGTGCCTGTGATGATCGGCTTTCTGAAACCTTTGATCCTGCTGCCTGTCGCCATGTTCAACAACCTGACTGCCGAACAGCTGGAAGCCATTCTCCTGCACGAGCTGGCACACATCAAACGCAATGATTATCTACTCAATATCTTCCAATCTATTGTTGAAACAATTCTGTTCTTTAATCCTTTCATCTGGTGGATCACTAAAAACATCCGCCTGGAAAGGGAACACTGTTGCGATGACCTTGTTATTGCAAGTCAGGTGCAACCCCTGCAATATGCCAAAGCGCTGGTAGCATTAGAAGAATACCGGTTAACAGTTAATGCACTAGCCATGGCAGCGGCAGATAATAAACAACATCTATTTCACCGCATTAAACGCATCATGGAAATGAAAACTAAAAACATTAATTATACACAGAAACTGCTGGCCGTATTGATTATCGCCGTAAGCCTCGTTGCCATTGCATGGTTGAATCCCATCCAGGCACGTGCAAAAAAGACTGCCAGAAAATCACCAGCACCTGTGCTGACCCAAATATCCCGCACACTGCTGGGAGATACCACTGCCCCGAAAGCCAATGTCCATAATGAGGAACAAGAGCAGGATCAGGTTGACAAGGAAGCACTGGATGCAGATGTGCAGGCAGCAACTGACGATGCAATGGCAAATATCAACTGGGAAGATGTGAACAATGATATGGCCAATGCCATGAAAGAAGTGAACTGGGAGGATATTAATAAAGAGGTTGAAAATGCGATGAAGAATATTGATTGGAAACAGATCAACAAAGACGTTGATAATGCCATGAAGGAAATTGACTGGAAACAGATTAATAAGGAAGTGAAAGAGAGTTTGAGACAAGCTAAAATAAATGGGCATACTGGTGTGAACGTAAACCCTAACGTCAATTTTAACCCTGATGTAAACATCAATATCGACACCAACGTTATTCAGGAGAGTATTCGTATGGGCCTGGATGCTGCCAGAGCTGCGATGAAAGATGTAGCCATCCCTGCTGCCAAAATGGGAATGGAATCTGCCAGAGCTGCTATGAATAGCCAGGAATTTAAGGAAGCGATGGATAAAGGACGCCAGGAAGCTGCAAAAGCAATGAAAGAATCCCGCAAACAAATGGAGTTTGCGATGGCTACTGCGAAAGCTGAGATGAAAAAACAGCGGATCACAGAAACTAAAATGCGCGAAGATATGGCGCATGCAAAAGCTGATGGTCAGTATAAGGAAATGATTGATAAGATGGCTGCTGATAAACTGATTGATGCGGACAAGGGGTATAAGATTGAGAAAAAAGATGGGGATCTTTATATCAATGATGTGAAGCAATCAGGTGAAGTAGCAGATAAATATAAAGTTTACCTGAAAAATGCAAAGAAACTGTCTATACTTGGTAAAGAAGATAGCCTGAGCATAAATGTAGAAGAATAAGCGTAAACATTGCTGGCTATTCAGGGTAAAGAATAATAGTTTTAAGAAAATAAAATTATCCATTACCGGCTACCTCTGATCAAAAACTATAGCCTTAAAACCATAAGATTTATAAGTGGCTTTCCGCCAAAGCCTGTCATTTATACTGCGCTATTGCCGTTCCTACGGCAGTGGCGTTTTTTTTGATCTATCCCTCTTATCTTTATGCACAAAACCACCATAGATGAAGAAGATTTTCCAAGGGATACTGATGATGCTATTGGCTACGGGTGCTGTAGCGCAGGACTTAAATAAAACGCTTCAGGACTTTACTGTCATTAAAAATAATGCCGCCACACCAGTAAAGAATCAGGGAGAAACTGGTACCTGCTGGTGCTTTTCCTCTACAGCAGTAGTGGAATCTGAGTGCCTGAGAAAAGGACTGCCAGCGCTGGATCTCTCTGAGATGTACATTGTACGTAATATCTATATGGAGAAGGCAAAGAACTACATTCACAGGCAGGGATTTACCCGCTTTGACGAAGGCGGTCTGGCACACGATTTTCTGCATGCAGCAGCGATCTATGGCCTGGTGCCGGAGAATGTGTACAGCGGTCTGACCAATGGACGTACCAGCCATGATCATGCACCGATGGTAGAAGAAATGAAAAACTACCTGGATAGTTTGCTGAAAGTAAAAAGACCTTTGCCGGACAACTGGACAGCACGTGTGAGCAGCATTTTGGACAAGTATTTAGGTGCAGCGCCTGCGTCATTCACTTACAATGGCAAGAACTATACACCCCTGACTTTTGCAAAGGAAGTAGTGAAGTTTTCACAAGATGATTATGTGAACCTGACTTCATTTACAGATCATCCTTACTATGCACCTTTTATTGTGCAGGTGCCTGATAACTATTCTAATGGTGCCTACTATAACCTGCCGCTGGAAGAGCTGGTGAATGTGGCGAAAGCAACAGTGAATAAAGGCTACACAGTATTGTGGGATACGGATATGAGTAACAGGGGATGGATGCTGGGCAACGGATATGGATTGTATCCTGCTGCAGATTCCCTGCTGAAGAAAGTACCCTTTAATCCTGATCTGAATGAGAAGGCATATAATGCAGATGACAGACAACGACTGTATGAAGAGCTGGTGACGGAAGATGATCACCTGATGCAGATTACAGGCTTGGGTAAGTCTGCCGGTGGTAAGGAGTTTTTCATTGTGAAAAATTCATGGGGAGCGAAGGCTGGCCCTTTTGAAGGATATATGCATGTGTCTATTCCTTATTTTGCGATGAATACGATTACGATGGTGGTGCCGAAAGCTGTACTGGATAAGGCGATGCTAAATAAACTGGCATTGAAGTAATTCTTCTGTGTATAATAAAAAACCGCTTCTGTCTCGGACAGAAGCGGTTTTTTTATTGGCTGGCATAGGCTGCAAAAGACAATATATTTATACCTATAATGATTGAAATATTAATGATGCGAGACTTCGAAGGTCCTGAAGTTTTGTACTTCCCCAGGTTCAATAGTAACGCCTGTTACTTTGGCTAGCGGCGGGCCCTGACGGCACCAGGCGATGAAAGCTTCCATTGGCGCCTCCTCTCCTTCTGCGGCAATCCAGACACTGCCATCGGGCAGGTTTTTGATCTGCCCTTTGATATCAAGCCCATCGGCCGCCCGCTTGGTATTAGTTCTGAAGAAGACACCCTGCACCTTGCCTTTTACAATAATGACTTTGTGTATCTTTTGCATCGTTATGCTGTTACGGTTATGAAATATGTTTTGTGAACATATTAAATCTACGAACAGTCAGGAAAAATATAAAATTATTCTGCCAGGAAACAGCCGCAGCTGACGAATGTCACACCCTACGCCACACAACGAACTGACAAGCATCAGAACTTCCTCCGCACAACACGCCGACACCCCTCACACTTTCCCCCCGCACAACACCCCCCACTCCTTACCTAACCCCCCTCAAACCCTACGCCGCATAATTAAACAACGTATGCTCATTCCCTCTCACCGCCTCATCTCCAAAGAAGAACTCCTTCACCGTCTCATACTGCCCACCCGCCGCTGGTTTCCTCAATAGCGTAAAACTCTTACACTGAAAACTCCGCACAAATACCTGATTGTAAAAATGATCATATACCTGATCAAACTCACGGGTATTCATCCCTCTCGCTATCGTAATATGCGGTTTGTATGGACTGGATTTGATATCAAATTCCTGTAGGATCCTTTTATGCAATTCTACAATCGGCTTTGGATTCGCCACATTGATAAAGATCGTGCGCTTATCCTCCTGCAGCTCGAAGTGATCAAAACGGGAAGTATATAATGTAAACCCTGACTGTCTGCCGGCTATATTATCTAACAGGTTGACAAAATCATCCTCAAAACGCACTGGAAATACAGAGCGGAATAGACTGACGTTAGCCTGTGAGAATTGGGTATCGCCGATACCCAGTTCCTGCGCGATCATCCGCTTTAAAGCCATTACATCATTGTTGATATGAGTACCGGGATTAACTACTAATAAGTAGTCATACAATAATTCCTGTTCAGGAATAACGTTATTATTTGTAATCATAACCAAATAAGTTTTGAACTTAAAGTGTATTGGTTATTTGAATATTGACATTACAAATATAAAATCTTTATTTCGATTTTACTAATTTATTTAGCATTAAATACTAACTTTTTTACTTAATACTAAAATAAATAGCATTCACTGGTATAAAAAACCGGTACAGCAGCCATTTAAACGGCTACCATACCGGAGTAAAATAAATATATAATTGGCTTATGCCAGTGCTTTCACGATTGCTACAAAGTCAGCAGCTACCAAAGATGCACCACCGATCAGACCACCATCCACATCCGGGCAGGAGAACAGCTCTACAGCGTTTGAAGGCTTCGCACTACCACCATACAGGATAGAGATATTCAGGGCAGCTTCACGACCATATTTAGCAGCGATCTGCGCTCTGATAAATGCGTGCATGTCCTGTGCCTGTGCTGCACTTGCAGTCAGACCAGTACCAATCGCCCAGATTGGCTCATAAGCGATCACTACATCCTTCAGCTGCTCAACTGTCAGGTGATACAGGCTTTCTTCCAGTTGTTTTGCAACATATTCATTCTGGGTTTCAGCTTTTCTCACTTCCAGTGGCTCACCGCAACAGAAAAGAGGTTTCAAACCATTTGCCAGTGCCAGGTCAATCTTTTTAGCCAGTACTGCGTTAGTTTCCTGGAAATATTCTCTCCTTTCAGAGTGACCCAGGATCACGTAGTCTACGCCTACAGACTGCAGCATTTCAGCTGATACCTCACCAGTGTAAGCACCAGATTTCTCTGACGCACTGTTCTGTGATGCCAGGAAGAAACCAGGATTATTCTTCAGTAATGCTTTCGCTTTCACCAGGTAAGGGAAAGGTGTAGCAAATACAACTTCCTGTCCTTCTTTCAGATGCAGACCAGCCGCCAGTACGTCATTGATCAGTTGCTCACCCTGCGCCAGGGTCAGGTTCATTTTCCAGTTTCCTGCAACGATTTTTTTTCTCATGTTTATCGCTATTGTTAATGATATATTGAATTGAATCTAAGATTTTCCTCTTACTGCTGCATAGACTGCTTTTAGCAAACGCTCTTCTACATCGCCCAGCTGTTGCCCTTTGAACTGCATCCACTGACGGGCATCCCGCAAAGCCTCCTGTTCCCTGTAAGGTGCCGGTTGCACCCCACCCCAGGAAAAGGAAGGCACAAACTTAGGCGGGAATTCGCCTCCAAAGATATTACACGAAACGCCAATTACAGTGCCTGTGTTAAACATTGTGCCAATACCGCTCCTGCTGTAATCCCCCATGATCAGTCCACACTTGGTACCAGCAGGTATCGCCTCATTTTTGGCCTCAACCCATACCCGCACCGTACTGGCGTTATTTTTCAGGTTTGAGTTCGTAGTATTCCCCCCAAGGTTACACCATTCACCCAGCACCGCATCTCCCAGGTAGCCATCATGACCTTTGTTGGAATAGCCCATCATCACCACATTCTTGATCTCACCTCCCCCTACACTACCAGGCCCCAGCGTAGTAGCACCATATATTTTAGTCCCCATCTTCAGCATCGCACCTTCACACAATGCCAGCGGCCCCCTGATCAGACAGCCTTCCATCACTTCCGCTCCTTTTGCAATATAGATCGGCCCCGTCTTTCCATTCAAAATGCTGTGCTCTACCACAGCCCCCGCCTCCAGAAAAACATTTTCTACCCCACTGACCTGGTTGGATCCCGAAATCGGGGCAGACGTTCGACCTTCCGTCAGAAGGGCAAAGTCCTGGCGCAAAGCACTATCATTTAATCGAAATATATCCCATGGATAAATCAGCTGTTGTAATGATTCCTGATAGTTAATCCGGTCACCAGCCGTAAGTTGCCCCAAACCAACACCCACTCCCCCCTCAGCAAGCAATTGCCCCAAACCATCACCCACTCCCCCTTCTGCTACCAATTGCCCCAAACCATCACCCGCTAACTGCCAATCACCACCTACTAACCCAAAATCACCCCCAAAATCTCCCCCCACTACCACCTTCGCCACCAATATATCATCCTTATACAACCCCTGCCCCACCTTCAAACCCCGAATCGCCTCCACCAGCCCGGCATCCGGCAATACACCCCCATTGATCAGCACACACTGATCATCAGCAAAAACAGTCTGTAGAGGAAATTTTTCCTGCAAATAAGGAAGGGTCAGGAAGCTGGCACTGGTCTTAAACCACCGCTCCCATTTTTCTCTTATGGTAAGTATCCCTACACGGATGGCCGCCACCGGCCGGGTATGAGTGAAAGGGTACAACAAATCACGTGCAGGAGTGTCAAATAGAATATAATGCCGCTCCATTGGGGATAAAAATAGAAAATCCCATCGAAAAAGTCGATGGGATTCCCATTAAATTATTTGACCGGCCTGTACTAGGCTTTCTTTCCGTAGCGTTTGTTGAACTTGTCGATACGACCTGCTGTATCCACCAGCACGTTCTTTCCGGTATAGAAAGGATGTGAAGTATTGGAAATTTCAAGCTTGATCACTGGATATTCGTTGCCATCTTCCCACTTGATGGTTTCTTTAGTAGGAGCGGTAGACTTGCTCAAGAAAGTATGTCCATTAGACATATCTTTGAATATTACAAACCTGTAACTTTCCGGATGGATTCCCTGTTTCATCAGAATTTTAGTTTTCTTTGTTTTTTACCAGATGCAACCGCGCATATTCATTCTTCTACAATCGATGAACGCCCATGCTAGATTTCATACCAATATTTATAATACAGGCTGCAAAGGTAAATATTTATTTTAATTTTCCAGCCATTAAGACTGATTTTTTTTAATCTTTCATGTTTACATACTGGAGCGGTATATTCAGGTTGCCCGTTCTGAGCAGCTGTATAACCTCCTGAAGATCATCTCTTTTTTTACCGGTTACGCGCACAATGTCGTCCATAATGGCCGCCTGCACCTTAGAGCCGGAGTCTTTGATCAGCTTGACAATCTTCTTGGCATCTTCCTGCTTGATCCCATTACGTACGGCAACGTCTTTCTTTACCACTTTACCACTCTGGTAATGCTCTTTGGCCAGATCATAAATATTTGCATCCAGGCCCTGCTTGATGGTACGACTGATCAGTACGTCAATCACCTGGTCCAGCTTCATCTCACTCTCCACTTCAATAACCACACTCAGATCTTTTTTATTGAGCGCAATATTGACATGAGAGCCTTTGAAATCGTACCTGTTAGTGATTTCTTTATTTACCGTATTTATTGCATTGTCAAGTGTCTGTGTATCCACTTTGCTAACAATATCAAAGGATGGCATAATTGAGTATTTTTTTTTGTGACAGAAGACAAATATAAATATGAATTAGGACATAGCGGCCATTGTAGCCCATAAAAAGAAAAACCCCGGGACGTTTCCCGGGGTAATTCCCTTCCTAGGCAGGGAACAGTGTCACTTGAATCTACAAGCGACCAACAACTCTCTTTCTTTATCAGTCTATCTTCGTCACCTTTGCAGATCCTGAAGAAGACTGGTTAATGGAAGGATTACCTTTGTAACGTACCTTGGCGCCACCACTTATGCTGATATCCAGTTTCTTTTCTGCAAATACAGCCAGATCCCCACTACCAGACACCGCTACTTCTACTGACTCTGATTGCAATGCCAATGCATCTACACTGGCTGACCCTGAAATACCATATTCTACCTTAGTAACATTCCCTTTCAGCGCAATCTTAGTAGAACCAGACACCCCTATTTCCAGCTTTTCTGCTTTCAGGTCCATATCTATTATCACACTACCACTGATACCCAACTCAACTTTATCTCCTTTCAGTGTACCTTTACTATAAAAGCCACCAGAGCCGCTTGCTGCAAGAGATTTCACTTCTGCCATACTCACATTCACCGTAATTTTCTGCGTAGGTTTAATATTATATCCCTTCTTCACATGCAGTTGCAATTCCCCGTTTTCTACATCTGTTACGATGTAAGGCAGTAAATTATCGTCTGCTTCTATTTCAATGTTACTACCCGAACCAGGCGTAATGTATACATTGAAACTACCTGAAGTGGATATGCTTTTAAAAGAAGAGGCAGATCTTGATTCCTTCTTCAATGTGCCACTACCGGTCACAAGTTCTTTCTGTGCAAATACAGATACACTTGCAAATAGAAGCATGAAGAATGCAATAGCTGTTGTTTTCATAATTGTGTTATTTATTGGATGGAAATTAGTTCGTACTGAATGAAACATCACTGTAGGTACCATTTATCACCAGCGAAGGCGACTGATCATTACCACCTGCAGAAATCGCAGTATAAGTGACGTTGGAAGATTTCTTTATAGAGCTCTCACTCTTCATAGCCAGCCCACCGTTGTGCACATCTCCGTTATGCAAAATGATTTTAAACTGTAACCCTATGCGGGAAGGCATTCCCTGCAATTTGAGATCTGCATACGTGAGCCCGATCCTTCCCCCTTTAAAACTATTCCCGATGCTCTTTACTTTCAGATCACCATACACCAGCCTCGCATTGAGTTCTGCCTGTAATTCTCCGATATTAAAATCTGAATAGTTGCAGGAGATATTGAGTGCACCCACCTTTGCTACTTTGTAGTCATCATAGTTCGACTTTGAATCCAATGATCCTACTGTACCCAGTTCATACTCGGAATAATTGGATTGTGTAGTGAGCGAGCCAATATTATCACATTTCAGGTTGGAATAATTAGCACGTACTGTCAGTGCATCTGCTTTACCAATGCGGCCTTTATCGCAGTAATTCAAACCCAGCGTCAAAGACTTTTGCACTTCCTTAATATCGTAGGTACAATAATTTAATCCCATAGTGGCAGGAAAACTCAGCACATCGGCCAATATGTCTCCGAAACTGTTATCCAATGACAGTTTGCGCAAATCTTCAGGTACGTATACTTCGTAATCAATATTCACATAGTCTTTACTATCCCTTTTAGCTCCCCAGTTGAATAGTCTGCCAGTGGAACCCAGCGGATGATAACTGGTTTGCAGCGAGATCTCCCCATTCGCATTGCTCTCATCAATGTCTACCATGTTTGCTGAGTTCTGCGCTTCGCTGGCATTCTTTCCAAAACCAGTGACAGTAATGGTCGCTTTCACATGGTTCTGCTTCCAGGTATGGATAATGATCTTGCCGTATTTATTCGAGATGGACAATACTGAATTACTTCCATTAGCGTAATCTTTTGAAATAACGCGCTTGAATTCACTGTCCCCTTTTTTACCAAATGCCATCACGGGCAATAACAGTAGTAGTAGTATTTTAAATTTCCCTTTCATAATTTGACTGCTTTTGCTTAACGGGCTGTTTCTCTCTCAACTCATCAAGTATTTTATCAAGAAGGTCCAGCTTCAACTGATAATAGCGGACCATGGCTGCTTTAATTCTTTCATTTCCCGGGTTCTGGACCAGTTCTGTTTCCAACACCTTGTAGGTATCGTTGCGTAGTTCCAGTTCCTTGCGGGCAGCGCTATCCAGACCCAGTACAGCTGGCGGATAGGCATTGATTTCAGACAGGCGCTTCTCTATCTGGGAAGTATAGTATATACCGGCCTCCTGCATCTCTGGCGAAACAGCCGCTACCTGCTGCTGTTTCTTCATTTGCAGGAACTGGAAGATGACAAATGTATTCACCACCAGTACCAGTACTGCTGCTACTTTAAGCCAATTGCGCCCTAATAGCTGCAACACTTTTCCCTTTTTCTGTGGCATGAGTTCCTTCTCCAGCTTATCCCACAAAATGGGCCTGGGTCCGGACTGCTCAAAATCAGAACGGTGTTGCCTGATAAATTCCTCAAAACTCTCTTCTGGCATCAGCGTATTGCATTTTTTTGTTTAATGATCTGCCGCACCTTGTCCTTTGCACGCATATATTGCGTTTTCACTGTAGATTCAGATATATCCAGCATGGTAGCTATCTCCTTGTGGGAGTACTCTTCAAAGATGTAGAGGTTCAGCACAGTACGGTAACCATGCGGCAATACCTGTATAGCATCTTTGATAGCAGAAACTGTCCAGGCAAAACTATCTTCGTCCAATCCTGTCTTCTCTTCTGCGACATCTATATTGTCCACTTCTTCAAAATACACTTTCTTCCTGCGCAGGTGACTCAAACAGTGGTTCACCACGATCCTTTTGATCCAGGCCGTCATACTACCCGCATTTTCAAGGCGGTCAATGTTCCGGAATACCTGTATAAAGGCCTCCTGCAGTGTATCTTCAGCATCAGCTGCATTACCAGTCATACGTAAACAGATATTGTACATTGCTGCTGAATAAGCATTGTACAGCTCGCGGAATGCGCGAACCTCTCCCTTTTTGCACTGGGCTACCAGGTGGTCTGTTATGATAGTCTGATTCAAGTTGTTGTTGGCTGATGCTTGCATAATAAAGACAATATTTTTAAAAAAGGTTGCACCGCTGGTGAGAAAAATTCGGGGAATTATGAACTAAAAGCAGTCAAACACTTAACAATCAAACGATTAGAACTTTAAAAAAAGGACGTAACCAAGGGGCTACGTCCTATCCATCCTTATATATACCTAAAAAACAGGTCGATGTTAATTAGCTTTCACACGGTTTTGTTCGTCTTCCAGGCCGGTTTTGTGGTTGCGGGCTGCCTTGATATTCGTATTACCGAAGCGGTAGTTGAATGCGAGGCGGACCTGCCTGGATTCCCATTTGGAATCCACTGACATAAAGCGACCGGCGTTGGTAAACGTGCCGCGGAAACGCTGATTATTGAACACGTCGTTTACATTCAGCTTCAGACTACCCTTCTTATGCAGGATGGATTTGGATAATCCACAATCGAATGCATACATCGGTTTCATTTTCATGAGCCCCTCATCTGCAATCTGTGAAGACATGTAGAAGAAAGTCGCTTCTGCTGTAATGCCGTAAGGAAGTGTGAACGTGTGCTGGGTACGACCCATAAAACCACCAGATTCCACACTCACCAGGTTATTGTCCACCATTGTCTCGTACTTAGCATACAATCCCTGAAGATAGGTGTAAGTGTTCCACCACTTCGTGATCGGGAAAGGCATAGAAATACTGAAGGTGAAGTTGTCAGACTTTGCAATGTTCAGGTACCTGTAGCGAAGGATGGATGTATCGCCGGTTGCCGGATCTTTTTCTGACTCTGCCACCTGTGTGAGTTTATCTGATGCATGTGAGTAAGCCACTGAAGTGGTCAGGAACTGTTTGAAGGTATGACTTACTTCAAAGTTATTGCTGTAAGAAGGCTTCAGGTAAGGGTTTCCTGCGATCTTGGTATACCTGTCCAGGTAGAACTCGAAAGGGTTCAGATCTTCGTAATCCGGACGCTGTATACGACGGCTGTAAGAAACACCCAGCTGATGATCTTTTGCCACATTGTAGCTCACGAACAGACTAGGGAACAGGTTAAAGTAAGTCGTATCTGTCACTTTGGAAATGGTCACAGAGTTCCCCTCGATGTGTGACAGCTCACCGCGCAAACCTGCCTGCAGCGTGAGTTTCTTAAACTGTTTGGAGAAGTTGATATAACCTGCATTTACATTTTCCTTGTAGATAAAATGGTTGGAACGGTTATTATCATACACCCAGTTGCCATAGCGTAAAGAGTCGAAACGTGCATCATTATCAGATTTTACAAAGCTAAGCTTCACCCCTGCTTCCAGTTTTGCCTGGTGTTTCAAAGGATTGACATAGTCTGCTTTGAAGGTCTTGATTTCGATTGTAGACGGCTGCATATTACGGGTCGTATCGCCGCGTGTAAAGTTTTTACCTGTGGCATCAAACACGTTTGAATAAGTATTTAAGCGTTTGCTGTCGTGGTTACGGGCATAGTCCAGGTCAATGCTCAGTTCCTTGCCCGTAGTATCCAGGGTGCCTTTATAGTTCAGGTTATAAGCCATCCTGTTCCAGTCACCAGGGTTCTTTGAATCGGTGCGCAGCGTAGAATCAACGATATCATTTTTACCAATATAGGTGATGGAATTGGAAGGCATAGTATAGTTTCTCAGCGCCCCATCAATCATAACACCAATGGTGTGGTTCTTATTGATGAAATAATCAAGACCTACTTTGGCACCATTGTAATCAGAGAACTGGTTATGTTTATTGTGGTTGTCGAACACATTCACATTGCCATCTGCAGGATAACTGCGATACAGGTCCAGGGTCTGGTTATTCTGACGGTGGTTGTAGTTGTAAGAACCAAATACGTTGTACTTCGCATTGCGGTGGTTCAGGTTCAGGCTACCATTATATTTAGGAGTAGCGCCATAGCCACCACCGAGAGAAATACTACCATTGGTACCTACAGTGTTGTTCTTTTTCAGTTTGATGTTGATGATCCCGGCGTTGCCCGCTGCATCGTATTTGGCGGAAGGATTGGTGATCAGTTCTATTTGCTCAATATTGCTACTGGGCATACTTTTCAGCAGCGCGGCAACGTCCTGGGAACTCATGTTGGTGAGCTTTCCATCAATCATGATGACAACACCGTTTTTACCTTTCAGGCTGATATTATCATCTTTATCTATAGTGATACCTGGTGATTTTTCCAATACCTCCATGGCATTGGCGCCAGCTCCTACTACACTGTTTTCAACGTTTACAACCATCTTGTCTACGCGCTGCTCTACGAATGGCTTTTTACCAGTCACGTTTACGGCTTTCAGGTTGCGGGTATCAGTGCTTAAGGTGAGGGCATTCACTTTAACAGGTGAATTTTTTACTTCAAAAGGTTGGCTATATGCTTTGGTCATACCTACATAAGCGGCAGCAACGAGGTACTTACCATCTTTTACAGGTTCAATTTCATATTTACCATTTATATCTGCAATCGCTCCTTTTACAAGGGAGGAATCGGAAGCTTTTAATAAAGTAACGGTGGCAAACTCGACCGGCTTATTCCCGGTCTGCAATACCTGGCCAGCAACTTTTCCCAAGCCAGGATTTTGAGCCTGGGAAGCAATACCCAGGGTCATGATTGATAAAAGAAAAGTTACTGTCTTCATATAAGGCGGATTAAGGATTTCTAAGTCTCTGTTTTTTAGATAGTTAATAATATAGAACCTTTAATAGTCTAGTTCCTTTGTTTATCAACTACAGTGTAAAGATAGGTAGTTTGCATTGCATAGTACATAACTTTACATAAACGGTCATCAGATAGGGATGATTGGTAAAATCTATTTTAAAGGCTGTATTAAGAAGACGAGGGAGGAGTGAAAAGGTTGCAAAAAAAAATCGCTTCTACTCAATGTAGAAGCGATTTATAATAATGTAGTATCAATTTTACCATTTGATGCTTTCCAGTACATCGGGCAGTTCCGCCTGTACTTTCTCGAAGAAAACCCTTTCTTCTTTGCGGATATGGTCCTCAAGGCTACGTGCCAGCAGATCCATTGCACCTATCATATCTTTCTCTTCCGTAACAGTGAGTGCACTGTACATGCGGGAGATAGTGGAATGCTCCTGGTATAGTTCTGTCAGGAGCCCGTCTATTTCCGGATTTTTGCCCAGGCACAATTCAAAGAGGTATTCTTCTTTTTGAATGTGTGGTACCATTACTTCCTGGAATACTTTTACGATATAAGCCAGTTTTGCATCAGTTTCAAGTGGAAAGCCTTCATAGGGAGCAGCATCTTTTTTAAGATAGCGGCATACAAATAATAATCGCTGGTGCTCCTGCGAAAGAGGCACTAAGGTAGAATGACGTTGCATGATCAGGATATGGTTTTAGCCGATGTATAAAGTTTACGGCAATACCAGATCAACACAGCTCCGCCTATTACCATGAGTGTAGAAATGATTTCAGCCTGAGTAGGATGAAATCCGAAAATGTCATATTTAGTGTTCACTCTAATCTTTTCAATAAAGAATCTTTCAACGCCATTCAGGATCAGGTAGATACCGAATACCATACCTGGCACCCTGATCTTTTTACGGATACTCCATAATAATGCAAACAACAACAGGCACGCAATGATCTCATACAGGGCTGTCGGATAAACAGAGATCGGCAGCACACTGCAATATTTGCCAGTACAACCCGGCATCAGTACACCTTCATTGATTACATTATGTGGATAGCCGTAGGCAAAGAACCAGTCTGGCAGGAAGCTGAGGCCCTGAGGCTTGGCAAAAGCTGCGTGTGGAATATGCTCCAGGCTACCATACTGGCGGGCGAAGAATAGCTCATTTGCTTTAAGTACTTCCTGGAATTTGGTAGGATCTACCTGGGCTACATGCCCTGTAGCATCTGTTACATATGCACTGTTGTATATCCCCCAGTCACCGTCGCCGGAGAAGTGACAACCCATACGGCCTACCCCATAAGCAAGCATAAGACCCGGTGCAGCACTGTCTATCAGGTGTAGTACATTGATCGACTTCCTGTGGGCGTATCGGATAATCACAAAACTCGCTACGATCAGACCACCATAAAAAGTCAAACCACTGAAGGACAACAGGGAACCAATCGGATCCTGTACGAAGTCGCCCCAGTTTTCCAGGTTGTGAAACACCTTTGCACCAATCAGACCAGCAATGGCAGCCATCACGGTAAAGTCAGGTACACGTTGGTGAGGATATACGAGTTCAGTAACAGTCACTTCTTTTTCAGATTTCTGTTTCTGACCACTTCTATATTTAAAGTAAGCAACAACAGCACCAACGATGATACCACCTATGAAGCTCCCCCTAGTAGATAAAACAAATGACTGGAGATCCTGGGATACATTTTCCCAATCGGATATGATCCCTATTATTTTAAAACCAAGAATAAAACCAACTACTCCATTAATAAGGATGTCAGTGGTACTTACAGGTTTACCCTTTGTAATTGTTTCAGGAATACCTTTCAATAACCCCAGGCGCTCTCTCCTTTTCAATTCACTGGTCAGGGTATAGGCGGCTGCAAGGAATGCAATAGCTACAAAGAAACCGAAGGTCTGAAACAGTTTAAAAAAAGGAAGCTCTAAACCTAACAGATCCTTAAATGCGTAATATAAATTAGGATACATAGCCAAAAAAAATTGGTGATCTGAGTTTTCCTATGAACAAAGCCGAATTAGTCAGGAAGGAAAATCAAACCACCAAAGTAAGCAGTAAAAATCGCAAATTCCAAATCATATTTACGTTTAATGTAAAGTGCCTGACACAAAAATCAAATAAATTTAGCGCCAGGCATTTTACTTCTTACGTAAGCTGATCTTAACAATATTGTTCGAAAGCATCAACCAGGTTCGCTGCGATCATCTGTGCAGGGCGACCTTCGATCATGTGACGCTCAATGAAATGCACCAACTGTCCATCTTTAAACAGTGCGATAGCTGGAGAAGATGGAGGATAAGGCAGCAAATGAGTACGGATCTGCTGGATGGCAGCGGTATCAAAACCTGCAAAACTGGTAGTCAGCTTGTCTGGTTTCTTTTCGCTGTGCGCTACAGCCAATAACACTCCTGGACGTGCACTACCAGCAGAACAACCACATACAGAGTTGATCATCACCAGTGTAGTACCAGCACCCTTTAATGTTTCATCTACCTGATCAGGTGTCAGCAATTCTTCAAAACCATTATCTGTTAACTCTGCCTTCATCGGCATTACTAATGCTGCTGGATACATATGAATATAATTTTATTGTTCGTCAAATTTTTACAAAGTTAAACAATCAGCGGATAAATAGAAAAACTTGAATGAATATGCCGTTTTGACCGATCATTTTGATTGCACACGACATTTTGTCCCCTTTCTTTGCGAGTTTACTAGCAAAATAGCAGTTTTTGTGCCATGGTATTCAGTTTGCATATACCTAATTGTTCAAATTTTTCAAACAAAAACTAAAACTCATAAAACCATGACATACGTAAAATTTAATCAACATCCTGCAGCAAAAGCATTTGGCGGCTTAGTAGAAGACATTTTTAATAATAATGGATTTAAGCAAGCCCTGAAAGATGACTTTTTAACAAATGACTTTTTTGGTGCACATCCCCCAGTAAATATTTATGAAGGTAAAGATGGTTATACCATCGAACTCCTCGTACCAGGTTGGGCAAAAGAAGAAATTAAGATCAACATTGAAAATAAAGCCCTGACCATCAGCGCTGAGAAAGCTGAAAAAGCTGCTGAAAACAAGGACGAAGCCCCAAAACAAACCCGTAAGGAATTTGGAATCCGTTCTTCTTTCAAACGTTCCTTCAACATCAACGAACAGGTTGATGCCGAAAAGATCCAGGCCAAATATGAGAATGGTATACTCAAATTGGTACTGCCTAAAAAAGAAACTATACAAGCCGCTGCCAAAGCGATTGTTGTGGAATAAGGATTAAACTTAATAGCTATAAATCCCCTCTGTGTTTACAGGGGGGATTTTTTTATAATTCACACAAACGTTTAAGAGTTATCCTGTTTTTATGGGATAATTTGCCATATAACCATATGGCCTATGCCTCAACTATTTAAAAGTATACGATCCCTGGCAGGAAAAATATACGTCACTACAGAAATTGCAGTGATAGGCAACGCTTTACAGGTTACCGTCAATACAAGATTACAGTGCAGACTCAAGCTGATTTTTGATTATCTCTTTTTCCATATACTCTTGCTGATACCAAAATTACTTGTAGCACTTTATTATCAGAATAGCACGGACCTGTTACTCCTGTCAGTATATATGATAATATTACCAGCCGCTATGCTCATGTTGAAAAACGGGGCATCCCCCAAAATGGTTAGTTTTTTGGTAGCCCTCTCTACCCTGATACTCCCTATGGCCTCTTCCTTTTTTAATAACCAGGATGTATCACCTAAGTATACCATGACCTGGTTACTCAGCCTGCTCTTCTGTTATATTACTATCAACAGGAGGACGACGCTGTTTTTAGGAAGTTTATTATGCGCTTACCTGGGCCTGGTATCCTGGATCAAAGTGCATCACCTGGCATTTCCGGTTTCGGAAGGATATGTACCGGAACAGTTGTCTCCATTCATGGCATTGTATGCCGGTATGTACATTTTATTCCTGATGCGGGTATTTGGCAAACACTACCGGAATATATTTATGCTGGAGCATGAGCAAACCATCCAAAAACAGAAACAACACTCATCTTTATTAAATCAACACCTGACTAAGCAGTTCATCATTCTGAAAGGTCTGAGCCGTTCCGGTAAGTCCAAATACCTGGATGGGAACAAGGAATTGCTGGAAGCCTGCCTGGTGGAGATCGAAAAACAGTGTGAAAGTGCTATTGACTACCTGGATAATGGAAAATTGCCAGAAAGCTGAGTACGCAGCCTACACGTCTGTGTGAGCATTGCGAAATGAATACAGGTGTGGTTTTAACAGGATTTTAGGAAACCAGCCCCATAAATAGGTTAAAAAATTACAACTTTCGGGTATTTTTCTACGACTTAGTCCAGACTATCTTTGTATCATCATAGAACAGGAATTCTATTCTCCTGATACACCACAACGTTAATTTGTCTTATTCTTCCCTATACGAACGAACCTTATATCCCTACTTGTCTTATTTTCCTTTATGCTTTTGATGATAAACCTATGCCATGGAATTGGGCTTCTCTAAATTGCTGGGGGAGCCTTTTTTTGTGAAAATGATTTTCATCTTCGTTGGTGAATCCCCGCTTTCATGAATGTTTCTCTAAAAATGGTTTTCATCTTCGTTGGTGAATCCCCGCTTTCATGAATGTTTCTCTAAAAATGATTTTCATCTTCGTTGGTGAATCCCCGCTTTCATGAATGTGTTTATTTATAACCATCGAATAAAAAAATAACCCCGCGAAAAATCGCGGGGTGTTTCAGTGGATTACTAACCCATTTTTTTAATAACCCAAAATCTTCAGCATACTCTGGGCAGTTTGTTCCTTAGCATACAGCCAGTCTTTCAGCTGCCCATTTTTATCATAACCAACAATCACGTGCTTTGGCGACGGGATAAGGCAGTGCTTGATACCACCATATCCACTCAGTTGATCCTGGTAAGCACCTGTATGGAAGAACCCGATATACAGCGGCTCACCCTCAGACACTTTTGGCAAAAACACTGCATTGATATGCTCTTCAGAAGTATAGAAGTCATATCCATCGCAGGTCAACCCTCCCAGGTGCACTTCCTGGTATTCCTGTTCCCACTTATTAATGGGTAGCATAAGGAATTTCTCCCCGATGCCCCAGGTGTCAGGCAGTGTGGTAATAAAAGAACTGTCAATCATATACCAGATCTCACGGTCGTTCTGCATCTTCTCGCCTACCACGCTGTAGATCACAGCACCACTCTCACCTACAGTGAACGAACCGAACTCGGTATAAATATCCGGTACCGGTACCTTGTTCTTTTTACAAACACTCTTAATGGTGGCTACGATCTCATTTACCATGTAATTGTAGTCGTAGTCAAAACCCAGGGAGTGCTTAATAGGAAAACCTCCTCCTATATTAATACTATCGAGCTCAGGAGAGATTTTCTTTAGCTGGCAGTACAGTTGCAATACCCTGTTGAACTGGCTCCAGTAATAAACGTCATCCTTGATCCCCTTATTCATGAAGAAGTGCAGCATTTTCAGCTCGAACTTCTCATTGCCTTTCAGCTTGTCGATATAAAATTCCAGCACATCGCGGGAACGGATCCCCAGACGGGAGGTATAAAAATCAAAGGTAGGTTCCTCTTCAGCCGCAATACGCAGCCCCAACTTTACCCTCTCCTTCGTCCGGATGAATTTCTGGTAATCCTCCAGCTCCTCTTTGTTGTCCAGAACCGGAATCACATTTTTGAACCCGGCGTTGACCAATTTGGAAATCGCCTTTGTGTAAGCTTTGGTTTTGTAACCATTACAGATCACTTTGGTCTCCTTGGTGATCTTTTTCCTCTCATACAACTTGGTAATAATGTCAATGTCGTATGCAAAAGACGTCTCAATGTGTATCCCGTGTTTCAGGGTCTCTTCCATTATAAAGGAAAAGTGAGAACTTTTGGTACAGTAGCAATAGTAATAATTACCATCGTACCTGTTCTTCTTGATTGCATCTTGGAACATCTTCTTGGCCTTATTGATCTGCATGCCTATTTTAGGCAGATAGGTCAATTTGAAAGGTGTTCCGTACTTATCAATCAACGCTTTGATATTCACCCCATTAAATTCCAGGTAGCTATCCTGTACATCAAACCCTTCCTGGGGAAACTCGAAGGTTTGGTTGACGAGATCTGTGTAGGTGCTGTTCATTTAAACCTGCGATACATGTTTAAGGATTAGTAAAAAGCATATCACAACCCTCGCTGGAAAACTCCTGGTTTACACACCTACGTCAGTTCTTTAAAAGCCCAGCAAAATTGGTTGCAAAGCTAAATATTTTGTCCAATTGGCCGGACAAAAAGTTTCTTTTTTTTTTAAACGGTTAGATATTAAGCTAAATCTAACGCTTTCAATATGTTAAATACATTTATATATGTAAATTTTCCCTTATTTTAATAACGTCAGACTACGTTTTCCCTCGCAAAAAATAAGGTCCAGAATGCTAAGATTTGGCAGGAAGCCTACCCTTTCCTGGAATACCTGGGTGTATGCCGGCAGGTCGGTTTTGGCATTTTCCTTACCTGGTACCATACTATCACGAGCGTCTGTCAGGTTAGTTGCTGTATAATTCTTACTATATTCAGTAGTATAAGTAGTAGGGGAGGATAACCCGATCACCTTGTTAGCCCACTCAAAGCAAGCCTGGTTCCAGTCCATCAGGTATTCAAAAGGTCGTTCATACAGCTGACCCAGCTCTTCCTCATAATATTCAAACCAGGGTGAACGACGGTAGGCCGAAACCAAAGTCTTCCAATGCTGTGCCTGCCACTTTTCTTCATTACTGATTCTCACATCTTTCATCACCGTCCTCTGGTTCTTGCCACGGGCCAGGGGAACACTTAATAATATACTTCCGTTCGGTCCGGCAATGTAGCAACGGTTCCTGAAACTAAGCTTTTGATAGTGCTCAAATCTCTCAATCAATAATATATCGTGCTCAGTTAAAGTCTTATAGAAGAATAAGTTTGGAAAGTATTGAGATTCAATCAATAATGTTTTTTGATTTGCATCAGCTGCCATGTTGTCGAATTTGTTGTTTTAAACCTGAATACACTTATTTCAAGATGCGGAGTTACTTATGAATTATTATCTAACAATTGTTGTAAGTAATTGTTAAACAGCTCATAGCATTCTCAAAAATATGCTAGTAAAATTAGCATTTCACCTTTAACTTAAAAATTCAGGAAACTGCAAATTTACTAAATAGTTTAGTAGCTTTTGTATTCATTTTCAGTGGAGCTTTGCTTCAAGTAAAATCTGAAGCTGAGGAGATATTTAGAGAACGTTAAATCGTCCTTCGAGGGGAATAAAATGCATTAACTTTGGTAAAATCCATTTTGACATCATGAAGTATTTACGTCTTTCGATATGCATTTTCCTGATATGGGGAATGGCAAGCTCTTGTGAAAAGTTCAAAGATCTTGAGTTTGTAAGAGTAGCTGGTATCAATCTCGACAACCTCGGTTTTCAAAAGAGCATCATACGGATGACGTTGGCATATTACAATCCAAACGGTTTTAACCTGAAATTGAAAGACGCCAATTTTGACCTCTACTTTGACGATACCCAGGTGGGCCATTCTATCCAGGATACCATGATCATGATCCCTGCAAAGGACACATTTTACTTTCCCGTAAAACTGGAAGTGAATATGGAAAATGTATTTAAAAATGCGCTTGGCGCACTCATGAATAAGGAAGTGACTATCAAGGCTTCGGGAAATTGTAAAGTTGGTAAAGGGGGCGTTTTTCTGCCTTTTCCTATAAAATGCGAGACAAAACAGCCGCTAAACTTCTTTTAAGTGCTTACACAAAGAGAGTTCGTTACACAAAGAAAATAAAAAAAGCCACATTCACGGTGGCTTTTTTTGTATCTACTTACTAACACTTAATTTTTCTTCTTGTCCGGGTACCGCCATCTCCTGGTTTTCCAAAAGTCTTAGTTTCTCTTCTTGTCTGAGGTACCACCATCTCCTGTTTTTCCAGAAGACTTAATTCTTCTTCTTGTCCGGGGTACCGCCATCTCCTGGTTTTCCAGAAGTCTTAATTCTTCCTCTTGCCCGGGGTACCGCCATCTCCTGGTTTTCCAAAAGACTTAATTCTTCTTCTTGTCCGGGGTACCACCATCTTCTGGTTTTTTACAGCATGTAGGCAGTTTTTTGTAAGATTCATCGTTAGCTGTCACATTATCCGCATCATAACCCGCATTTGCGATAGCAGTCTTCACATTTTCGATATTGGTACGGTCGCTGTAGAATTTTACAGTTGTCAGTCCTTTTTTGAAATCTACTTTAGAAGATTGCACACCTTCTTCTCCTGACAGGTATCTTTCGATACGGTTTTTGCACTGTTCGCAACGTACAGTTGGTGTAGCAATCTTAGCAGTCACCAGTGTACCTTTCTTTACCTGGGCTATGGCAGTCATTCCAAAGCAACCCAGCATTAATACCATTACTAATCTAGCAATACGCATGTTTTACGTTTTATAGTTCTAATATAGCAAAAACTTTGCTTATTTACCAGTCCATTGGTCAGAAGCACTTCTCCACGCTTCCA
>NZ_MTKN01000022.1:83111-121500 GCF_001975825.1 [Flexibacter] sp. ATCC 35208
ATCGCCGGATACCACGCCTTTCTCAGCAGCCAGTTCAATCAGCGCACCATAATTACTCAGGGAGTAAAAAGGTACTCCGGCAGCTTCAAATGCCTTCACAGCTATGTCAAAACCATAGTTAAAGATGGAAACCATACCGATTACCTCCCCTCCTGCTGCACGGATGGCGTTCACCGCCTCGAGACTGCTCTTTCCAGTCGAGATCAGGTCTTCTACCACAACCACAGGCTGGCCTGGCTGCAATACCCCTTCTATGAGGTTACCCATACCATGTTCCTTTGCTTTCGCCCGCACATAAATGAAAGGCAGCTTCAGCTGGTCAGCGACCAGTGCACCCAACGGAATACCACCAGTGGCTACACCTGCCAGTACCGCAGCTTCAGGAAATGTCTCGAACACCACATTGCACAGCTCCGATTTCACGTAGTCGCGTACATAAGGGTAAGAGAGGATCTTACGATTATCGCAATAAATGGGTGATTTCCAACCGGATGCCCAGGTGAAAGGGGCTGCCGGACTTAACTTAACGGCTTGTATCTGGAGCAGTTTTTCTGCTACCTGTTTTTCGCTGATCTTACTCATAATTCGCAAAATTGCGGAATTAAGTGTAATAATTAAGTGTAATGCCCACATTTTTTGACACCCCATTGCTAACAAGCTCTTTCACAGTCTATTACGGCTATCCAATTACACCAATGCCCTTATTTTTGCAGGGTTTCGTATAATGATTTCATATAAATCTCAATTTTTTGTTCCCCCTTGCCAATTATATTTGTCAAAATCTATCCCCTTCAATTTATTACCCCCTATTCCTTATTTTTGCCCCATGCAAAAGGATACTGTTATTTACCTCAACGAACGCCCGCTGTTCATCCTTGCCACCCATCAGGCCATACCAGCCGAATACAAGGAAGCAGCCCTGTTCACGGAACCAGATACAAACACAATAGAAGAAACCTTACAAGCCCTGGAAACAGGAAAATCCCCTTCTGCCATCTTCATTCATCCGGACCCACATGAACTCCTGGAAACCATCAAAGGCTACTTCACCGTACTCGTAGCCGGCGGCGGCCTCATTACCAACCCGGAAGAAGAAGTCCTCATGATGTTCAGAAACGATAAATGGGACCTGCCAAAAGGCAAACTTGACGAAGGAGAAAGTCTCGAAACCTGCGCTTTAAGAGAAGTAAGGGAAGAAACAGGGCTACACAATGTGCACATCGAACACAAGATCACGGAGACCTTTCACTATTACACCTACAAGGAAAAGAAAATACTAAAACACACCTACTGGTATAAAATGAAGTTTACCGGTACAGAACTGACCATTCCTCAGATCGAAGAAGGCATTATCGATATTCAATGGATCAAACCTGAACACCTGGGCAAATACCTCAGGTTCTCCTACCTGAATATCATCGCTGTCTTTAAGCAGGATGGTTATGCTGTATAAAAAAGATAAATGATATAAAAGAGATAAACGATATAAAAGAAATAACCTGTATAAAAGAGATAACCGATATAAATAACTATAAAGATAAAAAGACGGGGAGACCCGTCTTTTTATCTTTATAGCATATCGCCTTATCTTTTATCCCGTATCGCCACCGTAAGGCGACTTATACATACCAACTTATTATGCTCATCACAAATCTTTATATCCCACACATGCGTGGTCGCCCCAAGATGCAAAGGCCTCGCTATCGCATGCACATACCCCTCTTTCATCCCCCTGATATGATTAGCATTAATATCCAACCCAACACATATCTGAGTTTCAGGATCTATTATCAGTGCCGAAGCCACACTCCCCACCGTCTCAGCAAGCGCTACCGAAGCACCTCCATGCAATAAACCATATGGCTGACGGGTACGTTCATTCACCGGCATCATCATCCGCAGATAATCAGGCCCAATCTCTGTAAACTCCATGCCAAGAAAAGCAGCCATCGTGTTCTCCCCATTCTCATTCAACTGGTCAAGGGATATATTTAAAGAACGCCAGATCGGTTTCATTGCTGTTCTGATTAATAGTTATCGATTAATATGTTTTAACACCTGCTCAGGCAAAAGTGGCGTTGCATCTCCCCCATATTTTAGCACATCCCGTACCAGGGAAGAGGCTATCGTAGAATACTTCGGTGTACAACTCAAAAATACAGTCTCCAGTTTAGGATCCATCATCCTGTTTACATCTGCAATCGCCTTTTCATACTCAAAATCCACAACACCTCGGATCCCTCTTAATATGAACCGGGCGCCGATCTCCTCACAGTACTTAGCCGTCAACCCGGCATAGGTGTGTACCTTTACCTTTGGGGTCTGAACATAAATGTCTTTAATCCACTGAATACGTTGTTCAAGGCTGAACATGGGTGTCTTGCTGGAATTGGTACCGATACCGATTACAATCTCGTCGAACAGGTCCAGGGCGCGATCTATTATATCAGTATGACCCAATGTAATAGGATCAAATGTGCCAGGAAATAAAGCAATGCGTTGCATGTTGTAATTATTTCTTCAGTTCCGGCCGGTTAATGAAAATGGAGAAAATGGTAGTCCCATAATTCCTTTCATCCCGGTAGTACGGATACGATTTGTAATTATTACGGGGAGTATGTTCCAGCACAAACCAACCTTCAGGTTCCAGCAGTTCCTTTTCAAAAATCAAAAGAGGTAACTGGTCGATAGTGGTAAGTGCATATGGGGGGCCGGCAAAAATGAAGTTGTACTTCTCCGTACATTGCTTCAGGTACTGGAACACATCCATTTTATACAGCTTCAGGGGAACATTCAGTTCTTTTGCTGTTCTTTTAATAAAGTCTGCCATCTCATTGTCCTTCTCCACGATTGTCAGATCTTCTACGCCACGTGAGTTCAGCTCATAACTGATGCTACCGGTGCCACCAAAGATATCCAGCGTCTTCAGCGAAGGCAGGTCCAGGTTATTTTCAATGATATTGAACAGGCCACCTTTTGCTATATCTGTGGTGGGCCTGGTATGAGGCATGTTTGCGGGTGGTTGAAATCGTAATCCCCCCTTCTCTCCTCCAATTATACGCATAATGCCAGGGAATAAAGATTGTTGAAGTAATAACCAGGAATTTCTTCCATTTTATTAATGTACCAGAAACCTGTAAGACGAGGTACCCATTCCAGTTTTGGAACAAAGCGGTGCAGTTCCTCATAGATCTGGGAATCCGGCGTCACAGGCCCTCCTACTTTCACTTTTACCTGCGATTCATCCAATCCTGCCTGGCGAATGGTATTGATCAGGTGATATACCACGTCCAGACCGGTTTGGGAATTCATCTCGGTTTGCAATAACAATTTGCCGAAACGGTAAACAGTCAATGTAAATTTATGTTGCTGAATATCAAGGTAAACGATCCCATTCAGTTCTAAGTAGTCATTGTCAAAACGATAGCCCTTCAGCAGCCCGGTATTCACATGCGCGAACTTGTCGGTAGAAAACTCTTTGCGCAGGAACCCAAACAGGTCTTTATCTACAGAATAGACATTGACCATCTGCTGGTCGGAGACCGTATCAGCCATAATCAGTTCCTGTGCCTGTTCAGGGTAGATCAGGTGCAGGTAGTCTTTTTTGATGGCAGAGTCAAAATGCACTTCAGGCACCAGGGTGCTGTTGCCCCCGTCAAATGCCAGCAATACATCGCTAAAGTTGGTAAAAAGTAGCTTATCTGTATCAAATATCTGTTCTATAACCTCGATATCCGCTATCGTGGCTTTCTGGGGCGTGAAGCGGTACGACTTCAGTGCCAGAAACTTCCTGGCAGCCGGGTTGTATACCACGTAATTAAAGGAGCCCTTCCCCACCAATACCAGCAACTGACAGGTAGTGAGGTCTGTTTCAAGCAGCGATGCATCATCCGCGGCAAAAGCAGGATGTATGTTATACGTCACAGACATTATTAATACATTAGATATGGCACAATAATAACCAAAAATAGCGACTTTTAGCCCCATGTAGTAATCGGGCTACTGCAATGCGTCGAGCATCTTCCTGCATTCCACCTTAATATTCGCATCGTCCAGGTATACATTTCGCAGGCCCACGGCTTTCTTCAGCACTTCAATGCATTTGTCCTGCTCATCATTATCCTTATAGGCTTTGGCAAGTTCAAAGTAATTCAGCACAATGGAGGGGTCCAGCTTTCGACACTTTTCGTAATTAATAATAGCCTGTTGCAGGGTGCCTTCCGGCAATCCACCAAACAGTAGCTTCGCAGCCGTTTTTTCCAGCGTGCTCAGATTCACCATTTCATAGTTCCATCTTCCCAATACCAGGTAGGCCTTCGCATAGTTAGGATTAAACTTAATGGCCAGTTCAGCATACCGCTTTACCTCTCTGGCAGCAGTTACTTTTTCTTTAGCACCCGCTATCAGTGCCTGCCGGCCCATGGCTACTGCCATCACATAATTGGCATCAGCATTTTCCGGCGCCAGTCTTACAGCCTGCTCGGCATAGGTCTTGGCATCGTTATAGTTCTTTAATTTCTCGTCCTTGTCTGTCACACGATAGCCTACCCGGCTACAGATCTCGCTGGCCCCTATAAGGGCAATAACATTATCAGGTTGAATTTTCAGCACATCTTTGTAAAGGCCGAGTGCCGGCGCCTCTTTCATCTGTTTTTCCAGTGCCCGGGCCTGATCAATCATTTCATCGGCCGTTTGTCCATACGCAATCCCCTGAATGAGTAGTATAAAAGCAAGTACCAGTGCTTTATTCAACATAGGAAGGTGTTTTTCATATAGTAAAATAAATAAATTTATTAAAATCCGGGTGGATTTTAATAAGTCTTTTCCAGGGAAACGATAGAATTACGTACGGAAGCACCCATCGGAGGGTTCATTTTGCGTAAAGAAATAACTGTTTTCTGTACTTCGGGATACTTATGCTTGATAGCATCGGTTATAGCATACACTACCTGCTCCAGCAGGGGCTGTGGAATTTCCATAATGGGCTTAATCACATTTAGTAAGCCCTGGTAATTAACGGTTTCTGAAATCTTGTCGATTGGAGAGACACCTGGTATCGTTACATACACGTCAATAATAAAGTCGTTCCCGATGATCTTTTCTTCAGGGTAAAGACCATGGAAAGCATGAAAATGTACTTGCTCGAGTCCGATTGTCAGCATGGGAAAAAATAAAAAAACCAACCGGACTCGCATCCGGCTGGCTTGTTCAATAATAATATAATTACGCCTGGTGTTCCTTCGCAGATAAATATCTTTCAGCATCCAGGGCAGCCATACAACCACTACCTGCAGCTGTTACTGCCTGACGGTAAATTTTATCCTGAACGTCTCCGCAGGCAAATACACCCTCCAGGTTAGTTCTGGAAGATCCTGGGATCGTTTTAATATAACCTTGTTCATCCAGCTCCAGGTAATCTTTGAAGATGTCGGAGTTTGGCTGGTGACCAATAGCTACGAAGAAAGCGCTGACAGGGATCGTCTGCTCTTCGTTCTTCGCGGTATTCAGCAGTTTTACAGCTTCTACCTTGTTATCGCCCAGTACTTCCTGGGTTTCAGAATTCCAGTATACCATGATATTGGAAGTCTTGAGTACGCGGTCCTGCATCACTTTGGAAGCCCTCATTTCATGACGGCGAACGATCATGTGTACGTTAGAGCACATTTTGGACAGGTACAGCGCCTCTTCAGCAGCAGTATCACCGGCACCAACGATCGCTACTTCCTTACCACGGAAAAAGAATCCATCACATACGGCACAGGCAGAAACACCACTACCGTTCAGGCGCTGCTCGGAAGGGAGACCCAGCCATTTTGCAGAAGCACCGGTCGCAATGATCACCACATCGGCAGTAATCACTTTAGATTCGTCGATCGTAATTTTATACGGCTGACTACTGAAATCTACGGAAGTGGCAAGGCCATAACGGATATCAGCACCCATACGGGTCGCTTGCTTTTCAAAATCCACCATCATCTCAGGCCCCTGAATACCTTCAGGATAACCCGGATAGTTTTCTACTTCTGTTGTTATTGTCAATTGACCACCAGGTTGAATACCCTGGTAAAGCACTGGCTTCAGGTTTGCGCGGGCCGCATAAATGGCAGCGGTGTAACCTGCCGGGCCAGAACCTATGATCAATAAATGCACATGCTCTTGCTGTTGATTAGTTTCCATACTTGCTATGTAAATTAATAAAGTGTGGCTCGAAATTCATTTGACTTGCAAAGGTACACTTACTTATATAATAAAAAACACCGGCTATAAAGATTACAGCCGGTGCAGTTATAGACATAATAGATTTATAATATTGACGACAGAGATCCTCTGTGCACACTTTACTATTATCCCAGATAAGATTTGAGCGCTCCACTGTAGCGGGCCTTTTGCAGCCTCTTGATGGCGCGTTCTTTAATTTGACGAATCCTTTCTTTTGTAAGGTCGTACTTCTGACCGATTTGCTCGATCGTTGCTCCATTTTCCCCATCCAGACCAAAATAAGCATTCACAATCTCTGCTTCGCGTGGGCTGAGTGATTTCAGAACACGACGAATCTCTTCACGAAGTGAATCTCGCATTACGTCATCATCAGTAATATCTCCACCTTCCAGCAGGTCACCCATTGCTACGTCCTCTGCCTCGTGTACTGGTGCATCGAGTGACATGTGACGGGTATTGCTTTGGAAGATATTGTTAATTTCTGATTCAGACATTTCCAGGATCTCTGCTAACTCCTCTGTTGATGGCTCTCTCTCGTTCTCCTGCTCAAATGCCATGTAGGCTTTGTTCGCTTTATTGTAAGTGCCGATCTTATTTTGCGGCAGACGCACAAGACGTCCTTGTTCTGCTAAAGCTTGCAGGATGGATTGACGAATCCACCACACAGCATAGGAGATGAATTTAAACCCTTTCGTTTCATCGAACCTTTGCGCAGCTTTGATCAACCCTAAATTGCCCTCATTAATGAGGTCGCTCAGGCTTAAGCCCTGGTGCTGATATTGCTTTGCAACTGATACAACGAAACGCAGGTTTCCTGTAGTTAAACGTTCAAGAGCCTTTTGGTCGCCCATTTTGATACGTTGCGCCAATACAGTCTCTTCCTCAGGTGTTAACAAAGGGATCTTTGAAATTTCCTGCAGGTATTTTTCTACCGCCTGCGAATCACGGTTCGTGATCTGGGTGGCAATTTTAAGTTGCCTCATATTGAAAGTGTATTAGTTTATAAAATAGATAACACGAGAAGATTTATTTTGTTGAAATTAGTAAAATATATATCTTACAATCTATTCCACCTATCTCTACTCTCGTTATAACAAATTAGCCTGCAAAGATCGTGCTAATACCCCACACTGCCAAATTCTTCTTTTGCCTCACCATTCGTATAACAAAGTACTTTATATAAACGAAAGTTTATAGCCCTTTAGTAGGTATTTTTAATGGTTTATATAAATTTTAACGTTTGAAAAAGAATCTCATTCAAATTAATAACTTCACTAATTTATTCTTCAATAGATTGCAAATTCTTCAATAATGATAATTGACTTCAGGAGCGACACTTTTACCCGCCCAACGCCCGCCATGCTTGATGCCATGTACACTGCAACCACCGGAGATGATGTATACGGAGAAGACCCTTCAGTGAATAAATTAGAAGCCATGATGGCTGCCTATTTTGGAAAAGAAGCCGCCCTGTTCTGCCCTACCGGCACCATGAGTAACCAGATCGCGATCAAGGTACATACCCAACCAGGTGATGAGGTGATTCACAGCAACTTAGCACACATCTATATCTACGAAGGCGGCGGTATCGCTGCCACTTCCGGCGCCCAGAGCCGCCCTTTGGAAGGTGACAGAGGCATGATTGCTGCCTCCGACGTATTGGCAGCCATCAACCCTGACGATGTGCACAAAGCCGCTACCAGCCTCGTTTGCCTCGAAAATACCATGAACCGTGGCGGCGGATGCTGTTATGACATGGAAGAAATTGTCAGGATCAAAGAAGTCTGCCTTCAAAATAACCTCAAACTCCACCTGGACGGTGCCCGGCTCTTCAATGCACTCGTTGCAACCGGGGAAAACCCTGCCACCTATGGGGAAATATTTGACAGTCTGTCAGTATGCCTGAATAAAGGAATGGGTTGCCCAATTGGTTCCGTTTTAATAGGTAGCACCGATTTTATCCGCAAAGCCCGCCGGGTTCGCAAAAGGATCGGTGGCGGTATGCGCCAGGCAGGCTTTATGGCAGCTACAGGTATTTATGCCATGGAACACCATATTGAAAGGTTAGCACAAGATCACCTGCATGCAAAAGACATCGCCGGGGAACTACTCAAAAAATCCTTCGTAGGCCATATGCTGCCAGTGGAAACTAACATTATCAGCTTTGACCTGGTAGGCCACGACTGGACTCCCCGTCTTTTTTGCGATTACCTGAAAAAAGAAGAAATTCTGCTCAACCCTGTATCTGATACCGCGGTCCGGATGGTCACCCACCTCGACATCTCACCTGTTATGGTAGCAAAAACCTGCGCTGTAATAGCCGAAATGGAATAATCTCTTATTTTTGCACACTCTTATATAATCAGATATATCGTTAGCATGGAACTTTCTAAAAATTATACACCTGCTTCAGTTGAAGGCAAGTGGTACCAACACTGGATGGACAAAGGGTATTTCCGTAGTAAACCGGACAACCGCCCTCCTTTTACCGTTGTAATACCTCCGCCAAACGTCACCGGCGTCCTGCATATGGGACATACACTGAACGAAACTGTACAGGATATTCTGGTACGCCGTGCCCGCATGAGTGGCTTTAATGCCTGCTGGGTGCCCGGTTCCGACCATGCTTCCATTGCCACAGAAGCCAAAGTGGTAAACATGCTCAAAACTGAAAAGGGCATCGAAAAATCACAACTCACCCGCGAGGAATTCCTGAAACACGCTTTCGAGTGGAAGGAAAAATATGGCGGTATCATTTACAGCCAGATCAAAAAACTCGGCTGCTCCTGCGACTGGGATCGTGTCACCTTCACCATGGATGACCACTACTATGAAGCAGTGATCAAAGTATTCGTAGACCTCTATAATAAAGGTAAAATATACAGGGGGGCCCGTATGATCAACTGGGACCCTAAAGCTAAAACCGCACTCAGTGACGAAGAAGTACTGTACAAAGACCTGCAGGGTAAACTGTACCATGTACAATATGCATTGGAAGATGGCGATGGTAACCTCACCGGCGAATCTATCACCATCGCAACCCAACGTCCTGAAACCATCATGGGCGATACCGCTATCTGCGTAAACCCTGACGATGAACGCTACAAACACCTGATCGGCCACTTCGCTGTTGTTCCGCTGATCAACCGTCGTGTACCCATCATCTTCGATACTTACGTTGACAAGGAATTTGGTACCGGTGCACTGAAAGTAACACCCGCACACGATATCAATGACTACAACCTGGGCCTGAAACACAACCTCGAAGTTGTTGATACCCTCAATGACGACGGTACCCTCAGCGTTGCTGCCGGCGTATTCATCGGCGAAGACCGCTTCAAAGCACGTAAGCTCGTGGTGGCTGCCCTCGCAGATCAGGGCCTGCTGGTAAAAGAACAGGAATATACTACCCGCCTCGGCTACAGCGAACGTAACCCGGACACTGTAGTTGAACCCCGTATCAGTACCCAGTGGTTCGTGAAGATGGCAGAACTGTCAAAACCTGCCCTCGATGCAGTTGTAAACGGTGATGTGAAGATCCACCCCGGCGATCGCTTCATGGCGACTTACAAATACTGGATGGAAAATGTAAAGGACTGGTGTATCTCCCGTCAGCTCTGGTGGGGACAGCGCATTCCTTCTTACTATGCACCGGATGGTACTTTTGAAGTGGCTACCAGCCTTGACAACGCTGTCGCGCAGTTCAAAGCAAAAGGTGTGGCAGTAAAAGCGGAAGACCTCCGCCAGGATGAAGACTGCCTGGATACCTGGTTCTCCAGCTGGCTCTGGCCAATGGAAGTGTTCAACGGCGTTTCCAACCCTAACAACGAAGAGATCAACTACTACTACCCTACTAACGTACTGGTAACCGGTCAGGATATCATCTTCTTCTGGGTGGCACGTATGATCATGGCAGGTCTGGAATATAAAAATGAAAAGCCTTTCGGTGATGTATACTTCACCGGTATGGTGCGTGATAAACTGGGTCGTAAGATGAGTAAGCAACTGGGTAACTCCCCGGACCTGCTGGAACTCATCGACCGCTTTGGTGCTGATGCCGTTCGCTTCGGTATCATGATCGCCTCCCCTGCCGGCAATGACCTGCTGTTTGACGATTCAAGCTGTGAACAGGGACGTAACTTCAATAACAAGATCTGGAACGCCCTGAAACTGGTAAAAATGTGGGAAGGTCGTGTGGCTGAAGGCGCCAGCTCCAGCGAAGAAGCTCACTTTGCAGTCAACTGGTTTGAAAACAGACTGAATGAAGTAAAATCACAGGTGATCGACCTGTTCAAGGACTTCAAACTGAGCGAAGCCCTGAACCTGATCTGTAACCACCTGATCTGGAACGACTTCTGCAGCTGGTACCTGGAATGGGTGAAACCTGGTTTCGAACAGCCAATTGATGCGGCTATCTATACAAAGACGGTTTACTTCTTCGAAGAACTGATGCAATTAGCACATCCGTTCCTGCCATTTGTAACGGAAGAGATCTACCAGCTCCTCGCTACCCGCGAAGCCGGAGACGACCTGACGATAAAACAATATGCAACACCTGCTGCCGTTGATGCCAACATCCTGGCACAGGGCGAACTGGCCAAAGAAGTGATCACCAGCATCCGCGATGCCCGTGCTAAGAACCAGATCAAGCCAAAAGATCCGATTGCATTGCACATCGATACTGCACAACAGAAATCCTTCAAACAAATTGAAGACATGCTGATCAAGCAGGTAAATGCAAAAGCGATCAGTTATGTGAATGCACCTGTAAGTGGCTGTATTGCGCTGGTAATACAGAAGGATAAGTTCTACCTTGAAACGGAAACAACACTCGATCCTGCTACTCAGAAAGAAACATTGCTGAAAGACCTGGCCTACAACGAGGGCTTCCTTGCCTCTGTAGACAAAAAGCTAAGCAATGAAAAATTTGTACAGAATGCCAAGCCGGAAGCAGTTGAGCTGGAACGCAGAAAGAAAGCTGATGCCGAAGCAAAGATTGCCGCCATTACGGAAAGTTTAAAATCCTTATAATTTTAGACATCGCCCGGACGTTAATTCTCCGGGCGATTTTTTTATACCCTTCAGTACTATGCACAAACACCTTATACTATCAGGTATCCTCGTTGTCATGTCTGTTTTCTCACTGTATGCACAGTCAGGAAAACCAAAGGCTACGCCTGCCAAAAAACCGGCGGCAACTAAAGCGACTACTACCAATACTAAATTACGTTTCAGAAGTACCTGGGGCATTTTTCTGAGTGATAGCGTTCCCCGTCCGGAGATCGTGAAATTACTGGATTCTGCACTTGTGGTAAGAGACGAGAAAAATGTGAAATATCCAGTGGTATCGTTTGATTTTACTTATGAGAATAAGGAATATTACCTGAATGATTCTACAGGTAAACCGGGTATCTATACGGAGTATGTAGGTGATAGTTTTAAAGGAGATAAACTGCCTGCACTGTGGGTCACAAGAATTAAGGAGATGCTGGATAAAGGAGAAGTATTTTACTTTGATAATATTATCGTGAATTATACAGGCGATAAATTGTACAGAGTACCGAAATTGCAATTTATTGTAAGATAAGAGAAGAGGGGGCATCATAAATAAATGAAACTCCTGAAAAACGCATAAAATGGAATCTGACTCCATCAGGTACCCGAATGAAACAGGATGTATGAAAAATAAATGAACCTCCTTAGAATAGCATACATGGAAACCTGGCGCCATCAGGTATCCGAATGAAAAGAGCGTGTATCTTACTTTTGATACACGCTCTTTTCATTATTTAAGTATACAAGTAGTATGCTAGCAGCCTTTTAGCAGTATAGAATGAGTATAGAAATAGTATAGAACGAGTATAGAACGAGTATAGACCGAGTATAGAAACAGTATAGAATTAGTAATTAAATAACTGTTGTAGCGGAATAATAAACGTAAACCTATCCTTCGCATTATCTGCCGGATCCTTATCAAACAACCTGCTATACCTAAACCCAAAAGAGAAAGGCAACACATTCCCAATCTTCGTATCAAAGAACACCTCCGTACCAGCTGATGTAAACTGGCTATGTGAATTATTGAGATAGTTATAAGACTTACTATAATCATAAAATAAGTTCGCCCTCACCCGCATCAGGTAAAGCATCTGCCCAAAACCCCAGTCAGGATAAACAATCGGGAAATGATAGTTCACACCCAATTTATACACCCACTTATAATACGGCGTATTATACCCTCTTGCATAAGCGAAATTGTCAGAGAATGAATAATTCCTCATGGTATCCCGCTGCTGGAATGCGGCCTGCAAAATCAGGTTATGGTTCTGACTCAAACCAGGTAAGTACAGGTCAAATTTGCCATAGAACTGCTCTGCGAAAAGATTGTCAAGAGAATGATTGTAAGAGAGCACTAAATACTGACCAAAGTGTGTGAACAGGTTCTGTGTCGCTTTGATCCTTGCATTGTAGAATACAAATGAATTACCAATGTACTGTAAAGAAGGATGCAGGAATTTGAAATTACCCTGCGGATACCTTTCCAGATAATGGTATGTGGAAGCAAAGGAAATACTACGGCTATACATCCCCTTAGACAGATTCAATGGTATTGTAATCCCCCCATGTACATCCATTTCATTCCAATACAATCTCCCTCTGTTCGCATACAGGTCCGAGCGGTTAAAAGTATACGTAACACCTGCCTGCAGATATGGGAAGAGCGCACCATAAATGAAGTTGCCTGTAATGGCAGAACTCCCTTCATTCCTGTTGTAAGTATATCCTAAACTGGTAGACGCTGTATTCAGGATATTATCCCCATAAATCGTCAGACTATAATCAGGATCATCGAAGGTCGGTAACCAGCTATGCAGGTTGATCAACTTCGTACTCTTCCTGTATTTTGTAATGGTGTAATCCTTGTCAGGCACGGTGGAGAGGATATTACCACCTTCCTGGAAGTCAGGCCTGAGCCAGCTACTGTGATAATTTAAGCTGGCATCTACTGGTTTCCAGCTAATGCTATCGGTATATAACTGATAACCTCTGGATGTAAACCCACTAAATACAACGCCCCTCTCTTCTACAGTAGCATGCAGTACACCGTTGTCATGATTGGTGACCTGGTGTATCTGTTTGTCAGCAAGGGTGAGGGCGTATATATTATCTACGTCTTTATAGCTGGCCGTGTAGTAGATGGTATCATGCTGAACATTCGGAATGCTGAGCATGTTAAAGCTGAATGGCGTGAGCAATTCTGTTTCACCACTGCTGAGTGATTGTTTGATCATAGCCATCTCCCCTTTTGCATTGCGTACCGCACTGATCACACTTTGTTCATCCGCAGAGAATTTGGGATAAGTGTAATACCAGTTTTGTGGATTGGGTAAAGTAGCAATGACTTTGCCATCTGATGCATCCAGCAATTGTAAACCGAATGCCTGTGAAGACAACGTGTAAGCCGCGATGATCTTTTTACCATCTGCACTGATATCAGGAGAGAAATAACGGGTACCGCGCGTCAGTGTTTTTTTCGTACCGGTTTCACGGTCATATAGTTTGATGACAGAATAATCTTTCCATCCCCAACGAGGATCGTAGCGGGCTTCTGTCCAGACCAGGCGACCATTTTTATACCCGAAATAATCGTCAAACTGAATACCCGGTCTTGTCAGCAAAGACTGACCACCCGTGCTGTCGATCAGGTAAAAACCAGGTACTGTTTTGTAAGAAGATTTGTAAACGATCCACTGACCGGGTCTTACGGTATAAATGTATTTATAGTCAGTCACAGTGCGCGGAGCAATCATCAAAGGTGCGCCGGGAACAGCGGAATCTTTTGCATAAGTATTCCATTGTGACTCATATTCATTCAACATATTGTGATAGAACCCTACCACGTTTTTGCCTGTATGTTTTTTCAGACTATGACTCATGGGATAAAACAGACCTCTGTACCGAACGGCATCGGTGGTAATGTCTTTCCAGAACATACGACCATAGTGTTCGCGGCCGTACATACTCATGAGGTAACCCAGCGGGTAATGATTCGGTGTATAGTCTACATAAGAACCATTCCGCACCTTCATAAAAGAATAGTTTCTCTTTTCTAAAGACAAAGCGCGGAAGCCATCAAAGAAAGAAGGTAGTCTGCCTCTCCCCTGATTGCTGAGTGCTGTTTCCATTGTGACGGCATCCCCTTCCCAGAACCAGTTGGGTACAGCGATGCTGGTAGCTGCTGCCAGTCCCATTTGACCGAATACATAAGAAACGACTTTACTCGCTCCCTGATCAAAATTGCTGTTCTGTAAAACGTGCCGGTATTCGTGAATGGACAACTGCTCTTCCCATTTCAGGGAACCGAGATCAGGATTGGGCGGAGGTGTCAGGTAAAACTCTGAGCGGAAAGGCCCCAGTGCCACATAGCCATTAGATTCCAGGGTTTGATTCTGCAGAACGATGTTCACCTTCATCTTTCTGTTACCAATCGAACCACGGGTATTGGCATCCAGGTAATTGACAATGTTGGCTACCCGGCGGCCTTCTTTTTCAAGACCTGCGGGGAAGATCACACGAACAGTGTCCGTATTGATCTGGTGCCATTTCAACGAAGGTGGGTTTCCGCCAAATACCTGGGCAAACAGGCTGACAGGAAAAAGTAACAGGAAGAGATACGCGAATAATCTCATAACATTTGTAGGTATAGCCTGACAATATACATAATTATTGCGTTACGCCATGCGACCTTTCGCCGGGATAAGGTCTGCCGCAGGCAAATTAAACAATCCATAAAAAAAGGATTGGTTGTACCTGCTGGCAAAACCAATCCCTATATTAAAAATTAAAAGATCTTTTCTTACCTCCGCAGGACAATTCCTCCCGCCATCAGCACTCCGGTAAACTAATCGGAATATTCACCGCCAGCCCGCCATCAGAGGTTTCCATATATTTAATATTCATAGCTACCGCAGGATAATTTCTCACTACATCAACACTCCGGCAAACTAATCGGAATATTCACCGCCAGCCCGCCATCAGAGGTCTCCTTATATTTACTATTCATATCCAGTGCCGTTTCCCACATGGTCTTCACCACCGCATCCAGCGATACCTTGGCCAGTTCAGGGTTACTCTGTAAAGCTAACTGCGAAGCAGTAATAGCCTTAATCGCCCCCATGGTATTCCGCTCAATACAAGGTATCTGTACCAAACCGCCAATCGGATCACAGGTAAGCCCCAGATGGTGCTCCATAGCTATTTCCGCAGCCATCAATACCTGCCGCTGAGAGCCTCCAAGACACTCTGTCAATGCTGCTGCTGCCATTGCAGAAGAGACGCCAATTTCTGCCTGACAACCACCCATGGCCGCTGAGATAGTAGAACGTTTTTTGAAAATACTACCTATTTCGGAAGCAGTAAGTATAAACTGAAGGATTTTGTCTTCAGAATAGCCATCACAAAAAATAATGAAGTATTGCAACACAGCTGGAATTACCCCTGCTGCACCATTCGTAGGTGCTGTCACCACACGGCCAAAGGACGCATTTTCCTCATTCACCGCCAGCGCAAAACAGCTCACCCAGTCAAGCGTATAAGCAAAATGGTTACCACCCTGACGGATGGCCATCATCCAACTATCGTAATCAGTATAGGTATTACCTTTTAGCAATTTCTTATTCAGCGCAGCAGCTCTGCGGGCTACGCGCAATCCACCGGGAAGTTCGCCGGCGGTATGAATGCCACGGTAAGTGCATTCTTTCATAACCCGCCATATATTCAGCACCCCTTCCCGGGTAGCTGCTTCCGATCTCCAGGCGAGTTCATTCTCCATGACCAGTTCAGAAATGGAATATCCCGTCTTGATACAAAACTGCAACAACTGACGGGCTGTATCGATAGGGAAAGGCAGATCCACCTGCGAAGCAGCGCCTGCCACCTCTCCTTCTTTCACTACAAAGCCACCTCCAATAGAATAATAAGTAGCTGCCTGCTGACCGCCATCTTCAAAAGTGACTAAGAAAGTAAGTGCGTTGGGATGAAAAGGGAGCGATTCTTCGTAGAGGAAGCTAATATCTTCCAATGGGTCGAATGCGACTAATTTTTCACCACCCAGCAACATGGTTTTGCTGCGGCGGATGTCGTCCGTTTTCTCATTGATCTTATTGACATCGAAGGTTACGGGATCATCGCCACAAAGTCCCAGCTGTACAGCAATGTCAGTACCATGCCCATGACCGGTTTTAGCCAGGGAACCATACAATAAAACGCTTACATGCTGTACTTCGGAAATTGTCCGGCCTGCTTTTTTCAGTTCGGCAAGGAATTGTAATGCAGCCCGCCAGGGGCCTAAAGTGTGAGAGCTGGAAGGACCGACGCCTATTTTGAAAATATCAAAAACGGATATGCATTCGTGTGCCACTAGTAGTAATTTCACCAAAATTAATGCATTCCTACAATCATTTAAAATCTACTAGTTGTACGGTGCACACCAGTACGGTATTAGCGGGAATAATACTGCCTACGGATACGTCGCCAAATCCAAGGCGGCTGGGTATGATCATGAAGATAGTGCCGCCTTTGCCTATTTTGCGAAGACCAATCTGCCAGCCGGCGATGTGATCTTTTAGCTGGCGGCCGTCGAAGTCGGTAGAACCGAAACTGGCATCCAGCAGCGTGTCTTGCAGGTTGCTACGGGTATAAATGAGGGTAGGTATATTATTGAGGTTCATTATTTGAGTAGAGTCACCCATATCCATGATTTTGTAGTACAAGCCATTGGAGTCTCTTTTCATGGTCAGGCCATGAGTGGAAATATAAGATTGTATAGCATATTCCTGTGAGCCAATACTGGATGGATCATTGGAATATATATCATCGTCTGCCGACGCAGAACAGGCAGATAGGCACAGTAAGAAAAGTATAGATTGTAAAAATATCTTCATGTTTATATAACGGCATATGCTTATGCAAAGTTACAAAGCCTGTCGGTAAAAGATGACCCGGTATCGACGAAATATACCCACCGGCAGCTGAAAATATGCTATAAGGGTATAAATATCCGGCAAATGTCTAAAGAGTATAAAACAACTTTTTTATGATTTATTTTAAGCCTGACACAAATCAATTGCAAGCGATTGCAACGCTAAACCGTAAAAAGTATACTACTGCAGCACCATTTCCTCACATTTATCTTGATAATGTATTTCCAGATCTGGCATTAGAAACAATTCTGGAAGAGTTTCCCACCACCAAACAGGCCCACTGGCAGCAGTTTAATAATAACAAAGAAGTAAAACTCGCAGCGAAAAATGAACAGGATTTCGGGGATTTTACCCGGCATTTTATTCATATGCTCAATTCAAGATCTTTTATTGATTTTTTAGAAACCCTCACAGGCATCCCCGGATTATTGCCCGACCCATACCTGGAAGGAGGTGGCCTCCATATGATTAAACGTGGTGGTATGTTGAAAGTGCATGCAGACTTTAACAAGCATCCTAATACCGGGCTTGACAGAAGATTGAATGTGCTTATTTATTTAAATAAGGAATGGGAAGAATCCTATGGAGGGCATTTGGAGTTGTGGGACAAGGATATGGAAAAGTCAATGGTAAAGATCCTGCCTTTATATAACAGGATGGCTATCTTTTCAACGACTTCGCATTCCTATCATGGACATCCTGATCCGTTAATGTGTCCTGAAAACCGTACCCGAAAATCAATAGCATTATATTATTATACCAATGGCAGGCCATTAGAAGAAACTACTGCGAGCCATAGCACCATATTTAAATTAAGAAAAGAAGATGCTAAAAGTACTTTGAAGCAAACATTAAGAGACTGGGTACCGCCGGTTTTATTGAGAACTTTTTCCAGGTAAAAGATTTACTGTAGCACTGCTGTCGCCTGCGATCAAAGCAGTGCTACATCTTATTCTCTTGTTAAGAATTACGTTCTCGTCTTAAATAATACGACCATTTATCCCCTCCTTAAACTGTGCTACAATCTATTTCCTTCTTAAATTATAAAACAAGGATACCCGAACGCCTATCCACGTATTTAATTCATAATAGTCCCCATTCCCGCCAATCTTCGCATTATAGACAGGAGTACCATATCCATAATAATGTGTTTCCATATTCACCTTATTCACAGTTGAATCATTCGACTTTTTCAATGTTGAATAATTCACTTCCACCTGCAGATTCAAACGAGGGCGGACCGTCTTCGACCACGACACACCGTAAGAATTCATCCGTTCGCGCAACATTCCTCCCTGCGGCATCGTATCTATAGATTTCCTTGATAGCGCACCAGTGGTAAACTCTGCATGCAATGCAGTATATTCATCCAGCGGGAAACGCACACCAGCTCCATATCTGAACCGCATTCCTCTGGAAGCAACGCCCAATGTTGCGATACCATAAAAATACTGTATGCCGGCCTTCACACTGGCATTGAGATATACAATGTCATTTGCAGTAAGTCCTGCTTCAGCCAGCGGCGGCGCCCACAAATGTGGTAGCACAACATGTCGTCTTTCGTTTTTCGGCGAAGCTTCTTTTGTGTCACTCACTTTCCGCTCATTGATTACCATATGCCGTGGTTTCACATATGGTGCAGTCGGTGACGGTGTGATGTTGTAATCAACATGAATCGGGCTTAAAACATAAGCCGGATAACCAGGTATCATCGGGCTTTCAGCAGGTGTCGATACACTTTTAGCAGCTATCGACTCACCTATCGTAACTACCTCCCTGCTTTTCGAAATGACCAACTCACTTTTCACAACTACCACCCTCTTTTTCACAGTTCCTGTCTCACTTTTCGCAACTATCACTCCCCTTTTCACAGTTCCCGATTCATTTTTCGCACCTCCAGCCCCCCTTTGCATACCTCTCGCCTCCCTTTTCACAGCCCCAGACAATGCTTCCCGGGGCATCCCATTAGCTGTAGACTTCCCCCCTTGCCCTCCATTCACCTTCTTCACAGGCTTATAATCCGTAAATAAAATATGATCCCCCAATATCTTATACTCCAACCCCACTTGCTGCTGCACCTCCCTCATCACATCCTCGAGCTTCCATTTTCCAGCTTTCAGATGTACACTTTTCTTCAACGACTTATTCTGCATATTCAATGAATACTCCACCCCCGTCTGGGCAACTATCGCCTTTGCCAGCTCAGGTATATCCATCGAGGGTTGGGTAATAGTAATAACACGTTGAGTTAATTGGGCATACAACGGCAGATTGGACAGGATCATTACAGTACAGTATAGCAGGAAGTTACTATTCTGCTTCAATAGATATTTCATCAGAATTCAGGTAAGTATAATTTAAATTAAGTGTAGAAATAATAACATCCGGCACATACTCCAACCGCTTATTGTCAAACACACTGGAAATCCGGAGCCGTGCAAGGTCGGCATCTTTTGCATCGTCGCTATCTCTCAGAATAGTGTAAGCATATCGGTATAATACCTCAAAATATTCGTTGAAGTAAACTGCTAGTACATCTGTATTGGTAATAATTGCTTTCAATTGCGAAAGTGGGTAATTGTATCTGATAGATAGACAACTGTGGGCCAGGTATACCCTTATAAAAACAAATATAACCTTACAAAACCAATCATACCTTCATAAAAACCACCCATACCCTCATAAAAAGAAGCCACACACAAAACAAAGAAGCCCACACCACCCATACCTTCATAACACCAACCCTATCTTCACAAAAACCTCCAAACCCTCCCCCCATAAAACACCCATCCCCCTCCCAAAACCACCTTCTCCCCATAAAAAAAAGAAGCCGCCTCAATTAAATGAGACAGCTTCCTCTTTATAATTAATTACCAATATTAGTAATCCATACCCATACCGTGACCACCTGGCATTGCAGGAGCTGCGGATTTAGGCTCTGGCTTATCTGCAATCACACACTCAGTGGTCAGCAGCATACCAGCAATAGACGCAGCATTTTCCAGTGCTATACGAGTCACCTTAGCAGGGTCGATTACACCAGCAGCCAGCAGGTTTTCGTAAACTTCAGTACGAGCGTTGAAGCCAAAGTCACCTTTACCTTCTTTCACTTTCTGAACTACGATAGAACCTTCGATACCTGCGTTAGCAGTGATCTGACGCAGAGGCTCTTCAATCGCACGTTTAACGATTGCGATACCAGTCTGCTCATCTTCGTTCTCTACTTTCAGGCTTTCCAGAGACTCGATAGCGCGGATGTAAGCAACACCACCACCTGGTACGATACCTTCTTCAACAGCCGCACGGGTAGCATGCAGTGCATCGTCAACACGGTCTTTCTTCTCTTTCATCTCAACTTCGGTAGCAGCACCTACGTACAGTACAGCAACACCGCCGCTCAGCTTAGCCAGACGTTCCTGCAGTTTTTCACGATCATAGTCAGAAGTAGTTACTTCGATCTGAGCTTTGATCTGATTGATGCGAGCCTGGATAGCTTCTTTTTCGCCTCTACCACCTACAACGGTAGTATTGTCTTTATCGATAGTTACGGATTCTGCACGACCGAGGTAGCTCAGGTCAGCATTTTCCAGCTTGTAACCTTGTTCTTCGCTGATTACGATACCACCGGTCAGGGTAGCGATATCCTGCAGCATTTCTTTTCTTCTGTCACCGAAACCAGGAGCTTTTACAGCAGCTACTTTCAGCTGACCACGCAGTTTGTTTACAACCAGGGTAGCCAGTGCTTCACCTTCCAGGTCTTCAGAGATGATCAGCAGTTGCTGGCCGTTCTGAACGATTTTTTCCAGGATGTGCAGGATGTCCTTCAGGGTGCTGATCTTTTTGTCGTAGATCAGGATGTAAGGATTCTGCAGCTCAGCGTGCATTTTCTCGCTGTTGGTGATGAAATATGGAGACAGATAACCACGGTCAAACTGCATACCTTCTACTACTTCTACAGTAGTGTCAGTACCTTTCGCTTCTTCTACAGTGATTACACCGTCTTTGGTTACTTTGCTCATTGCTTCAGCGATCAGTTTACCAATGGTAAAGTCGTTGTTTGCAGAGATAGCAGCAACCTGCTCGATTTTCTGAATGTCGTTACCAACTTTTTCAGACTGACCTGCCAGGTTCTCAACGATAGCCTTAACAGCCTTGTCGATACCACGTTTAAGATCCATTGGGTTTGCACCAGCAGCTACGTTCTTCAGACCTTCGCTGATGATTGCCTGAGCCAGAACGGTTGCAGTAGTCGTACCATCACCGGCAATATCTGCGGTTTTAGAGGCAACTTCCTTTACCATTTGGGCACCCATGTTCTCAATTGGGTCTTCCAGTTCAATTTCTTTAGCCACGGTCACACCGTCTTTAGTCAGACCAGGTGCGCCAAACTTTTTCTCAATAACAACGTTACGACCTTTTGGGCCCAGGGTTACTTTAACAGCATCTGCCAGAATATCAACGCCCTTCTTCATTTTGTTGCGGGCTTCGATGTTAAAGAATATTTGCTTTGCCATAATAGCTTTGAATTTTTTTAAATTTTACGGATTGTTTTGTGTGTGCGCCAATTGATTAAACAATTGCTAAAATGTCAGACTCACGCATGATTAAGTAATCGCCACCTTCAATACTGATCTCTGTACCGGAATATTTACCATACAGTACAGTATCACCTACTTTCACAGTTACCGGCTCATCTTTTTTACCGGGACCAGCCGCTACTACAGTACCTCTCTGTGGTTTTTCTTTCGCAGTATCCGGGATGATGATACCACCAGCGGTCTTTTCTTCTGCTGCTGCGGGTTTCACAATCACCCTGTCAGCTAAGGGTTTAATACTTAAATCTTTTGCCATATAATTATACTTTTTAAAAAGATAAGATGATTTTCTGACCATTGATCCTCGATAATTGTGCCAAGGCCCCGATCGGGTCATTTTTTCAGGAACACCTGCTTTTCTTCCCATGCAGGCCTGACAAAAATGCCAATTTTTCAGCAAAAACTGACAAAACATTCTAAAATGTGAGTAACTACCAGATTAAAAGCCTGTTAGCCTGCCTGAAGTTAACCACCTTTTTACTCGCCCTATCAGACTGTTACGTAAAATGTACCCCCCTCTGTTCGATTACCCCTTTTTTTACATAGCTTTGCGCCCTCATACAGTTCTTGATTATAAGATGATTAGCAGAAGAAATATCCGGGTAAAGGTCATGCAAACCCTTTATGCCCTGGAAACGATGGAGCCAGGTACTATTAAGCCAGGTACGGCTACCAGCTTACTGAACGAGAAGTTGGACCAGACCAGTCAGATCTTTACCTATTTACTATATTGCCTTACTCAGGTAGCGCAATATGCGGAAATAGACGCACAACAACGTGCTTCTAAACATCTTCCCTCAGCCGAAGACCTGACCGTAAACACCAAAATTGCAGGCAACGAGTTCATTTTCCAGATTATTAATGATAAAGGATTCCAGGTAAACCTGGAAACCGGGAAGCTCAAACTCATTCCGGAACAGGATATGCTGCGTAAGCTATATCACATCCTGGTAGCTTCTGAAATCTATCAGACTTATATCCAGGAACCTTCCCGCGATAAAAAGGTTGAAAGAGAAATTATCGAGTACATCTATAAGGAAATACTTAGCAAAGAGGAACTTTTCCTTCAGCACATGGAAGATACCTTCCTGCACTGGGGCGACGACGCAGAGATGATGTCCCTGCTCATTGCTAACTACATGCACAAACCTCACCTGTTCAACTTCCTTCAGCTCATCAGCAGAGAAAAACTGGAATATGCCAAAGAACTCCTGCTGACCGTACTGGACAAGAAGGATTATTGCCTTGAACTCATCAAGCCAAAATTGCAGAACTGGGATCCTGAGCGTATTGCCGCTGTCGATATGCTGCTGATGGAAATGGGCGTGTGCGAATTCCTCTTCTTCCCAACTATTCCTACCAAGGTAACAATCAACGAATATATTGATCTGGCCAAAGCCTACAGTACGCCACAAAGCGGACAGTTCGTAAACGGCATACTGGACAATATCCTGAAAGACCTGGATGCGGCTCACCAGATAAAGAAAATAGACCGTAACAAAAAATAACTAATTTTGACCTATGAAGAAGGTATTCTACCTGCTAGCCTGCAGTACCCTCCTCCTGGGAGCCTGCGGCAATAATCAAAGCAGTAAAAAAGGGGCCGGTACACCCGTTACCGAGATTAAAAAAGGTACGCCCACCATCTCTTTCGAAGAAATGGAACATAGCTTCGGTAATGTCGTGGAAGGTGAAAAAGTAGAGTACTCATTCAAATTTACAAACACTGGCGATGCGCCGCTGGTCATTACTGACGCTACCTCCAGCTGTGGCTGTACCATCCCCGATTGGCCAAAAGAACCAATCCAGGCAGGAAAAAGCAGCTATCTCAAAGTAGCATTCAACAGCGCAGGTAAGTCCGGCTTCACGACAAAGCAGATCGTACTACATGCCAATACCACCCCAAAGCTGGTGCAAGGCCCAACGATCATTTGTACTGTGGTAAAACAATAATAAACTTAACAACAAATACAAACATTTACGATGTACACAAACATGCTTAACATTTTACTGATGGGTGCTCCAGGTGGAACCCAGGGCGGTAGCGGTGGTATGGTGCAGCTGCTGTTTTTTGGTGGTATGATCCTGGTGATGTGGTTATTCATGATCCGTCCTCAGACAAAAAAAGCTAAAGCACAGAAAGATTTTATCTCTAACCTGAGAGAAGGTGATAAAATCGTTACCATTGCTGGTATCCACGGTAAGATCAATAAATTCAATGATAACAATACCGTTAAGATCGAAGTTAGCGCAGGTACTTACCTCACTATCGAACGTTCTGCAATCTCAATGGAATATACCACTGCTCAGCAGAAAGCTGCTGAACCAGCTGCTAAATAATTCTACATCCGAAAGGATGACAGGTCCCAAATTCCTTTACCGGAGTTTGGGATTTTTTTTGATCTTTGGACATATGCTAAAAATAGGTATTACAGGAGGCATCGGCTCAGGCAAGAGTACTGTATGCAAGGTCTTCTCCCTGCTTGGTATCCCCGTGTACTATGCGGACGATGCCGCTAAAGAGATCATGCATACTGACTCGCTCCTCAAAGCCAGTATCATTCAACACTTCGGCGAAGACATGTACGACGAAAACGGCCAGCTGCAACGCGCAGCCCTGGGCAAAATTGTCTTTAACGACAAAGACAAACTGGAACTGCTCAACTCCCTCGTACACCCCGCCACCATCCGGCATAGCGAAGAATGGGCCGACAAACAGCAAGCCCCTTATATTATTAAGGAAGCTGCACTCCTCTTCGAATCAGGTTCCTTCGCCTACCTGGATAGGATCATTGGCGTGACCGCCCCTCAGCCAATGCGCATTCTGAGGGTCATGAAACGTGACAACGTCTCCCGCGAAGATGTGCTGGCACGTATGTACAAACAAATCGAAGAACCCATCAAAATGAAATTGTGTGACGATGTCATTCACAATGATGAACAACAGATGGTCATACCTCAGGTACTCGCCATCCATGCTAAATTGCTGGAACTGGCAGGCGCCTAATCATTCACCTTAAAATATCTGCATGGGGAAAACCGTCAATTCGTCTAAAGCTACACCCGTTCTGCTGCTGGAACTGCAAAGTAATCACCCGGAACCTATTAAGATCAACGCCGGTTTATTGAAAGAAGATGCCGGTGGCCGTACCTGTCAGCGAATGCCCCTGCATGATAAAAAATCCCTGTCCATATTTAATACCCTGCCTGCCGGCGTTCAACACCTGCTGCACCCCTGCACACAGGAAGCCATGCTGTACAAGGAACTGCAACTGAAAGATAAATTCAGAGAGTCCCCCGTGAGAGAACTGACCTTACAGCAGTACGTACAGGAAGGAATGCAGCAATACCTATATCATACCTTACAACAACTGCGCCCCCTCACTCCTGTATTGCCCTGGTATACCATGATCACTGACGAAAGCATGCTGATAAAACATACCCGGCCCGCTACTGTCAATAACTATACGCCTTCCCTCTCCTTTGAACTCGTGCAGGGCGATGATGGCGTTATCCGCATGGTGGCCTTCGTCAATATCAATAACCAGTCTTTTCCACTCTCCGGCTTTGAGCACTATGGCTTCTTACTGCGCAGCCGCGGGGAACTCTTTATATTACCGCCTGCCAGTGCCAATGCCCTGGCAAAATTCTCCGGTGGCTACATCGATGCTATACCCGGCGAGGAAGGCGCTTTCCTCCAACAGATAGTTGAACCCCTCAGCGAATTATTCCCTGTCAATAAAAGTATTCTGCTGGATAAGGATGTGATCGATGTCACCCCCACCTGCAACATATGGCTCAGTGAACTGAATAAATCTTTTCTCGTACTCACGCCGCAATGGCAGTACGGACAATTTACCCTCGACGATTCACCCGACAAAGTCGTACTTCGCACGGAAGGCGATACGCAATTCGAGATCAAAAGACACCTGGATGAAGAAAAAGAGATCATCACCTTCATCCGTTCCTTGCATGCCCGCTTTGCACAACAGCGAAACGGTTATTTCTACCTGCCGTTTGCAGATGCAGAAAAAAACCAGTGGTTTGTAAAGTGCTATCGTAAACTCACCGACCGGAACATTGGCGTATATGGCATGGATCAGTTACAACATTTCAGGTACAATACCAATGTACCTGTGATGGATATTCAATGGAGCGGCGATGATAAAGATGCCTTTGATCTTGAAATCAAAATCCACTACGGCGATATTCCCGTTGCATTGGTAGACCTGCAGAAAGCGTTGGTGCACAAGCAACCACACCTATTACTGAAAGATGGTACCATAGGTGTGATCCCCGAAGAATGGCTGCATAAATATGACCTGCTCTGGAAACTGGGACAGGTACAGAAAGACAAACTGAAACTCTCCCGCCTGCATTTTACCATCGCACAGGAGATACTGCAGGGCAATCATTCAGAAGATACCCTGCAACGGCTACAACAGCTGCAGGCCCAGCCAGGTAAAGATTTCCCTGTACCAACCTCTATTCAGGCACAACTGCGTAATTACCAGCAGGCTGGTTTTGAGTGGATGTGTCTTCTCGATGCCATGCGCTGGGGTGGCTGTCTCGCAGATGATATGGGTTTGGGTAAGACCTTGCAGACCATCACTTTTTTACAACACCTCTCTAATAAATACCCCGGTGAAACACACCTGGTTGTATGCCCTACTTCCCTTATTTATAACTGGGAAAGTGAACTGAAGAAATTCGCGCCCGACCTAAAATACGCCGTCTACCATGGCGGTAACCGGCAATACGATCCCGCTGGTTATGATCTGATTATTACCAGCTATGGCACCGTACGTAGCGACCAGGATATCTTTGCCCGTCAAGTGTTCGGCTATATTGTGCTCGATGAAAGCCAGGTAATCAAAAACCCTGCTTCACAGACCACAAAGGCCCTGCAGGTACTGCAATCGCGCAACCGCCTCATCCTGAGCGGTACGCCTATCCAAAACAATACCATGGACCTCTATGCGCAAATGAACTTTGCCAACCCGGGATTGTTGGGCAACCAGGCATTCTTCCGCACTGAATTTGCCATGCCTATTGATAAATATTCAGATGCTGAAAAAGCAGGTCAGTTACGCCGCCTCATCTACCCATTCCTCTTAAGACGAACTAAGGAACAAATAGCCCAGGACCTGCCGGACAAGACTGAGATCATTATGTGGTGTGAAATGGGCGATGAGCAGCGACAGGCATACAATCGCATCCGCGATCTGTACAAAGAGAAGGTGTTAAACCGCATCCAGGAACAGGGAATCGCAGCTAGCACGATTTATGTACTGGAAGGTCTGACCCGTCTGCGGCAGGTATGCAATGCGCCTCAGCTGGTGGAATCTGAATCGCATATCACTCATTCTGTTAAACTGGATGAGCTGATGCGCGAAATCAGTGAAAACACCGGTGCGCACAAGGTATTGGTCTTCTCACAGTTCACCGGCATGCTGCAGCTCATAGCGAAAGCAATGGAGCAGGAAGGACTGAAATTCCTCTATCTGGATGGTAGTACAAAAGCAGAAAACCGCCAACAACTGGTGAACCAATTCCAGCAGCAAGAGGAAATGCGGGTATTCCTGATCAGTCTCAAGGCAGGTGGTGTAGGTTTGACGCTGACGGCAGCTGACTATGTGTACCTGGTAGATCCATGGTGGAACCCGGCCGCTGAGCAACAAGCCATAGACCGTACTCACCGTATCGGCCAGCAGAACAAAGTGTTTGCCTACAAGATGATCTGTAAAGACAGCGTGGAAGAAAAGATTCTTGCCTTACAACAACGGAAAAAGATGATTGCAGATGATCTGATCAGTGAAGATACCGGCTTTGTGAAAAAACTGACGGAAGATGATGTGGCATTTTTGTTTAGTTAATAAAATTATTTTCGAAATTTGTAGTATGTTAAATAACTCCAGGTCTATTATCATGCTTATGGTGGCGTTCTTTGCCACTTCATTCACGGTTCGTGCCCAGCAAGGGGCGCCACCGAAATTCCCTGAAGGCTTTAATATTCAGAAAGGGGTAAATATTGGTTACTGGCTATCAGAATCCAATGGCCGTAACGGTACGGCACAGGTAGATTTTTTTGGTGAGCAGGATGTGGTCTTACTCGCACAAAAAGGTTTCGACCACCTGCGTATACCTATAGATGAAGGTGAGCTGTGGAACTATAAGAACGAGAAATATGCAGATGCTTTTAAGTATATACATGCTGCCATTGGCTGGTGTAAAACAAACAAGCTGCGTGTAATTATTGACCTGAATATACTGAAGGGACACCGCCTGTGGAGCGATGATGATGAACAGGATCGTTTTATTGACATATGGAAAGAACTGGCGCTGGAGCTGAAAAAATATCCAACAAACCTGGTAGCATATGAGTTACTCAGTAATCCTGCAGCAGATAGTGCAGCACAATGGAATGATCTGCTGGCAAAAGCGATCAAAGCCATCCGTGAAATTGATCCTAAAAGAGTGATAGTAGTAAGTAGTAACCAGAATGGCAGTTACAGCACGTTTTCACAGCTGAAACTACCTGAAGGAGACAATCACATTATACTCAACTTTCACTATTACGAACCCGTTTACTTTACCCATTACCGTTATAATGGCAGCAGACAGCAGGATTACAGCGGACCGGTTCATTATCCCGGTGCGACAATCACTGCCAAAGAACTGAACCAGCAACCGGCCACTATCAGAAATCTGCTGGCAGGTAGTACGCAGGATTATAATGAAGATATTATAGCAGATCAGATAGCAACAGTAGCCAGAGTAGCAAAGAAGTTTAAAGTGCCGCTTATATGTGGAGAATGGGGCTGTACAAGTCTGACCCCCAGAAAAGACAGGATGCGTTGGTACAAGGATATGAAAAAGGCACTGGATAAAAACACTCTCTCATGGACAGTGTGGACATATAAAGGAGATTTTGGGATAATGGCAGATGATGGTAGTGAGGATGATAAACTACTCAAATTACTCACTAAGGAATAAAGATTTTTTAAACGGTTTTGTCTGACGACAAAACCGTTTTTCTTTTAAAGAAATGACTATATCCAAATTTAAATCTACCCCTACTTCACAATCCAATACGCCAACGCCAGCCACACCAACCCCTTCACCAAAAAGAACAGGAAGCCCCAGATTCCTACCCTCCTGATCCACTTTACCCAGGTATTTTTTGCTGTTGCTATTGCCATAAGTAAACTATTTACATGCAAAATAATATACTCCCCCAAAAGAGCAACATCGCTTTTATCTATACCCCAATAGGTAAGAAAAAAGCCTTGCTCCGGCTCACTCTGAAAAATATCCCCCACTCCCCCAAAAGAAAAATTTCCTCCCTGCAGTCCTGTCACCAAACCTACCCACCCAAAAGAAGCGCCACCTCCTCGCCTCCCCGCAAGCATCTCTACCAAATAAAAAGCCCCTCGGTTACACCGAAGGGCTCTTATATATCAAACATTTAATTGAACACTATTTCTTAACAGCTGCGCCAGCTAAGCCTTTCTTATCTGCATCTTTTACAGGAATTGCTTCGCTTTCATTAGCTAACTCATTCTTTTTGTCGAAGTCCACCAAAACCGGTGCAGCTACGAAGATAGATGAGTAAGTACCGGTTATCACACCAATCAGCATCGCAAATGCGAAACCACGGGTTACCTCACCACCAAAGATGAAGAGGATCAGGATAGTCAGGAATACTGTCAGAGACGTCATTACTGTACGGCTCAGTGTATCGTTGATCGCCTTGTTGATGATGCTGTCTCTTGACTGACCCTTCATCTGACCACTGCGGAAGTACTCACGGATACGGTCAAATACGATCACGGTATCATTCATTGAGAAACCTATCACCGTTAGTATCGCCGCAATGAAGTGCTGGTCAACTTCCAGTGGGAACGGAACGAGATTATGGCAATAAGAGAATACCGCCAATGTTACCATCACGTCATGCAACAGGGAGAAGAGTGTACCGATAGAATATTGCCACTTGTTGAAACGTAACAGGATGTACAGGAAGATCACTATCAGGGACAGGATCGTCGCTTTCACCGCACCTGCACGCAGGTCATCAGAGATGGTTGGTGATACTGTCTGGGAAGCTACGATGTAACGAGGTGAAGAGAATACTTCATAAGTCACATTATTATCATAGAATTTCTTCAAACCATTGTACAGTTTCTCAGTTACTTCCTTATCAACTTCAGGACTCTGTTCGTTGATCTTATAGTTGGTAGTAATGTTCAGCTGGTTAGTGTTACCGATAGTTTTCACATACGGCTCTGTACCAAATTCTTTTTCCAGTACGCCACGTACTTCTTCGGTCTTCATTGGCTGTTCGAAACGAACAGTGAAGCTACGACCACCATCAAAGTCAACTCCGTGACGGAAACCGTGAATGAAGGAAGAGGCACCCAGCAGGATCATGATACCAGAGATCACATAAGCATACTTTCTCTTACCTACGAAGTCAAAAGTAGCATGCTTGAAGATCTTCCTGGAAATCGGGGTGAAATATTCGAAGTGACGTTTCTTGTTGGTATAGTAATCAGTTACAATACGGGAGATCATGATACCACAGAACAGGGACAATAACAGACCGATGATTTGAGTGGTAGCAAAGCCCAGTACAGGACCTAAACCGAAGTAGAACAGGATAATTGCGGTGAGCAGGGAGGTGATGTGACCATCCAGTACAGGCGCATAAGAACGCCTGTAACCATGTTCCACAGCCTGTTGGTAAGTTCTGCCATGCACCAGTTCGTCCTTGATACGTTCAAAGATGATTACGTTCGTATCCACGGCCATACCTACAGTCAGTACCAGACCGGCTATACCAGGCATCGTTAGCGTCGCACCTAGCGAAGCAAGAATACCGAAGGTGAACAGCAGGTTCAGTACCAACGCGATGTTTGCAACGATACCAGCAGTATTATAATATACCAGCATCAGTACGAAGATCACGATGAAGGAGATGATGAAGGATTTAGCACCAGCTGCGATAGATTCAGCACCCAGGGTTGGTCCGACAATCTGCTCCTGAACAATTTTAGCCGGAGCAGGCATTTTACCTGACTTCAGGATATTTGCAAGGTCTTTCGCCTCTTCAACGGTAAAGCTACCGGTGATCTGGGAGTGACCTCCAGGAATTTCATTAATAATTGAAGGAGCTGTGTAAACGATGCTATCCAGTACCACCGCTACATAGTTCAGGTTGCTGCGATCGTCTTCTGCGCCACCTTTAGGAGCTAGTTCGCCGGTCAGCTTTTTCCATTCTCTCGCACCTACGTTATCCATAGTCATGCTGATCTCAGCATTACCATTCTGGTCGAAATCCTGTTTAGCATCTACAACTCTTTCACCGCTTACACGTGGAGCTGGGTTAGCTGGATTGATTTTCAGACCAAATACTTCGATCACACCATGGCGGTCTGTTTTATTTTCAGGACCAAAAGCAAATACCAGATCTTTAGGCATTACGGCTTTCACCGCAGGCAATGTCAGGTAAGCTTTGAAGGTAGCGGTGTCAGAGGGTAGAATCCTACCGATAGTAGCACTAGGATATGGACCTTCCTGTGAAACGTTCGGATGCAGAATGCCAAACAGTGGGTTAGACTTCAGGAATTCCTTTTCTGCGTTCGCCATCAGCTTGGCAGAGTCAACTTTACCGTTCTTATCTTTTGCAGAATCGTTCATGAAGCTAGCCAGGCTACCTTCTTTAGAAGTATCAGCAGCAGCTTTGCCAGCTTTTGCAGTAGCTACTGCAGTAGCTGCGGTAGCAGCCGTGTCAACAGTGGCTGGTTTAGTGGTGGAAACATTTTTCAGTGCTTCGTTCATCTTCACCAGTACATTGTTAAAGAAGTCAGCGTCGTTTCTGTACACTTCGCGGAACTCCAGGTTCGCACTCGCCTGCAGGTATTTCCTTACACGATCAGGGTTGTCTACCCCAGCCAGTTCTACGGAGATAATACCTTTGCTTTCGTCCAGACTGATGTTTGGAGAAGCTACCCCAAACTTGTCAATACGTTTTTGCAGTACGAGGTAAGTATTTTTAATTGCAGCACCTGCTTCGCTACGGATCACTTTCAGAACGTCCGCGTTAGAGGTGTTGAAATTGATGTCTTTCTGATAAGCGTTGGCAAAAATGGTTGCCAGACGACCGTTAGGAGCTACCTTCTGGTATTCCTGCCCGAACAATGTTACAAAATCCGACTGGCTGGTCTTTTTTGCTTCCGCTGCATTCCTCAGCGCCTGGTTAAAAGCTGCATCAGTCGAGTGACCGCTCAGCGAACGAATCACATCTTCCACGCTCACATCGAGCACTACGTTCATACCTCCCTGGAGGTCAAGCCCAAGGTTCAGCTCTCTTTCCTTGGCTTTAGTATAGGTTATGTACCAGGGAAAACCCGCGATCTGTTGATTGCTGGTGCTATCCAGTATCCTTTGTCTCCTTACTTTTATCAGATCAGTCAGTGTATCCTGATAAAAAGCCTGTTGCTCTTTACTGTTTGGATACTTCTCCACAGCACTTTTGTTCGCCTTTAAGACGTCGTTTTTGGCTTGCAGGTCTACCTTGCTCTCGTAGCTGCGGACCAGAAACGTGAAAGACAAGTAATACACAGAGATAAGGATCAATGCACCGGCAAAAAATCTAACCAGTCCTTTAAGTTGCATATTGTTTCGGGTTTATAAAAAATTTTTAAGAGTTGCAAAGATAGAATTTAAATTGATATATTAAAGCCGGAGAAACTCAGAAAAGGAAAAAGGTGGAAAATATTGGTTTTCAACTCTTAAACCGGAGTTTTTTGCCCTTATTTAGTCTTCTCTAAGTGTGTGCCAATGCTTTTCTATCTGGTTGATACTATACCTTGCAGGCTGCAATACTAATAAAAATATGCAAACCTCCAATTACCTTCCCCAAGACTCTTTTTTAGATTCCCTGCTAAATACACAGACAGCCCGCCTTGGACGGGTTTTTGCCAATCCGGAAAAGTACCGGCTGCAGATTATTTATACCAGGATCGACCGGGATGCGCAAAACACCCCCCATTGCACAGATTTCACCTATAGATTGGACAAAAACACCTATTTCTACCCCGCCTCTACCATAAAACTGGCCGCCACCGCCCTCGCCCTGGAAAAACTGAATAACCTTTCTATCCAGGGCCTGGACCGCCATACTCCCATGTTCACCGGAAGTATGCCCGGCGCTACCCCGGCCGCCCTCACAGATGCCTCCTCCCCTTCCGGATTCCCCTCCATCGGTAATTATATTAAAAAGATATTGCTGGTCAGTGACAACGATGCCTTCAACCGGCTCTATGAATTTATCGGTCAGGAAGCCTTTAATAAAAGTCTCTGGGCCAAAGGGTACCCCGGGGCACAGGTCAGACACCGGGTGGGAGTCTCCGGTATTTCACCCGAAAAAAACCGGTATACCAACCCCATTACTTTTCGCAGGGGCAAAAAGGTCATCTACCAGCAACCTGGTCTATACAGCGCCCTCACCTTCTCCCCCAGACACGACCAGATGGGGAAGGCATACTATAATGAACAAAATGAACTGGTCGAAACCCCAATGGATGCCTCGGAGAAAAACAGGATCTGCCTGGCAGACCTGCACAATATTTTAAAAAGTATTATTTTTCCTGATCTTGTAACAAAATCACAACGTTTCCGTTTAAATGATGGCGACTATGGATTTTTATACCACTGCATGTCAGCACAGCCGGAAGAATCGGAGCAACCAACTTTTGATTCGGCAGCGTTTCATCATAATTACGTGAAGTTTCTGTTGTTTGGTGCAGAGAAAAACAACAATATCAGTGGTAATGTACGCAGCTTTAATAAACCAGGATGGGCATATGGCACATTAACAGACGTGGCCTATATAGCAGACTTTGCCCACCGGATTGAATTTATGTTATCTACAACCGTTTATGTAAATGACAACACTGGAATCCTTTCCGACGAAAATTACCAGTTCAAACAGATAGGCGAACCTTTCATGCAGGCCTTAGGCGAGCTTATTTATAATTATGAGCGCCAACGGCCGCGGATATATCGTCCCGACCTGTCCCGGTTCAAAATTGACTATTCCAATAAAATCTTTTGAAAATACCAAGTTCTAATTCTATATTAAACAAGTGAGTGAAATGGCAACAAGTAAACGTTTATGGGCAGTAGCGGCCCTTTTAGCAATGGTAACAGGGTTTACCGCATGTTTGAAAACTGAAAACACAACTCCTTCAAGACCAGTCGCTGCTTTCGTTGTGATCAATGGTATCACAAGTGCTGCAAAACTGGACTTCTATGACAACTCTACCAAAGTTAAGGACAGCATCTCCACAGGATTTGCAGGTTACAACTACCAGGCCTACGGTGGCTACCACCTTTTCGACCTGAAAAGATATGCAACCAGCACTACAGTGGTGTCTACCAGCGCTGCCAACTACGATTCGCTGACCTACTACACCCTGGTAGCATTCGGTGATTCTACCTCACCTGTGTTCTATCCGATCGAAGACGATTTCGAAGGTGCTAGCAACAGCAACCTGAATATCCGCTTCTGGAACTTATCACCTAACATCGGTGCGGTTGACGTATACCTGAACACAACTAAAATTGACAGCAACAGAACATTCTCCCTGTCCAGACCAAGTTCTGTGTTCAAGGCACTGACCACCGTATCCACTGCGACTTCTATCACCATCAAGAAAGCAGGTACGGAAACAATTGTAGCAACTAATAATTCTTCTTCTACCCAACTGACTTCAGGTGGTGTATACACCATCTTCCTCACAGGCGATGCCAATGTCACCAGTGGTACACTGGCTCCTTATGTTGGATATATCAAGAACTATTATTAATAGAATTTACCCGCTTCTGTCATTGGCAGAAGCGGGTTTTTTACTATATCTTAGCCCCATGAGGCTAACTATCCTGATAATATTCCTGCTATCCTATTCCTTTATTAAGGCCCAGACTCCACGCTATATTATCCAGTTGCGCGATAAAGCCAACACTACCTGGTCCCTCGATCAACCCTCCCAATTCCTTACTGCCAAAGCAATTGCACGCAGAACAAAACAACACCTTTCCATAGACAGTACAGACCTGCCGGTATCTCCAACCTACCGTGACAGCATTGCTGCTGCCGGAAATGTAAATATATTGTATACTTCCCGCTGGTTTAATCAGGTCATCATTCAGACTACTGATACCACCGCCCTGAGAAAAATTCAATCCTTCTCCTTTGTGGAAAAAACCAGTACTGAAGGCCGTAAATCCGCGCTACGAAAAACCATTGCGGCCAACGGCAAAAGCACGAAACTGTCAGGCACCGGTACTTACGGTGGCGCTCATTGGCAGATGGAACTACATAATGCCATCACCCTGCATGACCACAATTATAAAGGACAGAACATGATCATTGCCGTTATTGACAATGGTTTCCCTTCTGTGAATGTAAACCGTGCTTTTACCAGTACCAATATCATCAGCACCTGGGATTTTGTCAAGGCCGCTGCTAACGTATACGACTATGGCGAACATGGAACGGAGGTTCTCTCCATCATGGCATCCAACCTCCCCGATGAGATGATCGGATCCGCACCGGAAGCAGGTTACATCCTGCTCCGTACAGAAGAAACAGACTGGGAAAAACCCATTGAAGAAAATAACTGGGTAGCTGCGGCTGAATATGCAGACAGTCTGGGTGCTGATCTCATCTCCTCCTCTCTTGGTTACAATACATTTGACGATCCTGTTTATAATCATACTTATGCAGATCTGGATGGAAAAACGACCATCATTGCCCGTGCCGCCGCTTTGGCTGCTGCAAAGGGAATGATCGTCGTCATTGCCGCAGGCAATGAAGGTGCGAATGACTGGCATTATATATTGACACCCGCTGATGCAGATAATATTCTGACGGTAGGCGCAGTCAGCCCCGAAGGTGATCTGGCCGACTTCAGCGGCCGTGGCCCCACCGCCGATGGCCGTATCAAACCAGATGTGGTATCTGTCGGCAAAAATAGTCAGATCGTACGACCAGACGGCATACTTACACTAGGCGATGGTACATCCTTTGCCACACCAGTCATAGCGGGTCTCACCGCATGCTTATGGCAGGCATTCCCTAACAGTACGAACCAGGAAGTGATCAATGCTGTCAAGGCCAGTAGCAGCCAGTATAGCTCTCCAGACAATGATATGGGATATGGTATTCCCAACTATCAGATAGCTTACAATACCTTACTAGCCAGTACTTTATCGAATGATACTTTACAGTTTCAGCACAGCTGGCTGAAAGCAATCCCCAATCCTTTTACAAATGAGATCAAAACATTTGTACATGTAAATGCAGGTCAAAAGGTGGAACTGGCGCTGTTTGACAATAACGGCCGCAGGATCAGGACAACAAACTTTACCCCTGCTACAGATTATTATTACTATGAATGGCCTGCTGACTTTTCAGCATTACCTGCCGGTATATATTATTTAAGGGCGCAAAAGGGCAGGGACAAGGCCGTGGTGAAGCTACTAAAACGTTAAGTATTTCCGCTCCTCCTAACTACGATCACAGATTTCTTCCACTATCAGTTACAAAATTATTGTAGGTTTGTTGCTGGTCGCGCACCTACTAAACATTTTTGTTATGAAGCATTTGGAATTAGCAGAAAGGCTGTCAAGGATCTCTGAGCCACAAACGATCAAGATGGCGAAGTTGAGCCGCGAGTTGAAAGCACAGGGCATAGACATTGTGGATCTGAGTATTGGCGAACCTGACTTTGACACGCCAACCCACATCAGGGAGGCAGCAAAAAAAGCCATCGATGAAGGCTTTACGCATTACACACCCGTAGCTGGTATTGCAGATCTGCGAGCGGCAGTAGTGAAGAAACTGCAACGCGATAACAATCTGGAATATCTGCCGGAACAGATTGTGGTATCGACAGGTGCCAAGCAAAGTATTGCCAACGCAGTGCTGAGTGTAATCAACCCCGGTGATGAGGTCATTATCCCTACCCCCTATTGGGTCACTTATTCAGAATTAGTAAAACTCTGTCAGGGTACGGTTGTGTTCGTACCATGCAGTATTGAAAATAAATTCAAGATCACCCCTGCACAACTGGAAGCGGCTATTACGCCAAAAACAAAGTTGTTCATGTTCTCTTCTCCCTGCAATCCTACCGGATCTGTATATAGTAAAGAAGAGCTGAAAGCACTGGCCGATGTATTTGCCAAATATCCTGGTATCTACGTGATGGCTGATGAGATCTATGAATACATCAACTATGTAGGTAAGCACGAAAGCATAGCACAGTTCGAGGGAATGAAAGAACGCACGATTATCATCAATGGTCTGAGTAAAGGCTTTGCGATGACAGGATGGCGTTTAGGCTACCTGGCTGCACCTGCAGCAGTAGCAAAAGCGGCGGAGAATATGCAAAGCCAGTTCACTTCTGCAACCTGCTCTATCACACAAAAAGCAGCAGTGGCAGCACTGAATGGTCCGAAAGATTCTGCTGATGAAATGCTGGCAGAGTTCACCAAAAGAAGAGCATTTGTATTTGAACAAATGAGCCAGATGCCAGGTTTGAAACTGATCAACCCGGACGGCGCCTTCTATATGTTCCCGGATGTAAGCAGCTTCTTTGGCAAGTCTTACGACGGTGTAGAAGTGAACAATGCAGATGATCTGTGTATGTACCTGCTGCACAAAGCGAACGTAACATTTGTAACAGGTTCTGCCTTCCAGCAGCCAAATGCCATCCGAATTTCTTATGCCGCTTCTATGGAGAAGCTCCAGGAAGGGATGAAGCGTTTGAAAGCAGGTCTGGAAAAACTGGCCTAAATAATTCATTTCCTATAGAAAAGCTTTTGCCAAATCGGCAAAAGCTTTTTTTTCGCCACTACATCTGCACATTATTATTTATATATTTGCACCTGCAAACAATTATTATACATGGGTATGACATCTCAGCAAGCCCTCTTTATCGTACTTGGACTTGGCATTCTAACTATTCTATATATGACCTTGAAGGATATGTTCCTAAAACCTAAAGACAAGGAGGTAACACCTGTCACCGCCGCACCTGTTTCTGAAAAACGCAGCAGCGACCCGGCAGTCCTCCCCCTCCAATTACAAGCCTATGAAAGAATGGCTTTGCTGGTAGACCGCATCAACCTGCAGAACCTGATCAGCCGTGTATACCAACCCGGCCTCGGTGCTACAGACATGCAGGTGGGCCTGATTCACACTATCAAAGCTGAATTCGACCACAACGTCACCCAGCAGATCTACGTCTCTGCAATCGCCTGGGAAGCCGTAAAAACACTGAAAGAACAAACCATCACGATCATCAACCAGGTTGCCAGTCAGCTCCCGGCCGAGGCCACCGCGATGGATCTTAATAAACATATTCTGGAAGTATTCCTGCAAGCTGAATCATCCCCTGCCGAAATGACCGCGCAGATCGTGAATGCCGAAGCCCGCAAGTTATTCTAACAAAAGAGGATACTGAAAATCGAAAAGGAGGTGTATCAAAAGTATGATACACCTCCTTTTTCTTTGAAAATAGT
>NZ_MTKN01000211.1 GCF_001975825.1 [Flexibacter] sp. ATCC 35208
AAAAGAACATCAGTTAGTAATTTTTACCGGAGGAACGGGCTTATCACCAAGAGATGTTACGCCGGAAGCTTTATCACCATTACTGGAAAGCAGAATTCCGGGAATTGAAGAAGCTATTCGCAATTATGGGCAGCAAAGACTGCCGTATGCAATGTTGTCCAGAACTGTTGCTGGAACATTAGGAAAAAGTTTGGTTTTGGCTTTGCCGGGATCAACAAACGGAGCCAGGGAATCTATGGATGCTGTTTTTCCTCATGTATTGCATGTTTTTCATATTTTAAAAGGAAAAAATCATGATACCCTCTAAAACTATTTTAACGGATGATTTTGGGCGAAAACACAATTACTTGCGTATTTCGCTGTTAGAGAAATGCAATTTGCGTTGTACGTATTGCATGCCTGCTGACGGAATCATATTATCCCCAAAAGCCAGTTTGATGACGGCTGATGAGATTTTTTCGATTGCCCGGACTTTCGTAGAAAATGGTGTGGATAAAATTAGATTAACAGGAGGAGAACCTCTTTTACGGAAGGATTTCCCGGAGATTGCATCAAAATTAGCAAGTCTTGGAGTTTCTCTTTCCATTACTACAAACGGAATTTTAATTGATCGTCACATTGATGTTTTAAAACAGTATGGGATCAATAAAATCAATTTGAGTTTAGATACGCT
>NZ_MTKN01000212.1 GCF_001975825.1 [Flexibacter] sp. ATCC 35208
TTGTTTTTTTTTTTTTTTTGTTGTTATAAGTATATGATAAATAGAGAAAAAAAAAAATGATAAAATAAATTTTAAATATAAAAAAAAAAAAAAAAAATATTCAATTATTTTATTTTTTGTTTTTTTTTTTTTTATTCTTCTTCTTTTTTAAATATATTTTTGTTTTATATATTTCTTCCTCTTTTTTTTTAATTTTATTTTTTTTTTTTTTTTTTTTTTTTTTTGTTTTTATTTAAACAAAACAAAAAATAAAACTCCCATTACCCTTCATTCTACCCCTCACTCGCATCTTATACTCTCCGTTGTTCGTCCGTTTTTTTTTTTTTTCTTTTTTTTTTTTCTCTTCACTTTTATTTTTTTTTATAAAAATAAAAAAAAAATTTTTTCTTGTATTTTTTTTTTTTTTTTTTTTTTATTTTTGAAATTATTTTTGTTTTTTTTTTTGTTTTTTTTTTAATTTTTTTTTCTGTGGGTTGTGTTCCAAAAATTTTGTTTGGGGGTTTTTTTTTTTTTTCACATTTTTTTTTTTTTTTTTTTTCTTTTGGTGCTTTTTTTAAAAGTTTTTTTTAAAATGACACCCTCGTTGTTATTGGTGTTTGTGGGGGTGGGGGAGAGAGCGGTCGGGGGAGAGGGTGTGACGGCTGTTGGGTGAGAGGGGGTGGTGGGGCGGAG
>NZ_MTKN01000213.1 GCF_001975825.1 [Flexibacter] sp. ATCC 35208
CACTTTTACATTATCGGCAAAAATCGACACTTCTTCGCCTGATTCTAAGTCAATAAACTTTCTTGGCGTATTATCAAAGTCGAATTTAAGCTCTGTTTCATTATCTACCACATGAAACAAAACCACTTTGTGCTTGTTGTGTTTAAGATGTTGCAAGGCACTAAAAAGCTTTTCATCATCTTCTGACTGAAACATATCTGTAAACAAAATAATCATCGAACGGCGATGCATTTTCTCTGCAATTTGATGCAAATACGTAATCGTGTCCGTTGTTTTTTTGACTTTTGGCTGTTCTAATAATTGCTCTAATTTATTGAGCAACATTCTGTGGTGGCGATCACTTCCTTTTTCGGGAGCATAATATTCGTAACTGTCTGAGAAAACGCTTAAACCCACAGCATCACGTTGTTTCTTTAAGATATTCATTAAAACTGCCGAAGCTAAAACCGCAAAACCAATCTTCTTTTCATAAAAAGGCTGACCTGATTTTAGTTCGGGATAATGCATTGACGACGAATTATCGACTATAAGATGACAACGCAAATTGGTTTCTTCCTCATAACGTTTCGTGTACAATCGATCTGTTTTGGCAAATAATTTCCAATCGATGTGTTTGGTGCTTTCTCCTGCATTATAGACTTTATGCTCAGCAAATTCA
>NZ_MTKN01000214.1 GCF_001975825.1 [Flexibacter] sp. ATCC 35208
GCGGAAAAACATTTGTTGTAAACTACGGAAATAATATACGAATGAAACAACTGTCGTACCCATCATAATCGAAGCTAGTACGTAATGTGCTGGCTCTACATGAAGTGCGCCTAAAAAAATATTAATCTTTCCAATGAATCCAGCCGTTCCTGGTATCCCAGCCAACGATAAAATAAAAATTGTCATCATTATCGCTGTAAATGGCGACCTTTTATATAAACCTGTGAAAATTGTTATATTTTCCTCATCATTTTGTAAGATTAAGCCGTGGATAATGGCAAATGCGCCTATATTCATAAGCATGTATGCCAGCATATAAAACCACATGCTATCCATCGTAAATGGTGATAATGCCACAAGTGGAACGAGTAAATACCCCGCATGTGCAATGCCTGAATAAGCAAATAAACGCTTTATATTGTATTGTTTTAACGCGACTACATTCCCAACAATCATCGTAATACTTGCTAGCACTGCAATATATATACTCATATGCCCATATAAAGATTGCATATCTCCTTGTATTAATACACTTGCAAAGATCATAAGGAACAAACGAATAATGAGTAGGAACCCGGCAATTTTAGAAATCGTTCCAAGAAAAGCAGTAACAGGTGTAGCCGCTCCTTCATACACATCAGGTGCCCACATAT
>NZ_MTKN01000215.1 GCF_001975825.1 [Flexibacter] sp. ATCC 35208
TTCATTATGAAAAAACATACTGACTAAATAATAAACCTATATCAAGAGGTAAGAGCAGGAGTAGAAGAATAAATGAAACATGTATTTATCATCGGATCTAAAGGAATTCCCGCAAAATATGGTGGATTCGAAACATTTGTAGAATACTTAACAGCTCGAAAACAAAGTGAAGATATTCAATATCACGTATCTTGTCTAGCTCATGATAATGATGAGTTTAAGCATAATAATGCAAGATGTTTTAATGTCAAAACACCTGAAATTGGTAGTGCTAAAGCAGTAGCATACGATATTTTAAGTTTAAAAGAGTGTATCCGTTATATTAAAAGAAATAGCCTTACAAATTGCATTGTTTACGTGCTTGCTTGTCGTATTGGTCCATTCTTTTCCTTCTATAAAAATAAGCTAGAAAAAATGGGTGTAAAAGTATTTGTAAATCCAGATGGGCATGAGTGGAAAAGAAGTAAATGGAGCCCTGCTATCAGAACATATTGGAAAATATCTGAGAAGTTAATGGTTAAAAATGCAGATTTGTTAGTATGTGATTCTAAAGGAATTGAGTCATATATTAAAACAGATTATAAAAAGTATAACCCTAAGACGACATTTATTGCTTATGGCGCGGATGTTACATCGTCATCTCTAAAAG
>NZ_MTKN01000216.1 GCF_001975825.1 [Flexibacter] sp. ATCC 35208
GTGGCGTTTTTTGGGCAGCAGCAGAGCCAATGTACCATTTGATGACGGTGCCACCAATACATGATGGTATATCTGCTGGAACGAAAGAAGCAGTTATGCCTGCTTTAGCACAAAGTTATATGCATTGGGGATTTTTAGCATGGACGATTTTAGGTACAATTAGTGCGGTAGTTATGATGTATGGACATTATCATAAAGGTATGCCGCTAAAACCTCGAACGCTTTTATATCCTATTTTTGGGGAAAAATTAAGAAAGAGCCTGCTTGGAACGATAATTGATGCAGCTGCAATTATTGCAGTAGCTGCAGGTACAATTGGCCCAATTGGATTTTTAGGTTTACAAGCAAGTTATGGGTTACAAGAATTATTTGGAATTTCTGATGTATTTACTACTCAATTAGCAATTATTGTTTGTGTAGTGGCCGTGTCTACCATATCGGCAGTAACAGGTATTGATAAAGGGATTCAAATTATAAGTAATTTAAATGTTAGATTAGCAATTTTGTTAATGGCATTCATATTACTATTTGGGCCAGGTGGATTTATTATTGATTCGTTTGTTTCTTCGTTTGGATTTTATGTAAGTGAGTTTATACCGATGAGCACATACCGTGGTGATACAAGTTGGTTAGGATCTTGGACAATC
>NZ_MTKN01000217.1 GCF_001975825.1 [Flexibacter] sp. ATCC 35208
TATATAGATCCGTTTATTGATATTTGGATTATCTTTTATAATAGTGTCCATTATGTTCTATTTCATTGAGGTAAGATGATGGAGATGTAGGAAGCTTCTTTATGAATCAAGGTGTATAAAAGCCTATAAAAATTATAACCCTCAGAAGATAGGAGATGATTTTTATTGAAGGTGGAGCAATTATTACATGGATTATAGGGATAGGTTGGATTTTATATTTGTCAATAATGTTCTTAAAATCAAGAGAATACATTCCGTTTACTATTACAGTAATATGGCTCGTATATATAATAGTTATAATCTTCACTCCATATTTTAACTTTTTAAGTTGGGGTATTAAAATTTTGATTTTATTCTTTTTTGCGCTGGCTGTTTGTTTCTCATTTGTGTTTTATAAAACTAGGTGATTTCTTTTATTAATAGAAATTGTGTAGTTGATTGGAAGTACGATGATAGTAAGTAGGGACATAACTTTATGTCCTTACTTACTTATATAGGACGAGATAAATCAACTTGTTGCCTTAATGAGCAAAGGTGAAAAGAACGTAAACGGACAAGTAACCCGTTATACGAAACAGAAGGAAACGGAAAAGTCCTTCGTCAGTACGTTTACAACAAAGACGGTGTCCGCCTAGCAATGACCG
>NZ_MTKN01000218.1 GCF_001975825.1 [Flexibacter] sp. ATCC 35208
ATGGATGGACGCCCCTTTTTCTTTGGTTCAAGGGCATCTAAGCCACCTACTTCAAATTGCTTCTTCCATTGATAAACCGTTGTAAAAGAAGGAACCATGAATATAGCCGCTGTATCCATTAACGATATACCCGATTGAGCCATAAAATTTAGTACGTCTAGTTTAAACTCTGCGGTGTAATTTGTATAGACCTCGTGTAAACCTTCTTCTCCATGGAGTTCGTATAAGCGTAACCAGTATTGAAATTGTGCCTTTGTAATATGCATCTGTTTTGCATATTCTGCTTGAGAAATTATTTTCGGATTAAATCCTTGAACGAGCGTTAACTTTAAATCCTTCGTAAATTTTGTCATACAAAAAACTGCACCTCCAATTGTTAGACTGTGTCTAACAATTGGGGTGCAGTTCATTTCTCCTTGGCCTTTTTATTTTTCTTCCTCAAACAAGAACCATTTAAACAACCGGTATTTTATGATTTTTACATACAAAGACGATAATACATGTTTATGTTCTAATAAAAAGGGTATTTATTAAATTAACAGGGCAAAGAAAGTGGAGGGAATGAAAAAATATGAATTAAAGTTTCACTTTATAAAAGGCATTGCTCAAGGATGATTCTGGAACCGACAATATAATGTAAGGA
>NZ_MTKN01000219.1 GCF_001975825.1 [Flexibacter] sp. ATCC 35208
TTGTGTGCGCCAGGCATGGTTATAAGCTCTAGGGTGTAAGTCCTGAATGAGCGTTGCAGTACGTATCATTAGCCAAAGGCAAGGGTGTCGTGGGTGACCACGAATCTGAAGGAAGCTGGCGGCAAACATTCGAGCCCACGAACAGAAACGGTATACAAGGCAAGGCATGGTGGGCGATGTCGCACAACAGACAAAAGCCCTATACTGTACGGAACCATGCAGTGTAAATACCGGGGCTACATGAATGGAAAGCGTATAACCTTACCCTGGGAGATCTGATTGCAATCTGGCAGAGGTATGAGAGAATACCGAAGCGGAAACAGAAGTCAGCATAAAGAATGGCTTCAAGGTGCCATCAGAAGTCAGCCGAGGTCATAGTAAGCCGGCAACGAGCTGCATCCCGAAACGAAGGCAAATGCAGAAGTCTCACAAAAGGAAGAAGGACCGAATGTTAGAATGGCGAAAATGAACAAGCCGTTTATGAGCGAGGCGATTACAACGGAAGAACACTGGAAAACTACCTGTGCGAGGATAAGCCGGAAGCTGAAAGTAAAACA
>NZ_MTKN01000220.1 GCF_001975825.1 [Flexibacter] sp. ATCC 35208
CCCCTTTAACGCTGGGTTTTTCAAATAAATACCTGTTTCTTCACGATACTCGCGAACAACGGAATCTCTTACAGTCTCACCACGCTCCATTTTCCCGCCTGGTGCAACCCACCAATTTCGGCGAGGTTTTTGGAGTAAGAGTACTTCATTATCTCTAATTAACACACAGTTTGTCACTCTTTGCATGTTTCTTCACCTCAGCTACTTGCAGTAAAATTCCTCACTGCATACTTCTTTCATTATACTATCAAAAACAGTTTGCTACAACGAAGGAGCCAGTCCTCTTTCGCTAAGCATATGCTACTCAGCAATTTTAAAAAAGCTTTCTATAACAAGCAATGTAAATGCTTATACTTTGAATGAATAGCATGAAAAATCCCCTTAACGATTTTTATCGCCAAGGGGATTAAAGTACTTATTTCTTACCGAAATAAGTAACAATCGCAAATCCTAAAATAAAGGTAATAATTGAACTTATAATTGAAAATCCGCCAGTCGGAATCCCAGGGAATACAATTACAATCGAACCGATTACAAGTCCAATAATTGCCGCAAATGTCATACTTTTATAACGATCTAATAAAAAACTAATGCCTTTACTACTTACAACAAATCCAACCATAACACCAGCACCGAT
>NZ_MTKN01000023.1 GCF_001975825.1 [Flexibacter] sp. ATCC 35208
CCAATTGTGTAAGAGGACTAATCAGCGAGCCTTGTAGCAGCTTCGCGCATGGTATTGAAAGTACCTTTTACATTGATAGCAAACTGCCTGTCAAATTCTTCGTCAGTCGTATCTTTGATTAATTTATAGAGCAGGATCCCTGCATTATTCACCAGCACATCCATTCTTCCATATTGTGCTATTACGGTGTCGAACATTCTTTTTACTTCGTCGGATTTACTTACATCCGCCTGTATGGCCATTGATGCTCCGCCCTGCTCCTGGATAGCCGCCACGGTCTTGTCTGCCGCCTCTTTATTGCCAGCGTAGTTGATCACTACTGTCGCGCCTTCTGCCGCCAGTTTCAGCGCTATGGCCGCGCCAATACCTCTTGATGCACCTGTTACTAAAATAATTTTCCCTGTGAGCGTTTTCATATATCCTTTGTTTTGTGTTTGATAAAACAAAGGTCATACTTTATGCGCACAGAAAAATTACACAGATTAAAGGAAGAGATGTAAAATTCTAAGAAAGGTTATTGCCAGCACTCCCTGTTCTATTCTAACAAGGGTTATCGCAGCACCCCCTGTTCTGTCACCATTTCAAATACTTCGTCCAACTTACCATTGAACCATTCCTGCTCTTCTTCTGTAAATGCACGACAATATTGCATTTCACCCTGCAGAGAGCGGAATTTCTCATCTATAGGGCGGTGACTATAAAAAGCAGATTTACCGGCCTTCAGTTTATCCAGCCACTGTTTAACAGTGGCTGTTTTACTGACTGTTTTCATAACCGATTCCTCAAAATCGAAGCGAAGCACTTCACAAATGCCAGGCTGCAACAAGAGAGCATACTCGTCAGTATTTAATTGTAATATATCATAACCGTCTGGTTGTAACACCATGGGTTTCTGACCTTTGATAAGAAGCTCCATCTGTCCGCTTACTACCTGCTGAACAACAGTTCGGGGCGATTCTTCTGATACCACTACCAATACGGGTTGCTTAATAAAGTATACCAGATGTACCATGGCGAATCCATCTATGTTCCGCTCCTGTAAGAGTACATTTACATAGTTGGATTTGTATAAATAGGGTTTGGCAAACCGGTTAACATGCTTGAAATAGGGTAGAGAGAGAACGTCTTTAACTCTGAAATTTTCTACGGGGTTTACAGCTAATCTAAAATACATGGGTTAAGGTTTAACAGATCTATAGTAAAGTTCTTCCAATCTGCTGAATTGATACAACAGTATGATAAAATCGCATTTTTCCGATACCTTTGTAGTATGGAACACGTGGAAGTATTCAAAGCATTATCCAACAAGGCCAGGCTTCAGATATTACAATGGCTGAAGGACCCGGCAAATAATTTTCCGGCAGAAGGATGCTGCGAAAATGGCGTATGTGTAGGACAAATCCAGCTTAAAATGGGGGTTACACAATCCACTGCCTCTGAGTATTTATCGCTCTTACAGCGAACAGGACTGCTGACCGTGACCAGGCAGGGACAGTGGACATATTACAAAAGAAATGAAGATGCTATTAAAGAATTGGGAAAAATAATTCTGGAAGATCTATAAACAATACGGCCATCCTGAAAGGATGGCCGTATTGTTACCTATTCTCCTGATTTATAATTAATTGAAGAAGGAGGTAATGCCTGCTCCCCACTTCCCCACTGTTTATTTGGCGCAGCACCCATATCCAGCTCCAACACCCCGCCTTTCAATACCTCCTGGTGCGTAAACCAGGGCTTATTCAGCACTTTTCCATCCAGTTTTGCACTTTGAATGTACTTGTTCTCTCCTGAACTCTTAGGTGCATTGATCGTGAATACCTTACCATTTTCCAACTGTATCGTTACCTGCGTAAATACCGGGCTACCAATATTATACTGAGGAATACCCGGGGTTACCGGACAGAATCCCATCATAGAAAACACCACAAAAGCCGTCATACCCCCCCCATCTTCATCTCCGGGAATACCAAACAGGTTGTCTGTATACCAGGTATCCATTAGCATGCGGATGCGTTTCTGTGTCTTCCAGGGCGCTCCCAGGTAATTGTACAGGTAAGGGATGTGGAAACTAGGCTCATTGCCCATTACAAACTGCCCAACCAGCCCCGTTGCATCCGGGAAGGTATACCACAACTGGTATTTGCTTCTGCCCAGTCCTTCACGGAACAGCTGGTCCAGGTTCGCCTCTGCTGCCTTAGGGCCGCCCATCAGACCAAATAATCCTGTCAGGTCATGCTTTACATCCCAATTGTAGGTATATGCATTGTTTTCTGTGAAATAATCACGACCACCCTGACCACCTGAGAATTTAGGGTCAAATGGCTCGATCCAGCTGCCGGCGGAGTCCTTTGGCCACATAAAGCCTTTATCTGCCCGGAATACGTTTTTATAGTTAGCCGCACGCTTTAAAAACAATGGAACATCTTCTTTTTTACCTGCCGGTATAGCCAGTTGAGCGATACACCAGTCATCAAAGCTATTTTCCAATGTCACGGCCACAGATTGTCTGCGCTCAAAACCATGTACTTCACTCACCCACTCTTTCTCTCCCGGTCTGAGGGCAGGCATATAGCCATGTGTATTGTAAAAAGCATCCAGCTCTGTACCCGGGCCATTTCTCCACGGCAGCAGGGTTGCCTCTAAAGCATTCTTTTTTAGTCCTTCATATGCCTTGGCTACATCAAAATTATGTACGCCTTTGAACCACGCATCTGCCATCCACGCGGCGGCATGATTGCCCGTCATACAAGGCATATCGCCGGTTACGACTGCGAACGAAGGCATCCAGCCACTCTGCTCATACATCTGGATATAAGAACTGATCTTATCTGCTTCTGTAGAAGGGTGTAAAAGGGTCTGTAATGGTTCTAATGCGATATAGGTATCCCATAGCCAGTTATCCGCGTAAAAGGGCTTATCTGAGGAATGTACCTGGTGATCGTATGCGCTGTAATACTTACCGTACTCGTTGATATTGATCATACGCTCGTAAGTACGGTACAGAGAGGTATAGAATACCCGTTTCTGTGCAGGCGTACCGCCTTTCACATTGATCTGGCACAATACTTTATCCCAGGCTTTAAATGCCTTATCTTTTACTGCATCGAAGTTCCAGTCAGGGATCTCCTTTTGCAGGTTAATTTTTGCCTGTTCGATGCTTACAAAAGAAACACCGTATTTTACTGCTGTTGCTGCCGGCACTTCTGCCAGCAATATCTTTTGACCTTCTTTATCTAAAGTTTGTACACCTACGATCGGGGTGCTCAGCTCTGCATAAAAGTAAGCTGCCATGCCGTGGAATTGCTCTGTACCGGTGATCACCTGTTTGCCGGTTGCTTCGATAGTGCCTTTACCATTCAAAGGCTGAAAACGGAGATAGTGCTTCTCCTTTCCCTGGAAGTGAAAACGGAAATATCCGCTACGTGCTGCAGGCGTAAATTCTACCTGGTCCGCATCGTCGAGGAAAGTACTGTAATAGTAAGGCGTAGTACGCTCCCTGTCCCATACCCTGGGTGCAAAATAATCGTCGCCTGATATGGGCATCATACCAAAAAGGCTTTCCTGCCTGTGCGATGCAATGGTGAGTGGGAAATCATGAATGCGGTCATCCAGCTGATCTTTGCGGATGGGAAATACCCTCACCATACTATTAGGCAGGTGAACCGTAGGACGGGTGGGTTCCAGTATGATGCCCACACTGCCAATAGTGGGATCTACATAGTTGACATTGCTGGTTGTACTCTGTCCCCGTGCGAATGGGGAGGCAAATAATGCCATACCCAATAGCAGCCTGTTTAGTTGCATATCTTTCGTTTTTTTTGAGAGGACTAAAAATATAAAAAAAATCCGGTCACCCTCATTAAATGAGGACAACCGGAAAAAGGAAATCGGCAAGCTATATTCTTAGTCTTTCAGGTGCAGGTACGCCTTCACCTTGTTATAATCTTTCCAGTCCACAGCTGAACGTGCTGCTGTACCACCTGGGATCAAGACATACCTGTATTGCAGGATGATATTACCATCGTCATCATAACCGGTGCTTACATCGGTATTCGCATCGATTTCAATACCACCGGTCAGGAGAACAGGCATAATATTCACACTGTTATATACACTGAAATATGGCAGTGATACTATAGCCGGATCATCTGCTGTACCCAGATTCGCGTATACCATGACTGTGCCGCTTGCCAGCCAGTCAGCCGTGAGCTGTGGCACTTCAAATCCTGTATACCATATAGAATCACCTGCTGACGTTACATCGCCGGTAAAACCTAAGTTCAGCCATTCTGAATAAATAACATTTGCAGTACCGGAATCTCCCTTTTCACCTTGTGCACCGGTAGCCCCTGTTTCACCCTGTGGGCCTGTAGCACCATCCTTTCCACAGGATGCAAAAGCCAATGTTCCTAATAATACGAATGCATACAAAGTAAACTTTCTCATAGTCGGTTTGAGTTTAATTATTGATTAAGTGTTTTTACCAGATATTTCTTGGGCAGAGGTCCGCGTACCGGTTCCCTATCAGGATACCGACCAGTATTTCGTGCGAACCTTTGCTTGTAAGGTTGAGTGACGAGGTGGTGTAGTCGTAGGCATAGCTGACATTGAAAGTTGCATTTACATTTACACCCAGCATTGCAGCAATACCATCCTGATGGCGATAACTGGCGCCTAACCACACCTTATCCCTGTATTGAAATTTTGTATTTACTTCTACGCCTACGGGCAGTGATGCGATATATTTGATCATCACCGAAGGCAGCATACCGATATCTTCTGTTAGCCAGAAGCGATAACCTCCCGTGACAAACAGATGAGGAGTTGATGCTATATTCTGCATAGATACGCCTGCGAAATATTGACTGGAATACAGGTACAGACCCGCATTTACATCCGGCCGCCATTTGCCCAGCTCTGTACTCCCTGCAATTACGGGATCAGAGGGATCCTGCATATCCAGTTTGGAGGCATCCAGCGATACACGTTGTGCTCCCAGTGAAATACCTGCACTCAGGCTTACACCCGGTGCCAGCCCTATGTGGTGTGCATAAGTAGCGGTAGCAGAAAAACGGTTCAGCGGACCTGTATGATCATCCAGTATTGTCAATCCTGCACCGGCGTGTGTAGGTGGTACGGTATAGGTTTCCCAGTAAGCCCTGCCTCTTGGATTCGCACCTTCAGGATCAAAACCTGTTACTGAAGCCTGTGGGTAATCCGTCTTTCTCAATGGTCCGTGCAGTGTTAAATAGGTCGTAACAGGACTACCATTCACACCTGCCCATTGGTGCCGGTGGCTTGCTTTCAGGTCCCAATAGTTTTCAATACCTGCCACTGCCGGGTTCACAATAAATGTGTTTAGCATATACTGTGTGTAATGCGGCAGCTGTTGTGCATAAGTAGCATAGCAGCAGAGTAGCAGGAGACAGCTGGTCAGGTATATCTTCATATAATTACTGCTTTAGTATCTTCATGAGTTTTACTTCTATAAAATCATCATAGGTTTACTTCTATAAAATCGTCCTATTATTACTGCTTTAGTATCTTCAACTCAATTCTTCTGTTCAGTTGTCTGCCTTCGGGAGTATCATTCGTTGATACCGGCCTTGTATCGCCATATCCCTTATATTGTAAACGGGTTGACGCGATGCCTTTTTTCACCAAATAATCCACAAGGTTCTGCGCACGTTTTTCCGATAATTGTTGATTGTAAGCAGGTGTACCTACATTATCGGTGTGTGCACTAATTTCTATTTCCATGGTTGGATGTGCTGTCAGCACAGCGGCCAGTTCATCGAGTGCAGCGTAAGATTCAGCAGTGATCGTGTATTGGTTGTTTTCGTAGTAAATATGGTTGATTGGAATTGACGTATTGACAGACAAAGAAGATAAAGCAGGTAAAGACGGTGATGAAATAATACTGTCTTTTTTCACAACAGTAATCTTCTTTTCTTTTTGCAGACTAAACATCTGCAGACAGCACTGGGCGGAACGATCAGAACAGAAGATCACATCATCTAATAAGGAAGGGCCTTTGCTCAGGAAATAAATATCATCTTTTACATCATTTACCGGATAGCCGAAATTCAAAGGGGCTTCCCAATCTGCTGGATTGGCCGGATTGGCTGAATTTTCCTGCTTGCCTTTTGCATAATATAAATCATATCCTCCCATTCCCACTCGTCCATTGCTGGCAAATACAAGGGTTTGTTCTTTGGAGAAATAATATGGCGCCTGCTCATCATCTGCCGTATTAATTACTGCTCCTAAATTTTGTACAGCAGTAACACGACCAGCTGCATTTAATGATGCCACATACAAATCATATCCGCCGTACCCTCCTGCCTTATCGCTGGAAAAATACAAGGTATTGCCATCTACAAAAGGCTGCTGTGTATTCGAACCCGGTTTATTCACACTGGTATCCAGTTTCAAAGGCTCGCTCCATGTTCCACCCAGTAAACGGCTATAATATATCGCGGCGGATTTCTTACCGTTATTCACACTCCATTGTGTGAGATACATACCTTGTCCATCGGAGTCGATACTCACTGCACCCTGATGCATTTTAGGCGAACCTGCGATTCTCAATCGTGATACATGACTGGTATCGGGCGCCTGAAAGATTCTGTTGATGCCATTGGGTGTAGCCGTGAATAATAAACTATCACGAAACCATACCGGCGCATAAGTAGCCCCATCGTTATTAATCACGGATGAAAATTTGTTCACATGATAATCCCCAGGATCGCTACGTTGCAATTGCTCTTTTATAAATTTCAGATTACGCAATTCCTTCTCCGCTGCTGCACGATAAGTATCCTTTACACCATACGCCTGTAAAAAATGTTCAAATATGACAGTCGCCGAATCATACTTTGCCAGTGCCCGCAAGCTTACTCCATAGTAATAAGCCGTGAGTGGAAACTGGTTGTTATCATACGTCAGCGCCTGCTGAAAATAAGGCGCTGCCTTAGCAGGATCATTCAGTCTTCTATAACTATCTGCTAACTCATACACTGCCTGCTGCTCACTACCTGCATATTTCACATCTGCCACTTTCCCTGCATAAGGGCTATAGTTCACATTCCGCTGCGTACCACTTGCCAGGTATTTTTCATAATACAGTGTAGCAGAATAATAATCTTCCTGCGCATAATAGCGGGTTGCTGCTTTCAGATAAATTGCTTTATGCTGCGCCATTCCCTGTAAGGAACAAACCATCAGCACCAATATCAATAATTGCTTCATGTCGTGTTGATTATAATCTTGGACAAACAAATGCGCCGGCAGGTGTCTTTACCGTTTTCCTGCCAATGAAGGATAAGGAAATCTCAAAGCTGTTCGCTCCCCTGGTTAGTTTTCCAAGGTCTGAGGAGTTCACATCATAACTCATTCCCAGCATAAAGCTTTTGTAGTTAAAGCCTGCGTATACAGCGAATGCATCTTTAAAACGGTAGTTGGCACCCAGCATGACATCCGTTTCTTCTGTCACAGTGTATTGGCCAAATGCACCTAACATTTTCTCTTTCGCCGTACCTTGTTGCATATACATTACATTCGGTGTAATGGTGAATAAGTCCGACACATAACATCGGATACCACCATGTGCTATATACCGCACAGGTATGCGCGCATCGCTACCTACTGCAAACTGATCCTGCGGACGATTTATATGCGAAGCAGAGAACCCTGCAAAGAGATTGTATTTCTTACCGGGTGTAGCATCGTAATAGAGGAAACCCGCACCCGCATCAAAAGCAATGGCTGAAGTACGCTGGAAGCCATCTACCGTTGTATTCAGGGGACTATACCCTGTGAGCGGATTCCACTGATCCCCGAAATGTAATTTGGCAGGATCAAAACGACGCTGTATAAAACCCATCTGTAATCCAAACACTACGCGATGTTGATCTACCGCGCCAAATGTGACGCCTGTATAAGAAACACTGCCATACCCACTGGTATATTTATATCCACCATCGCCGGCTGCCTGGGTCAGCAAGCTACCACCGTAGTTGATATGTTTTGTCGTCGTGGCATCTGCCGCCACACCGTATGTTTTAAAAGGACTATTCACACTACCCCACTGTGAGCGATAAATACCAGATACCCGGTAATTACCATCAAATATGCCTGTGAGAGCAGGATTCAGAAAAGCAGGATATACATAGTATCCTGAAAAGTGGGGGTCTGACTGCGCCAGCAGCTTTTTACCTGTCAGACTCACTAAGATCAGCATCAGCCATGCTTTGGTAAAAGTTCTCATGATGTCAGGATTTTGGTTGAATACTTTTATTATTTCAGGATCGCTACATAACCTGTTATTGGAGCAAACCCATTCTTTAATCTGATCACATAGTAATAGGTGGCCAGCGGCAATGGTTGCCCATTGTAAGTGCCATCCCACGCAGTGCCGTAGCCTGTAGATTGATATACCAGCTGGCCATAGCGGTTAAATACCTCTATTGAACAACCCGCATAATCACTGAGGTTTGTAATCACCCAGGTATCATTGATATGATCGCCGTTGGGAGAAAATGCATTGGGTACTTTGACTGGCTTCAACACTTTCACTGTCGTTTCATCACTGGCTGTACAACCGCCTTCGCCTTTGGCGGTGAGGGTATACACCACATCTTCTGTGGCAAACAGTGAAGGACGAAGTATATCATCTGCTGATAAGCCATCGGCAGGTGTCCACACAAAACTGAGATTGTCTGCATCATTAGCGGTAGCTTCCAGTACCAATGGTGTACCCTGTGCTACGGTGAAAGAAGGCCCGGCATCTACAACTGGCTGTAAATACACTTTTACGGAATTTGTCGCCGGGTCAGCCGCGCAACCGGCGCTACTGGTGACTACGAGCGTTACATTATAATCACCAGGGCTGGCATATCGTTTTACAGGATGGCGGGAGTCGCTGGTGCTGCCATCGCCAAAGTCCCATGCCCATGCCGAAATCGTACTATTCACGGCAAAGCTTTCATCTGTAAATTCATTGTCCGTACCCTGACACAGCGTATCCGGCGACACCGTAAAGGCAGCTATAGGTTTGTCATAGAACGACCGGAATGTTTGGGTCGTATCATCTACACACCCATATGTAGATGTTGCGACCAGGTTGATCTTATAAGATCCCTTTGCAGCATATACATGTGCAGGAGAGGTCTCTGTACTGGTAGCACCATCGCCAAACGACCAGAGATAATCTTTTGCATTGGAAGATGTATTTGTCAATATCACGCCATCTGGCAGACATACACTCTTTGGCAATTTGAAAGCTGCTACCGGTAGTGGATATACATTTGTAGTTACTTCCCCCGTATCACCTGCACAACCCAGATCACTCACTGCTACCAGCTTCACTACATAAGCACCAGCCGTAGCATAAGTATGTTCAAAGGTGGTATTCCCTGTCTGTGTACTACCATCACCCAGGAACCAGGACCAGCTTACAATGTTGCCTGTAGACTGATCTGACACTGTTACCGGCAATCCTATACACACATCGCCCGCTACTGTAAATGAAGTACGCGGAGCTGGATTCACCGTCACTGTACCTGCAACGGAATCTACACAACCACCATCGGAAGTAAACACATACCAGATAGTGTGCGAACCAGCTCCTGCCACTGAAGGTTGAAAATTGCCAGCGGCATCAGTAGCCAGCCCCCGGTAGACACCAGTACCGGTTACGCCATTTGTAACTCCGGCAAGCGCAATTGAAATTGGGGTCTTTGCGCTTTCACAAACAGCTGGTATAGCAGCGTACGTGAGCATTGGCTTCAAATTGAAAGTCGCCTTTACCAACGTATCCGCTGTACAACCATTTGCGGTCGTTACACTGTGCCGGATATTGTAGGAACCATAGTAAGTATAGGAATGAACAGGATCAGCGTCTGTGGCAGTAGTGCCATCTCCAAAATCCCAGGTATACCCTGTCAGCGCCTGTGCGTCTGTAGTGGTAGCCGTACTGGTAAACTGTACCTGACCACCTGCTGGCATACAATTGAGCGGATATGTAAAAGAAGGGGCCGGATTGTCAAATACCTGGATCGTCTTCTTTACTGTATCGCTTATACACACAGCACTTACCTTCGCTACCATTTTCACGGTATAAATACCGGCGCTGTCATAAGTAGCTGTGTTTTTCACATTGCCATAATCCCAAAATAATGATGATATACCCGATGTACCACTATAGGTAGAATTGTCTGTGAATGTTGCGCTATTGCCTTCGCAGGGTAAAGGAAAATTAGAAGTATAATCTGCTACTGGTTTAGCAAAACTCCTGATGGTAATACTGGTATCGCCTACACAACCTTCCTGTGAAATGACTTTTAGTTGTACAGCCTGATCGCCGGCTCCCAACATATGATTCACGGTCTTACCGGAATCAGCAGAATCGCCAAATGTCCACAGCCATTTTTGAATTGCATATCCATTCCCTGTATCTTCTCCACTAAAATGAATGGTATCCAACACACAATCAGATACACGATTATAAGTTGCTACTGCATAAGGTCTCTCTTTTACTGTTACAGAAAAATTCACTTCTTCTATGTTATTACAGTTCTCAATATGGGGTGCAGTTGATATCACTGTCACATCATACACACCCGCTGCCGGAAATTGTGTAACAGTACCCAGTGAATAATGATAATAAGTAACACCTTTTAGCAGCAACATCGAATCTGCCACCGGTGCATTGTTTGTCACATCAGTACCTCCAAACGAACTTAGTTGCCATACCAGTTTAGTGGGTTGATAGGTGAGCAGCACAGACAATTTCACGGGTGTATTCACACAGGTAAATTCACTCACACCTTTGCTGGTATCAAATTGGTTTTTGATTTGTCCGATTGCATTCAGGTTGTTGATAAAAGTACCGGCATTGTAACCATAACTTTCAAAATCTCCTACCCCATAGGTCACTGCTGTAAATCCTGAATCGCAGGATACACTACACTGTGCTTTTTGAGCATTCCAGCTCTTCACGACTACGGTATATCCGGGTTTATTAGGATGTGCATAAGTAGCGTTGAAAGTAGTACCCCCATCAATCTTCAACGAATTCATTCCACTATCGGGCACTACCAGCGTCAAATGATTGGTTTCAATTCCTTCTTCGGTGTTACGGTAAAAGCCCACTTTTTTAGTTGCCTGCTCTATTGGGCTCAGGTAAATCATTTCAGGGTCACCGGGACCATTGGTGGCAGGACATGCATTTTTAGATGCCATGAACTGTGCCATCATCACCGGCTTATCTGCTTCAATATAATCGGCTGTATTGCTTTCGAACTGATAGGTGTTATTGACAGTCATACCTGTAAGCACCATGCCATTTCGCTTTACAACCGTAGCAGGATCCTTCACCAGTACTTTGTAAATGTTTGTCTGGTAAGCAGTAGCCGACCTGCCTGAAAGTGGCGCTGTCAAATATTTTTTACCCCATGCCTGGTAAGGAAATACCTGTTGAATAATGTTGTCCCCACTGCCAGGTGTATAACCGGAACAACCAATATAGGTACGACTGCTGCCTGAGAATACGCCAATGGGAAAACACTTTCCATCCGAATTACCGATCGAGCGTGCGGTAGAACCAGTCAGGTCCTCTCCTTTCCCACTCCCTAACGAAGCGCCTATCAGCTGGTAAATATCTCCTTTCTGTAATGTCACCGTAAAAGGCACATTCGCGGCATGACCAGACCGGGTAGACCGGGAAGGGACAATCTCCACCACTGTATTATTTTCCTTTGCAACGACATACATCCAGGAAAAACAGTTGTCTGCAAATTGCTGCTCACTGTTCAGTGAGATATAAGAATACCCCCATGTCACGATCGGCATCAGCATGGTAGCGCCTGAGGACTGACTACCATAAATATGTGCATATGCGACAATCGGTACATTACTTTCAATGTGAATGGACTTGTTATTAAATACCTGCTCCCCGCCCATACCTCCATAAGATGGTGGTAACGACACCAGCCTGGCATCGTACGTACCTACCTTTGGAATGGTCTCTGTCGCTACTACTGTATTCGCCGGTATAGTGTAGGTACGCGTCCAGGCAGTGCCATAGATGCTGACTGTCACGGTAGCCGCTTCTTCCGCACTCAGGTAGATCACCATATCCTGAGAGTTGGACATGCCAGGCTCCATGAACTGGTGGTGACCATATCCTACCCAGAACTCCTTCCCTTTGTTGGAAAGGCCCTGGGCAGCCGCCTGCAGCGAACACAGTAGTAGTAGAACAGGTATATATCTCATAATGGTTATCTGATCAGGTTAATAACTCCTTTCTTTTCCACCGTGCTGCCATCTATCAGGTGCATTCTGCACACATACATGTACACGCCTGATGGCTGTGGTTTGCCGTTGTAATTACCATCCCATCCACGCTGCTGGTCATCGGTTTCGAACAGCTTCTCACCCCACTGGTCAAAGATCATCAGGTGCATATCGTGAATGATGGCGCCATATACTTTCAGTACATCATTAACTGCATCTCCATTTGGTGTGAAGGCGTTTGGTATATAGATACCGTCTACCAATGTGGAACCTGTCACCGCATTGCCTTCTACGGTTTCACAACCCAGTGCCCTTACATGCAGGGTAACTTCCTGCGATGGCTGCAGACCGGTGATGGTATGAGACAATGTACCGGTAGGGATGATCCAGTTCAGACCGTCGGTAGATACTTCATAGCCGGTGGCATTGGGTACTGCCGCCCATGAGAAGCGCAGTACGCTCACACCAGCTGAATCCACCATGGCTATCGGTGCTGTCAGTTGTGGTAATACAGTCAGTACGGCTTTGGTACGGGTGGTATTGTAACAACCATCTTTAATTGTTTCGAGATAATACACAGCGGATGCCTGTGCATTGGAAATTGTCAATGTGCTACCTGTATAAATCAGGGTGCCTGCTGCATCGTACCAGTTATACACCACATCTGCTGCAGGACTTTGTACAGCGAAAGATTCATTTGTACCGATACAGGTGGCCAGTGAATCTTTTACAAGGATCGCTGCTGCAGGGCCTTTTACTTCGATGGTTGCAGCCGTATCGGCCACACAACCATCTACAGCAATGAGCTGTAAAGTAGCTGTATAGTCTCCGCCGGCGGTGTACTGGTATTGCGGGCTTTGTATGCTATCAACTGCACCGTTACCAAAGTTCCATTGCCACTTTCTGATCGCTACACCATTGCTGGTAACACCATTGCCTGTGAAGTGAACCGTATCGCTCACACAACCATTGAAGTCGTAAGTGAAGGATACATTTGGTGCGGCTATTACTGTCGCCGGGATATAGTCGATCTTATTATTATCACAACCTTCAAAGCTTACATCGTTCATAATGACAGGTATATAATACATACCTGATTTGCTGATGGTAAACTGCTGATCAGGTACAAACGTGTAGTACTTGCGGCCATTGGCAGTGAAGGAGTCCACTGGTACAGGGTTCTGTTGTACGATATCGGCAGCTGGTGTGATATAGCGCACCTGGCTCACCTGCCATGTAATCTGTTGCGGGCGGGTCGTTGATGTAAAGGATATAAGAAACGGTGTATTCGGACAAGTGTAGGCACTGGTCTGTGTAGTATCGCCATATACATTTGTAATACCAGCACGGGTGTTCAATACCTTTACCAGTGTACCTGCATTGTAACCATAGCTTTCATCATCACCCAAACCATATGTGATACCTGTGAATGCGGAGTCGCTGGATGCAAGCGCTTGTGCTTTACCGGCTTCCCATCTTTTTACCACAACGGTATAACCGCTCAGATTAGGATGTTTATAAGTATAATCAAAGTTGCCGGTGCCATCTATCTTCAGGCTCTTCACCCCATTATCAGGAATGACAAGCGTGAGGTAGTTGCTCATTATTTCAGTCTCGGTATTGCGGTAAAAACCGACCTGTTTAATACCCTGTTCGATCGGACTGAGGTAAATCATTTCAGGATCACCATAACCAGCTGTGTTAGAGCAGTATCTTCTGGATGCCATGTATTCTGCTACCATTACCGGTTGGTTTGCTTCGATATAATCTGCTGTGAGGCTCGTATATTGGTAGTAACGACCATTGATCAGGCCTGTCAGTTGTTTGCCATTTAACTTTACGACTGTTGCAGGATCTTTTACCAGCACACGATATACGTTCTGCATCAACACTGTTGCATCATCATCAGTAGAAGTTGGTGCTGTGAGATAACGCTTGCCCCATGCCTGTGAAGGGAAACACTGTTGTATGAAGTTATCCCCATTACCACCCGTACCATCTGCACTACAACCTACGCTCGCACGGCTGCTACCGGAGAACACTGCTATTGGATAACACTTACCCTGGCTATTGGATACTGAGCGGATACGTGTACCTGTCAGGTCAAAACCATTCTGTCCGTTGATCATTGCACCCATAAGCTGTAATACCTGACCACGGCCCAGTGTGACTGTGAATGGTACATTTGCCGGATGTCCGGACCAGGTAGGCGCAGAAGGTGTGATCTCTACGACAGTGTTTGGCTGGTCAGCTACTACATTCAGCCAGGAATGACTGTACATGTCGTAGTGTTGCGTATAGTTGAGCGACAGGTATTCGTAACCATAGGTACCTACAGGCAATAACATGGTTGCACCGGAATTGCTGCCATCGTATATATGTGCATAAGCTACCACCGGTACGTCACTTTCTATGCAGATGCCCCTGTCGTAAATGCCTTCTGTCAACAAACGGGCATCGTCCAGACCTGATTTCGGAATAGGATCTGTCGCTACCACAGCGTGAGCGGTGAGGCTATAATGTTTTACAAATGAAGTTCCATTGACCCGGAGGGTTACATTCGCAGCCTGGTCAGCACTGAGATAAATCACCATGTCCTGGCTATTCACACTTTCAAAATCCCAGTTATGTCCATAGCCTACCCAAAAGCGGGTACCCATGTTAGAACTGTCTGCAGCAGGGAGTAATACAGGTACGACAGCATCTGTACTATCTACAAGGCCAGTGAATTTATCAATGTAGTGCAGGTCATGTGCTGCGATATAGTTCTCCTGATCATGTACGAAACTGGTATCGCCACTGCTGATCCACTTACCTGCTGCATTGGTGCGACCCAGTTTGAGCAGGGATTGGTTTCTCACCGTTCCCTGCCATGGGTCCATGTAGTGTTGCTTTAAGTCGTAGGTATAAAGAGCGCTTTGCGAAGATTCTATTTTGGTGTAGAAATACATATACTCTGCATCTGCTGGCAGATTGGGAGGTATGGTACCTGTATATCTCCTCATGGTCACAGCAGATGGAGCCGCTGCACTGGCATTCCAGGTTACATGAGCGACTGTATCAGACCCCATCATGAATACCTGTGTACCACCTACGGCAGGAGTAGCAGGAATCGCAGTGAGGGCTGCTGGTTCACTGGTGGGTGTGAATTCGAAAGCACCCAGATCAGGCACACCAGTTGCAAAAGTTTCTGCACGGGCGCTGTCATTGAAGTCATGGTTATTGCCCAATACCTGTACACCACGGCCCTGCAATGCCCATACATCTGCATTGGCTACATTTGGATGCAGGTCTGTATTGCTGACGAATGCCGGTTTGTACACAAGTGAATGTTCATCCAGACCGGAAGCGCTCATCCAGGCAGGCAGCGTATTATAGTTTACACCTGCTGTGGTGGCGAGTACAGAACCTGTTGAATACAGCAGGTTGTAGTCAATGTTTTCGTTGTCTTTATCTGATACCGTCAGGGCTACATTGCCACCTCCATGATAGAAGATATTGTTATACCCAACGGTTCTGCTGTTATCATCATGCGCCATGTAAGCCGCAGCATTGGCGGTACCTGTAGCTGTTGAGAAGTTGGCAATTGTATTATTGTAGTAGCTGCTATTCTCATCACCTTTTACATACAAACCATATACGGTTGCATTGGTGGTATTGATGCTGACCACGTTATTCAGCAGGTTAGTAAAGTCACCATAGCCTTTATAAATGCCATACAGACTACCTGTATTACCAGTACCGGCGATGATGGTATTGGCTTCTATGGTATTCGGGTTGGCACTGTTTGCAAAGCAATAGTAGATATACATACCGTACACACCTGCGGAGGTATTATTGATCGTAACGGTATTGTGAGATATTACACAACCCGTATCTGCATAGCGCAGGTAGATGCCATAAGGTTTGCTATACAATGTACCTGTAAAGTCAATGGTATTCTTCTTTGCCTGCACACTGTCCATATAGTAGAATACCAGTCCATACCTGTATACACCACTGATCTTATTGCTATCCACAACATAGCCATGCAGCATATCTCTTTCACCATAACCATTCAGGTATACACCATTTGTACCATTCTGAATGGTATTGCCTTTGATCACATTATGATGACCTCTGAAGGAATTACCATATACACCTGAGGTAGTGGTACCGGAGGAGGTAGTAGCCGGCATGGTGATCTTACAATTCAGGATGCTATCATAAGAAGCGGTACCTGTGAAGACAACACCATTTCCATAGTTCTTATTACCTGGCTGAATGGTCAAACCATTAAAGGTGATATAGCTTGCACTATCCAGCTTTACCACATAGTTATCATCGTCATTGGCGGCAGTATAGGTAAGTATCGTACCTGTTTCTCCATAGAAGCTAATACGGCTGTCAGGCCCTGCACCCGGTACCGGATGCATATACATCTGCTCATTATAAGTAGCAGGTGATGCGTGGAAATTGACAGGACCATCTATACCACATTCCAATGCTGCCACTGCACTGCTGAATGTCTGGAAGTTTGTCGCGCTGACAGGTGCGGCAGGATTGATGGTATAATCACCGGCAGCAAATGCGGCATTCATATTTACATTGGCAACTGTGGAATAAGCGGTATCACCACCACATGCTACTGCACAACGGAAGTAGTTTTCGAATGTCAATTTCGTTTGTAATTCCGCTACATACAATGGGTTCCCGATATTCGTCCATGGGCCGGCAGCTGTTTTCGCCATCTGCCATTGGAAGGTTTGGGTACCACCGGTGGAATTACCTGTCAGGCTCAGTTTGATAGAATCACCCAAACAAATGCTGGCAGCAGGATCTACCACTGCTGTACCGGCCAATGGTGGCGCTGTACAGGCAGGTATTGTGATTTCATAGGCACCGATATCAGGGGTGTTGATATTCCTGGGCTTACCTGATATATCGGTAGTGACACCTACTGATGCACCTGCATTATCAAACGGAGAGATGATAGGTGTAAGATTGCCACCAGCCAGATCAGCATAGACAGGATCAATATTGATGGATTTTGCATCCTGACCGCTCACCGCCTGCCAATCTGCAAATGTAGCCACACCGTTATTGGAATAGTAACCAATGAAGGCATTGGCACCACTTACGAAATAGTTATTATTGTTGATCACAAATTGACTGGTACTATTCCCTAAATACATTGCATACTTCTCTCCGGTACCTGTTCCTTTTATTGAAATGCTATTGTTCAGCATCTGTACATTGGATACGTCTCCTACATGGTTAAAGCCATACAGGCTGCCATTGTTAGTAGTAGAGAAATCCACCGTATTGTGATAGTAGTTTACATTGTCTGAAAAAGCGTTACTGAACGCAGTCGCAATACCTTCACCATTTATACCATACACCACATTGTTGCTCACTGTAGAGACGCCACCTGTAGTATTGTCCCTGTTATCGTTCAGTTCTACGGCTGTAAAACCGGCGCCACTGGTCAGGTCATTCCCGAATGGATTGGTGAACACGTTGCCATTGATGACCATGCGGCTTTGCCCGCCGGCACTGATACCCACAAAGTAGATCTGGTAATTAGAGTTAGGGCGGGAGAAACGGTTGCCGGAAATCGTTGTCTGGTCAGTATTCATCGTCATTACACCATAACTATAAAAGTCTTTGATGTCATTATTCACAATCCTGTTATTAAAAGACAAGCCCTTATCTGCCATTACCTGTATACCTCTCACCCCACCGGCAATAACACAACGCTCTACCAGGTTACCATCTGCAAATGAGCCGGGATATTCACCCCATTCTTCTCCCCCGTTATTGATCACCACACCGATGAAATCAGTACCATTCAGCGGTTCTGCAATTACAATGTTACATCTGCGAATCACGTTGCTGTCAGCATCATGTATCAACTGTACACCATATCCATATGCACCACTTCCTGTAGCATCTACTGTCAGGCTATCCAGGATCACATGGTCAGTGCCATCAAGCATGATCACACCTCTTGCAGTCGTCACATCGGAAGAGTAATGGATAGTATTTCCATTTCCATTGAAAGTAACAGTATTCAAAGCAGATGTTCCCCTGATAGCTTCCAGGTGCAACTGCTCTTCGTAAGGACCAGATCCAGCTACGACATTGAACACTACAGGACCTGTGATACCGCAACTCAACGCATCGGCAGCTGTAGCAAAACTGGTGAAGTTGGTCGCACTTGCAGGTGCACCTTTATTAATCGTATAGGTATTTGGCGCCATAGCAGGGTTCACCGTCAGCAATAGCGGTGTGGAATACGATGTACTGCCACTACAGGTCACTGCCACGCGATAGTATAAAGAAGTGGATGAAGTAATGATGGTATCAGGCGCTGGCAGCGCTGCTCCCAGGTTGGTAAAAGGCCCTGCTATATCCGTAGCCGTTTGCCACTGGTATGTTTGTCCACTACCCACAGAGTTGCCGGAAAGAGACAAGACCACATTCGTATTCACACATACCGGGTTTTTCCCTGATATAGTAGTACCAGCAGTTGGAGGTACTGTACACACAGGCGCCGTATATTCATATGCACCTAAGTCCGGTGTAGTATGACTACGTGCGGCGCCTGTGATGTCCAGATCAATAGATACATATTCACCCAGGTCATCCATGACACTGCTCCTTGGCAGGAAATTGCCGGTAGCAGGATCTGCAAATACGGGGTTAGTAGATACAGATGCTTTGTCCAGACCGGATGCCACCTGCCATGCAGCAAGGGTAGCGGCCTTATACCCTATGAATGCTGTCTGTACACCGGGTGCTATAAAATAGTTATTCCTGTCTGCATCCAGGTAGGCCGGATCGGACAGGGAGTACATACAATATTTATTGCCCACACCAGTTCTGGAAACCACGACCACATTGTATTTAAAGATATTTGCTGCGGAAGCCGCATCCATGTTCACGCCATAGGTACCAGCAGTACCCGCAGGCATATTTCCATCCATCACAATGGTATTATTGTAGAACCAGGTATTGTTTGTATTCTGGATCTGCATACCCGTATTCTCGCCACGGCCATTCATATTATAGACCAGGTTATTCTCAATTCTATTCTCCAAACCAGTGAGGCTGCTTACCCCCTGACAATTGATGGCAATCGCATTATTCAGACTGGTGAGGTCAGCACCAAATGGATTGCTGATGATATTGCGGGCGATAGAAGCCTGTGTATTCAGATTGGCCAGATCGATCGCATAATAAAACTGTTGAGAATTAGTACGTGCAGGGCGGCTGATTTGATTACCCACTACCTGCAACTTATTGGTATATTGGGCACTGATGCCGCCTAACCAGCCATCTAACAGCTGGTTATTGATGATCTTATTATTCCCGGCTGCATCAGTTACATTGCCACGAATAGCGATATTGTAAATACCTCCTGTAATGGTATTGCCGGTAATGGTATTGTAATCACATCTGGAATTATCTGTATCGTAAAATCCACCGCCATTGATCACAATACCCGCAAAGTAATAAGATTCAGATTGTGGACCATTGGAGATTGTACAGTTGGAGATCGTATTATAATCCGCATCATTCGTCAGTTGCACACAATACCCATATCCTGAATTGGAAGCGCTAATGGCGGTGATCTGAAGGTTATTGATCGTAATATAGTCCGCTCCGTTCAGACCGATTGTATACAGCTTATCATAATCGGAACTCACATAATCAAGGGTATTGCCATTCCCATTGATGGTGACTGTATTTGTAGCAGAGGTACCGGCAATAGGATTGATAGTTACCTGTTCATTGTAGGGACCGGAACCTGTCACCACATCAAATACCACAGGTCCGCTAATACCACATTTCAAATAGTCAATCGCTGCGGCAAAGGTCTGGAAGTTAGTACCACCGGTAGCCTGTGCACTATTGATGGTAAAATTGCCCTGCGGCAGTACAGGCGATAATACCTGTACGCCTGCAGTAGCTGATGCAAGACCAGAACTACTACAGGTCACTACACAACGATACCAGCTGTCAGCTGTCTGGGTCACGGTCGCAACGGGGCTGGTAGCACCGCTGATATTGGTCCATGTACTATTGTTTGTTGAAGATTGCCATTGGTAAGTAAGGCTGGAAGCGACTGAAAAGCCACTCAATCGCAGACCTACTGTTCTGGCCAAACATAAATTCGTCACATCGGTAGTGACAGTACCTGCTACTGGTGCACCTGTACAGGCAGGTGCCGCTGTATATGCAAATACGATATTCGGTCTGTAAGTCAGTGTTCCATAAGCGGTGGTATTCGTAATACCACACGCTGTTCCACTGGTATTATCTTTATAAGTATGTTGGCCATTAAAGCTCACAGCAGAGTAAGCCAGGGCCGCATTCTTACTGCTCTTGGCAGCACCGGCTTCCCCACTGCAAATTTCTATAATGATGTTATCCACCCCATTCCAGTTGAATGGTGAGGAAAAGGTGAAGAGGTTTGTACCTACTACAGGTTGATAGTTGGCCGGGCCGTATACATTGGTTGTACCGCTTTCCCAGCTATTAGTGGCCAGTGTGGCGGTGGTCGTGCTGCCAATACTGATGGCATAGCCTTCCAGCACCCCCACAGTGCGCAGGTCAAGAACATTAAAGCTCAATGCACTGATAGCTCCGGGTCCCATACCTGCCGCTTTCAGCTCGGCAGCTGTATACAGGTATTGTGCCCTGGTACGGTTTCCATAGTCCTGTAATGGACAGGGATACCCCGTCTCACTATTCGTGGCGGTACCCGTACCAATACTAATATTTGTCTGGGCAACTGCCTTGTGCAGTCCCATCAGCAACAATACTATCAAACAGGTTAAAGTAGTATACCTTCTCATCATCTTTGGAGAATTTTCGGAAATGAATGAATTAATACCAGGTTATCCATGTCTTACCATCTTTGGCACTCACCATATCATAGGAGGTTGAAGTGGTTTGTACGAGGTAATAGCCATTGGTATCGGCAAATAGTGTTCGGGCAGCAGTTACAGCTGTTTCTCCATCAGGAGCAGTACCGAAAAAACCGTAATAAGTAAACTTAATACGACCATCATCTGTGAAAGTGGGCGCCTTGAATGCAGGGGCATAAGACAGTGTCGCACCATCCGACTCAAGGGTTACAAAACCCAGCAGGTCATAACTGCCGCCGCCATATTTAGGATAGAAGATCAGGAAGTAATAGTTTGGCAATGCCGCAAAGTCTAAACCGTCATTCACCCCATTCACATGGAAACCTGTATAATTTGAAGAATAACTACCGGTAGCCACGATGGCGTCGTACCATTTTTTAGGCAGCGTTTTGTCCACTACCAGTGGTTTGGCCGTTTCGGCAATCGTAGCAGCTGTACCATTCACTGTAAGGGATAACGTCGTATTGGCAGCATTGAATTTCACATTGTCGAAACCAGTGATCACCATATCTCCTACTGTGATAGCGGGATAAAAAGCGATACCACCCGGCGTAGGATAAAAACCTATATTTACTGAATGTGAGGCTCCTGCTGCATCGATCCAGTTCACGATTGCATTGCGGGAAGAAAAGTTGATGGTAAAATCAAATGCCTGCTCACCTATGGTCAGGCGTTTGAAATACGTGAGGAATTTGGAGATGCTGTCTATATCATTCTTCTGTGGTGTACCAAGATATGCGGCTTCCTCTGCGGCTGTTGCTGCTACAAGAAATGCCTTGCTTTCATGATAACGACCTGTGAGCTGAATAGTATCTGCACGAATGCCATCCAGTATAAATTCAAAATCAGAATACAATCCTTCGCCATATACACCACCATTCACAGCCCCATCCGGATCAGCCAGTTCATGCAGATAGGAATAAGTGTCAAACAGCAAACAGGTTTGCTGCAGGGCCTTGAGCCGATAACTGCTTTCCTTCAGGGTTACGGAAGAAACAGCATCAAAATCAGCTAACATTTTCACCCTGTTGGAATCGTTGAACTGCATGTAAAATGAATATGTACCACCATCCATGCCGGCAGGTGCAATGATCATTTTCCAACCATGTGTAGCACTGGTCAGCATGCTCTGATAGCGGGCCAGCGTGTCATTGAGACGGTTGTCGGGGGAATTCCCAAATACATCATCTTCTGCTTTATGACAGGCGCTCAACGCAGAGATGATTAAACATATATAGAGTAAAGATTTGCGCATCATAGTTGGTTCGGTTTAATAGAGTAGTTGCTCCACTGCGGTACGGGTCCTTGTTTGCAGACTATAGAAATCCATGTTCCATGCTGATTTGAAATAATTCACTACAGCGGTTTCTTTGGCCCTGAGCGCAGCCTGCGCCTGTGCCTGTGTCATGCCGGATGTAGTGGTACCTTCAGGAATGCTGTTCACCAGATTATCAAAACCAGCCTTTCCATTCACCAGCATCAGGGAAATGGTTTCTACAAAATCATCGTCATAGCCAGACATGGCATAGGCGGAGATAAATCCTTCCCTGTTCGCATCCGCATCGGAAACGTTGTTCCAGTTGGAGGTATAATGGCCGGTAGAGATATCTTTCCACGTAGCCGGATAGAGAATGTTCTGGTGCAGGATATGTCCGAATTCGTGTTCTATTACATGAAAGATCTGCTTCACATTTTCTGAGTCACTGGGCTGATAGCCATCGCTTTCTTTTGTGCGGAAGTTGTTGATATTGTACAGTACGATCTTCCTTCCTCCTTCGGCTGTACCCAGCGTAACCGTACCACTCTCCGTATTCCAGCTGGCGCTACCACAAAGGATGATAAACTTGGGGCTGTAGCGGATAAAGAAGGTAGATCCGGCTTCGGCCACATAGGTATCTATCCACACTTTCTTCACGGCTTCCATAGAAGGGATCACCATACTCTCATCGGGTGGTACCAGTGTCTTGTCCAGTTCAAATTCGAACTGATCCCATTTGTACCGCACTTCTATGTTGTAGGGCACGACCAGGGTATCGTACAACCATGTGTCCAGCTGTGTTTGTGTCCAGGTATCTCCACCCAGACCTGATATATCTTCTATACCACTCAGGTCATCTTTTTTAGAGCAGGCAGCCAGTAGTAAAATGGCCAGCAACCAGCAATATGTTTTATGTTGCATGTATCGTTGTATTATCTAGGATTAAGTGCAATACCGGATGTTTTGGCAGATGCCGGTATCTGTAATACCCGGCGCAGGTCATCGGCGGCCAGTGTCATTGTTTCGCCTGTGATGGTTGTATGGGTCACAGGTATATTGTATCGCATCAGGTCAAACCAGCGCATACCTTCCTGTATATATTCCACGCGCTTAAAGTCGATCACACCATTGATCAGGGCATCCTGATTGCTGGTCACACCATAATAGGAGCGCAGGTCAGCTACTGCAATGCCGTAGGTAGTTGCATCATAATTCACGATGCGCTTGCTGGCATAGAGGTTCAGGTCTGCCAGTGCAGCGGTGTTATTACCGAGGTAAGCATTCGCTTCTGCCCTGTTGAACAATACTTCTTCAGTGGTGAACAATGGCACCATTACATAAGGCTGACCAATTGTGGCATTCACAGATTCCTTCACGAAGTATTCCGTCATCTTTGGCACCAGGTAATTGTAAGAGCCGGAGGTATAGATGGGAAAGCACCAGCTGCCACCCGTTACATTCCCGCCCAGCATTTCCTGGTACTTGGTATAGTTCATGCCGAAACGGTAAGAGTAATAATACCTGCCATACAGTGAAGGCGTTTCTACCAGTAGCAGATTAGCTTTTTCGGAGGAGTTGCTGTAGATATTGAAAAGCTCTGCAGGTGTCATGTATATATATTCTGTATTCCACTGACGCATGTTATCTGCGAGGTCGCCATTAGGGAATACTTTAGCAGCATATTCAATTACCTTCTGGTAATCCTTTTTATAGAGATAAAAGCGTGTAGCAAATGCATAGGCGGCGGCCTGGTTAAAATGATAGCGTGGTACATTGTACCTGTCATCACGAATCAACGGTAGCCCTGCCAGCAGATCTTTTTCTATTTGTTCGTACACATATGCAACTGTCTTGCGTTCATATTGTTTCATCACCACATCTTCCGGTTCTGTTACGTACGGAATACCCGCATCGGTAGCGGCAGTTGTGGCATCATATGCTTTGGAGAAAAAGGTGACCAGCATGAAATGTGCATATGCACGGCATACCAATGCTTCACCCTTCTGGCGGCTATAGGCTGCGGAGTCTTTGGCATTGTTACAGGCTACCAGTGCATTGTTAGCAGCGGCAATGGCAGTGTAAGCAGCGCGCCAGTAAGCCTCCGGAGAATCATCTTCCGTACTGGCCACATCCTGGAAATAATAGGAATCACGATTCGGTTTCTCGTCTGTACCGGTTCCTTTGTCCGCTACATTGTCCGACATAGATTCACAGAAGGTCATGTAGTTGGATTGTGGATAAGCCGTACCGAGCAGCTGACTTACCTTTTCAGGTGTATCCAGCGATGTCCATGTGCTATCAGGAGCCTTGTCCAGAAACTTGTTACAACCGGCCAGCAATACAGGCACCACGGCTATTAATATATACTTGCGCATAATGTCTTTTTTTAAATACCTGCTTTGATGGAAAGAGTCAGCTGTCTTTGAATTGGTTGGGCCACACCACCTGTGTTAAAGAATTCAGGATCCTGCCCTCTCAGTTTTTTGTCGGAATACAGCAGCCACAGGTTCGTAGCAGCACCAGTCAGCACCAGGCTTTTCAGGCCCGTACGCTTTATCATATCCGCAGGCAGGCTATAGGTCAGGGAAATGGATTTCAACCTGATAAAATCGCCACTGGCTACCCGCTCAGTTGAATAGTTATAGTTGTTATAAGGATAGGAACCAGAGATCAGGGTCTTCTCAAATGCATCCACGATAGAAGGCACTGTTGTCTTGCTTTCGTCCTGTGGCATTAACCAACGTTCATAAAACTCATTGGGCATTGCATCGAAGTCAGTATATGAAGTTTTAAATGCAGGATACAACCGGATCTTATTGCCCCACTGATAAGAGAAGAAGATGTTCAGTGAAAGGTTTTTATATCTGAAGCTGTTAGACCAGCCACCATACGTAGGCGGATCTACGGGACCTTCATATTTCAGGTAAGCGGTAGAATCGCTTTGCAGGTATACATCTGTAGATGTGCCACCACTTTCATCTACGAAAGAAGGCACCCCGGTTTTAGGATCCAGCCCTTTGTACTGGATAGAGAAGAGGCTACGTACGGGATGCCCCTGTACATTCCCACCTTCGGCACTTACGAGGTCGAAGATGATGGGCTGATTCTTTGCATTGGTAATTTTGTTGGGACTATAGGTGAAGTTGAAAGTCGTTCTCCATCCAAAGTCTTTCTGGCGAACGATTTCACCACTGATGCTGGCTTCAATACCTTTTGAAGTCATGTCTGCATAGTTGGCTGCTTTCATTGTTTCGCCACCGATACCGGAAGTTTTGATCACACTGATCAGGTCAAAGCTCTTACGGCTATATGCGTCCAGTGCCAGGCTTAATCTTCTGTCTATGAAGCTCACATCGACACCGACATTGGTGGTATACAGTTTTTCCCAGGTCAGTTCTTTGTTTTGCAGGTGTGCCAGTTTGATCACTGACTCCACTTCATTCAGATGAGGGCGGTTGGTATTGATCGTTTGGTATACAATGTTAGAATTGGTAGCCGGTCCCATACTTGCAGTCAAACCATAGCTTGCACGGAGCGAGAGGTAATCGATCCATGAGAGTGGTTGCATAAATGATTCCCTGTCTACATTCCATTTACCACCAAAGCTCCAGGTAGGCAGCCAGCGTGCACTGGAAGAAGATCCCAGGCGATTTGAGCCATCATAACGCACATTGCCGGTCAAGCTGTACTTATCGCCATAGGCATAGTTAGCCGTACCAAAGAATGCGGCAAAGCGGTCATAGTCTTTGCTCATTCCATAGTAAGGAAAGTTGCTCTCGATCGTTTGTTTCAGTATACGATAATCTATATAGGGAACACCACCATTGTCATACTGATAACCATAACCAGTGCTATTTGCATTTTGTCTGTCAGCATATTTTACCTGCTGCCCCACCAGTACATCGAGGTTGTGAATTTCGTTAAAAGCAGTATTATAATGAAGTGAGTTACGAAAATCATAATTCATGAGCTGGTCTTCGTTGCGGTTGTAAAAACCACCTGCCGGCAGTACTACCTGTGGTTCTGCATCAGGATTGTCTGGATCGGTGTAGAGAAATTTGTTAGCCGCTTTGATCGTAGAGTTACCTGCTGCTCTGTAGGCATTGGCCATGTTTGCATTTTCGGTGATTTCGTGTTCTCTGGATGATTTCACATAGCGCAGGGCACCTACGAATTCATACTTCAGGTGATCGGAGATCTTCCAGCCGATATCTCCCTGCAGGCGCAGGTCCATCATATTGAGGGAGAGGTAATTATTACGTAGTTCGTTGATAATATTGAAGTCGGTATAATTACGATGGAAGTATTCCAGCTGGCCATTCTGATCGTACGCTGTAAGTGTACGACTGGTATTCAGTGCATAACTGAATGGGTTGATATCAAAGTCGCGGTCGTACTGTCCTTCTACAGGGTTGCTGGATCGGGTGAGCGCACCGGGGGCACGCTGTTGTCTTACAGATCCAACTGTAGAGAAACCAGCCGTCACCCTATCAGATAATTTATAGTTGTTCCTGAAGTTCAGGGTGTAACGGTGCACTTTATCTGCAACCGTCCATCCGTTATCACCATAATAACTGGTGGAGAAATAAGATTGAGAACGATCTGTACCGGACGAGATGCTGATGGAATGATCCTGCATGAAGTTGTTACGGAACAGGATGTCGTACCAGTCCGTATTGGCTTTGCCATATCGCATCAGGTATGCCTTACGGGCTTCGGGGGTATTCAGCAGGTCTACATTTCCATTTTCATCGCCCTGCACAGACTCATACATTTTGCCATACACACCATAGTCTGCTTTGGACAGGATATCTGATTTCAGGATGCCTTTTCTATCCAGTTCAGCCAGTACGGAGATCTGGCGGGCAGAGTTCATAATATCATAATCGCCATAGGTAGGTTTCAGCTGGGTGCTCAGACTACTACTATAAGCAATAGTGGGTTTGCCTGCCTTTCCCTTTTTGGTGGTGATCACGACTACGCCGTTCATGGCCCTTGCACCATACAAAGCTGTAGCCGCTGCATCCTTGAGGATGTCGAAACTCTCGATATCGTTGGCATTGAGACCCGCTACTGCAGAGCCCATGAGGGTATTTGGATCGCCGGAAGATAGCTGATCGTTGGAAATATTCACCACGTCTTCAAGTACTACTCCATCTATTACCCACAGTGGTTTGTTGTCTCCATTAATAGAGGTCACACCACGAATACGTACTTTGGGCGCTGTACCAAAAGTGCCGGATACGTTTTGGATAGATACACCGGCAGCACGGCCTTCCAGCATACGGCTCACATCGGCCACGCCTTCAAGTCTTACGTCATCGGCTTTCAATGTTACCGCAGCACCGGCGAATTTTTGCTTATTAATATTCTGAAAACCTGTTACGACCACTTCATTGAGCACGCCTTCCCGATGACTCAGTACTACATTCAGTATTGCTTGTCCGCTAAAGAGTAATACTTTGGGTTGCTTGCCCAGAAAGGAAAAGCGAAGACTGTCCCCCGGTCTTGCAGCAATAGCGAATTCACCTGCTACCGTGGTTACAGTTCCTTTATGAGTAGATAAGTTTTCGATAGATACATTGGGTAAAGGAATCTTTTCTTCCGCATCCATCACCTTCCCTCTGGCGGCGGCAGGCAGAGAATCGCGCTGCAATGGCGCAGCCATCACACCCGAACACAATGACAGTAATATAATAATAAATAGTATCCCCTTCCGGCATGCCGGTGTCTGATTACCATGTAGAGGTAATAGCATAAACAAGTATTAAATAAATGATGTAATTAGATCCTGGTTCCTAAAAATTTTGGTTGTAATGCTCTTTCTTTCAATGCTTAAAATTATTCAAGACGCAGCCTTTTTTTATCCGGGAAAACATCTTAATTAGAAAATAGCGGAAAACCACTATTAATGTATTATCTTACTTCGGGAATCAACCAAAGTAGGAACGAACAACAAAAGACATAGCATGCGATAACCTGTTGCTTTTTAATTGTATTCTTGACACCATGTAATAATCACACTGTTCGAGACCAGGGATAACTGTGCCTTGATCGCACCATTTAATGCTGAAATATGCCAGACCTATTTGATTTGCACCACGGCAAATACGCCCGTATGGTGTTGCTGTTCGTACTGTTGCTACTCACTGGCCATTCAGTGACTGTAGTAGCTAATGATAGTATCATCCCTAGCCACGGAGAACCCGGCCATTACCCAATGGTGGAATCTTTTGGCCCGGCGCACACACGTGCCTATGTGGATAGTATGATGCGCATTGCATCTGCTGACAGGGATACACATCTGGCTACATCTATACGTATTTATTATGCGCTACTGGCCGACGCCCGACTGTTGCAATATGGCAATGGAATTGCCAAAGCACTGGGTGGACTAAGCGCCTGTTACAACATTAGCGGAGAAAAAGAAAAGTCCATCTACTTTGCCAGACTCGCATTGCAGTTTTGTGAAAACAATCCGAAAGGAAAGGAACTGAAAGTGAACAATTATCTTTTGCTTTCACAAAGTTATTTTTTCAAAGGCAGGTACGATTCTTCTGCTTACTATAGATATGCTGCACTCGACCAGGTAGGATCAGATCCTAAAGTACAATTGCGTGTCTATTGTAGCCTGATGGACTTCTGGCTCAACCTGAATGAGGATGTACAACATAGTTTACATGTACAGGAAGTGTTTCAGCACATCCGCGAACTGGAGATCGGGGCGAAAGAAAGAAAGGATACAACCAGCCTGATGCTGCTATATTATTACAAGGCTGGTTATTATACAAATATTCAGCAAAACGACTCTGCCCTTTACTACCTGTTTACCAGCATGCAATTGGGTAATGCCGGCAGAATGTCTATGGTCATGAAAGAAGGGCTCATGGTCAATATCGCACTCACTTATCTGGAAAATAAAGATCCGGAGAAAGCCATCTATTGGCTGCAAAAAGCGAATGCCGGGCAGCATGGTTATTTTGACCGTCAGCAATTGATGGCGCAGCTGGCACTGGGAGAAGCCTATATGTTACAGCACCAATATCAGAAAGCAATTACCATCTTAACCCCTGCCTTGCAGGATGCCACGGAGCACCACATAGCGCATGCCATGGTAGCACATGGTCATAACCTGATCGCCGATGCCTTTGATGCCACCGGCGAGTATCGCAAAGCGTCCCTGAACAGGAAGCTGTACGCCAACATGCGGGATAGCCTGATCAAAGTGGAGAAATTACAGATGGGGTATGACCTGGAAATGAAATACCGTATTGCTGATAAGAACAAGGAAATTGCGGAAAAGCAACTGGCCATCACCAGGAATGAAAACAGGATCAGGACGAAAAATTTGCTCATCGGTGGATTTTCTATTGGCCTGATCGGCATCTCACTGCTTACCTTTCTCTTTTACAGGAATAACAGACAAAAGCAGATCTTACAACTGGAAAAGATCCGTAATCTGCGACAGGAGATGCGCATCAATAACCTGCAAGCCATGATCACCGGCGAAGAAAAGGAACGCAGCCGCATAGCCCGCGATCTGCACGATGGTATGGGCGGTTTGCTGGGCACAATCCGTACCCGCCTCAGTTCCATCTTTCGCAAACATACCGTGATGGATGTGACAGAAGACTTTACAGAAGTATTATTACTACTGGAAGAAGCCAGTAGTGAACTACGTAAAACCGCGCATAACCTGATGCCTGAAATTCTATTACAGGAAGGACTGAATACTGCTACCAGCCTATTTTGTGAACGCATTCGCAAAGGGCATGAATTGAATATCAGTTTCGAAAGCTATGGTGACCTGCCAGCCCTGGCCGCAGATTTTGAATTAACGCTCTACCGCATTATCCAGGAGCTTGTGAATAATATTCTCAAACATGCAGGTGCCTCACAAGCAATCGTACAGATCACCGCCTATAATAACCAACTCTGTATTACTGTGGAAGATAATGGCAACGGTATGCCTGCGCACAACGGACGGGTAGACGGCATGGGCCTGAAAACCATTCGTGAGCGTGTACAATCACTGAACGGCGCCTTGCATATAGACAGTAAACCGCAAGTTGGTACCAGTATCCATATTGAATTTACCATCTTACAAAACACTACCCGACATGCCTATAACACTAGCGATTGCTGATGATCACCCCGTAGTGGCTAACGGTATCCGCACTATTATGCGCGGTGTACCCAATATGGAAGTAATAGATACCTATACCAGCGGACAGGCACTGCTGCAAGGTATTCAAACCCGCCGCCCGGATGTGTTACTACTGGATATGCAACTGCCGGACCTCAGTGGACCGGAACTGGCAGCCAGTATTCTGAAACGCGATCCACAACAACGGATCCTTGTTTTGAGCAGTACCGACATCATTCTGCAGGTCAAAAAAATGCTGAAGCTGGGGTGTATGGGATACCTGCTGAAAGATGCCGATGATATGACGATTATACAGGCTATAGAGACCGTTCAACAAGGCGGTCAATACTTATCCCCGGCACTTAACCAACTGCTGATTGACGACCTGTTTCGCAATAAAAAGGCAGAAAAGAAAAACACCCTGCTGACAAGGCGAGAAAAAGAGGTGCTACAATTAATTATTGATGAACATACCAACCAGGAAATAGCCGATAAATTGTTCATTAGCCTGCATACTGTGGAAAACCACCGCATCAGCCTGTTGCATAAACTGGAGGTTAAGAATACTGCCGGATTGGTAAAAGTAGCCTTACAAACGGGGCTTGTCTGATCCTCAGAAAATATTCGTAGTATCGTAGTATGAGAATGCTAGGGATATTACTGCTTATTAATCTGCCTGTTATGGCACAAACACCGCAGGTGTTAGGAAAAGTAAAATCTGATAAATTAGACGAGGCCTCAGGTCTGGCAGCCAGTGCTACCCTACCGGGATACTTCTGGACACACAATGACAGTGGTGGAAAGAATGAAGTATACCTGCTGAATAGCAAGGGGAAGCTGGTCAGCAGTGTAAAATTGAAAGGGGCAGTGAACAGGGATTGGGAGGATATTGCAGAGAATATTGGCCCCGGCGGCAAACACTATGTATATGTTGGAGATATCGGCAATAACCACGCGTTGAACATAGATATGCAGATCTACCGTTTTCCGGATTTTTTGACCGTACCGGGTGATAAAACATCTGTGCATGCGGATGCGCTCTTTATCAGGTTTCCTGATGGCGCCAGAGATGCAGAGTCACTAATGATTGATCCGATTGGAAAATGTATTTATGTTGTAAGCAAAAGAGAAAAACAGGTGAGCCTGTATAAGGTACCAGCACAATACTTCAATTTTAAAGATCAGCAACAGGTGACGCTGGAAAAGGTACTGACCTTACCCTACACCTGGATTACAGCCGGCGACATTTCGCAGAATGGAGAACACATTGTTATCAAAGACGAATCACATATTTATTACTGGCGACGTAAAGGCAATGAAGCTATCGAAATGACGATGGCCCGGCCGGCAACCTTATTGCCATATGTGCGTGAAAAACAAGGAGAAGCGGTAACGATTAGCGTGGATAATAAGGGGTACCTGACGATCAGTGAGGGGAAGAAACCGGATCTGTTTTTCTATTCACATCCATTTAAATAGGGTTATAGCACTTGTTTTAAAAGGGTGTAGCTGGTGCTACACCCTTTTTTTTATATAGTTAGCTTATGTTTTCCCGGTTGTAAAAGTTGATCTTTCTTACCTGGTAATTTTAATGTCGCGGTTGTATTTGCGGGTACTTCCACTTCCAACATCACCTGTTTCCCATTCCGCTTCCAGGAAGAGACGATCTTACCATAGCGGCATTGATAATCAGCCTTTGCAAAAGTGAGCTGAGACACAAATGAGGGTTGAATAAAGAAATGCTTAAACCCGGGCGCTGTTTCATCCGGACGGATACCCGCCAATGTTTTGTAGAACCAAGCACAATAGTCTCCAAAGAAGATATGATTGTGTGAGAATTCCCCCGGCCAGTCTTCGAACAAGGAAGTGGCACCGTTTGCAATCCAGTGTGCCCAACCTGCATAACCTGTATCTGTCAGCATTTTCATAGCCAGTTCTACATGTCCGTTATCACTGAGTGAAGGCAGCACATATTTGGTACCTAATACGCCGAAATCAGCATGATAATGGTTGTCTGTGATCTTCTTTGCCAGTTGCTCTACTGTTTTAGTCAACGCAGGCTCAGGCACCAGCCCGTGGTATACAGTGGTACTGAGAGCCGTGGCAGTAGTCACATTGTACTGCATGGTCTGCGTATTATAATATTCCTTGTTGAAAGCAGCACTGATCTTTTCTGCCAGTGCAGTATATGCAGTCACATCTTCGTCTTTACCTAATACACGTGCCATTTTAGACACCAGCACCGCGTCGGTGTAATAACAAGCTGTAGATGTAAATGGCACGGGGGTTTCTACCAATGACATCCAGTCGCCCAGGCCCATTTTGAAGATATGGTTCTGCGCTTCGCTGGTGAGCAGGTCAGTGTATTTTTTGATCGCATCGTAGTTCTCTCTTATCGCAGCGGTGTCGCCTTCATAGAGGTATAAATACCAGGTGATGATGGGCAGTGCACTACCCCATGCCGGACCAAAGGTAAAGTCCTTGCGGTCATAGCCCCAGCCATTGGAAGGAACGATACCTGGAATAGATCCATCCGGTGTCTGCGCATCCCGGATGTCATTCAGCCACTTGCGATAACCCGGTGCAGATTTGTAATTCCACAGACCGATTTCTGCGGAGATATGCGCATCAGCCGTCCAGCCGTTCTTTTCACGCTGCGGACAGTCGGTAGGAATACTGAGGAAATTGCTTCTGTAAGATTGACGGGCTGCTTCGTACAGCTTATTGATCATAGGATCAGAGCTGGTGAAATGACCGGCTTCTTCAAAGTCTGTACTGTAGAATAAGCCTTCGATGGCGTTCTTATCCAGTTTTGCATCAGTTTTTACTGATACATACTGAAAGCCATGATAGGTGAATTGTGGTGTGAAAGTTTCGATACCACCGTTCCCTTTTAAGATATACACATCTGTCTGGAAAGGCAGTTCACCCGGCCAGCTACGCATGTGTTCTGTGTTATGAGCAAGGTCTATTTTACCATCTTTCAATACCTCTCTGTAGGAAAGGGTCACTTTAGTACCTGCTGTACCTTTTACTTTTAGGGTCACAACGCCGGCAAAGTTCTGACCCATATCGAAGAGATATTCATCCTTATCTACCTGTTTTACACTTACAGGTTTGATACGCCTGATGATCTTAATAGAAGGCATTTCCTGTGGCACCAGTACACCACCGGGAGAATGGGTTTCAAGGGCGGTCTGCCAGCTGGCATCATTGTACCCCAGCTTGTTCCAGCCCGGTAGTTCTGCCCGGGCATCGTAGATTTCGCCGGTGTACAGGTTGTTGTACTGGCTAGGTCCGGTGGTGCACTTCCAGCTGCGATCCGTAACGATGGTTTCTTTACTACCATCTTTGTAGGTGAGCAGGATGTTGATGAGCATGCGGGGTGTATTGCGCCACGGTGCTTTGTGAAATTCCCATACTGCATGGGATTGTACATTGTACCAACCATTTCCCAGTTCTGCTGCTACGACGTTGTCTCCATTAGCCAACAGGGCGGTAATGTCGTAGGTGTTGTACAGCAATCTTTTGTCATAGCGGGTATAGCCCTGTTCCAGCACGGCATCGGTGACAGGTTTTCCGTTTACATACAACACATGATACCCTACACCGGATACGTAAGCGACTGCACTTTGCAATGGCTTACCCGTATGAAATACTTTCCTGAAAAAAGGTGCTTTTGTGATAGTGGTATCTGTGGTATTCGTGATCCAGCTACCTGACCAGTTGACCTGTGCATACAGGAAACCGGGCAGGCAACATAGCAGGCAAAATAAAATACGTTGCAAGGTTTCTGTTTTTTTTGTGATTTATGGCACTACAGGGAAAGCTACAATGCGTACTTTGGTACAACCATAAGGCACGAGCGTAATATCCTGTACTGTATTGTCTACTTTTCCTTTGTAAATACCTTCCCTGTCGGTAGGTGGCTGAAAGGCCACACCATTCAGTTCTTTCCAGGAAGGGATGGATTTGGCCGGTACGGTGATGGTGACAGGAGCATGTGCCAGATTCCATACGAACTGGTCGTCTACCTGTTTTACCACAGCTGCTTTAAAATGAGCAGCAGGTTTATCCACATTGTCCCTGATCAGCGCATAGTTCCATTTGTCTGTAGGATATACACTGAAGTATTCGCCTTCTACTTCGTCCGTCGCTTTCTCCCATCTTTCATTCAGTTTCAGGGCGTATACCAGTGGGCCTCTTTCTATGGCGCGGGAATGTCGGCCCCATACGGTAGTGGTGATATCCATTGGTAATTGTAATACCAGTTTGTCGTTGTTTTTCCAGCTACGGTTGATGGTGATCACCTGATTGCCTGTGTCCTTTCGGAGTGGCTGTCCATTCAGGAGAATGGTAGCTTCTTTACACCATGCAGGGATGCGTAACTGTAATGGGAAGCTCGCTGCTTTTTTCAATGAGAGCGTGAAGCTGATCTCATCATTGAAAGGATAGGTAGTGGCTTCATGTATCGTCACTTCCGTTTGCGCTGCGCCAACTTTGGTGGTCAGGTCATTAGGTGCATAAGACAGGGCGGCAATGCCGTTGTCTGGTGTGCTGTACCAGAGTTGAGCAGTGAACTTTGTCCAGCCCTGATGCATATTTGCAAGGCAGCAGGTATAGCCGCTTCTGGGACCGAGTACGTTACACATTTCTCTGCTAAAAGGCAGGGAGAAATCGAATACGCCTTTGCTGATCTGTACCTGGTTGGCTACCTGAAAGTATTGTTTGTTATTATAGTCATCCGTTGTCTGCGTAGGCAGGGCGTTGAAGGCCATTTTTTCCAATGCATCCATGTAGTGAACATCGCCGGTGATGGAGATGATGTTTTCCAATGAGTACATGGCTTCTACGATGGCGCAGAGCTCAATGCCCTGAGTAGGTTCATTACCATTCAGGTCTTCATCGCCGCTGAAGATGCCCATGGGCAGACCATGAACGGTCATGAGGTCATGCCAGCCGGTGTGGAGTGCCTGTAAGTCCTGCGGATCGCCGGTACGCTGGTAGTTGATAGCGGGCGATTTCAGGGCCATGGCTACGTTCACACCGTGGCGGTTCATCCAGTTTCCCATGTGGGCATAGGTGGTGGTGCTGATCACCCATTCATGGCCACCCATCCAGCGGGTCCAGGGAAAGGATTGCTGTTCGATCTTGTCTGCCAGTTGTAAGAGGGAGGGATCTTTGGTGATGCTGTAGAGCCATTGGGCTATCATTACATTGTCCGCACCTCTGGAAGCTGCCCAGTCAGTCCATTTGCCAATGGGGGCAATGTCGAGGGCTTTCTGCTGGTACTGGAAGTATTTGGTCATGAAGGTGATGACACGCTGATCGCCGGTGGCGGAGTAGTATTGTTGCAGTACTTTGAGCATGACCATTTTGGGCCACCAGTCGTCGCCGTCGTTGGCGTTGGCAACTTCTACGCTGATGTGTTTTTCTCTTTCAGCACCGGTAAGGGGGCCGAAGTAGCCGCTGGGGCGCTGGTGGTCGAGGGTCCAGTTGACGTAGCGGAGAACTTTTTCTTTTAATGCTTTGTCGTCAAGGAGATAAGCGAGGGGAAGGGCGCCGTCAAGCCAGTAGGGCGTTTCTTCCCAGCCGTCGCCTTTGCCGCCGAGCCAGCCATTGTCGTTTTTTAATTTAGCATAGTATTCGTCCAGGTGACCTGTGGAGCCGTCCCGCATGATGAGGAGCTGGTGGCGGAGCCAACCGGCTGGCTTGATGCTACCAAGAGGTAGGGTGGTGTACACGGGGGGATGATAGGAAGCCGCGTGTGGAGAGATGTGGGCCCTTGCCGGGAGTATGGATAATACGGCAAGGGTACAACCCGCGAGGAAATTGATTTTCATTCGTTGAGACTTGAGTACAATAATAACGTGAGGAGGTAAGGTAGAAAAATAAGCGGTAAAAATATAATGTTTACCGAAGTTAACCCTATTTTCACCGGCAATATTAGTCGTATTAACCTCCCTTCTATTGTGCTTTTACCGGAACAATAGCATATTTGTTTAATAATTCACTCTCATGGAAAACAGTATCCTCACCGTATCCGGGCTTAATGTCAGGTATGGTTCCCTGCACGCCGTACAGGATGTTTCGTTCGATGTAAAGGCAGGTGAAATCTTTGGGTTGCTCGGTCCGAATGGGGCCGGGAAAACCAGTACACTTAGCGCGATTGAAGGTTTACTTCGTCCACAATCCGGGCAGGTCCATATAGCCGGTTATGATATACGACAGCAGCCGCTGCTTGCAAAAGCTAATATGGGGGTACAACTGCAAAGCACCAGTTTTCAACCGGAGCTGACAGTGGCGGAGATCGTTAGTTTGTATGCAGGATTATATGGGGTGGAACCACGGTTGGAAAAGCTGGGAGAAATACCTCCCCATAAGAAAATGTCTGAATTGTCAGGAGGACAGCAACAAAGGGTGAGTTTGCTTATTACTACTATTCACAATCCTAAACTGGTGTTGCTGGATGAACCAACGACAGGGCTGGACCCACAATCGAGGAGAAACCTGTGGGAGAAGATAGAGGCTATCAGGGAAAACGGGAATGGGGTGGTGTTGACTACACATAGTATGGAGGAGGCAGAGGCAGTGTGTGATAGATTGGCAATTATTGATCATGGAAGGGTGTTGACGATTGATACGCCAGAGGGGTTGATAGAGAAATATAGGGATGATCCGGAGGTGGTGAGTGTATCAAGGAAAGGGAAGATTACACTCGAGGATGTATTTATTGCCCTGACCGGACGGGCGGTTAGATTTTAGAAATATTCGGGCCTGACTAAAAAGTAAAACGAAGGCGTTCAGAATTGCGTAAAAGCAATTTCGGCTCCATCACCTACCCGAGAGGGGATAATCTTTTTGGTCAGACCCGAGGCGTGGCCTGCGGCCGGCTTTTAAATGAAACAAAATATTCTTTTATATGCTACCTTCTTCTACTAATGTTTTCAAAGCCTTATTCAAAGCAGACCTTCTTATTCAATGGCGTAACCGCAGAGCGGTTTTCATGGTCCTGCTGATCCCTGTATTTATCCTCTTCTGCTGGAAAAATGCAGTTGCCAAAATCGGCCCTTACTTCGTATTAAGTACCTGCCTCACTTTAGGTTTGATCTCCATTGGCCTCATGGGCTACTCAGCCACCATAACCCGCGACAGGGACAAAGGCGTGTTCCAGCGGCTACGGGTCGCCCCTTTTAACCCTGCATTGATTATGGCCAGCAAGTTGCTCGTGCAGCTCATGATGATCTTTGTGTTAACGATCCTAATTTTCGTGAGTGGTTATTATTTTGATGGCATCACGATTTCTACACAGGGTTATGTGGTCACCTTCTTTACCGCTTTGATAGGTGGTGCTGTTTACCTGAGTCTCGGCCAACTGATCACGGGGCTTATCACCAATCCAGAGTCAGTGAATGGCGCTACCAGGATGATCTACTTTGTGTTTATCATGGTAGGTATGCTGGGTGAACTGGGTACACTGGGTGATAAATTTAAAACGGTGTCCATCTGGTCACCTTATGGAACAGTGAAGGCGATCATCAGTACAGGCATGCAGCCAGGACACTGGGATATGATTAGTACCCAGGCGCTGGCGTTCTGCCTGATCTATGCGGTCGTTTTTGCCGGAATCGGTATCAGGAAATTTCGCTGGGCGGTGAAATAAACATTGGCAATATATCCAGTATCTGTTCCACCTGCCTGAAGTTAGGGCTGTCTATGTGCACATCTATATGTTCATGCGCCCAGGTAGTGTGAAAAGGAATATGGATAGCATGACCACCTAAATCCAGTACCGGCAGTACATCCGACTTCAGACTATTGCCTATCATCAGGAATTGTTCTGGCTGGATGTCCAGGTGTTTCAATAACTTCTTATAGTCCTTCGGTTGCTTTTCGGACATTACTTCTACATGGTGGAAGTAATGATCCAGGCCGGAGTTTTTAAGTTTCCGTTCCTGGTCCAGCAGGTCTCCCTTGGTAGCTACTACCAGCCGATAATCACCTTTTAGTGATTGCAATACTTCTTCCACACCATCCAGTACTACGATAGGGCGTGCCAATAACGCCTTGCCATAGGTGATGATCTTGTCAACGGCAGTGATGTCGATGGTATTATTGCTGACAGTAAGAGCTGTCTCAATCATGGAAAGCATGAATCCTTTGATACCATACCCATAAAGGGTGAGGTTCTTGATTTCTGTGTGCAACAGTTCCCTGGCTACAGTGTGCTGGGGCAGGTAGGCTTCCATTAGTTGGCAGAACTCGTTCTCTGTTTCACGAAAATAGGGTTCATTGACCCAGAGTGTATCGTCTGCATCGAATGCGATTACTTTTATACTCATAAGTTAACAACGGGTTACAATACTAAAATAATTCTTTTTGATGGAGAATCGGGTGCAGTGAAGAGATTGCAAAAAAAATCAATACGCCTTCGGTAAACTGATTTTTTTCTGACCTATCTTGCCCCTGCGAACTAAATTAAACCTACTGTCATGGAAAATTTGTTTACAGTTGATTCTCTTATCAGCCTGTTAACCTTAAGCGTACTCGAAATTGTTTTGGGTATAGACAACATTGTATTTATTTCTATCCTTGCCGGCAAGCTGCCGGAAGAACAACAAAAAAAAGCCCGGAGGCTGGGTTTGACCCTGGCCATGTTTATCCGCATTGGCTTATTGATGTCTATCAGCTGGATCATGTCATTGACAGCCCCGCTTTTCAATCCGGGTAACTGGATTGGCATTCAAAATCCTAAGTGGCTGGAAATGGCGGAAATCTCTGGCAGGGATCTCATTCTGCTCATTGGTGGTCTCTTTTTGATTTACAAAAGCACATCAGAAATTCATGAGAAACTGGAAGGCGGAGAGCATACTACCAATACGCCTAAAGTAACCAGTTTTTCACAGACGATCATCCAGATCTTACTCCTGGATATTGTCTTCTCCCTGGATTCTGTGATCACCGCTGTGGGCATGGCAGATCATATTGAAATTATGATCGCGGCCGTGATCATTGCTGTCGGTATTATGCTGCTGGCATCAGAAGGGATCAGTAAATTTGTGAACATACATCCTACCGTGAAAATGCTGGCACTGTCCTTCCTGCTACTCATCGGTGTGTCATTACTGGCAGAAGCATTTGATCAGCACATTCCAAAGGGGTATATTTACTTTGCGATGGCGTTCTCCGTATTTATCGAATTATTAAATCTGAAAATGCGTGCAAAGAGCGCTCATCCGGTAAAGCTCAAACAGACGAAATTATAATAGAACAGTGCATCGGAAATCATTTATCAAAATGGCAGCATTGCTGCCATTTTTGCCTTACTCTTCACAGATAGAAAAGGCGCTGAACCTGCCAGGTATGTTCCAGCCAACGGAGAAAATGCCTGTATTTTTTGTAGGACATGGCGATCCTGAGAATGCTTTCCGGGATAATCCTTTTACGCAGGCCCTCGCCAAAATGGGGAAAGAACTCCCCCGCAAGCCCACAGCCATCATGGTGATTTCGGCACATTACCTCACCGCCGAAGAATCTTACCTGAAAGTACCCGGACATTTCAATTGCCCTTACTACAGCGTATACGGTGCCACCGCCTTTAAAGATAAAGTGCCGCAGGTGACCGTGGACGAAAGTACGGATATGGACCACGGTGCATTTTCAGTATTGCGACACATGGCGCCTGAGATGGATGTACCGGTGATGGAGTTAAGTATCCCCATGGCACAACGACTGGATTACCACTGGAAACTGGCGCAGTACCTGAAACCGCTGCGGGAAAAAGGTGTACTGATCATTGGGAGTGGCAATATTGTACATAACCTTGAAAAGGGATTTTTCAAAGCGAAACCTTATTCATGGGCGATTGAGTTCGATGAATGGGTAAAAAAGCGAATTGACGAACGGGATTTCGGTAGTTTGTTTTACTATAATAATCTGGGTAAGATCGCCTTGAAAGCAGTTCCTACCACAGATCATTATATTCCCATGCTGTATGCCATTGCAATGGCAGATAAGCATGAGAATATTCAATACACTTATGAAGAAGTATTTTCAGCATTCAGTATGCGATGCTTCAGAGTGGGATGATTCACCTTCTTTTCTATTTGAATAGTAAAGTCAGCAGACTTTTCATCCTGTAAAAGGATGATCTTCTACAAGTTAGTAACGATTATGAAATTGTAAAATACGCGGGTATTATTCGCGCAGGCGCTCGTCGGTATAGGTAATCTCCGTCTTGCCGTGTGCCAGTGGTTTACCATTCTCATCTACACTCACAAATACCATCTTATCGATGGTCAGGATGCTCTTCTTGGTAATTTTGTTACGGGCTTCGCAGGTAAGGGTCAGAGAGGTGTTACCAAAGTGCACTGCCTTGATACCTAATTCCAGGATATCCCCCTGCTTGGCGGAGCTGATGAAATTGATTTCAGACATGTACTTAGTCACACAACGGTTGGTACCTAACTGGATGATGGCGTATATGGCGGCCTCTTCATCGATCCAGGATAATAAACTACCGCCGAACAAAGAACCGTGAGCATTTAAATCCTCCGGTTTTACCCATTTTCTAGTATAAAAATTCATTGCACATTCTATTGCAACGCAAAATTAAAACTTTCCAGGATAAAACCCTGTATGGGGCGGCTGGTTATAGCCCACATTCTGCCATATGATGCTCATTCTGTACTGGTGATCCTGCATTAAAGTGATGATCCTGTGGGTGGTAGGGATGGTTGTGGTATAAATTCTCAGAGATTGATTATCTGACGTTCTCATGACTAATTCCTCTCTCCAATCGCCAAAAAGGTCCGCCGTTAAGGTAGGTGTAGCTTTAGTGCCGTTATTTGCTACACAACCTTCAGCCGTGAAAATGGTTCCTCTGCCATACTTGTCGATATGGTTGCCATCGAGGAGCTCGCGGCTCAGGTCTCCATCCCACCAGATGAGAAAGTTCGTAGAGCGGGGCGCATCGCCAATACGGTTGCCTTTTGTATCGTAGAGTCCTTTGGAGCCTGACCACCAGAGTTGGGCGCCTTTGCGGGTGCTATCGATATTTTCAGCGACCCCACGACCTACATCCTGATCTATGGAACCCCTGAACAGGATCTGGCCGGTGCGGGCATCGTACAATGCAGCGCCAGTGCCTTTGGCGCCATTTTCCAGTTCATGAATTCCAAACACTTCCAAACCCGGGTGATCGGGATCCAGGTCACCTACATGCAGGGCATCGCCATGACGCAGGCCAGTGGTGTAAAGCCCTTTGCCATCATCGTCTACACACATGGAGCCATAGATGATCTCGTCTTTGCCATCGTTATCCACATCGGCCACACTTAGGTTGTGGTTGCCCATACCGGAGTAAGGGCTACGACCGTCTTTGGTATCGAATACCCAGCGGGAAGTGAGTTTGCCGTCCTGGAAATCCCAGGCAGCGAGTACGATGCGGCCATAGTAACCTCTGCACATGACTACGCTAGGGTGCTTGCCATCGAGGTAAGCTACGCAGGCAAGAAAGCGGTCTACCCTATTGCCGTAATGGTCTGTACCACCATTGCCTCCATAACCGCCCCAGCCACCGATATCGCCACGACCGGGGATGTAATCGGTAGTAGCCAGTGCTTCGCCGGTCTTGCCACTGAAGATCGTAAAGTATTCAGGCCCTGTCAGGATCCTGCCGAATGATTTGGATGTCGGGTCCAGATCGCGGTAGTCTTTTGTGCTGTCGCCAATTACCTTCCCTTTGCCATCTATAGTGCCATCGGCGGTTTTGCAGGCAAATTCGGCAATGCCATCACCATCTAAGTCGTAGACCATGAACTGGGTATAGTGGGCGCCTTCGCGGATGTTACGCCCCAGGTTAATTTCCCAAAGGAAGGTGCCATCCAGTTTGTAGGCCTGAAAGATGGGCGGATCGGTAATGCCGGATTGGGAATTGTCTTTGCCCCGGCCGGTTTGATGGAGGATGATCTCGTATTGGCCATCACCATCCAGGTCCGCGGCCGAGGCATCGTTGGGTGTGTAACCAGGTGGTGTTTTGAGGGGAATAGTGAGGTATTGCTGAATGGGTGCATCTGCCTGGATGGTGTAAGTAGCCGTGTTGGTTTCTTTTCCACCAATGACAGATTTGACCAGATATGTATGGGTATGGTGAATATCGGCGTGGTTATCCACATAGTTGGTGACAGACTGGGAAGATAACTTTTGCAGTTGACCATCTGTTTGCCTGTAGATATTGAAAGTAATAGCAGATGGATCTGTGTCAAGCAGGCGCCAGCTGAGGAAAGTCTGGGTAGGTGATTGCGGAATAGCAATGAGGCCACGATCCAGTTTTTCACCGGGTGCGAATAATAAAAGAAATAAGAGGTGCATCATCATCTACCATTTAAAAGGTAAGTACCAGTTTGCTTTGTTCATTAATCTTGATCTCACAGCTTCTGCCCTGCTATCGTTGGCAGCTACAAATTTAGCTGCGATCTTATTAGCCAGCCAGGCAGGATCAGTAGCTTGCCTGCGGAGTGCAACACGCAACAGGTCAGGCCAGCGATAACCTTCGAAGGCAAGTTCCAATCCATCTTCATCTATTAACAGATCTTCCATCCTGTTTGTGAGTGTAGGTCTGTCTATGACAGGTTTATCGGTAAGCAGTGGGTCACTCATGTCAAATACACCGGTGGAGTCTACTTTTACTGACTTTAGCCCTACCCTACCGCGTACCCCTATATTTCGGTACCAGACATTGCGGAACTGTGGGTAGTTGCCATCACGGGCATCAAAGTCATAAGGAGGCACATCCTTTGTCTGCTCTATATCGGTGACATTGCGGCCCTCGCCTCCTGTTACACCAGTGGCCATATACACAGGGTCGTAGGTATTTTTGATACCGGTATTCAGGAGTGCATAGGCGATCTTATCACGATTGTCGCGGTTGGCAGCTTCTGCATAGTGCAGGTGCAGGGCGGCTGCGCGGAACAGTATCCACTTACTGGAGGTTTCGAAAGGTAGTAAAGAAGTATAGTTGTACGTGTATTTTTTGATGACTGGTTGTGTACCTGAATACTTGAAAGAGATATTCGGCCCCCGCAGGTCTATAGGGGTATTATCACTTCTGAATTGCTTATTCCAGTTGGCGATCGCCAGGTCGGAAGGGCGTATCTGGTAGCTACCACTTACATTGTCACAGAGTTCTATGAAAGGATTAGCTGGTGTGAAGTTCTTGTCGAATGGCAGGTTCCAGATGATTTCGTAATTGGAATAACGCTCTCCGTATGGCTGGCTGAAAATGTTGCTCCATAAGGCACCGGACAGGTTAGCAGTATATCCCACTCTGTATACTTCGTACCATTGTTCACTGTTCATGGCTGGGTACAACACATCTGCATAGTTCATCATGACACGGTAGTTAGTTGCTGCCTGTGTATAATTGCCATTCCAGAGATACAACTCGCCGAGTAAGCATTTTATATTGATAAAGAACTTTTCTGTGGAATAACCATCTGTTGTAATGAGCAATGAGGTGCCGGCCGGGAAGGGATATTTGTAAGGTAAGCCTTCTGTAAAGGTGATGAGTTTACTCAGCAATTCATTGAAGGTGACACGGGGAAATTTGGATACATCCTTAATGGCATCGATAGTTTCTAATGGATCAGTGATGTAAGGTATTTCTCCATAGTGAATACCCAATTGTAAATATAACCAGGTACGCATCGCCCCTACAGCAGCGTAGCGTAGTATATAATCGTCATTGCTGATCCGCTTATCCTGTAGCATGGCATCGAAGTTCTTCAGTGCATCGTTGCAGTTCATGATCACTTCATAGAATGGGCGGGGATCAGCGTAGGTATTATCTGCACTGACTTCGTGGATATTGAGTTCCTGCAGATACTTATCTGTTGTGGATGTAGTAACATCTACCAGATCGCCTCTCAGTTCATTGAGGATCATGTACCTGTCTGCCAATCCCATGACTTTCCCATAAATCCCGATCACGGCGGCATCTGCATCATTCACATTTTCGTAGACCTGTGAATGATCAAGTGCTTCTTCAGGTTTGATGTCGAATAGTTTTTTACAGCTGCACAATATGCTACAGCAAAGCAGTCCAGTATATAGTAATCGTTTCATGTTCTTGTTAATTTTATAAGCCCATCCTGATACCTAGTTGTACCGTTCTGTATTGAGGAAATAAGCCGTCGTCGATACCATGTGTGAACACGCTATTGCCACTGCTGAACTCAGGATCAAAGCCCAGGTAATTAGTCAGGGTAAATAAGTTATTGGCAGTGGCAGAGATGCGTACATATTTCATGGCGCCATGCTTCAGTGTAAGTTCATAACAGAGGCTCAGTTGTTGCAGGCGGATGTATTCACCTTTTTCTATCCAGCGATCGGAGAAACGTGCGTTGCCATTAGGATCACCCCATGCAGCACGGGGGACATTCGTTTCCTGGCCATCCTGTTTCCAGCGGTTGCGTACTGCTAAGGTTTGGTTGTTGTAATTGCTCATAGATTCCAGGTTTGCACGGGTGTGGTTGTAGATATCATTGCCATGACTGAAGGTAAAGATGGCATCCAGCGCCCAGCGCCGCCAGCTTACATGGTTCGTGAAAGCACCGGTAAAATCGGGATTGGGATCACCAATCATCTGTCTGTCATTCTCATCGATCTTGTGATCGCCATTCGTATCTACAAAGCGAATATCTCCTCCCTGAGCACCCATACCTGCTTTATTGGCTTCTTCATTAGTTTTGTAGATGCCGTTGGTTTTATAGCCGTAAAACAGATTGGCGGCATGACCTACAGCTGTGAGGATGGTGGCATCTCCGTAGGTTGTGAGCAATTGATTGCCGGGTATTTTGGTAATTTTATTCTTATAGGTAGATAGCGTGAGACCTACATCCCACTTCAGGATATGATCTATTACACGGCCAAATAGTGATACTTCTATACCATGTGTTTCCATTTCGCTGTTGTTGGTGATCACATGATCGAATCCGGTGGCAGCGGCCACAGGTTCTATGGTCAGCATATCTGAGGTACGATGCTGAAAGATATCAAGACTGAAACTTAGTCTTTCGTTATAGAAGGCACCATCCAGCGCGGCATTGTATTTTGTGACCGTTTCCCATTTCAGGTAAGGGTTGGCGATATTAGCGCGTACTAATCCCTGTAAGCCTAAGAGGTTCTGAGAAATGTAATATTGCCGGGAGGTATAATTGCCGATGTCATCATTGCCTGTTCTGCTGATACCGGCTCTGAGTTTGAGCGCATCGATATTGTGCTGATCTGAGACAATGAGCCAGGCGGCAGATAAACCGGGCATCACGGCGTATTGATTGCGGGTAAAGGTATATCTTGAAGAGCCATCTACGGCCAGGTTGAAGCGCAGGAAGTATTTATCTCTATAGGAGTAATCAGCATTGAAGTAAGTATTCAGCCAGTTCCATTTGCCAATTGTACCACTTACTTTTCTCAGTTGGTTTTGTCCCATCCCCACGCTGACAAATTCATCAGTGGCAGAGTTATAACCTAAGCCGTAATCTGATTCACTGTTATTATTGCTATAGCGTACACCCAAACCTGTATTGAGATGATGGTATCTGGTGAATTGCTTATCGTAGGTGATACGGGTATCGTTGTATAGGCTATAATATCTTTCTACATTGCTACCTGAGCGATTGTATGCGACAGCGTTTGACAGTGTATCAGGTTTAACACCAGCTTCAGGAATAAAGAAGGTCTCTCTTACTTTATCAAAAGTGACACCTGTGATGGTATTGATGCTGATATTTTTTGTAACATGGTAGTTGAACCGGATGCTACCAAAGAAGCGATAGTTTTTGTTAATATCCTGCATCTTGTCGATGATGGAAGCAGGATTGGAAACGCCAAAGATGTCATAATCAGCGAGACTGGGCGAAGCAATGCCTTCATCACTAATGGCCTGACGGTGGAGGAAAGGTGCTTTGATGAGCGCGAGGTATAATGGGTTTGTCTTAGGCGAAATACCCTGATCTTTGTCTTTCTGCGTATTGCTGGTAAATGCGAGATTGATAGCCGCCTTGAGTTTTGCAGACAGGTTCAGGTCCGCATTAAAACGGGTTTGGTAGCGGCCCAGATCTGTACGACGGATGGTACCGCTTTGTTTAAGGTATCCCAGTGATAACCCATAAGTGGCAATATCATCGCCACCGGCTACCTTCAGAAAATACTGTTGATTGAAACTTTGGTTCGTGACTTCTTTCTGCCAGTTTGTATTATTGTGATAGCGATAATAATCCGGATTAGGATTGTCATTCATGTAAGGTAATGCAGCTATTTCCGCAGGGGTCTTTCCACTACTTTGTAACAGGTCAGAGAGATATAAACGGTAATCACCTGATTCCATTACAGGCAGCTGCGCAGGTGGTGTATTAAATCCGCCCATCACACCGAAATCGATGCGGGTAGCTAGTTCCTTTGCATGTGAGGTAGTGATGAGGATCACACCGTTAGCGCCTTTGGTACCATATGTACTGGTACCGTCTCTCATGACGGTGATGTTGTCTATATCCTTGATATCGATATCTGCCAGTGGGTTATTCACATAGCCGTTTATTAAGGAGCCACCGTATTCATTGGTATCGTAGATCATGCCATCCACGACTACCAATGGTCTGTTAGTCGCATAGAGAGAGGTATATCCCCTCATAAATAAATCAGCGCCCATACCGGGTGTACCGCTACGCCTGATGACCTGTCCCCCCGGTACTTTGCCCTGTAAATAGTTTTCAGGGGAGGTAGTGATCTGCTGCCAGTTGTCGGTTGTATTGAGAGTGGTAGCAGGATCTGTGGTCTGCTTGCGGTCGTAGATAGAATTGAATGTTTCTTCATGCAGACTCGCGGTGACTGCATGCCTGCCATTCAGGGTGATGATCTTCGTTTGGTAGCCGGGTCCGGATACAGTAAGGGCGGTGCGGTAATCAGGTGCTTTGATGCGGAACTCTCCTTTTTCATTAGTGATGGCAGCAGAGAATCCTGGTATACTAATATTGATACCGGGTATTGTCGTGCCAGTAGCTGCTTCTTTGATCAGTCCTGTTACCACTACTGTATCCTGCGCCTTTGCATGAAACCCCAATAAAACCGCCAGCGTTATGTAAATAAATGCCTTCATAATAGATTGAGATGATCAGTTCAGAATAGGTACCAGTTTGATATAATCCAGCAGAATCGTGTTGCTACCATTGGTCGTGACCGAATTGCCCACGAGATATACATTGTGCACACCATAGCGAACATTGGTATAGTTCCCTACGTATTGTTCATTGTAATTAAGAACCGGAACCGTGGTATATGGTATAGTTATGACACCCGGATCGTCAAAAGCCACCCGCATAGGATACGTGCCTGTCTGCACATCATTGACAGATATCCAATACACCTGGTATGCCACTGAATTTAATCGTGCCCTGTAATTCAGCCAGTAGGAAGCCACACCATAATTGTACATGTACACATCCCTGAATATATTGCCGGTATTGGAATTGACACGTGTACGAATGGCGATGGTCTTTGTTGCATCTTTTACTCCACTGTAGTATTCTCCTTCAATGATGACAGGTTTGATCTTAGTAGACAGATCATAGTCGATATGATTAACTATATACACGATGCCATTGCTTACCTTCTGCGAGCTGATGATGTCACTGGCATTAATATGAAACTGTACACTATCGCGAATACTATAGAGGGTTGCGGGTAAATGTTCTTTGTCGTACACACCATTGAATACAAGATCTTTGATCACATTCCACTGGGTAGTAGTATCCGTAACGGCTTCTGTACTGTCTGTAAAGTATTTGGTTAATCTTTGTTGCTCGTCTTTATAAACATCATCTGCTAAGATTACATAGGTGAGCAGAGAATCTTCGTTATTGATATTTACGCTTTCAAGGAAATGATTTAGCGCTACTTCGCCGGTGCCGGGCTTATAGATAGGTGCACCGGTAGTAGGATTAACGCCGATCTGTTCGGCAGTCGCTGTGTCTATGCCGATGTATGCCAGGGATTGCAGAAACGTCTTTTGCTGATAGCTGGTGCTATTCAGGTATTCCCAGGCATTTTGCTTAGGAATGATAGCGGCATCAATTACCTGCAATACACCATTGGCAGTATATTGATCGGCTTCGCTCACTTTGATACCTTCTACACTACCGGCTGTAAATGCGATCTTCTTACCATTCAGGGTAGCGATCCTTTGTTCATCGGCAGTACCAGTATAAGATAGGGTGCTGATATGATTAGCGATGAGTAAGCGTAGTAGCGCCGTATCATTCAACAAGGCAGGATCTACTGCTGCCCATGCACTATTGACCGGGGCCCATACCGTGAAGGTTTTAGAAGAAGCCAGTACCTGATCATAGCCCGTCTTGGCAAGGTATGTATAGAACTGACTAAGTTCAGTATTGGCCTGTATGGTTTGCAACAGGTTTTGGGTGGTAGCTGGCTTGTTCCGGTCATTCCATTTCTCCTTGCGGCAGGATATGCCCAGCAATAAACCTATTATGATCAGGTATCGTATCATCATTCAAAATTTGAAAGTCATGGCCTTGGTACCTGTGTACCATCAGCTTTGAAACGTGGATAGAGCTGATCCATATCCTGTGGGATAAAGTGGATCATGTCCAGATTGTTATTGTTCTGTGTTCCCTGTAGCGTTGTAAACCGGAGGGTATGGCGTTCAGTAGTTTTGATTTCAATGGTCCCCACCAGTCGTGCGCCCCAGTTGTTGGAGGTAGGATCAGTATACCATTTCCAGCCCTGTGCTTCCATTTCACCTGCGGTACTAGCCGGCATGGCAGTAGTGAAGTTCATGGTACGCTGCATCACTTCGCCGTCTATAGAGATCTGGTTCAGGTTGTTGGAACTATTCGATTGTTTCTGTACACGATAGCAGATCCACACTTTATATTTCCCTTTTACCAACAGCGGTGTTTTCATATCGATGTAAGTACTGCGACCAGGACCACCTAAGGGTATCATTAGAAAATCGCCGTTTACATACGTGCTGCCTACGGAATAAGTCATGGTAGAAGGTCCGGGCACAACGAAGTCCGCCGGCATATTCGTGAGAGAATACGCATAGGCCTGCTTGCGGAAATAAGCTGGCAGGTTGCGGATTTCAGGAAAGTCGGCTACATCCCAGTAGACAGGTACCGGGTTCCTGATCTTGACAGCGAAATGGCCGAGGGAATTGTGCAATACACCATTGGTAGCAGAGTTGTCAGAAGTATTTCTTTCAAGCTCTACACCTGTTTCATGCACACCATTGAAGTCATCATCATTGATCAGTACATGCTGGCCGGAGAGTTTAGCGGTGACTACTTCCAGTGGCGCCAGGGTAGTATGCGAAGAGGAAGTGACAATGTCAGCGAGGTATTTTACGCCATACAGGATGTGATAGTCTACATATAAATGCAAACTGTCTTCCAATTGTGTTGGATCACCGGTATGTGAATAACGTGCTTTGAGCGCTGCATAAGTACCAAAGCCCGCAGCATTGATGGCAGAGTCAGATTCTGCCAACACCGTCAACCATCTTCGACTGCTATCTGTATTACTGCCGGCCGGCACATTCAGGGTATCATACAAACCCGTTTCACGGAGTGCCTGTGTGAATATGCTGTACTTTGGATTATTGGCGAGCATGCCTGCCAATGTTTCTGTGGCAGGAGTTAATACATTATCCACTACGTGAACGATGCCATTGCTTACACGGATATTTGCTTTTAAAATATTCGCCTGTCTGTTCACCGTGATCCTGGTTTCACCACTCACATTTGCCGCACCTGTGATGAGGTATTGCCCAAACATGGTGAGCTTTGACAACTTACCATCAGAGAAAGTAGTAGTATTGATGGTATCCTGTATGATACAAAACTTCACGATGTCCTTTAGCTTTTGCACATCCATTGATTCCAGGGTGGAATGTCCTGTACTTTTCAGGAACGATGCCACCGCATTGTTGTTAGGAACAAAGACAGTGTACGTACCGTATACCCCCAGGAATCCATCATCGCCGGTGATGTTGAGGATCTTCCGGAATTCGGAGAACTGGTCAGGATAGTTTTCCAGGTAACCGATGATGGTCACTTCATCTGAGGTTTGCGAAACGATGGGCGACTTTTTACAACCCGCAATAAAAAGAATTAAGATAATATAGAACGCTTTCATTGATAGTACGGGTTTTGTACCAGTTTTTTGTCAGCTTGTAACTCATACTGGTTGATGGGTAAATAGTGGCTTCGTACATCTTTGTATTTATTGATAATCGACTGTTGCATACTGCTGGGAGCTGTCATGGCAACCATATCGAGCATGATTTCCAGATGTGCGTAGTTATTCCGTTTTGCATGGCGCAGTATGTCATACCAGCGCTTGCCTTCGAAGGCAAACTCACGGGCTCTTTCATTCAGTATATAATTGGATACGTCTATTGCAGAACCGGGATCAGGTGATTCTGAGGTACCATCTATAGCACCTGCCCGGGTACGGATAGTGGTCACCAGGTCCAGTGCCTCCTGCCCTCTCTCTACCCATGCCAGTGCTTCTGCTTTGAGCAGCAGGATGTCGGAATAGCGATATACAAACCAGTGTGCCCAGGAGTCTGCGGCAGTTCTGGCAACGGAAGTCGTACCACCTGTGGCGCCGGCAAACTTCCAGATCATCTGATCAGTTGCCCGTATGCTACCGCCATCTCCCCGAATGTCTTTTTTAGTCGCGTCGGTAAGGTCTATGCCATAAACTTCATCCATTACTCTTGAGGAGCCGATGAAACGATTGGTAGCCACTATAAACATGGAATAGAAAGGATTCAGCTGCTGCTGGTCAAACTGGAATTCGAAAATGCTCTCGGCAGAGTTGCCTATATAAAATACATTGTTGAACCATTGGGATTGCACACTGCCATCCATCAATCCATAGCGGCCGGAGTTGATCACTTTATCACAGACAGCGATACAGTCATCGTACTTTTCATTCCACAGGTATACATCGGCTTCCAGTGCGTAGATACCATATTTTGTAAGACGACCTTTATCCTGTGCGGTACTACCGTAAGTTTCCAGTGCGTGGGTTTCTGCAAAGGTGAGGTCTGCGACGATCTGTGCATACACCTGGTCCTGTGTGCTTTTTTCCAATTGATCCAGGCTATTGTCACTATCGGTAGCTTTGAGTTGTAAGGGGACTTCGCCAAAGGTGCGCATTAGGTAGAAGTACATGAGTGCCCGCAGACCATGAGCTTCGGCAAGATAACCATCCAGCGCTGCCTGTGTGAGTGTCTTGTCGGTCTCCATTACTTTGGCCGCATAGTCGATCACGGTATTGCAGTAATTGATAGTGCTGTATACATATGACCAGCTGGTGTAGCTGTTTGTAGCCAGGATATTCGCCTGCATGATGTTTACTTCATCTACAGCAGTATTGAGTGTACTGCTGACCATATCGGCACGTAGTTCTCCCCATACAAAGAGTTCTGACACCAGTCCATTGTTGAGCAAAGAGGAATAACAACCTATGACAGCGGCTTTTAGCTGCTCCTTATTTTGCCAGTAGTTGTCGCGGATGATGCCGTCCTGTGGTTTTACATCCAGCCATTTACCGCAGGATGAGGTGAGCAACAGGGCGACTATCAGAATATATTTTTTCATAGTTATATTTTTAAAAACTGGCACTAATACCCATCAGGAAATTCCTGGCAGGTGGCGTGAGTGCATTGTCCACCGGGTAAGCGAATGGATCGTTATCTCCCTTCATGGATACATCAGGGTTCTGGCCTTTGTACTTTGTCCAGGTAGCGAGGTTTTCCACAGTGAAGTAGAAACTCGCGTTGCGTATATTCAGTTTGTCCAGCACTTTTTTGGTAAAGTTGTACCGGAGGGTCAGTGATTGCAACCTGATGAAAGATGCATCCTGTACATACCTGTCAGAACCTAACCAGTTGTAACCTGATCTGTAGAGTGCCCTGGGTACGTTGGTTTCATCGCCCGGATTGCGCCAGCGCTTGAGGACAACGGTACTTTGGTTGTCATAACCATACATGTTGCTGGTGATCATATCCGCCCTGTTCACCAGTTGGTAGCCTACCCTGTAAACGAAGTAGGTGGTGAGTTTCAGGTTACCTTTGAAGGTGATATTCGGACCAAAACCTCCGGTTATTTTGGGGATACCATTACCGAGGTATACGATATCTTTGTTGTCGATATTACCATCATGGTTGATGTCTTCATACATTGCATCGCCGGGTTGGAATACGTAGTCAGTACCGGGGTAGTTAAAACGCATGTAGAGTGTTTGCCCATTGGCGCCGTCGATCTTTTTTCCATTGGCGTCTCTTACGATGGTCGCATCTTTGTCTTTGTACACACCTTTGTAGCGGAACCCATAGTAGGAACCAAATGGATTCCCGATTTGCAGATACGTTTTATACACACCATTCTGGTTGATGGCTACGCTGTTTTCTCTTGGGAAGAACTCAGATATTTTTCGCACAACATTCACATTGCGGGCAATGTTCAGATCGAAGCCGATCGTCAGGTTCTTACTGCGGTAAGGAATGGTATTTAACAGTACTTCCCAACCCTGGTTATCCATGGTACCCACATTCATCGCAACCGTTGAAAAACCAGAATAGGTAGGGATCTGCAGATTTTCGTAGAACATATCTCTGGTACGGTTACGGTAAGCTTCCACATCAATACGGATCCTGTTTTTCAGTACCCACAGGTTAAAGCCCAGGTTTGTACCAACGACTGTCTGCCATTTCAGGCTGGTGAGTTCCATATTGGAGGGGTATACTCCCGACATGCCTAAATAAGTGTATGAATAAGGCTGATAGGTATTAAAGTAGTTCCAGACTGCTTTGTCAGGAGGGGCGGCGCCACTCTGTCCGTAGGATGCCCTGAAACTGAGGTCGTCTATGAACTTATACTTCCGCATAAATTTCTCACCAGAGGTACGCCAGCGCACAGATACGGAAGGGAATAAACCATACCGGTAATCAGGACCGAAACGGGAGTTACCGTCGCCTCTTACACCTGCATTGATGATGTACCTGTCCAATAATCCGTACTGCCCCTGTAAGAGCAATCCTACGCTTCTTGTTCTGCCTGAAGTAGATTCAAGATCCAGATCAGAATTTGCCGTACGGCTGGGATTGGATGGATCCTGAAAATTGGAAGAAGCGGTGTTGGAGGTAAGCACATTGTGCGTAACATAACTTCTGTCTTCTGTTTGCAGCGATAACAGTGCCTGCAGCTGGTGTTTCTGCGTATTCGTTTTTGGAGTATAAATGAGGTTCGTTTTTGTATAGACATCGAAGATATCCCCATCACTATCCCCTGCCCTGTTTACCACAGTTTCAGTAACCGGGCGGCCGGTAGCCACCTGTGGCAGAAAGGTCTGCGCTTTTGTATTGTTAATATCGAACTGTACATCGAAGGTAGATGTGAGCACAGATGGGACGATATCATACTGGATGTTGAACTTCGGTGTGATGCGTTCCCCTTGTTGTCTGTAAAGGCTTTCCATTACCATCGCCACCGGGTTGTAGGTAGTATAATAGTAACCTTGTATGTTGGAAGCAGGCGACAGGTAATTCGGTGTCACATTACCATATTCATCATATTCATAGATGGCCATATTCGGCATTTTGGTATAAGCGATACCGCGTACCTGGTAGTCTTTGTCAGGAACATAATTCAGGTGGTTATCCACATGTGTGTAGGTAATGTCTGAACGGAAACGAATACGGTTGGATACGTTGTAGTCCAGGTTAATTTTGGATGTGATCCTTGTCAATGCAGTACCTTTTGTCGTTCCTTTCTGGTCGAAGTAGCCGATGGATGCGTAGTAGCGGGCTTTTTCACCACCGCCGGTCATAGAAATATTATGATCCTGTGAATAGCCGATACGGGTGATGGCCTTTACCCAATCCGTATTGTTACTATAATTGTAATACCAGTATGGATCGGATGGATCGTAGAGAAATTCTTTATTCACATTGATGTTCAGCGGCAGCCCATTGGTGTTTGCAATTTCTTCAGGTATGAGGGTAGAATACTGATCGCCATTCAGGAGCGGAATATTGCGGGGTTGCTTACCAAAGGTACCTTTGAAATTATACGTGATGGCAGGCCTGCCTACCATCCCTCTTTTAGTCGTGATGATCAGTACACCATTCGCCGCGCGGGAGCCCCATACAGCCGTTGCAGCAGCATCTTTCAACACAGTGATCTCTTTGATATCAGAGGGAGCAATGTTGAGCAATTGTGCATAACCTTGTTCATCTGCACTGCCAAAGTTAAAATCAGAAGGTACTTCTGTATCATAAGGCATTCCATCCAATACGATCAGTGGATTCGCAGATCCATTGATGGAAGCTGTACCTCGAATACGGATAGACATGCCTGCACCGGGGTCACCGGAGGTGGTACCGATATCCACACCGGGCAGCCTTCCCTGCAAAGCCTGATCGATAGAGGCAGCGGAGAGTTCTTCCAGTTCCTTTGCCTGAATGGTGGCAGTGGCCAGCGTAGAGTTGCGCGCTTCGATATTCATACCAGTACCATTGTTCACCGTTTGCCGTGCAACGACATTGAATTCGTTCAGATCACGGGTATTGGGTTGGAGCTGTACGTTGATAGTATTACGCCCATTGATGCCCTGTATGATGGTTTTATAGCTGATAAAAGATACGGAGAGCTGGTGTTGCAAATCAGCGACACGAATGGCGAAATTGCCATCTATATCGGTGGCTACACCTGTTACCGTACGCTTATCCTTGTCCAGCTCTACCACTGAGGCGCCAATCACCGGCAGGTGGGTAGTGGCATCTGTTACCTTTCCACGGATGGTTTTCTTTTGTGGTAACTGTTCCTGGCGGGCGAACAGTGCAGCGCTGTATAAAAGACAGATGATAAACAGCAGTTTGTTCATAACAGTTTTTTATTTTCCTCTGAGGTAGTGGGTAATGGCGTGGATGACAGTACGGGCAGAGAGGTTGTTGCTACGTGTGTAATCCAGGTAGGCAATATCATTGTATGAATCTCTGAGCTCCATACTATTGGGATGCTGACTGTTGATAAATATGAAAGAGAGGTCGCCATCGCTGGTCTTCATCAATGTTTCAAAAGCGCCTTCCTTTTTACCATCAGGTACTACAGTGTTGCGGTTCAGGATGTGGAAGTTGATAAACTGGACCACCTTGTCTTTATCCGCATCAGTAGTGGGGGTATAATTAGGTGTGCCGGTGGTTTTATCACCTGGTAATACCCCGTCCTGCACCGCCTGTGTAATAGCACTGTTCACAGGTACAAAAATGGTGTAGCTGGTACCCGGTACTGTGCCAACGATATCCTTGGTGGCGGCGGTCCACAGCGTAGAATTCTTCAGGTACTGGAAGAAACTGTTGAAGCCAGCAGGATCGTTGGTAGCGAGTTTTTCCAGGTGGTAACCGATGGTGTTCTCAGTGAAAGTAAGCAGCCCATCTGTGTAAAAGACTTGTCCATTGGCGGCTTTGCCGATGCTGTTGATATGCAATACGGTGCCGGCATCTGCATTACCGCTGGCCCATACGGTGTTGTTTTTATATTTGATGTATTCACCATTCCATGCTTCCATGATACCTTCACCGGAGAGGTCGTCCATTTCACCATTATTGGTGGTGAGGATGGAGGTTTGTAATATGCGATATACCCTGTCCATGGCACCGGAACCATATTGGATACTACTACCGGGTGCGAGGTAAGACCAGTCATTTCTTTCAGAGCTCCAATCGTATCCGGCGGCACGCAACAGATTGTCCGGCATCATGAACATGGTATAACTGATGCTGGGGTTGATGATGGAATATTTCAGGTCAGCATCCAGTGCACGGGTCATGAGTGAATAGTTCGGATCGAGAAAAGCCTTGGCATAAATCGTTCTGAATACATTGGCATCCTGCACAGCATTAATACCATAAAAGAACCCATTACTTAATACCTTTTTGTCCACAATATTCGATTGGGTGAAGGTGGGTACCTCCTGCTGACTATTCGTGGTATGACTCATTTTATTTGGCCATACGGCTGTCTGCCACATGTGTGCATTCAGCAGGTTCGTGAGTACGGAAGGGGGTGCTGCTTCAAAAGTCTGGTAGAATTCAAGGATCCTTTTTTTGTAAGGTATGAGCACATCATTGGTAGGTACGACCAGCGTCCAGCCTGACTTCTGCGCATCGGTGCCGGAGGCCAGGTAGTTCTCATTGTTTGGTGAGAATGCCAGGGCCGCACTATATACTTTTACAAATACAGAATCTGCATCGCCGGTCAGCACCATATTACGATGTGTGATATCGGCATTGGACTGATAGGTAACAAGCTTTTCCAACAGACTACGAAACTCACTGTAGTTGGGATTTGAAGCGAGGTACCTTTCCAGGTTGTCCAGCGGGGTGATGACTTTATCAATGGTGTGGATAATGCCGTTTTCAGCGGGGATATCGGCTTCCAGTACTTTTGCATCTGCTACATTGAAGCCACTATAAAAGGCACCGGGATAGAAGTAATTATAGTCAGCAGCACTAAGTCCATTTTGCGACAGGAATCCATCTATGAAGTAAGGAATGTTCTTGTTATTATTATCATTGGTAGCGTAGGTACCATTTCTATTGGCAGCGATGAGTAGCCGGCCATTTTCAGCATATACCCAGTCGTAATAAGCGGTTTTGCGCTTAAAGGCCTGGTTGGTATCCGGCCCTGCGCTTGTCTGTTGATCCACCAGCTGTTCTTTTCTATACGCATTATATACCAGCTCGTAGGCTACGATCCTTCTGGCGTGGGCAGAGTCGATAGCGTCGTCACCACTGAGGCCGTTGGCTTTGAAGTAGTTTTCAAAAGCGGAATCAGTAGGTGCAAAAAAGGTCCAGTAACCGGCTTTGCCAAGAATGTCTTTGTAGCCTGCTTTGTCGATGGTAGCAAGCAAATGGGTGAAGTTTTTGCGGGCTTCAAGTTGCTGGTATATTGGTTGTGCCAACCAATCGGGACGTCCATAGTAGGCATCGAACTCCTTTTTTCTGCAGGCGGTGATGGCAAGCAAAAGGAATCCCACACCAAAGACCAGGGATCTTCGGAAGAGTATTTTCATAACAACAATATTTCAGGGCATTTTGTGGAATGCTACATTTTGGTCGATATTGGAATTTAGATGATCTGGAATTTTTATCCCCCGGCGCTTAATTACAGTCAGAAAATGTGCTATTGTATCAGTAAGGCTAAGTTAGAGTGGTGCTAGATAATAAAAAATGTAGAATAGTACTATTGCATGGAATAATTGACATTTTTGGGGATGGAATAATTGGTGGGGGGATGGAAAATTATACAAAAAATGAGGGTGACGCCTACAGCATCACCCTCATTTTTTGATTTAATAGTTAATAGCAGTACAACTCTTGTCCTGGGAGGTGAAAAGGCCCTTAAAATAAGTTTCCTTTCAGCGAGACAGATTTACGGCCGTTTTTGTGCAGGTAACCCAACCACTTCCCATGTTCCTTGTCATGAAAATGGGAATAAGCGTAATCATCCTCCCTATATGGTATGCCCGGGATTCAATTTCCTCAGGTAATCTGATTGGAGGGACGGGTTATCCTGAAAGAAAGGAGTACAACCCCATTTTATTCAATTAATATACGTGACGTTTCTCATCCAGCCGCTTAGCCAGGTCTTCTTTGGTGATATCTACCTGTGCGCCTACCGGCTTGCCGTTGCGATAGGTGATCACTTTCAGGATATTGGCACCTACAGGCCACCTGAGGGGCTGACCCGTATATTTTGGATAATGTGCATCAGGGTTGGTATTATCAAAGCTGTAATACAGATCCAGTCCTTTGATCTCAGTAGCCAGGTTGATTTCATAATCGTAACGATTAATTCTCACCGGCCTGAAGATCACATTGTATACGCTGCGGGCATACTTGATATCCGCGGCATCCAGTCTTTTGAAGTTATCTTCCAGTCTTGGAATGAAGTCATCCCAGTTCCTTTTTGCCTTAGGGCTCCAGTATACTTCGGAGAGCGCGATAGAACGCGGCCATGTCATGTATTCTACATGGCGGAACACGGGAACTGATTCTGTCCAGAGGTTGCCCTGACCACCCAGTATGTATTTTTCATCTACGCTGTCAGGTACGGGATCGTAGTTGTAAGAATCAGACAGGCGGCACATACCATAGGTAGGTGGCTCTGCAGACTGCTCACCCTGATACAGATCCAGGTATACAAAGTCCCATGGCGTCATTACTACATGATGATTCATTTTGGCAGCGGTGATACCTCCACTCATGCCTCTCCAGCTCATCACGGTTGCTTCAGGCGCCAGACCACCTTCCAGGATCTCGTCCCACCCGATCATCTTTTTACCTTTTGCTTTGAGCATGGTCTCCATTCTCTTAACGAAATAGCTCTGCAGTTCGTCTACATCTTTCAGGTGCTCATGTTCCATCCTGGCCTTACATCTGGGGCAGGTTTTCCAGAAACCTTTGTATGCTTCGTCTCCGCCTACGTGAATGTATTTGGAAGGGAATAATGCAGCGAGTTCAGTGAACACTTTGTCTAATACGGTGAAGATACTGTCGTTGCCTACGCAAAGTACATTGTCTTCGCGGGTGTAGAACTCGCGGCCTGCATTTACCTTGTAAGGCAGTTGTGTGCAGGAGAGATTAGGATAAGATGCGATCATAGCCAGGCTATGTGCCGGCACATCTATTTCAGGTAAGATAGTGATACCTCTGGCAGCTGCATATTTCAGCAGTTCCTTAATATCCTCCTGAGTATAGAAACCGCCATCAGTCGCTTTCTCATTGGCTAGGTCTGCTGGCAGTTTACCCCAGCGACCCGTGCGTGGTACTCTCCACGCGCCTACCTTCGTCAGTTCGGGCAGACTCTTGATCTCGATACGCCATCCCTCATCATCCGCAAGGTGTAGGTGCAGGGTATTGTATTTATAGCGGATCATCTCGTCCATGAACTGCTTTACTTCTTCCTTGGTAAAGAAGTGACGGGATACGTCCAGCATCAATCCTCTCCATCCAAAACGGGGATAGTCGAGAATATCAGCGCAGGGCATCGTCCAGGCTACGTTCTTTACTGACTGGCTTTCGATATCGGGAGGCAACAGTTGCAGGATAGTCTGCAAACCGTAAAAGATACCGGAGGTGGTATTGGCTTTCAGCACTACTTCGGAGGGAGTTACCTTCAGGGTATAGCCTTCTTCGCCAATCACATCGTCCGCTTTTGCATTCAGCTCAAGACGGATACGTTTCTTTCCGCTATTACTGCGTTTCAGTTCATAACCAGTACTGGCTTTTAGCCTGGTAGTGAACCAGTCTGCTGTTTCCTTTAATTTGCTATCAGAGAGGGATAATACAGTTCCATTATCCAGCGTAAATTCCCCACTTTGTTCCGTCACCTTCACTGGCTCAGGGATGATTTTGATTCTTCCATCATTAGCATAGGTACGAACCATTATCAGGGCAAAGAAAAGAATTAATCCGCTCCTTGATAAGAGCAACCTTAACCTAAAATCTAACAATCGTGCTGTAGTCATAATTTAAATTGAATTGCTTAACAAATTAACGATAGGCTATAAGTATAATACTTTTTATTTACTATTCGTAATCTGTGTGATGTGTGGCAGAACGGGTTACTGTGCCGCATCCCACCATATTCCGGACGCCATTTTATTCCCATCAGTATAGCGGCGACAGGTGATAGTCTGTACCTGCCGGTGAAGAGCGCGATAAAGAAGTTTAGTTTGAGTTTGGGAAATAATGATACGAAGTTAAGGTTGTCTCAGTTAGGGGATAAAGCAGGGGTGATGGGTCGTGTATGTTGATGCGAAAAAGAATTTTCAATTAAATAAACAAAATGGCCGGCCTTTCGGCCGGCCATTTTNNAAAATGGCCGGCCGAAAGGCCGGCCATTTTGTTTATTTAATTGAAAATTCTTTTTCGCATCAACATACACGACCCATCACCCCTGCTTTATCCCCTAACTGAGACAACCTTAACTTCGTATCATTATTTCCCAAACTCAAACTAAACTTCTTTATCGCGCTCTTCACCGGCAGGTACAGACTATCACCTGTCGCCGCTATACTGATGGGAATAAAATGGCGTCCGGAATATGGTGGGATGCGGCACAGTAACCCGTTCTGCCACACATCACACAGATTACGAATAGTAAATAAAAAGTATTATACTTATAGCCTATCGTTAATTTGTTAAGCAATTCAATTTAAATTATGACTACAGCACGATTGTTAGATTTTAGGTTAAGGTTGCTCTTATCAAGGAGCGGATTAATTCTTTTCTTTGCCCTGATAATGGTTCGTACCTATGCTAATGATGGAAGAATCAAAATCATCCCTGAGCCAGTGAAGGTGACGGAACAAAGTGGGGAATTTACGCTGGATAATGGAACTGTATTATCCCTCTCTGATAGCAAATTAAAGGAAACAGCAGACTGGTTCACTACCAGGCTAAAAGCCAGTACTGGTTATGAACTGAAACGCAGTAATAGCGGAAAGAAACGTATCCGTCTTGAGCTGAATGCAAAAGCGGACGATGTGATTGGCGAAGAAGGCTATACCCTGAAGGTAACTCCCTCCGAAGTAGTGCTGAAAGCCAATACCACCTCCGGTATCTTTTACGGTTTGCAGACTATCCTGCAACTGTTGCCTCCCGATATCGAAAGCCAGTCAGTAAAGAACGTAGCCTGGACGATGCCCTGCGCTGATATTCTCGACTATCCCCGTTTTGGATGGAGAGGATTGATGCTGGACGTATCCCGTCACTTCTTTACCAAGGAAGAAGTAAAGCAGTTCATGGACGAGATGATCCGCTATAAATACAATACCCTGCACCTACACCTTGCGGATGATGAGGGATGGCGTATCGAGATCAAGAGTCTGCCCGAACTGACGAAGGTAGGCGCGTGGAGAGTACCACGCACGGGTCGCTGGGGTAAACTGCCAGCAGACCTAGCCAATGAGAAAGCGACTGATGGCGGTTTCTATACTCAGGAGGATATTAAGGAACTGCTGAAATATGCAGCTGCCAGAGGTATCACTATCTTACCTGAAATAGATGTGCCGGCACATAGCCTGGCTATGATCGCATCTTATCCTAATCTCTCCTGCACACAACTGCCTTACAAGGTAAATGCAGGCCGCGAGTTCTACACCCGCGAAGACAATGTACTTTGCGTAGGCAACGACAGTATCTTCACCGTATTAGACAAAGTGTTCACTGAACTCGCTGCATTATTCCCTTCCAAATACATTCACGTAGGCGGAGACGAAGCATACAAAGGTTTCTGGAAAACCTGCCCCAGATGTAAGGCCAGGATGGAACATGAGCACCTGAAAGATGTAGACGAACTGCAGAGCTATTTCGTTAAGAGAATGGAGACCATGCTCAAAGCAAAAGGTAAAAAGATGATCGGGTGGGACGAGATCCTGGAAGGTGGTCTGGCGCCTGAAGCAACCGTGATGAGCTGGAGAGGCATGAGTGGAGGTATCACCGCTGCCAAAATGAATCATCATGTAGTAATGACGCCATGGGACTTTGTATACCTGGATCTGTATCAGGGTGAGCAGTCTGCAGAGCCACCTACCTATGGTATGTGCCGCCTGTCTGATTCTTACAACTACGATCCCGTACCTGACAGCGTAGATGAAAAATACATACTGGGTGGTCAGGGCAACCTCTGGACAGAATCAGTTCCCGTGTTCCGCCATGTAGAATACATGACATGGCCGCGTTCTATCGCGCTCTCCGAAGTATACTGGAGCCCTAAGGCAAAAAGGAACTGGGATGACTTCATTCCAAGACTGGAAGATAACTTCAAAAGACTGGATGCCGCGGATATCAAGTATGCCCGCAGCGTATACAATGTGATCTTCAGGCCGGTGAGAATTAATCGTTACGATTATGAAATCAACCTGGCTACTGAGATCAAAGGACTGGATCTGTATTACAGCTTTGATAATACCAACCCTGATGCACATTATCCAAAATATACGGGTCAGCCCCTCAGGTGGCCTGTAGGTGCCAATATCCTGAAAGTGATCACCTATCGCAACGGCAAGCCGGTAGGCGCACAGGTAGATATCACCAAAGAAGACCTGGCTAAGCGGCTGGATGAGAAACGTCACGTATATTAATTGAATAAAATGGGGTTGTACTCCTTTCTTTCAGGATAACCCGTCCCTCCAATCAGATTACCTGAGGAAATTGAATCCCGGGCATACCATATAGGGAGGATGATTACGCTTATTCCCATTTTCATGACAAGGAACATGGGAAGTGGTTGGGTTACCTGCACAAAAACGGCCGTAAATCTGTCTCGCTGAAAGGAAACTTATTTTAAGGGCCTTTTCACCTCCCAGGACAAGAGTTGTACTGCTATTAACTATTAAATCAAAAAATGAGGGTGATGCTGTAGGCGTCACCCTCATTTTTTGTATAATTTTCCATCCCCCCACCAATTATTCCATCCCCAAAAATGTCAATTATTCCATGCAATAGTACTATTCTACATTTTTTATTATCTAGCACCACTCTAACTTAGCCTTACTGATACAATAGCACATTTTCTGACTGTAATTAAGCGCCGGGGGATAAAAATTCCAGATCATCTAAATTCCAATATCGACCAAAATGTAGCATTCCACAAAATGCCCTGAAATATTGTTGTTATGAAAATACTCTTCCGAAGATCCCTGGTCTTTGGTGTGGGATTCCTTTTGCTTGCCATCACCGCCTGCAGAAAAAAGGAGTTCGATGCCTACTATGGACGTCCCGATTGGTTGGCACAACCAATATACCAGCAACTTGAAGCCCGCAAAAACTTCACCCATTTGCTTGCTACCATCGACAAAGCAGGCTACAAAGACATTCTTGGCAAAGCCGGTTACTGGACCTTTTTTGCACCTACTGATTCCGCTTTTGAAAACTACTTCAAAGCCAACGGCCTCAGTGGTGACGACGCTATCGACTCTGCCCACGCCAGAAGGATCGTAGCCTACGAGCTGGTATATAATGCGTATAGAAAAGAACAGCTGGTGGATCAACAGACAAGCGCAGGGCCGGATACCAACCAGGCCTTTAAGCGCAAAACCGCTTATTACGACTGGGTATATGCTGAAAATGGCCGGCTACTCATCGCTGCCAATAGAAATGGTACCTACGCTACCAATGATAATAATAACAAGAACATTCCTTACTTCATAGATGGATTCCTGTCGCAAAATGGACTTAGTGCTGCTGACTATAATTACTTCTATCCCGGTGCCTTTTATAGTGGCTTCAATGTAGCAGATGCAAAAGTACTGGAAGCCGATATCCCCGCTGAAAACGGCATTATCCACACCATTGATAAAGTCATCACCCCGCTGGACAACCTGGAAAGGTACCTCGCTTCAAATCCCAACTACAGTGAGTTTCGTAGTCTGTTGGAAAAGCTTGTTACCTATCAGTCCAATGCCGATATCACACATCGTAATATGGTGCTGACCGGCGATGCAGATTCTGTATTTGTAAAAGTATATAGTGCGGCCCTGGCATTCTCACCAAACAATGAGAACTACCTGGCCTCCGGCACCGATGCGCAGAAGTCAGGCTGGACGCTGGTCGTACCTACCAATGATGTGCTCATACCTTACAAAAAAAGGATCCTTGAATTCTACCAGACTTTTGAAGCAGCACCCCCTTCCGTACTCACGAACCTGCTGAATGCACACATGTGGCAGACAGCCGTATGGCCAAATAAAATGAGTCATACCACGAATAGTCAGCAGGAGGTACCCACCTTCACCCAATCGAATATTGTGGACAAAAAGGTATTAAGTAATGGGTTCTTTTATGGTATTAATGCTGTGCAGGATGCCAATGTATTCAGAACGATTTATGCCAAGGCTTTTCTCGATCCGAACTATTCACTCATGACCCGTGCACTGGATGCTGACCTGAAATATTCCATCATCAACCCCAGCATCAGTTATACCATGTTCATGATGCCGGACAATCTGTTGCGTGCCGCCGGATACGATTGGAGCTCTGAAAGAAATGACTGGTCTTACCTCGCACCCGGTAGTAGTATCCAATATGGTTCCGGTGCCATGGACAGGGTATATCGCATATTACAAACCTCCATCCTCACCACCAATAATGGTGAAATGGACGACCTCTCCGGTGAAGGTATCATGGAAGCATGGAATGGTGAATACATCAAATATAAAAACAACACCGTATGGGCCAGCGGTAATGCAGATGCCGGCACCGTATTGCATATCAACAGCATCGGCAAAGCCGCCAATGGACAAGTCTTTTACACAGATGGGCTGCTTACTTTCACTGAGAACACCATCGGTTACCACCTGGAAAAACTCGCTACCAACGATCCTGCTGGCTTCAACAGTTTCTTCCAGTACCTGAAGAATTCTACGCTGTGGACCGCCGCCACCAAGGATATCGTTGGCACAGTACCGGGTACCAGCTACACCATTTTTGTACCTGTGAACAGTGCTATTACACAGGCGGTGCAGGACGGGGTATTACCAGGTGATAAAACCACCGGCACACCTAATTATACCCCCACTACTGATGCGGATAAAGACAAGGTGGTCCAGTTTATCAACTTCCACATCCTGAACCGCAACACTGTAGTACCTGATGGTAAAAAGGAAGGCGCTTTTGAAACATTGATGAAGACCAGCGATGGCGACCTCTCTTTCATATTTATCAACAGTCAGCATCCCAATAGTATGGAGCTCAGAGATTCATACAATGATATTGCCTACCTGGATTACACACGTAGCAACAACCTCTCTGCCCGTACTGTCATCCACGCCATTACCCACTACCTCAGAGGAAAATAAAAAACTGTTATGAACAAACTGCTGTTTATCATCTGTCTTTTATACAGCGCTGCACTGTTCGCCCGCCAGGAACAGTTACCACAAAAGAAAACCATCCGTGGAAAGGTAACAGATGCCACTACCCACCTGCCGGTGATTGGCGCCTCAGTGGTAGAGCTGGACAAGGATAAGCGTACGGTAACAGGTGTAGCCACCGATATAGATGGCAATTTCGCCATTCGTGTCGCTGATTTGCAACACCAGCTCTCCGTATCTTTTATCAGCTATAAAACCATCATACAGGGCATCAATGGGCGTAATACTATCAACGTACAGCTCCAACCCAATACCCGTGATCTGAACGAATTCAATGTCGTTGCACGGCAAACGGTGAACAATGGTACTGGTATGAATATCGAAGCGCGCAACTCTACGCTGGCCACTGCCACCATTCAGGCAAAGGAACTGGAAGAACTCTCCGCTGCCTCTATCGATCAGGCTTTGCAGGGAAGGCTGCCCGGTGTGGATATCGGTACCACCTCCGGTGACCCCGGTGCAGGCATGTCTATCCGTATTCGAGGTACAGCTTCCATCAATGGATCTGCGAATCCACTGATCGTATTGGATGGAATGCCTTATGATACAGAAGTACCTTCTGATTTTAACTTTGGCAGTGCAGATGAACAAGGTTATGCACAATTGCTCAACATTGCTCCCTCTGATATCAAAGAGATCACTGTGTTGAAAGATGCTGCTGCAACGGCTGTATGGGGCTCCCGCGCGGCGAATGGTGTACTGATCATCACGACTAAAAGAGGGATGGTAGGCAGGCCTGCCATCACGTATAATTTCAAAGGTACCTTTGGTAAGCAACCCCGCAATATTCCGCTCCTGAATGGCGATCAGTATTCTACCCTCATACCTGAAGAAATTGCAAACACCAATGGGCTGCCGCTGAACATCAATGTGAATAAAGAATTTCTCTACGATCCATCCGATCCATACTGGTATTACAATTATAGTAACAATACGGATTGGGTAAAGGCCATCACCCGTATCGGCTATTCACAGGATCATAATATTTCTATGACCGGCGGTGGTGAAAAAGCCCGCTACTACGCATCCATCGGCTACTTCGACCAGAAAGGAACGACAAAAGGTACTGCATTGACAAGGATCACATCCAAAATTAACCTGGACTACAACGTATCCAACCGTATTCGTTTCCGTTCAGACATTACCTACACACATGTGGATAACCACCTGAATTATGTTCCTGACAAAGACTACCAGGTACGCGGTATCGCTTATACCAAAATGCCGAATATGGCCATCTATGAATATGATGAATATGGTAATGTGACACCGAATTACCTGTCGCCTGCTTCCAACATACAAGGTTACTATTATACTACCTACAACCCGGTGGCGATGGTAATGGAAAGCCTTTACAGACAACAAGGGGAACGCATCACACCGAAGTTCAACATCCAGTATGATATCGTCCCATCTGTGCTCACATCTACCTTCGATGTACAGTTCGATATTAACAATACAAAAGCGCAGACCTTTCTGCCACAGGTGGCTACCGGCCGCCCGGTTACTGAAACTGTGGTAAACAGGGCAGGGGATAGTGATGGGGATATCTTCGATGTCTATACAAAAACGAACCTCATTTATACTCCAAAAACGAATACGCAGAAACACCAGCTGCAGGCACTGTTATCGCTGCAAACAGAAGACAGAAGTTATGTTACGCACAATGTGCTTACCTCCAACACCGCTTCTTCCAATTTTCAGGATCCATCCAATCCCAGCCGTACGGCAAATTCTGATCTGGATCTTGAATCTACTTCAGGCAGAACAAGAAGCGTAGGATTGCTCTTACAGGGGCAGTACGGATTATTGGACAGGTACATCATCAATGCAGGTGTAAGAGGCGACGGTAACTCCCGTTTCGGTCCTGATTACCGGTATGGTTTATTCCCTTCCGTATCTGTGCGCTGGCGTACCTCTGGTGAGAAATTTATGCGGAAGTATAAGTTCATAGACGACCTCAGTTTCAGGGCATCCTACGGACAGAGTGGCGCCGCCCCTCCTGACAAAGCAGTCTGGAACTACTTTAATACCTATCAGCCTTATTCATACACTTATTTAGGCATGTCGGGAGTATACCCCTCCAATATGGAACTCACCAGCCTGAAATGGCAGACAGTCGTTGGTACAAACCTGGGCTTTAACCTGTGGGTACTGAAAAACAGGATCCGTATTGATGTGGAAGCTTACCGTAACCGTACCAGAGATATGTTCTACGAAAATCTGCAGATCCCTACCTATTCTGGTTTTTCAACGGTTGCGATGAATGTGGGTACCATGGATAACCAGGGTTGGGAAGTACTGTTAAATACCATTCCTTACCGCAGTAAGAACCTGACGATCGGCTTCGATCTGAACATTGCCCGCAATGTGAATGTTGTGCGAAAAATATCTGAGTTCTTCCCAAGAGAAAACAGCGTAGCCATCAACCAGAATGGTGTGTATAAAACGTATCTGCAAATCGGGAATCCATTTGGTTCCTACTATGGGTTCCGCTACAAAGGTGTGTACAAAGACAAAGATGCGACCATCGTAAGAGACGCCAATGGAAAAAAGATCGACGGCGCCAATGGGCAAACACTCTACATGCGTTTTAACTACCCCGGTACTGACTACGTATTCCAACCCGGCGATGCAATGTATGAAGACATCAACCATGATGGTAATATCGACAACAAAGATATCGTATACCTCGGTAATGGTATCCCCAAAATAACCGGAGGTTTTGGTCCGAATATCACCTTCAAAGGTAACCTGAAACTCACCACCTACTTCGTTTACAGGGTAGGCTACCAACTGGTGAACAGGGCGGATATGATCACCAGCAACATGTATGGTTATGACAACCAAAGTACCGTTGTCCTCAAGCGCTGGCGCAATCCGGGCGATGAAACCAACGTACCCAGGGCACTCTACAGATCAGGTTACAACTGGTTAGGTTCTGACAGGTATGTACAGGATGCATCTTTCATCAGGTTGCAATCACTGACCCTCCGGTACAACTTTACCAAAAAAGTGCTGGACAAACTGAATATACGCAACGCGAGTTTCTACTTCACTGTGGAAAACCTCGCTACCTGGACAAAGTACAAAGGCCAGAACCCTGATGTATCCATGAAGGGAGATAACGATCCATTCGCTTACCCGGTGGACAATGCACTCACGCCACCTGCCAGGAATTTCCTGATGGGTATTAGTGCCAGTTTTTAAAAATATAACTATGAAAAAATATATTCTGATAGTCGCCCTGTTGCTCACCTCATCCTGCGGTAAATGGCTGGATGTAAAACCACAGGACGGCATCATCCGCGACAACTACTGGCAAAATAAGGAGCAGCTAAAAGCCGCTGTCATAGGTTGTTATTCCTCTTTGCTCAACAATGGACTGGTGTCAGAACTCTTTGTATGGGGAGAACTACGTGCCGATATGGTCAGCAGTACACTCAATACTGCTGTAGATGAAGTAAACATCATGCAGGCGAATATCCTGGCTACAAACAGCTACACCAGCTGGTCATATGTATACAGCACTATCAATTACTGCAATACCGTGATCGACTATGCGGCCAAAGTAATGGAGACCGACAAGACACTCACACAGGCAGCGCTGGATGGTTATCTTGCCGAAGCTCATGGTCTGCGGGCACTCATGTACTTCTACCTAATGCGCACCTTTGGCGAAGTCCCCTTACAACTCAAAGCTACCGATAGTGACAATAGCCTGGATCAATTGGAAAAAAGCACACAGGACCAGGTGTATGCACAGATCGTCGCAGACCTCACCTTTGCAGAAACCCACGCACTGGAAACTTACGGTAGTACCGCACAGGATAAAGGTCGTCTTACAAAATATGGTATCTACGCACTGGAAGCCGATGTATACCTGTGGAATGAAAAGTACGATGACTGTATCGCTGTCTGTGATAAAGTGATCAACTCCGGCCGCTATGGATTGATGGATGGCAGTGTGCAATCCCAATGGTTCAACAATGTATTTTATATAGGCAACTCTGCCGAGAGCATTTTCGAATTCCAGTTTGACCAGCAGCAGCTGAATCCTTTCTATTCCATGTTTATAGTGGCTACCAATCGTTTCATCGGCTCCTCAAGAGTAATGGATGAAGTTTATGGCATAGACCTTACCGACGCGACTAAAAAAGACATTCGGGGAGATGGCGGTAGCATACGGGCAACTGATCAGATGATCTGGAAGTTTGCCGGCGCCACAGGTGGTACGACTTCCGTTGCCAGAACTGCCGCAGACTCCTGGGCACACTGGTTTGTATATCGCTATTCCGACATCCTGCTGCTCAAAGCAGAAGCACTGGCATGGGTAGAGAGAGGGCAGGAGGCACTGGACCTGGTGACCACTATCCGTACCCGGGCAGGTGCTATAGATGGTACCTCAGAATCACCTGATCCCGGTTCTGCAATAGACGTATCCAATTATATACTGAATGAAAGAGCCCGTGAGTTTGCCTTCGAAGGCAAGCGCTGGTATGACATACTGCGCCATGCAAAACGGAATAACTACGCACATCTGGAAATCATGCTCGATATGGTTGCCATGACAGCTCCCAGCAGTATGCAACAGTCGATTATCAATAAATACAAAGATGTACGAAGCCACTATTTACCCATCAACCAGTATGAGTTACAAGCTGACAAAAAACTGGTACAAAACCCGTACTATCAATGAAAGCGTTCTATATTATCTTAATTCTTTTTATTGCGGGTTGTAAAAAGTCGCCCATCGTTTCGCAAACCTCAGATGAAGTGACCATCATCGGTTACCTGGAAAACTATCCTGACCAGTTCTCCGAATTCCGGAAGATCCTCAACATCACCGGCGATGATGGATTCCTGGGGGTATACGGTACGTACACTGTCTTTGTTCCTAACAACAATGCGGTGGCATCGTTCCTGAAAAGTACAGGACATTCCACCCTGGAATCAATGGATGTGCAAAAGCTAAAGGACATCGTGAAGTTTTGTATCATACAGGATACCATCAATACTACTACTTTCTCTGATGGTAAGTTGTCAAAGCTCACCATGTTTGGGCAATACCTCATCACAGGTGCGGCAAATGTGAGTGGTGAAACCAGGATCACGGTGAACAGACAGGCGAATATTTTAAAAGCAAATATCCGTGTAAGCAATGGCATCGTTCACGTAGTGGATAATGTATTAACTCCTGCCACAGAAACATTGGCAGGCATGCTCGCCAATAATCCAAAGTACAGCATATTCACACAGGCACTCCGTGAAACGGGTTTGTATGATACCCTGAATGTGCCGGCCGGCAGTAATACAGATAGCAGTCGAAGATGGTTGACGGTGTTGGCAGAATCTGACTCTGCCATCAATGCTGCGGGCTTTGGTACTTATGCAGCGCTCAAAGCACGTTATTCACATACCGGTGATCCAACACAATTGGAAGACAGTTTGCATTTATATGTAGACTATCACATCCTGTATGGCGTAAAATACCTCGCTGACATTGTCACTTCCTCTTCGCATACTACCCTGGCGCCACTGGAAGTAGTCACCGCTAAACTCTCCGGCCAGCATGTACTGATCAATGATGATGACTTCAATGGTGTGCATGAAACAGGTGTAGAGCTTGAAAGAAATACTTCTGACAACTCTGCTACCAATGGTGTATTGCACAATTCCCTCGGCCATTTCGCTGTCAAGATCAGGAACCCGGTACCTGTCTACTGGGATGTAGCCGACTTTCCTGAAATCCGCAACCTGCCAGCTTATTTCCGCAAGCAGGCCTATGCGTATTCTCTCACGAATATGCCGGCGGACTTCGTTGTGCCCGGACCTTCTACCATGACTTATTCCGTAGGCAGCACGTATGTAAACGGCGATTTTCTAATGATACCCTTAGGTGGTCCTGGTCGCAGTACTTACATCGATATGAAAACACCGCTGTTGGTAAAAGGGAAATATAAAGTGTGGATCTGCTATCGTGTACAGAAACAATCGAATAGTTCCAACAACCTGAACCAGATCTCTATAGACGGCGAAGTGATGCAGCGTACCATGAACTTCACTACTGCCATGCCGGCTAGTACCGCAGGTGAAATGGAAGCACAGGGCTGGAAATGGTATACTGATCCTACCTCCAACAACTGGGGCGCACGACTGGTGGGGACCATTGAAATCAAAACTACTGAACGCCATACCCTCCGGTTTACAACGCTACAGGGAACACAGAACAATAACAATCTGGACATGATCCACTTTATCCCACAGGATATGGATCAGCTCTATCCACGTTTCAAAGCTGATGGTACACAGGTACCAAGGCCATGACTTTCAAATTTTGAATGATGATACGATACCTGATCATAATAGGTTTATTGCTGGGCATATCCTGCCGCAAGGAGAAATGGAATGACCGGAACAAGCCAGCTACCACCCAAAACCTGTTGCAAACCATACAGGCCAATACTGAACTTAGTCAGTTCTATACATACCTTGCCAAGACGGGCTATGATCAGGTACTGGCTTCTTCTAAAACCTTCACGGTATGGGCCCCGGTCAATAGTGCATGGGCAGCAGTAGATCCTGCCTTGTTGAATGATACGGCGCTACTACGCTTACTCATCGCTAATCATATCAGCACCCTATCTTATACTGGTACTGCCGATGAACAAAGGATCGCTACCCTGAATGGTAAGAAGATCGCATTTACAGCCGGTAGTGTAGAAGGTATCAAAGTGAGCGAAGCCGATCAATATACTGCCAATGGTGTATTGCAGGTAATTGATGCCGCTATCATTCCTAAGCAAAATGCCTGGGAATACCTGAATAGCACCAGCTATCAGCAAAAGACGTTTCTGCAATCCCTGGCATACATCGGCATAGACACAGCGACTGCCGAACAGATCGGCGTTAATCCTACTACCGGTGCACCTATCTATAAGCCCGGCACCGGCGAAGTAGCGCTAAATCATTTCCTTGAAAGCGTAAATATCAATAACGAAGATTCTCTGCTCACCTATGTAATCTTAGCAGATGATGTTTATAAAGACGAGCAACAAAGATTAACCAAATACTTTACAGACAGTACAGAAGCCGTTACGGATACTACTACCCAGTGGAATGTGATCAAAGATCTTGTATTCAATGGTGTGTACGACAAAGAACATTTACCCGCAACCCTCTATAGTATTCGCGATAGTGTACAGTTTCATATTAATGCCAGTGACATCATCAGCTCGCAGAAGGTAAGCAATGGCATCGTGTATATAGTTAATCATATCGACTATGATCTGTCTACTAAGATCAAACCTGTCATCATTGAAGGAGAATACTACAGTGGAGTAAAAGATGCAACAAAGACCATCGCCATTCGTACACGTGTCAATTCCAATACCGGCAATATATTCAGGGATGTGTACATGTACAATTATGGTGTGGCTTCCTACTGGCTGAATTACAGGGCACGATTAAATTCAGTGGCATACCAGGTGTATTGGATATCTGTCAATGATGTGCAGACAGGCACGTATCCTATGCGGGTGGCTTTTGACGATCCGGGTGTCATAACTATACCATATACCACGGTTCCGGTTCTTAATTACAATGAACAATACGTAGGGAACTATACCAATGTTCGCTATGGTGTGCACAATGTATATCTCGTGGGCAATTCGGTCACGACCAATGGTAGCAACACGATTCTGCTGGATTATATCAAACTGGTACCTATTCTGAACTGATCATCTCAATCTATTATGAAGGCATTTATTTACATAACGCTGGCGGTTTTATTGGGGTTTCATGCAAAGGCGCAGGATACAGTAGTGGTAACAGGACTGATCAAAGAAGCAGCTACTGGCACGACAATACCCGGTATCAATATTAGTATACCAGGATTCTCTGCTGCCATCACTAATGAAAAAGGAGAGTTCCGCATCAAAGCACCTGATTACCGCACCGCCCTTACTGTATCCGGACCCGGCTACCAAACGAAGATCATCACCCTGAATGGCAGGCATGCAGTCACCGCGAGTCTGCATGAAGAAACATTCAATTCTATCTACGACCGCAAGCAGACCACAGATCCTGCTACCACTCTCAATACAACCGACAACTGGCAGCAGATCACTACCTCCCCTGAAAACTATTTACAGGGCAAAGTACCGGGGGGACAGGTCATCAGGCGTAGCGGTACACCCGGTATGGGCGCTGATTTATTTATGAGGGGATATACCTCTCTCTATGCGACTAACAGACCATTGGTAGTCGTGGATGGCATGATCTACGATACCAATGAATACGGTGGCTCCTTAATAAACGGCTATGTGAATAACCCACTGGCAGATATCGATATCAAGGATATAGACAACATCACCGTCATGAGAGACGGTACCAGTACATATGGTACCAAAGGCGCTAACGGTGTGATCCTCATCACTACCTCACATGCAAAGGAACTAGCTACCCGCATCGATTTCGGTGTGATGGGCGGATTTAATACACCACCTGCGCAGCTGCCTGTAATGGAATCAGGTGATTACCGTTTATATCTCTCTGACCTGTTACAAAGTAGTGGAAAGACCCCTGCGGAAATAGCTGCATTACCTTACATGAATGACAATCCTAATCCGGATTATTATCGCTATCACAATAATACAAACTGGCAGAAAGAAGTCACGAACCAAAGTTTCAATCAACAGTATTTTCTGAAGGTAGCCGGTGGCGATGATATTGCCACTTATGGGTTATCACTGGGATACCTTAAACAAAGCGGTACCATCCGTCGTACAGATCTGGGCCGCTACCAAACCCGTTTTAATGCGGACCTGAACCTGTCTGCAAAACTCAAGGCGGCTATCAATCTCGCATTTACCAGCAATACGCAGAAAGACAAAGATCAGGGTATTTCGCCTAAGACAAACCCATTATACCTCGCGCTCATCAAAGCACCTTTCCTCCACCGTCAGGCCATTAGTGATGAAGGCATTGCTTCGCCCAGTCTCGCTGATTATGACATCTTTGGCGTTTCCAATCCTGCTTCCATCATCGACAAGATGCAGGATATTAACAAAAACTATCGCTTCTTTGGTAGCATCCGGTTCAACTACCATGTTACAAAAAATATCAGCATCAATACCATCACAGGTGTCACTTTTGATAAAGTAAGAGAGACCTTCTTTATTCCTGAAGCTGGTGTTAAACCTGATACACTGTCAAACGCTGTCGCATACAATCGCTCAGGTAGCAATGTAGAAAGATATTATAGCCTATACAACGATACCCGTATCACCTACGATAAGCAATTCACCAGATACCATCATCTCAATACAGGTTTGGGTGTACGCTATAGCAATAATAACAGTGAATCAGATTACGGCTTAGGTTATAACTCTGCCACTGATGAATTTGTCAGCGTGGGGATGGGACAAAACCAACTGAGAAAAGTAAGTGGTACAATTGGCAAATGGAACTGGCTGAATACTTACTTCAATGCTGATTACTCCTATAGAGATAAATACTTCCTGCGCTTCAACCTGGCCGTAGATGGCTCTTCAAGATATACCTTTACCCGCAATCAATACGCCGTGATGCCCGGTTTATCTGCCGCCTGGCTCATTGTCTCAGATCAGCACAATATCGATGCGCTCAAACTCAGAGCCGGTATCAGCAGAACAGGCAATGATGACATCGGCAATTATACCTCCCGGCAATATTACATTTCTCAGAACCTCTTAGGCTTACAGGGATTAGTACGCGCTAATATCGCCAACCCTTACCTGAAATGGGAAACGGTCACAAAATACAATGCCGCGCTGGATGGTGCCTTCTATAACGAAAGACTAAGTTTCAGTCTTGATATCTTTCAGCATCGTACCTCAGATATGCTGACCATAGAACCTGTGGCCGCTGCCACCGGATTCGATCATGTGATCACCAACAACAGCGAAATGGAAACACATGGTATAGAAGTATCACTATTTGGCCGTGTAATAGATCATATCCTGAAGTGGGATGTAGGTCTCACGCTATCTACCTATAAGAATAAAATTACCAAAATACCCGGCAATCAATTGCTCACAACCTACGGAGATGCCACCATCCTCACAGCTGTAGGTCATGCCGCCAATCTGTTTTACGGCTATAAAACCAACGGCATCTACAAAACTAATGAAGAAGCCAATAAAGCAGGTATGGGTGCTCAGGGAGGAGATATTCGCTTTGTAGATACGAATGGCGATCACAAGATCGATGAGAATGACAGACAGATGATTGGTGATCCCAATCCCGATTTTACCGGTGCTTTCACGAACCATGTAAGCTGGCGGCGCTGGGCGCTGGATGCCATCTTTACCTTCAGTCATGGCAATGATATCTACAACCACACCCGTGCAAACCTGGAATCTATGAGCAATTACAACAACCAAACCTTAGCAGTACGCAACCGCTGGAAACAGGATGGCCAGGAAACGAATGTCCCCCGTGCTGCATGGGGTGATCCTAATGGCAACGCACGTTTCTCCGATCGCTGGATAGAAAAAGGTGAATACATCCGCCTGCAACAACTGAGCCTCTGTTATGAACTTACACTGAAGCATGGCGCCATGAAATATGTACGCATCTCTGCCACTGCCAATAACTTATTTACCCTGACTAATTACCTGGGCTTTGATCCTGAGTTCAGCAGTGGCAATAGCGTGTTCACACATGGTATCGACGACGGCTTATTTCCTCAATACAGAACGGTACAACTAGGTATCAGGATGGGCTTATAAAATTAACAAGAACATGAAACGATTACTATATACTGGACTGCTTTGCTGTAGCATATTGTGCAGCTGTAAAAAACTATTCGACATCAAACCTGAAGAAGCACTTGATCATTCACAGGTCTACGAAAATGTGAATGATGCAGATGCCGCCGTGATCGGGATTTATGGGAAAGTCATGGGATTGGCAGACAGGTACATGATCCTCAATGAACTGAGAGGCGATCTGGTAGATGTTACTACATCCACAACAGATAAGTATCTGCAGGAACTCAATATCCACGAAGTCAGTGCAGATAATACCTACGCTGATCCCCGCCCATTCTATGAAGTGATCATGAACTGCAACGATGCACTGAAGAACTTCGATGCCATGCTACAGGATAAGCGGATCAGCAATGACGATTATATACTACGCTACGCTGCTGTAGGGGCGATGCGTACCTGGTTATATTTACAATTGGGTATTCACTATGGAGAAATACCTTACATCACTGATCCATTAGAAACTATCGATGCCATTAAGGATGTATCCAAATTTCCCCGTGTCACCTTCAATGAATTGCTGAGTAAACTCATCACCTTTACAGAAGGCTTACCTTACAAATATCCCTTCCCGGCCGGCACCTCATTGCTCATTACAACAGATGGTTATTCCACAGAAAAGTTCTTTATCAATATAAAATGCTTACTCGGCGAGTTGTATCTCTGGAATGGCAATTATACACAGGCAGCAACTAACTACCGTGTCATGATGAACTATGCAGATGTGTTGTACCCAGCCATGAACAGTGAACAATGGTACGAAGTATACAGAGTGGGATATACTGCTAACCTGTCCGGTGCCTTATGGAGCAACATTTTCAGCCAGCCATACGGAGAGCGTTATTCCAATTACGAAATCATCTGGAACCTGCCATTCGACAAGAACTTCACACCAGCTAATCCTTTCATAGAACTCTGTGACAATGTAAGTGGTAGCTACCAGATACGCCCTTCCGACCTGGCGATCGCCAACTGGAATAAGCAATTCAGAAGTGATAATACCCCTATAGACCTGCGGGGGCCGAATATCTCTTTCAAGTATTCAGGTACACAACCAGTCATCAAAAAATACACGTACAACTATACTTCTTTACTACCTTTCGAAACCTCCAGTAAGTGGATACTGTTCCGCGCAGCCGCCCTGCACCTGCACTATGCAGAAGCTGCCAACCGCGACAATCGTGATAAGATCGCCTATGCACTCCTGAATACCGGTATCAAAAATACCTACGACCCTGTGTATATGGCCACTGGTGTAACAGGAGGCGAGGGCCGCAATGTCACCGATATAGAGCAGACAAAGGATGTGCCTCCTTATGACTTTGATGCCCGTGATGGCAACTACCCACAGTTCCGCAATGTCTGGTACCGAAATATAGGGGTACGCGGTAGGGTAGGGCTAAAGTCAGTAAAAGTAGACTCCACCGGTGTATTTGACATGAGTGACCCACTGCTTACCGATAAACCTGTCATAGACAGACCTACACTCACAAACAGGATGGAAGATCTGTTAATAGATGAAGATGGATTGGAACTTGCCTTCGAAGGTTATCGCTGGCCTGACCTGTTGCGTGTTGCACTCCGCAGGCAAGCTACTGATCCTGCCTGGCTGGCTAATAAGATCGCAGCTAAATTTGTAGCTGCCAACGATAGCAGGGCAGAAGCTGTGAGATCAAGATTAATGAACAAAGCAAACTGGTACTTACCTTTTAAATGGTAGATGATGATGCACCTCTTATTTCTTTTATTATTCGCACCCGGTGAAAAACTGGATCGTGGCCTCATTGCTATTCCGCAATCACCTACCCAGACTTTCCTCAGCTGGCGCCTGCTTGACACAGATCCATCTGCTATTACTTTCAATATCTACAGGCAAACAGATGGTCAACTGCAAAAGTTATCTTCCCAGTCTGTCACCAACTATGTGGATAACCACGCCGATATTCACCATACCCATACATATCTGGTCAAATCTGTCATTGGTGGAAAAGAAACCAACACGGCTACTTACACCATCCAGGCAGATGCACCCATTCAGCAATACCTCACTATTCCCCTCAAAACACCACCTGGTTACACACCCAACGATGCCTCGGCCGCGGACCTGGATGGTGATGGCCAATACGAGATCATCCTCCATCAAACCGGCCGGGGCAAAGACAATTCCCAATCCGGCATTACCGATCCGCCCATCTTTCAGGCCTACAAACTGGATGGCACCTTCCTTTGGGAAATTAACCTGGGGCGTAACATCCGCGAAGGCGCCCACTATACCCAGTTCATGGTCTACGACTTAGATGGTGATGGCATTGCCGAATTTGCCTGCAAAACCGCCGATGGCACTATAGATGGCAAAGGGAAGGTAATTGGCGACAGCACAAAAGACTACCGCGATCTGGACCCGACATCCAAATCATTCGGCAGGATCCTGACAGGGCCTGAATACTTTACGATCTTCAGTGGCAAGACCGGCGAAGCACTGGCTACTACCGATTACATCCCCGGTCGTGGCGATATCGGTGGCTGGGGCGGTTATGGAGGCAATGGTGGTACAGACCATTACGGCAATAGGGTAGACCGCTTTCTTGCCTGCGTAGCTTACCTCGATGGCAAGCACCCTAGCGTAGTCATGTGCAGAGGTTACTATGGCCGCATCGTACTCGCTGCCTGGGATTTCCAGGACGGCAAACTCACTTCCCGCTGGGTATTCGATACCAAAGACGGTCGTAGCCCTTACTCCGGTATGGGCAACCACAACCTAAGTGTGGCCGATGTGGATAACGATGGCAAAGACGAGATCATCTATGGCTCCATGTGTGTAGACGATGATGGCAAAGGGCTTTACACCACTGGCCTGCGTCATGGCGATGCCCTGCATGTAGGTGACCTGGATCCCGATCACCCGGGTTTGGAAGTGTTTGGAATTCATGAACTGGAAAATGGCGCCAAAGGCACTGGCGCTGCATTGTACGATGCCCGCACCGGCCAGATCCTGTTCAGGGGTTCCATAGATCAGGATGTAGGTCGTGGGGTCGCTGAAAATATCGATAGCACCCGCAAAGGCGCCCAACTCTGGTGGTCAGGCTCCAAAGGACTCTACGATACAAAAGGCAACCGTATTGGCGATGCGCCCCGCTCTACGAACTTTCTCATCTGGTGGGATGGAGACCTGAGCCGCGAGCTCCTCGATGGCAACCATATCGACAAGTATGGCAGAGGAACCATTTTCACGGCTGAAGGTTGTGTAGCAAATAACGGCACTAAAGCTACACCTACCTTAACGGCGGACCTTTTTGGCGATTGGAGAGAGGAATTAGTCATGAGAACGTCAGATAATCAATCTCTGAGAATTTATACCACAACCATCCCTACCACCCACAGGATCATCACTTTAATGCAGGATCACCAGTACAGAATGAGCATCATATGGCAGAATGTGGGCTATAACCAGCCGCCCCATACAGGGTTTTATCCTGGAAAGTTTTAATTTTGCGTTGCAATAGAATGTGCAATGAATTTTTATACTAGAAAATGGGTAAAACCGGAGGATTTAAATGCTCACGGTTCTTTGTTCGGCGGTAGTTTATTATCCTGGATCGATGAAGAGGCCGCCATATACGCCATCATCCAGTTAGGTACCAACCGTTGTGTGACTAAGTACATGTCTGAAATCAATTTCATCAGCTCCGCCAAGCAGGGGGATATCCTGGAATTAGGTATCAAGGCAGTGCACTTTGGTAACACCTCTCTGACCCTTACCTGCGAAGCCCGTAACAAAATTACCAAGAAGAGCATCCTGACCATCGATAAGATGGTATTTGTGAGTGTAGATGAGAATGGTAAACCACTGGCACACGGCAAGACGGAGATTACCTATACCGACGAGCGCCTGCGCGAATAATACCCGCGTATTTTACAATTTCATAATCGTTACTAACTTGTAGAAGATCATCCTTTTACAGGATGAAAAGTCTGCTGACTTTACTATTCAAATAGAAAAGAAGGTGAATCATCCCACTCTGAAGCATCGCATACTGAATGCTGAAAATACTTCTTCATAAGTGTATTGAATATTCTCATGCTTATCTGCCATTGCAATGGCATACAGCATGGGAATATAATGATCTGTGGTAGGAACTGCTTTCAAGGCGATCTTACCCAGATTATTATAGTAAAACAAACTACCGAAATCCCGTTCGTCAATTCGCTTTTTTACCCATTCATCGAACTCAATCGCCCATGAATAAGGTTTCGCTTTGAAAAATCCCTTTTCAAGGTTATGTACAATATTGCCACTCCCAATGATCAGTACACCTTTTTCCCGCAGCGGTTTCAGGTACTGCGCCAGTTTCCAGTGGTAATCCAGTCGTTGTGCCATGGGGATACTTAACTCCATCACCGGTACATCCATCTCAGGCGCCATGTGTCGCAATACTGAAAATGCACCGTGGTCCATATCCGTACTTTCGTCCACGGTCACCTGCGGCACTTTATCTTTAAAGGCGGTGGCACCGTATACGCTGTAGTAAGGGCAATTGAAATGTCCGGGTACTTTCAGGTAAGATTCTTCGGCGGTGAGGTAATGTGCCGAAATCACCATGATGGCTGTGGGCTTGCGGGGGAGTTCTTTCCCCATTTTGGCGAGGGCCTGCGTAAAAGGATTATCCCGGAAAGCATTCTCAGGATCGCCATGTCCTACAAAAAATACAGGCATTTTCTCCGTTGGCTGGAACATACCTGGCAGGTTCAGCGCCTTTTCTATCTGTGAAGAGTAAGGCAAAAATGGCAGCAATGCTGCCATTTTGATAAATGATTTCCGATGCACTGTTCTATTATAATTTCGTCTGTTTGAGCTTTACCGGATGAGCGCTCTTTGCACGCATTTTCAGATTTAATAATTCGATAAATACGGAGAACGCCATCGCAAAGTAAATATACCCCTTTGGAATGTGCTGATCAAATGCTTCTGCCAGTAATGACACACCGATGAGTAGCAGGAAGGACAGTGCCAGCATTTTCACGGTAGGATGTATGTTCACAAATTTACTGATCCCTTCTGATGCCAGCAGCATAATACCGACAGCAATGATCACGGCCGCGATCATAATTTCAATATGATCTGCCATGCCCACAGCGGTGATCACAGAATCCAGGGAGAAGACAATATCCAGGAGTAAGATCTGGATGATCGTCTGTGAAAAACTGGTTACTTTAGGCGTATTGGTAGTATGCTCTCCGCCTTCCAGTTTCTCATGAATTTCTGATGTGCTTTTGTAAATCAAAAAGAGACCACCAATGAGCAGAATGAGATCCCTGCCAGAGATTTCCGCCATTTCCAGCCACTTAGGATTTTGAATGCCAATCCAGTTACCCGGATTGAAAAGCGGGGCTGTCAATGACATGATCCAGCTGATAGACATCAATAAGCCAATGCGGATAAACATGGCCAGGGTCAAACCCAGCCTCCGGGCTTTTTTTTGTTGTTCTTCCGGCAGCTTGCCGGCAAGGATAGAAATAAATACAATGTTGTCTATACCCAAAACAATTTCGAGTACGCTTAAGGTTAACAGGCTGATAAGAGAATCAACTGTAAACAAATTTTCCATGACAGTAGGTTTAATTTAGTTCGCAGGGGCAAGATAGGTCAGAAAAAAATCAGTTTACCGAAGGCGTATTGATTTTTTTTGCAATCTCTTCACTGCACCCGATTCTCCATCAAAAAGAATTATTTTAGTATTGTAACCCGTTGTTAACTTATGAGTATAAAAGTAATCGCATTCGATGCAGACGATACACTCTGGGTCAATGAACCCTATTTTCGTGAAACAGAGAACGAGTTCTGCCAACTAATGGAAGCCTACCTGCCCCAGCACACTGTAGCCAGGGAACTGTTGCACACAGAAATCAAGAACCTCACCCTTTATGGGTATGGTATCAAAGGATTCATGCTTTCCATGATTGAGACAGCTCTTACTGTCAGCAATAATACCATCGACATCACTGCCGTTGACAAGATCATCACCTATGGCAAGGCGTTATTGGCACGCCCTATCGTAGTACTGGATGGTGTGGAAGAAGTATTGCAATCACTAAAAGGTGATTATCGGCTGGTAGTAGCTACCAAGGGAGACCTGCTGGACCAGGAACGGAAACTTAAAAACTCCGGCCTGGATCATTACTTCCACCATGTAGAAGTAATGTCCGAAAAGCAACCGAAGGACTATAAGAAGTTATTGAAACACCTGGACATCCAGCCAGAACAATTCCTGATGATAGGCAATAGTCTGAAGTCGGATGTACTGCCGGTACTGGATTTAGGTGGTCATGCTATCCATATTCCTTTTCACACTACCTGGGCGCATGAACATATAGATGTGCACATAGACAGCCCTAACTTCAGGCAGGTGGAACAGATACTGGATATATTGCCAATGTTTATTTCACCGCCCAGCGAAATTTCCTGATACCGATTCCGGCAAAAACGACCGCATAGATCAGGCAGAACGCCAGCGCCTGGGTACTAATCATATCCCAGTGTCCTGGCTGCATGCCTGTACTGATGATCGCCTTCACTGTTCCATAAGGTGACCAGATGGACACCGTTTTAAATTTATCACCCAGTGTACCCAGTTCACCCAGCATACCTACCATGATAAACACAAAGTAGATCATCCTGGTAGCGCCATTCACTGACTCTGGATTGGTGATAAGCCCCGTGATCAGTTGGCCGAGACTCAGGTAAACAGCACCACCTATCAAAGCGGTAAAGAAGGTGACCACATAACCCTGTGTAGAAATCGTGATGCCATCAAAATAATAACCACTCACGAAAATTAGGATCGTTAACACAAAGATCATCATGAGCTGCACGAGCAACTTGCTGGCCATAATCAATGCAGGGTTAAAAGGGGCGACCCGTAGCCGCTGGAACACGCCTTTGTCCCTGTCGCGGGTTATGGTGGCTGAGTAGCCCATGAGGCCAATGGAGATCAAACCTAAAGTGAGGCAGGTACTTAATACGAAGTAAGGGCCGATTTTGGCAACTGCATTTTTCCAGCAGAAGAGGATAAATACAGGGATCAGCAGGACCATGAAAACCGCTCTGCGGTTACGCCATTGAATAAGAAGGTCTGCTTTGAATAAGGCTTTGAAAACATTAGTAGAAGAAGGTAGCATATAAAAGAATATTTTGTTTCATTTAAAAGCCGGCCGCAGGCCACGCCTCGGGTCTGACCAAAAAGATTATCCCCTCTCGGGTAGGTGATGGAGCCGAAATTGCTTTTACGCAATTCTGAACGCCTTCGTTTTACTTTTTAGTCAGGCCCGAATATTTCTAAAATCTAACCGCCCGTCCGGTCAGGGCAATAAATACATCCTCGAGTGTAATCTTCCCTTTCCTTGATACACTCACCACCTCCGGATCATCCCTATATTTCTCTATCAACCCCTCTGGCGTATCAATCGTCAACACCCTTCCATGATCAATAATTGCCAATCTATCACACACTGCCTCTGCCTCCTCCATACTATGTGTAGTCAACACCACCCCATTCCCGTTTTCCCTGATAGCCTCTATCTTCTCCCACAGGTTTCTCCTCGATTGTGGGTCCAGCCCTGTCGTTGGTTCATCCAGCAACACCAGTTTAGGATTGTGAATAGTAGTAATAAGCAAACTCACCCTTTGTTGCTGTCCTCCTGACAATTCAGACATTTTCTTATGGGGAGGTATTTCTCCCAGCTTTTCCAACCGTGGTTCCACCCCATATAATCCTGCATACAAACTAACGATCTCCGCCACTGTCAGCTCCGGTTGAAAACTGGTGCTTTGCAGTTGTACCCCCATATTAGCTTTTGCAAGCAGCGGCTGCTGTCGTATATCATAACCGGCTATATGGACCTGCCCGGATTGTGGACGAAGTAAACCTTCAATCGCGCTAAGTGTACTGGTTTTCCCGGCCCCATTCGGACCGAGCAACCCAAAGATTTCACCTGCCTTTACATCGAACGAAACATCCTGTACGGCGTGCAGGGAACCATACCTGACATTAAGCCCGGATACGGTGAGGATACTGTTTTCCATGAGAGTGAATTATTAAACAAATATGCTATTGTTCCGGTAAAAGCACAATAGAAGGGAGGTTAATACGACTAATATTGCCGGTGAAAATAGGGTTAACTTCGGTAAACATTATATTTTTACCGCTTATTTTTCTACCTTACCTCCTCACGTTATTATTGTACTCAAGTCTCAACGAATGAAAATCAATTTCCTCGCGGGTTGTACCCTTGCCGTATTATCCATACTCCCGGCAAGGGCCCACATCTCTCCACACGCGGCTTCCTATCATCCCCCCGTGTACACCACCCTACCTCTTGGTAGCATCAAGCCAGCCGGTTGGCTCCGCCACCAGCTCCTCATCATGCGGGACGGCTCCACAGGTCACCTGGACGAATACTATGCTAAATTAAAAAACGACAATGGCTGGCTCGGCGGCAAAGGCGACGGCTGGGAAGAAACGCCCTACTGGCTTGACGGCGCCCTTCCCCTCGCTTATCTCCTTGACGACAAAGCATTAAAAGAAAAAGTTCTCCGCTACGTCAACTGGACCCTCGACCACCAGCGCCCCAGCGGCTACTTCGGCCCCCTTACCGGTGCTGAAAGAGAAAAACACATCAGCGTAGAAGTTGCCAACGCCAACGACGGCGACGACTGGTGGCCCAAAATGGTCATGCTCAAAGTACTGCAACAATACTACTCCGCCACCGGCGATCAGCGTGTCATCACCTTCATGACCAAATACTTCCAGTACCAGCAGAAAGCCCTCGACATTGCCCCCATTGGCAAATGGACTGACTGGGCAGCTTCCAGAGGTGCGGACAATGTAATGATAGCCCAATGGCTCTACAGCATCACCAAAGATCCCTCCCTCTTACAACTGGCAGACAAGATCGAACAGCAATCCTTTCCCTGGACCCGCTGGATGGGTGGCCATGAATGGGTGATCAGCACCACCACCTATGCCCACATGGGAAACTGGATGAACCGCCACGGTGTGAACGTAGCCATGGCCCTGAAATCGCCCGCTATCAACTACCAGCGTACCGGCGATCCGCAGGACTTACAGGCACTCCACACCGGCTGGCATGACCTCATGACCGTTCATGGTCTGCCCATGGGCATCTTCAGCGGCGATGAAGACCTGAATGGTAATGAACCTACTCAGGGCATTGAGCTCTGCGCCATCGTAGAAGCCATGTACTCATTGGAAAACATCATCTCCATCACCGGCGATGTTCACTACATGGATGCATTGGAAAAAATGGCCTTCAACGCCCTGCCTACGCAGACAACGGATGACTATAATAACAAACAATACTTTCAGGTAGCCAACCAGGTACAGATCAGCAAAGGCGTATTCGATTTCTCCCTGCCTTTTAGCAGAGAAATGTGTAACGTACTCGGTCCCAGAAGCGGCTATACCTGCTGCCTTGCAAATATGCATCAGGGCTGGACAAAGTTCACTGCTCAACTCTGGTACAGCACACCAGACAACGGCATTGCCGCCCTGTCTTATGCACCTAATGACCTGACCACCAAAGTTGGCGCAGCGCAAACGGAAGTGACGATACATGAAGCCACTACCTATCCTTTCAATGATGAGATCAGCTTCACGCTCTCATTGAAAAAAGCAGCGAGCTTCCCATTACAGTTACGCATCCCTGCATGGTGTAAAGAAGCTACCATTCTCCTGAATGGACAGCCACTCCGAAAGGACACAGGCAATCAGGTGATCACCATCAACCGTAGCTGGAAAAACAACGACAAACTGGTATTACAATTACCAATGGATATCACCACTACCGTATGGGGCCGACATTCCCGCGCCATAGAAAGAGGCCCACTGGTATACGCCCTGAAACTGAATGAAAGATGGGAGAAAGCGACGGACGAAGTAGAAGGCGAATACTTCAGTGTATATCCTACAGACAAATGGAACTATGCGCTGATCAGGGACAATGTGGATAAACCTGCTGCTCATTTTAAAGCAGCTGTGGTAAAACAGGTAGACGACCAGTTCGTATGGAATCTGGCACATGCTCCTGTCACCATCACCGTACCGGCCAAATCCATCCCTTCCTGGAAAGAACTGAATGGTGTGGCCTTTCAGCCACCTACCGACAGGGAAGGTATTTACAAAGGAAAAGTAGACAATACAGTACAGGATATTACGCTCGTGCCTTATGGTTGTACCAAAGTACGCATTGTAGCTTTCCCTGTAGTGCCATAAATCACAAAAAAAACAGAAACCTTGCAACGTATTTTATTTTGCCTGCTATGTTGCCTGCCCGGTTTCCTGTATGCACAGGTCAACTGGTCAGGTAGCTGGATCACGAATACCACAGATACCACTATCACAAAAGCACCTTTTTTCAGGAAAGTATTTCATACGGGTAAGCCATTGCAAAGTGCAGTCGCTTACGTATCCGGTGTAGGGTATCATGTGTTGTATGTAAACGGAAAACCTGTCACCGATGCCGTGCTGGAACAGGGCTATACCCGCTATGACAAAAGATTGCTGTACAACACCTACGACATTACCGCCCTGTTGGCTAATGGAGACAACGTCGTAGCAGCAGAACTGGGAAATGGTTGGTACAATGTACAATCCCATGCAGTATGGGAATTTCACAAAGCACCGTGGCGCAATACACCCCGCATGCTCATCAACATCCTGCTCACCTACAAAGATGGTAGTAAAGAAACCATCGTTACGGATCGCAGCTGGAAGTGCACCACCGGACCTAGCCAGTACAACAACCTGTACACCGGCGAAATCTACGATGCCCGGGCAGAACTACCGGGCTGGAACAAGCTGGGGTACAATGATGCCAGCTGGCAGACCGCCCTTGAAACCCATTCTCCCGGTGGTGTACTGGTGCCACAGGAAATGCCTTCTATTAAGATCATCAGGCGTATCAAACCTGTAAGTGTAAAACAGGTAGATAAGGATGAATATCTCTTCGATATGGGTCAGAACTTTGCCGGCGTTGTGACCCTAAAAGTAAAAGGTACAGCAGGTACTAAAGTGACCCTTTCCTACAGAGAGGTATTGAAAGATGGTAAAATAGACCTTGCTCATAACACAGAACACATGCGTAGCTGGCCGGGTGAACTGCCTTTCCAGACAGATGTGTATATCTTAAAAGGGAACGGTGGTATCGAAACTTTCACACCACAATTCACCTATCATGGCTTTCAGTATGTATCAGTAAAAACTGATGCAAAACTGGATAAGAACGCCATCGAAGGCTTATTCTACAGTACAGACTTTGAAGAAGCCGGTCATTTCACCAGCTCTGATCCTATGATCAATAAGCTGTACGAAGCAGCCCGTCAATCTTACAGAAGCAATTTCCTCAGTATTCCTACCGACTGTCCGCAGCGTGAAAAGAACGGCTGGACGGCTGATGCGCATATCTCCGCAGAAATCGGTCTGTGGAATTACAAATCTGCACCGGGTTATCGCAAGTGGCTGAATGACATCCGGGATGCGCAGACACCGGATGGATCTATTCCAGGTATCGTTCCTTCCAATGGCTGGGGCTATGACCGCAAGGACTTTACCTTTGGTCCGGCATGGGGTAGTGCACTGCCCATCATCACCTGGTATTTATACCTCTATGAAGGCGACACCGCTGCGATAAGAGAGAACTACGATGCGATCAAAAAATACACTGACCTGCTCACCAGCGAAGCGCAGAACCATATCTTCAAAATGGGCCTGGGCGACTGGATGTCATTGGTAGAAACCCCCGTGCCATTTACATCTACAGCTTGTTATTACACCGACGCGGTGCTGGTGTCTAAAATGGCACGTGTATTAGGTAAAGACGAAGATGTGACTGCATATACTGCACTGGCAGAAAAGATCAGTGCTGCTTTCAACAAGGAATATTATAATACGCAGACCATGCAGTACAATGTGACTACTGCCACGGCTCTCAGTACCACTGTATACCACGGGCTGGTGCCTGAGCCTGCGTTGACTAAAACAGTAGAGCAACTGGCAAAGAAGATCACAGACAACCATTATCATGCTGATTTCGGCGTATTAGGTACCAAATATGTGCTGCCTTCACTCAGTGATAACGGACATGTAGAACTGGCTATGAAAATGCTGACAGATACAGGTTATGCAGGTTGGGCACACTGGATTGCAAACGGTGCCACTTCCTTGTTCGAAGACTGGCCGGGGGAATTCTCACACAATCATATCTTCTTTGGAGACTATTGTGCTTGGTTCTACAAAACATTGGCGGGTATCCGTCCGGATGAAACAGCGCCCGGGTTTAAGCATTTCTTTATTCAACCCTCATTTGTGTCTCAGCTCACTTTTGCAAAGGCTGATTATCAATGCCGCTATGGTAAGATCGTCTCTTCCTGGAAGCGGAATGGGAAACAGGTGATGTTGGAAGTGGAAGTACCCGCAAATACAACCGCGACATTAAAATTACCAGGTAAGAAAGATCAACTTTTACAACCGGGAAAACATAAGCTAACTATATAAAAAAAAGGGTGTAGCACCAGCTACACCCTTTTAAAACAAGTGCTATAACCCTATTTAAATGGATGTGAATAGAAAAACAGATCCGGTTTCTTCCCCTCACTGATCGTCAGGTACCCCTTATTATCCACGCTAATCGTTACCGCTTCTCCTTGTTTTTCACGCACATATGGCAATAAGGTTGCCGGCCGGGCCATCGTCATTTCGATAGCTTCATTGCCTTTACGTCGCCAGTAATAAATATGTGATTCGTCTTTGATAACAATGTGTTCTCCATTCTGCGAAATGTCGCCGGCTGTAATCCAGGTGTAGGGTAAGGTCAGTACCTTTTCCAGCGTCACCTGTTGCTGATCTTTAAAATTGAAGTATTGTGCTGGTACCTTATACAGGCTCACCTGTTTTTCTCTTTTGCTTACAACATAAATACATTTTCCAATCGGATCAATCATTAGTGACTCTGCATCTCTGGCGCCATCAGGAAACCTGATAAAGAGCGCATCCGCATGCACAGATGTTTTATCACCCGGTACGGTCAAAAAATCCGGAAAACGGTAGATCTGCATATCTATGTTCAACGCGTGGTTATTGCCGATATCTCCAACATATACATAGTGTTTGCCGCCGGGGCCAATATTCTCTGCAATATCCTCCCAATCCCTGTTCACTGCCCCTTTCAATTTTACACTGCTGACCAGCTTCCCCTTGCTATTCAGCAGGTATACTTCATTCTTTCCACCACTGTCATTGTGTGTCCAGAAGTATCCCGGTAGGGTAGCACTGGCTGCCAGACCTGAGGCCTCGTCTAATTTATCAGATTTTACTTTTCCTAACACCTGCGGTGTTTGTGCCATAACAGGCAGATTAATAAGCAGTAATATCCCTAGCATTCTCATACTACGATACTACGAATATTTTCTGAGGATCAGACAAGCCCCGTTTGTAAGGCTACTTTTACCAATCCGGCAGTATTCTTAACCTCCAGTTTATGCAACAGGCTGATGCGGTGGTTTTCCACAGTATGCAGGCTAATGAACAATTTATCGGCTATTTCCTGGTTGGTATGTTCATCAATAATTAATTGTAGCACCTCTTTTTCTCGCCTTGTCAGCAGGGTGTTTTTCTTTTCTGCCTTTTTATTGCGAAACAGGTCGTCAATCAGCAGTTGGTTAAGTGCCGGGGATAAGTATTGACCGCCTTGTTGAACGGTCTCTATAGCCTGTATAATCGTCATATCATCGGCATCTTTCAGCAGGTATCCCATACACCCCAGCTTCAGCATTTTTTTGACCTGCAGAATGATGTCGGTACTGCTCAAAACAAGGATCCGTTGTTGTGGATCGCGTTTCAGAATACTGGCTGCCAGTTCCGGTCCACTGAGGTCCGGCAGTTGCATATCCAGTAGTAACACATCCGGGCGGCGGGTTTGAATACCTTGCAGCAGTGCCTGTCCGCTGGTATAGGTATCTATTACTTCCATATTGGGTACACCGCGCATAATAGTGCGGATACCGTTAGCCACTACGGGGTGATCATCAGCAATCGCTAGTGTTATAGGCATGTCGGGTAGTGTTTTGTAAGATGGTAAATTCAATATGGATACTGGTACCAACTTGCGGTTTACTGTCTATATGCAAGGCGCCGTTCAGTGATTGTACACGCTCACGAATGGTTTTCAGGCCCATGCCGTCTACCCGTCCGTTGTGCGCAGGCATACCGTTGCCATTATCTTCCACAGTAATACAGAGTTGGTTATTATAGGCGGTGATCTGTACGATTGCTTGTGAGGCACCTGCATGTTTGAGAATATTATTCACAAGCTCCTGGATAATGCGGTAGAGCGTTAATTCAAAATCTGCGGCCAGGGCTGGCAGGTCACCATAGCTTTCGAAACTGATATTCAATTCATGCCCTTTGCGAATGCGTTCACAAAATAGGCTGGTAGCAGTATTCAGTCCTTCCTGTAATAGAATTTCAGGCATCAGGTTATGCGCGGTTTTACGTAGTTCACTACTGGCTTCTTCCAGTAGTAATAATACTTCTGTAAAGTCTTCTGTCACATCCATCACGGTATGTTTGCGAAAGATGGAACTGAGGCGGGTACGGATTGTGCCCAGCAAACCGCCCATACCATCGTGCAGATCGCGGGCTATGCGGCTGCGTTCCTTTTCTTCGCCGGTGATCATGGCTTGCAGGTTATTGATGCGCATCTCCTGTCGCAGATTACGGATCTTTTCCAGTTGTAAGATCTGCTTTTGTCTGTTATTCCTGTAAAAGAGAAAGGTAAGCAGTGAGATGCCGATCAGGCCAATAGAAAATCCACCGATGAGCAAATTTTTCGTCCTGATCCTGTTTTCATTCCTGGTGATGGCCAGTTGCTTTTCCGCAATTTCCTTGTTCTTATCAGCAATACGGTATTTCATTTCCAGGTCATACCCCATCTGTAATTTCTCCACTTTGATCAGGCTATCCCGCATGTTGGCGTACAGCTTCCTGTTCAGGGACGCTTTGCGATACTCGCCGGTGGCATCAAAGGCATCGGCGATCAGGTTATGACCATGTGCTACCATGGCATGCGCTATGTGGTGCTCCGTGGCATCCTGCAAGGCAGGGGTTAAGATGGTAATTGCTTTCTGATATTGGTGCTGTAACATATAGGCTTCTCCCAGTGCCAGCTGCGCCATCAATTGCTGACGGTCAAAATAACCATGCTGCCCGGCATTCGCTTTTTGCAGCCAATAGATGGCTTTCTCCGGATCTTTATTTTCCAGATAAGTGAGTGCGATATTGACCATGAGCCCTTCTTTCATGACCATAGACATTCTGCCGGCATTACCCAATTGCATGCTGGTAAACAGGTAGTAAAGGGCAGAGTCGTTTTGCTGAATATTTGTATAATAACCAGCCTTGTAATAATATAGCAGCATCAGGCTGGTTGTATCCTTTCTTTCTTTCGCCCCGATCTCCAGTTCGCGGATGTGCTGAAACACTTCCTGTACATGTAAACTATGTTGTACATCCTCATTCAGGTTGAGCCAGAAGTCCATCAGGCTACAATAGACACGCAATTGTACTTTAGGATCTGATCCTACCTGGTCGAGTGCAGCATATCTATAGTAAGCAGAAGAATCGTACCTGCCTTTGAAAAAATAACTTTGTGAAAGCAAAAGATAATTGTTCACTTTCAGTTCCTTTCCTTTCGGATTGTTTTCACAAAACTGCAATGCGAGTCTGGCAAAGTAGATGGACTTTTCTTTTTCTCCGCTAATGTTGTAACAGGCGCTTAGTCCACCCAGTGCTTTGGCAATTCCATTGCCATATTGCAACAGTCGGGCGTCGGCCAGTAGCGCATAATAAATACGTATAGATGTAGCCAGATGTGTATCCCTGTCAGCAGATGCAATGCGCATCATACTATCCACATAGGCACGTGTGTGCGCCGGGCCAAAAGATTCCACCATTGGGTAATGGCCGGGTTCTCCGTGGCTAGGGATGATACTATCATTAGCTACTACAGTCACTGAATGGCCAGTGAGTAGCAACAGTACGAACAGCAACACCATACGGGCGTATTTGCCGTGGTGCAAATCAAATAGGTCTGGCATATTTCAGCATTAAATGGTGCGATCAAGGCACAGTTATCCCTGGTCTCGAACAGTGTGATTATTACATGGTGTCAAGAATACAATTAAAAAGCAACAGGTTATCGCATGCTATGTCTTTTGTTGTTCGTTCCTACTTTGGTTGATTCCCGAAGTAAGATAATACATTAATAGTGGTTTTCCGCTATTTTCTAATTAAGATGTTTTCCCGGATAAAAAAAGGCTGCGTCTTGAATAATTTTAAGCATTGAAAGAAAGAGCATTACAACCAAAATTTTTAGGAACCAGGATCTAATTACATCATTTATTTAATACTTGTTTATGCTATTACCTCTACATGGTAATCAGACACCGGCATGCCGGAAGGGGATACTATTTATTATTATATTACTGTCATTGTGTTCGGGTGTGATGGCTGCGCCATTGCAGCGCGATTCTCTGCCTGCCGCCGCCAGAGGGAAGGTGATGGATGCGGAAGAAAAGATTCCTTTACCCAATGTATCTATCGAAAACTTATCTACTCATAAAGGAACTGTAACCACGGTAGCAGGTGAATTCGCTATTGCTGCAAGACCGGGGGACAGTCTTCGCTTTTCCTTTCTGGGCAAGCAACCCAAAGTATTACTCTTTAGCGGACAAGCAATACTGAATGTAGTACTGAGTCATCGGGAAGGCGTGCTCAATGAAGTGGTCGTAACAGGTTTTCAGAATATTAATAAGCAAAAATTCGCCGGTGCTGCGGTAACATTGAAAGCCGATGACGTAAGACTTGAAGGCGTGGCCGATGTGAGCCGTATGCTGGAAGGCCGTGCTGCCGGTGTATCTATCCAAAACGTATCCGGCACTTTTGGTACAGCGCCCAAAGTACGTATTCGTGGTGTGACCTCTATTAATGGAGACAACAAACCACTGTGGGTAATAGATGGAGTAGTACTTGAAGACGTGGTGAATATTTCCAACGATCAGCTATCTTCCGGCGATCCAAATACCCTCATGGGCTCTGCAGTAGCGGGTCTCAATGCCAACGATATCGAGAGTTTCGACATCCTCAAGGATGCAGCGGCTACAGCTTTGTATGGTGCAAGGGCCATGAACGGCGTAGTCGTGATCACCACCAAAAAGGGAAAGGCAGGCAAACCCACTATTGCTTATAGTAGTAGTCTGAGCACCCAGCTGAAACCTACCTATGGCGATTATGATATTATGAACTCTGCCCGCCAGATCTCCGTACTGGCTGAACTGGATAGAAAAGGCATCCTGAAATCAGATATCCTGTCCAAAGCAGACTATGGTGTGTATGGCAAAATGTATGAGTCTGTGCAGGGCGATGAAAATGGAAATGTAGACCTGCTGAATACCCCCGAAGCCCGTAAGGCATACCTGATGCGATATGGCAAAGCCAATACGGACTGGTACGACATCCTGTTCCGTAACAACTTCATGCAGGATCATTCCATCAGCATCTCGTCCGGTACAGATCGTTCTCAATCTTATTTCTCCACCAGTTATTATGGTGATAACGGATGGACGGTTGCAGATAAAGTGCACCGTTACACCCTGAACTTCAGGAACAACTATAAATTATCTGATAGGGTGACGGCTGGTTTCTCTACAGTTGGATCTGTAAGACAACAGCGTGCCCCCGGTGCGCTCACCCGATCCAGCAACCCTGTAGAAGGACAGTACGACCGCGACTTTGATATCAACCCATTCAGTTATGCACTGAATACCAGTCGTACACTTACAGCGTACGATCAGAATGGCCAGCTGGAATACTTCCATCGTAATTATACCGACTTCAATATTATCAACGAACTACGTAATAATTACCTCTCCCTCAATATGATGGACCTGCGCCTGCAGGGAGATATCGGCTGGAAGATCTCCGATCACCTGAAGTATGAATTCGTAGGTGCCCTGCGCTATGTGAAATCATCCAGAGAACACGAAATCACCGAAAATGCAAACATGGCCAATGCCTACAGAGCAGCAGGTAACTCTACGATCAAAGCGGCTAACAAATTTCTCTACACCGATCCAGACAATCCTGATGCAGAACCACAGGTAGTACTGCCGGCAGGTGGTTTTTACAACCGCAACGAAGACCAGCTCATGAATTATGATTTTCGTAACTCACTTCATTATAATACTGCTTTTAACGAAATTCACAACCTCGATGTACTGGTGGGGCAGCAGGTAAAATATGCTGACAGACAAAATGCAAATAGCACTGGTTATGGTTATCAGTATGACAATGGTGGTGTTCCCTATATAGATTATCGTATACTGAAACAAACGATCGAGAGCAACTTTCCTTACTATGGAATGAGCAAAGACTATGACCGCTTTGCCGCATTCTTTGGTACGGCTAACTATGCCTATGGCGATAAGTACAGCTTGACCGGCAATGTGCGTTATGATGGCTCAAATCGCCTGGGATCTTCTTCCAGTGCACGCTGGCTGCCTACCTGGAGCTTTGGTGGTAAATGGAATGTAGACAGGGAATCATTTATGCAACCACTCTCATGGATCGATTACCTCTCGCTCCGTGCAAGCTATGGTTTGACTGCAAGTATGGGACCGGCTACCAATTCTAACATTGTATACCAAACGATCAATACCAACCGCCCTCATCTGAATGAAGTGGAGTCAGTGATCAAACTGGCACACCTGCAAAACAAAGAACTGACCTGGGAAAAACTGTATACCACCAATGTCGGTGTCGATGTGAGCTTCATAGACAGAAGATTAAGCCTGGCACTGGACGCATATAGCCGTAAGAGCTTTGACCTGATCAGTGTGATCAAAACTTCCGGTATCGGTGGCGAAACAATGAAAGCAGCCAACTATGCAGACATGACTTCAAAAGGTATTGAAGCCAGCATCAGTGGTGAAATCGTTCGCCAGAAAGACTTTGGATGGAGAACGACTTTCAACTTCACCTATAGTCCCAACAAAATTACCAATGCAAAGAATCAGCCCATCATCTTCGACCTCGTAAGTGCCGAAGGTGGGAATGTACAGGGGCATCCCGTACGTAGCCTCTTCTCTATCCAGTACAAAGGGCTGGATCCTAAAACCGGGGTGCCTTCTTTCGTAGATGAAAGTGGTGGCACATCTACAGATGTATACCTGCAAAGCGATTCTACCGCTTACCTGAAATATGAAGGTCCCGTAGATCCGCCTACGTATGGTGGCTGGTCTAACAGCTTCAGATATAAAAACCTTTCACTGAACATCTTCTTCTCTTATCAGTGGGGCAATAAGATCCGGTTGTATCCTGCATTTAAAACTTCATATACTGACTTCGATGCAATGCCCAATGAGTTTTATGAACGTTGGTTAATGCCACAGGACGAAAGCAAGACAACAGTGCCTTCTATCGTGGATGCATTTGAGAAGACCCTGATCTCTGGTTCCTATCCTTATAACAACTATAACTATTCAACTGAGCGGGTAGCCAGTGGCGATTTTATCAGGTTGAAATCCATTTCCCTGACCTATAGCCTGCCTGCGGATATGATAAAGCGTACGGGCCTGAAAAGCCTGGTGCTGACTGGTGCTGCTACGAACCTGTGGCTGCTGTATTCCGACAAAAAACTGAGAGGGCAGGATCCTGAATTCTTTAACACAGGTGGTGTGGCCCAACCAATTCAAAGACAGCTGACTCTTTCCATCAAAGCAGGTATTTAAAAAAAGACATTATGCGCAAGTATATATTAATAGCCGTGGTGCCTGTATTGCTGGCCGGTTGTAACAAGTTTCTGGACAAGGCTCCTGATAGCACATGGACATCGCTGGATACACCTGAAAAGGTAAGTCAGCTGCTCGGTACGGCTTATCCACAATCCAACTACATGACCTTCTGTGAATCTATGTCGGACAATGTAGCGGACAAAGGAACCGGTACAGACGAGAAACCGAATCGTGATTCCTATTATTTCCAGGATGTGGCCAGTACGGAAGATGATTCTCCGGAGGCTTACTGGCGCGCTGCTTACACTGCCATTGCCGCTGCTAACAATGCACTGGTAGCCTGTAACAATGCCAAAGACTCCGCAGCCTATAGCCGCCAGAAGGGTGAAGCATTGGTATGCCGTGCATATGCACATTTCATGCTGGTCACCTTTTTCTCCAAAGCATATGATGCCACAACTGCCGCTACCGATGCGGGTATTCCGTACGTAACAGAACCGGAAGATGTGGTGATGAAACAATATGAACGCAAGACAGTTGCATATGTGTACGAACAAATAGAAAAAGATCTGCTGGCAGGGCTACCGTTGATTCGTGATGACAGGTACAATGTACCACGCTATCATTTTAACCAGGCCGCCGCCTATGCATTTGCTACACGCTTTTATCTCTATAAAAAGGATTACCAGAAGGTAATTGAATATGCTGCTAAAGTATTCCCTAATGGCGACCTCGCAGATAACATGCGTCAGTGGAATACAGAATATATATACATGACACCTGCAGAGCTTTTCAATATCTACAGCAACTCCTCCGAAAAAGCTAATCTGCTACTGGTAGAAACGCCTTCACTGTATGGCAGGTATTATTACTCTTACCGTTTCGGCATGAACTATACCAAGTACCAGGAAATGCTGGGCGGGAATGTAACGGGTGGCAGCTGGTGCTTTCCCATCTATACCTCCGGCTCTTACAATTACCTGGTGCCAAAGATGACGGAATACTTCGTGAAGGAATCTGTGAATGCCACAATTGGTCAGCCTTATGTAATGGTGCCATTGTTCACCACTGAAGAAGTATTGTTCAACAGGGCAGAAGCGAATGCTTACCTCGGTAATAACACCGCTGCACTGGCAGACCTGAACCTCTATGCCAGCAAGCGCATCGTGAATTATGATGCAACTACCTACGGCATTGCAGTAGCTGACCTGCGCTCCTATTATGGTGTGACCAGCAATCAGGATGCCCTGATCAATGGTGTGATCGACTTTAAGCGCGTGGAATATATACAGGAAGGTATGCGCTGGTTTGACCTGATGCGATACAATATACCTGTGACCCATACAACCATCACAGGCGAAACAATGACACTGGCCGCCGATGACCTGCGCCGGGTATTACAGATACCGGCATCTGCCAAAACATCCGGTATTGCACTTAATCCTAGATAATACAACGATACATGCAACATAAAACATATTGCTGGTTGCTGGCCATTTTACTACTGGCTGCCTGCTCTAAAAAAGATGACCTGAGTGGTATAGAAGATATATCAGGTCTGGGTGGAGATACCTGGACACAAACACAGCTGGACACATGGTTGTACGATACCCTGGTCGTGCCCTACAACATAGAAGTGCGGTACAAATGGGATCAGTTCGAATTTGAACTGGACAAGACACTGGTACCACCCGATGAGAGTATGGTGATCCCTTCTATGGAAGCCGTGAAGAAAGTGTGGATAGATACCTATGTGGCCGAAGCCGGATCTACCTTCTTTATCCGCTACAGCCCCAAGTTTATCATCCTTTGTGGTAGCGCCAGCTGGAATACGGAGAGTGGTACGGTTACGCTGGGTACAGCCGAAGGAGGAAGGAAGATCGTACTGTACAATATCAACAACTTCCGCACAAAAGAAAGCGATGGCTATCAGCCCAGTGACTCAGAAAATGTGAAGCAGATCTTTCATGTAATAGAACACGAATTCGGACATATCCTGCACCAGAACATTCTCTATCCGGCTACGTGGAAAGATATCTCTACCGGCCATTATACCTCCAACTGGAACAACGTTTCCGATGCGGATGCGAACAGGGAAGGATTTATCTCCGCCTATGCCATGTCTGGCTATGACGATGATTTTGTAGAAACCATTTCCCTGATGCTGGTGAATGGAAAGGCTGGTTTTGATAATCTGGTGAACAGCATTCCTGAAGGTACCACTACATCCGGCATGACACAGGCACAGGCGCAGGCTGCGCTCAGGGCCAAAGAAACCGCTGTAGTGAATTATTTCAAATCAGCATGGAACATGGATTTCTATAGTCTGCAAACAAGGACCCGTACCGCAGTGGAGCAACTACTCTATTAAACCGAACCAACTATGATGCGCAAATCTTTACTCTATATATGTTTAATCATCTCTGCGTTGAGCGCCTGTCATAAAGCAGAAGATGATGTATTTGGGAATTCCCCCGACAACCGTCTCAATGACACGCTGGCCCGCTATCAGAGCATGCTGACCAGTGCTACACATGGTTGGAAAATGATCATTGCACCTGCCGGCATGGATGGTGGTACATATTCATTTTACATGCAGTTCAACGATTCCAACAGGGTGAAAATGTTAGCTGATTTTGATGCTGTTTCTTCCGTAACCCTGAAGGAAAGCAGTTATCGGCTCAAGGCCCTGCAGCAAACCTGTTTGCTGTTTGACACTTATTCCTATCTGCATGAACTGGCTGATCCGGATGGGGCTGTGAATGGTGGTGTATATGGCGAAGGATTGTATTCTGATTTTGAATTTATACTGGATGGCATTCGTGCAGATACTATTCAGCTCACAGGTCGTTATCATGAAAGCAAGGCATTTCTTGTAGCAGCAACAGCCGCAGAGGAAGCCGCATATCTTGGTACACCACAGAAGAATGATATAGACAGCATCTCCAAATTCCTCACGTATTTCAAACGCCTGACCATAGGTGAGCAGGCATTTGATTTTACCATCAACTTTTCTTCCCGCAATGCAATCGTGAACTGGATCGATGCAGCAGGAGCCTCACATTCAGTAAATATAGGTTTTTATCCTACGCCGGGTGGTATCGCTTTTTATCCCGCTATCACAGTAGGAGATATGGTGATCACTGGTTTCGACAATGTGAAATTCAATGCTGCCAATACGACGTTATCCCTTACAGTGAATGGTACAGCTGCTACGATTGCCGAAACGGCCAAACCACTGGTAGTGGACAAAACGCTGCCTAAAAAATGGTACGACGCCATCGTGGCTACCGGTAGTTATTCTTCAAATTATACAGGTTTCCATGTGAATGGGGTGAATGACGGTTTAGACTTTGCGGCATTGCCAAACTATTACTTCCTGATCTTCTATCCTAAATATGGCGGCGGCAGTTATGACCTGCTGGGTTTTGTAACCCTTGAGTCGGATGGTGCGACACTGTCTTATGCCCCTGCATTCAAGGCGCCCACTTTCACAGATGATGGTCGTATTAAGTTTACTTATTACGGTTTTTTCGGTACTGCTCCTGATGGAGAAACAGCTGTAACTGCTGCCCGAACACTATTTGCCGATACCAATGGCTATTACCTCGTACAAACCACTTCAACCTCCTATGATATGGTGAGTGCCAAAGATGGTAAGACATGGATAACCTGGTATTAATTCATTCATTTCCGAAAATTCTCCAAAGATGATGAGAAGGTATACTACTTTAACCTGTTTGATAGTATTGTTGCTGATGGGACTGCACAAGGCAGTTGCCCAGACAAATATTAGTATTGGTACGGGTACCGCCACGAATAGTGAGACGGGGTATCCCTGTCCATTACAGGACTATGGAAACCGTACCAGGGCACAATACCTGTATACAGCTGCCGAGCTGAAAGCGGCAGGTATGGGACCCGGAGCTATCAGTGCATTGAGCTTTAATGTTCTTGACCTGCGCACTGTGGGGGTGCTGGAAGGCTATGCCATCAGTATTGGCAGCACGACCACCGCCACACTGGCCACTAATAGCTGGGAAAGCGGTACAACCAATGTATACGGCCCGGCCAACTATCAACCTGTAGTAGGTACAAACCTCTTCACCTTTTCCTCACCATTCAACTGGAATGGGGTGGATAACATCATTATAGAAATTTGCAGTGGGGAAGCCGGTGCTGCCAAGAGCAGTAAGAATGCGGCCCTGGCTTACTCTGCTGTGAGCTTTAATGGCCAACATACTTATAAAGATAATACCAGTGGAACAGCGTGTGGTATTACGAATACCACCGCTTATGGAACACTGACTTACAGACCGAATATCGTATTTGCATATACAGCGGCACCTGCCTGTACAGGTGCACCAGTAGCAGGTACTGTCACTACCGATGTGACGAATTTATGTTTGGCCAGAACAGTAGGTCTGCGATTGAGTGGCTTTTCAGTCGCTTCCAGCCTTACTTACCAATGGCAATCTTCAACAAACAATAGTACATGGACCAATATCAGCGGTGCTACCAGCCCCGTTGCGACCGTGACCCAGACAGCTGACAGCTGGTATCGTTGTGTAGTGACCTGTAGTAGTTCTGGTCTTGCATCAGCTACTGCAGGCGTACAGGTATTATCGCCTGTACTGCCGCAGGGCAATTTTACCATCAATAGTGCACAGGCTACCGGTGGTACTAACTTCCAGACCTTTGCCGCAGCGATTGACTATTTGAAATGTGGTATTAGCGGACCTGTGGTATTTGATGTGGTGACAGGTTCCGGTCCCTACAATGAACAGGTAACTATCAATCCTATTGCCGGTACCTCTGCTACAAATACAGTCACCATCAATGGGAATGGCAATACCCTTGATTATGTGAGTTCCGATTATGATAAGCTGTATACAATCGGTCTGAACGGAGCGGACTATATTACGATCAATAACCTTCAGATCACCGCCATTAGCGCTTCCAATTCAGGATATGGGTATTGTGTGCAACTGACGAATGATGCGGATTATAATACGATCTCCAACTGTACAATCTCCAATGGTCCACAATCTGAATCTTATTACTTTGCGGGTATTGTGATCAATGGCGGTGGATTTTACGATACAGATAATTCCAGATGTGATTACAATACCATTACCGGCAATACCATTACAGGAGGTATTTACAATATCGCTATTCGTGGCAATGTAACTGATGCAGCCGGGAATAATAAGATCATCAATAACCAGCTGTTAGATGGCTGGTTAGGCGGCATCAGTGCCCAATATACCAATAAGTTGCAGGTAGTGGGTAATCAAATCAGCCGCCCTGCACGTACTAATTCTCAACAGTTTTATTATGCGATCGATCTGGCCAATCTGAATACACAGGCTTCTATCGCCCGCAATATCATCAGCAATCCATTTGGTGCTGACCTCACCAGTCTGAATAATGCGATTGCCATCAATTGTCAGGGGGTAAGCAGCCTCACTGGTTTGGAGAATAGAATTGAGAATAACCTGGTCTATAATATGAATGGCCGTGGCGAGAATACGGGTATGCAGATCCAGAATACAAACAATACCTGGTTCTACAATAATACCATTGTGATGGATGGAAATATGCCTGCGGGTACTGCTGGTACCTATGGCGTGAACATGGATGCGGCTTCCGCAGCAAATATCTTTAAATACAATGTGGTCGTGGTTTCCAGAACTGGTGTGGGCAATAAATATTGTATGTACTCCCTGTCCGATCCGGCCTACCTGGATGCAGACAGGAATAACTATTTTATAGCACCCGGTGTACAGACAGCATTCATAGGGTATAAGGCCGCTACCCTTGCTGCATGGCAGGTGGCATCCGGTCTGGACAAAGCATCTGTATCTACTAACCCCGTATTTGCAGATCCTGCTACCGGCAATTTCCTGCCAAGGAGCAGTGTCATGGATGACCTGGGTGAATATGTATCTATTGATCTGGACATCACAGGCGCCGCACGTAGTCATACTACACCGGACTTAGGTGCATATGAATATACGGCGCCTGTGTGTACAGTACCTCCAACTGCTGGTACTACTATATCAGGGAAAAACCCGGTATGTGTGAATACGAATGTGGTCTTGTCTCTTTCCGGCAACTCTGTGGGTAGTGGACAAACATACCAGTGGCAAACGGCTACGGATATAGCAGGGCCTTTTACCAACCTGGGAGCAGCGCTGCCAGCGCCTGATACCATCATTACTTCATCCACTTCTTTATACTATCGCGTGGCAGTGACCTGTAGTGGCAGTACATCGTATTCCACACCGCTATTGCTGACGGTGAACCCTGCTATGGCGCCAAATACCTATACGATTAATAAAGGTGCACCTGCAAGTGCGACCAACTTCACCAGTTTTGCTACAGCTGCCGATGCGTTGAGTTGCGGTATCACAGGTCCTGTAGTGTTCAATGTCGTAGCTGGATCTGGTCCTTACGAAGAGCAGTTGCACCTGGAAGCTATCAGGGGAACATCTGCTTTGAATACTGTTACTTTCAATGGAAATGGAAATACTATCCATTACTCTTCCGATGTGACGACTGCAAGAGGTGTGATCATGCTTGATGGCACTGACCATGTGATCCTGGATAGCCTGACAGTAGATGCTACAGGAAGTGGTGCATATGGATATGGTGTACAGTTGATACATGATGCTGACAGCAACGTGATTCGCAGATGTAACATTGTAATTGCAGAACCGCTGAATGGTACTGATTTCATCGGTGTGGTGATCAATAACGGGGGAGAAGAATGGGGTGAATATCCCGGCTCATTTGCAGATGGTAACCTGGTAGAGCGTTGTGTTATTGCCGGTGGGGTGAGAGGTATACAGGTAATGGCAGATAAGGGCTTGTCTTTTAATAACAGGATTGTGAATAATGACATCAAAGACTTTTATAGTTATGGTGTAATGACGATGAATACTGACCAGACAACGATTTCCGGCAACCGTTTCTCCCGCCCTAACTCTAATTACCAGATCTACTTTGTGGGTATCAGTGCCGGCGGGCAAAGCCGCATGGTCATCAATGGCAACGTGTTCACCAATCCATTCGGGAATGACCTGACCAGTGGCGCCGGTTTTACAGCCGTAGAACTGAACGATAACAGGGACAATACTACAGGTGGCGTCTCTACAGTGAGCAACAATGTGGTGTATGGTATAAATGGTGAAGGTATTGCGACTGCGTTCAGTAACGCTTTTTCAGACAATGTAAACTACTATCACAATACGGTGGATTTCTCTACTACTAACAATGGCAGCCTGTATGGCTTTAACCATGTAGGAGACGTATCCAATGTACAGATGCTGAACAATAGCATTTCAATAAAAGGAACAGGTACCGGAGAGAAGTATGCAATGTATTTAGGGAATAGTACCAGTCAATTTGTGATCAACAATAATAACTATTTCGTAAGTGGTGCCAATGCCTTCATTGGTTACTATTCCAATAACGGTGTGGCTACATTTGCAGATTGGCAGGCGGTGAGCGGTCAGGATGCAAAATCCATCAATATTGATCCTGTCTATGCTGATCTGGCTGGTGGCAATCTTACACCTATCATCTCTCCGTTTGATAATGCAGGTGCATCAGTAGGTGTCACTACCGATATATCAGGTAAGCCCAGGAATATCAACACCCCTGATATCGGTGCCTATGAAATCACAATACCTGCCTGTACAGCGCCACCATTGGCCGGTACAGCAGTGGTAGATCCTGCTGCCAGCATTTGTTTGGGTGATTCTATCAAACTGAGCCTGACAGGTAATTCCACCGGTGGTACCCAAACCTTCCAATGGCAGATGGCGAAAACAGCTGCCGGCCCATGGACGAATATCGGGAACCCATTGTATGTAGCGGAATTACAAACGAAATTGACATTCGAAAACTACTTCCGTTGTGCAGTAGCATGTGGTGGTGATACCGCTTATTCCACAGTTGCCAATGTAAATATGAATGCCGCATTTGCTGCCGGTGATTATACCATCAATCCTGCCGCACCTGTCAGCGCGACAAACTTCCAGACATTCAGCAGTGCAGTGGCAGCATTGGAATGTGGTATAGATGGTCCTGTCAATTTCCACGCATCACCTGCTACTTATAATGAGCAGATGTATATGCATCCGGTACCGGGTGCAGGGCCTGACAGCCGTATTAGCTTCTATGGAGAAACAGGTACGATACTTACCTATACTGCCGCCAATGACGATGATAACTATGTGGTAAAGCTGGATAGTGCAAGCTATATCACCTTTAATGGTTTGACCATTCAGCCAGGTAATAAGAACTATGGAAATGGTGTTGTCTTCACAGGTACCGCTTCTTATGATAGCATCCTGAATTGTAAGATCACCATGCCGGCTACTACCTCCTCCGGTACCACTACCTCAGGTGTATATGGTAATTCCTTCAGAGGTCATCATAATGTGATCAAAGGCAATACCATTCAGAATGGTACAAATGGTGTATACCTGAATGGTTATGGTGAAAGAGATATGCTGCATGGCTATGTTGTGGATAGCAATAAGATCAGTGGTGTATACAGGTATGGACTGGTATTCTACTATATGGACAGTGTGCAGGCAAAGAAGAATACCATTGACTTTACAGGTACATTGTATAGCAAACCTTATGGCATCTACCTGCGCTATGCAGATACGGGTTGTGTAATATCTCACAATACCGTTACGATCAATAATACCTCCGCAGGTGTGTACGGTATGTATATCTACTATTGCTTTGCAAACAGTGCCAACCCGAATACCATAGAAGCCAATACCATCATCGCCGGTACTGGTAATACAGGTAGTCTGTATGGCATTTATAAAGGCTATGGTGACTTTACTAACCTGCTGAATAACGTGGTCAGCATCAATACCACCAATGCAACCGTATATGGTTTGTATGTAAAAGGTGATGAGAATAGCAGCTACTACAATAATACAATTGCCAACTTCTCAACAGCTACAGGTACCGCCAATGCTGCGGCTTACATGGCGCATGATGATAACAGCAGAACCGTTGGGTATAACAATATCTTCTATCATGGAGGTGGCAATGTAGCCCTGACGGTATCAGATAAAGACAACGAAAACATTGACTACAACCTGCTGTATTCAACAGGTTCTGTACTCGCCACCACAGCAGGTGTAAACTATAATACGCTGCCTGCCTGGATGAGCGCTTCCGGTCTGGATGAACATTCACTTGTGTACAAACCGGCATTCGTCAGCAATACAGACCTGCATCCAAATGTAGCCAATGCAGATGTATGGGCATTGCAGGGCCGTGGTGTACAGGTATTGGGCAATAACCATGACTTCAATGACAGCGCCCGTGCAGAAACTTTTGCAACTGGTGTGCCTGATCTGGGTGCTTTCGAATTCACACCCACCAGTGAACCAGCAGCCCTCACTGCGATTCCTGCTACTCCTGCCGTAGGTGGTACACAGGTATTCATGATGGGGTCTGATACAGTCGCTCATGTAACCTGGAATGCCAGTGCAGCGGCTCCATCTGCTGTGACCATGAGGAGATATACAGGTACCATACCTCCCAATCTGCCAGCAGATGCAGAGTATATGTATTTCTACACCAAAATAGAATCTTCGCAAAGCGCTCTTTATACCTACGACTTAAAGCAACACTACATGGACCCATGGCAGGGAACGGTGAGAAACCAATCCCTGCTCAAACTGGGTCGCACCAATGCAGCAGGTAAGTGGATCAGCAGTGGCGATACCAGTTTCGTACATGATCAGGAGAACTATATCGCAGCACATGACCTGCACTACATTGATAAATTCACTGGCCTTGTAGATAGTACAGATGCTGTCGTACCTGTATTACTCCCTGCTGCAGACAGTTCTAACATGGGTACCCGCTTTTGGGTAGGCTATGGACATAACTGGGATTTTGAAAGTGTGAATAGCCAGGACATGGTGATTTATCTCAGTGCTGACCAGGCTGCGAATGTAACCCTCCGGGTCAATGGAACTTCATTTGTAAAACATTATAGCCTCACCGCTCACGCTGTGGTAGCGACAGATCCTATTCCGAAATCAGGTCTGGACGATGCCCGTTTGTTGACAGAAGGCATTTACGACAGGGGCATCTGCATAGAAAGTGACGTACCGGTGGTAGCTTATGCACATATATACGATGGCAGCAATTCCGGTGCAACCATGTTATTGCCTGTAGGTACCTATGGTTACGAATACCTGTCGCTCAACTATACGCAACACTACGACATGTACAGTCATTCCTGGCTGAATGTAGTAGCTGACCAGCCAAACACTGTCGTAGAGATCACACCTTCTGCGCCTACCTGGTCCGGACATCCGGCAAATGTACCATTCACAGTCACACTGGGCCGTGGTCAGGTATTACAGCTTATGGGTGCAATGATCAACGGACAGAATGGTTTTGACCTGACAGGTACACGTATCCGCTCAGTATCCAATAGCCAGGGTAAGTGTTATCCAATAGCAGTGTTCTCCGGTAGCAGCCGTGCGAGCGTAGGTTGTAGTGCAGATGGTACGGGTGGTAATGGGGATAACTTCATACAACAGTGTTTCCCTTCACAGGCATGGGGCAAGCGTTATCTCACAGCACCAACTTCTACTGATGATGATGCAACAGTGTTGATGCAGAACGTATATCGTGTGCTGGTAAAAGATCCTGCAACAGTCGTAAAGTTAAATGGCAAACAACTGACAGGCCTGATCAATGGTCGTTACTACCAATATACGAGCCTCACAGCAGATTATATCGAAGCAAACCAACCGGTAATGGTAGCAGAATACATGGCATCCAGAAGATACTGCTCTAACACAGCTGGTTATGGTGATCCTGAAATGATTTACCTCAGTCCGATCGAACAGGGTATTAAACAGGTCGGTTTTTACCGCAATACCGAGACTGAAATAATGAGCAACTACCTCACGCTTGTCATTCCTGATAATGGGGTGAAGAGCCTGAAGATAGATGGCACCGGCAACTTTGATTATACTTATAAACATCCTAATCTGAGCGGTTATACCGTTGTGGTAAAAAGATGGGAAGCCGGTAAAGCACAAGCGCTTGCATCCAGCGACTCCGCATTCACAGGTATCACATATGGTTTGGGTGATGATGAAAGCTATGGTTACAATGCAGGTACACTGGTAAAGGTATTGAACACCCGTGCTGGTATTACAAATGTATATGGCGATACTACACAGACCAGTGCCTACACTTGTCCGAATACACCGTTTCTTATATCCTTTACATCAACGACCCGCCCGCAACAGATTACATGGCAGGTGAGCCAGGTGCGCTATATCACACCAGCTGCCGATATCGTACAACAGAACCCTGTACCAGTGGACTCCTTCACTGCCAATGGCCGCAAGTACTACACGTTTGTACCTGATCAGCAGTTTACCATCAGCAAATCAGGTATGTATTATATACCTGTCATTATGAACGATGTAAGCTTTGAAGGTTGTGATAATAATAAGATCGACTATATCCCGGCGACAGTAATAGCCGCACCAAATGTATCCTTCACTTACGACTTCAATGGTTGTGTGAGCGATACGGTTCACTTCACAGGCAATGGTGTTACCAGCAATGGTGTAGCGATCAGAAAGTGGCAATGGAACTTTGGTAACGGTGCAGTTGATAGCATACAAAGCCCGCAATACCAGTACACCGCCGGCGGAGACTATACAGCTACTTTACAGCTCATTGCTGTAGATGGTTGTGTGGCCGATACGGCTGCAACCATCGAAGTAAAAGGCCCTGCAGCAGCGATCCTTGTAAAAGATTCACTGGCCACCTGTATCGGTACAAATGAATCTTTCGCTGTACAAAGTCCTGCAGCAGATGTGGTGTATAACTGGTACGATGCAGCAGGCACCCTGATTTATACAGGTAGCACATTGACAATTTCCAATGCACAGGCATCCGCTGTGTATTATCTCGAAACAATTAAAGATGGTTGTTACAATACCACCCGTACCAAAGCCGTACTGACTGTATTACCACAACTGACAGCACCGATAGCCATGGTGGATTCAGCTGGTGTGAGCGTACTGCGCTTCTCATGGGCGGCAGTACCCAATGCCACCGGCTATGAAGTATCTACCGACGGTCTGAACTGGATCATCCCTACCGGTACATTGTCTCATACCATCACCGGTCTGCAGCCATCGCAGGAAGTTACCCTGCATGTAAGGGCACTGGGTTGTGAAACCGTAGAAGGCAATGCGGTGACAGGTTCCACATTGGTAGACGGTATCTATATACCAAACGCCTTCACACCAAATGGAGATGCAGTTAATGATGTACTGAAAGTATATGGCGCCATCATTCACGATATGCACCTGATGATCTTTGACCAGTGGGGTGAGAAGCTGTTCGAAACCGATGACCAGCAGCGTGGATGGGATGGTAATTACAACGGCAAACCACAGCCATCAGGCGTGTACATGTATGTGTGCAGAATGCACCTGATAGATGGCAGCACGGTGGAAAAGAAAGGAGTTATTAACCTGATCAGATAACCATTATGAGATATATACCTGTTCTACTACTACTGTGTTCGCTGCAGGCGGCTGCCCAGGGCCTTTCCAACAAAGGGAAGGAGTTCTGGGTAGGATATGGTCACCACCAGTTCATGGAGCCTGGCATGTCCAACTCTCAGGATATGGTGATCTACCTGAGTGCGGAAGAAGCGGCTACCGTGACAGTCAGCATCTATGGCACTGCCTGGACGCGTACCTACACTATACCGGCGAATACAGTAGTAGCGACAGAGACCATTCCAAAGGTAGGTACGTACGATGCCAGGCTGGTGTCGTTACCACCATCTTATGGAGGTATGGGCGGGGAGCAGGTATTTAATAACAAGTCCATTCACATTGAAAGTAATGTACCGATTGTCGCATATGCACATATTTATGGTAGTCAGTCCTCAGGCGCTACCATGCTGATGCCGATCGTGACATGGGGGTATTCTTATATCTCACTGAACAGTGAGCAGCAATTTGCAGACAACTGTTTTTCCTGGATGTATGTCGTTGCAAAGGAAAATAATACAGTGGTGGAGATTGTCCCTTCCCGGTCTACCCGGTCTGGTCATGCCGCGAATGTGCCTTTTACGGTGACATTACAGAAAGGAGATATTTACCAGCTGATAGGCGCTTCGTTAGGGAGTGGGAAAGGAGAGGACCTGACTGGTTCTACCGCACGCTCGATCGGTAATTCGGATGGAAAGTGTTTTCCCATTGGCGTATTCTCAGGCAGCAGTCGTACCTATATTGGTTGTTCCGGTTATACACCTGGCAGTGGGGACAACATTATTCAACAGGTATTTCCTTACCAGGCATGGGGTAAAAAATATTTGACAGCGCCACTTTCAGGCAGGTCGGCTACTGCTTACCAGACAAACATTTACAAAGTACTGGTGAAGGATCCTGCTACGGTTGTAAAGCGAAATGGCATGGTGCTTACAGGTATGACTGTCAATAACACCTATCAGTTCGAAAGCAATACAGCCGATTATATTGAAGCAGATAAGCCGGTGATGATGGCACAGTTCATGGCATCTAAAAATGCATGTCCTGCCACCAATGGTCCCGGTGACCCTGAAATGATTTACCTGAGCCCAATAGAGCAGGCAACTAAAAAAGTGGGCTTTTACCGTAACACCGAAGAAGGAATTGAAACCAATCATTTGACGCTGGTAGTGCCCGATAGTGGAATGAATTCGTTGAAGATTGATGGGGGTACTACTTTCAACGCTACTTATGCACATCCTAATAAACCCGGATATACCGTAGTCGTGAAGAGCTGGAATGCTCAAAAAGCACAGTGTAGTGTATCCTGCGATTCAGGATTTACAGCAGTGACCTATGGGGTAGGAGATTTTGAAAGTTATGGTTACAATGCCGGTACTTTTATCAACAACCTGAATGCAATCGGACAAATCAAAAACCAATTTGATACCAGCAAAGGTGTGAGTGAATTTACCTGTGTGAATACACCCGTGAAATTGTCTGTGCTGCTCACCTATCAACCCACTAAACTGGTATGGCAACTAAGTTCGTTTGGAGGTACTGATGTGACAAACAATGCACCGGTGGCAGATTCGATGTTGCTGCTAAAAGGTGTTACTTATTATCATTATTCACTGGGTACTGTTACACAATTTCCGGCAGCGGGTGTGTATGATGTGACAGTGATATCAACTGCACCCCATATTGAGAACTGTAATAACATAGAAGAAGTGAATTTTTCTGTAACAGTAAAAGAGAGACCTTATGCAGTAGCAACTTATAATCGTGTATCTGATTGTGTGTTGGATACCATTCATTTTAGTGGAGAAGATACAGGGAATGGATATGCAATTCAAAAATGGCTGTGGACATTTGGCGATTCTGCTGATTCCGGTAAGACCGTGAATCATATGTTGGGAGCCGGCGATCAGGCTGTACAACTAAAAGTCATTTCACAGGAAGGTTGTGTAGGCGATACCAGTATTACCATCAGGAGTTTTGCTAAACCAGTAGCAGATTATACTTCTAATTTTCCTTTACCCTGCGAAGGCAATAGCGCAACATTCACAGACAATTCTACCTATAGTGGTACATCGGGTATATCATCATTATTTTGGGATTATGGCAATGTGAAAAACACAGCTACTTATGACAGCGCCGGTATTTATACCGTGAAAATGGTAGCGAAGGTAAGTGCTGTGTGTATAAGCGATACAGTAAAGAAGACGATCCAGGTATTTGACAATCCGGCCCCTTCTTTTACATATCCGCTCAATTGTATGCCAGCAGGTGGTCAGGTACAGTTTACCAGTACGGCTACCACTACAGACGCACAGGCGCTGACAGGGTATACCTGGGATTTTGGAGATGGCACTACTGCCACAGACGCTGATCCTGTTCATTCCTATACTTACTATGGTTCCTACAATATCCGGCACAGTGTAACGACCGCAAATGGTTGTACAGCGGATACGTTGGTAAAGGCGACTTTCAATTTGAAGCCAATGCTCACGTACGCTGCTATACCAGCTGTTTGTGAAAGCGCAAAGACCCCAATTTCAATTGCGCTTGCCGGAGTTACAAATGGCGTAACCGGTACTGGTGTCTACCGGGGGCTGGCTACTGATGCCGCTGGCAATTTTCAACCTTCAGTGGCAGGAGCTGGTTCGCACACTATCTGGTATGTGTTTACTTCCGATGGTGGTTGTGTAGATTCCGTTGCAGGTACAGTGACGGTGAATCCAGCTCCGCGTACTTCATTTACAGTAGCGGGCGATGTGTGTATAGGATTGCCGGTAACAGTGTCAGATCAGTCTACAGGCAACATTGTAAGCTGGTCCTGGTTCCTGGGTGATGGTAGTACACAGACAGGGAATACCACCTTTGAACATACTTATGCTACGGCTGGTGCTTATGTAGTGAAGCTGGTAGCAGTGAGTGATCTGGGTTGTGCAGGTGATACGGGGGAAGTAACTACAAATGTATATCCACTACCGGTAGCAGCTTTCAAATTGCCAAAGAGTGTATGTCTGCCAGATGGCGTGATATTGACAAATACATCTTCCAATGCAAAAGATTATCTCTGGTCGTTTGGCGATGGTGCTACCAGTACAGAGACCTCTCCTGCACATGTATATGCTGCAAAGGGATCTTATAAGATCAACCTGGTCGCAACATCTACATATGGGTGTGTAGATGATACGACCCAAACATTCCGGTCGTTCTATGACAAACCTATAGCTGCCTTTACGGTGTCGCCGGATACGCTGTGTCAGGGTACGGACAATGAATTTACAGATGAAAGCTTTGCCGTGAATAGTACGATTTCGGCATGGGCATGGGACTTTGGCGATGGCAGCACCAGCGACTCCCGCCATCCTGTAAAACGATATGCCAGCCCTGGTGATTATAATGTAACGCTCGTAGTCACCAGTAGCGCCGGTTGCGCGGCTGACCCGGCGACAAATTCCGTAAAAGTGTATTTACAGCCAGTTGTAGATGCCGGGCCTTCTTTCACCGTAGCACAGGGTACACCATTGGTACTGGAAGCTACCGCTAATGATGCAGACAATCTCAGTTTTGTGTGGACACCTGCCGATGGCTTATCAGCAGATGATATACTTCGTCCTTCACTGTTTGCCACAGAAGATGTGGTGTATACCCTCACCGCCAAAGGCGAAGGCGGTTGTACAGCCAGTGATGAAACGACAGTGAAAGTGTTGAAGCCAGTCAAAGTACCCAATGCATTTTCTCCCAACGGCGATCATATCAATGATACCTGGGTGATTACAAACCTCAGTGATTATGCGGGTTGTTCAATAGAGGTATTTAACCGCTATGGCCAGCTGGTATATCAATCTACAGGCTACGGCACTGCGTGGGATGGCACTTACAATGGGCAACCATTGCCGCTGGCCACCTATTACTATGTGATCAGATTAAAGAATGGGTTTGCTCCAATAACAGGTTATGTAGCGATCCTGAAATAATAAAAGTATTCAACCAAAATCCTGACATCATGAGAACTTTTACCAAAGCATGGCTGATGCTGATCTTAGTGAGTCTGACAGGTAAAAAGCTGCTGGCGCAGTCAGACCCCCACTTTTCAGGATACTATGTATATCCTGCTTTTCTGAATCCTGCTCTCACAGGCATATTTGATGGTAATTACCGGGTATCTGGTATTTATCGCTCACAGTGGGGTAGTGTGAATAGTCCTTTTAAAACATACGGTGTGGCGGCAGATGCCACGACGACAAAACATATCAACTACGGTGGTAGCTTGCTGACCCAGGCAGCCGGCGATGGTGGATATAAATATACCAGTGGGTATGGCAGTGTTTCTTATACAGGCGTCACATTTGGCGCGGTAGATCAACATCGCGTAGTGTTTGGATTACAGATGGGTTTTATACAGCGTCGTTTTGATCCTGCCAAATTACATTTCGGGGATCAGTGGAATCCGCTCACAGGGTATAGTCCCCTGAATACAACGGTAGATGGCTTCCAGCGTACTTCAGCCATTGCTTTTGATGCGGGTGCGGGTTTCCTCTATTACGATGCTACACCCGGTAAGAAATACAATCTCTTTGCAGGGTTCTCTGCTTCGCATATAAATCGTCCGCAGGATCAGTTTGCAGTAGGTAGCGATGCGCGCATACCTGTGCGGTATATAGCACATGGTGGTATCCGATGTTATGTGTCGGACTTATTCACCATTACACCGAATGTAATGTATATGCAACAAGGTACGGCGAAAGAGAAAATGTTAGGTGCATTTGGCCAATACACTGTGACAGAAGAAACGGATGTCATGCTGGGTGCCAACTACCGTTTTAAAGATGCATTCGCTGTATACGCAGGCTTTAACTACAAAAGCTTTATGCTGGGAATGAGTTATGATGTGAACTCCTCAGACCTTGGAAAACTAACCAGGGGAGCGAACAGCTTTGAGATTTCCTTATCCTTCATTGGCAGGAAAACGGTAAAGACACCTGCCGGCGCATTTGTTTGTCCAAGATTATAATCAACACGACATGAAGCAATTATTGATATTGGTGCTGATGGTTTGTTCCTTACAGGGAATGGCGCAGCATAAAGCAATTTATCTGAAAGCAGCAACCCGCTATTATGCGCAGGAAGATTATTATTCTGCTACACTGTATTATGAAAAATACCTGGCAAGTGGTACGCAGCGGAATGTGAACTATAGCCCTTATGCAGGGAAAGTGGCAGATGTGAAATATGCAGGTAGTGAGCAGCAGGCAGTGTATGAGTTAGCAGATAGTTATAGAAGACTGAATGATCCTGCTAAGGCAGCGCCTTATTTTCAGCAGGCGCTGACGTATGATAACAACCAGTTTCCACTCACGGCTTATTACTATGGAGTAAGCTTGCGGGCACTGGCAAAGTATGATTCGGCGACTGTCATATTTGAACATTTTTTACAGGCGTATGGTGTAAAGGATACTTATCGTGCAGCAGCGGAGAAGGAATTGCGTAATCTGAAATTTATAAAAGAGCAATTGCAACGTAGCGATCCTGGGGATTATCATGTGAACAAATTTTCATCCGTGATTAATAACGATGGGGCTACTTATGCGCCGGTATGGTTTCGTGATAGTTTATTATTCACGGCTACACCCAATGGCATCAACAGAATCTTTCAGGCGCCCGATACCAGTCATGTATCACGATTGAGAATCGCAGGTTCGCCTAAAATGCATCAGGGTGCAGTGAGTATCGACTCCGATGGACAAGGTATGTATCTCACACAATGGAGTGTGAATAACGGTAAGAAATCCGCCGCGATATATTATAGCCGTTTACTGGGTGGAACATGGAGCGAGCCTTTGAAACTGGATACCAGTGTGAATAAACCGGGTTCGAATACACAGCAGCCTTTTGTAGATGGCAATACCTTGTATTTTTCCAGCGATAAGGCAGGAGGGTACGGCGGATATGATTTGTATGTGGCATCATTAAATGCAGCTGGTCGTGTTACTGCTGTACAAAATTTAGGAGCAGTAATTAATACGGCAGATGATGAGCAGGCGCCATATTATTTCTCCAAAGAACAAACCCTTGTATTTGCCAGCAATGGACGAGTGGGAATGGGAGGATATGATTTATATTATGCAAAAGGCAAGCAGGAAAATTCAGCCAATCCGGCCAATCCAGCAGATTGGGAAGCCCCTTTGAATTTCGGCTATCCGGTAAATGATGTAAAAGATGATATTTATTTCCTGAGCAAAGGCCCTTCCTTATTAGATGATGTGATCTTCTGTTCTGATCGTTCCGCCCAGTGCTGTCTGCAGATGTTTAGTCTGCAAAAAGAAAAGAAGATTACTGTTGTGAAAAAAGACAGTATTATTTCATCACCGTCTTTACCTGCTTTATCTTCTTTGTCTGTCAATACGTCAATTCCAATCAACCATATTTACTACGAAAACAACCAATACACGATCACTGCTGAATCTTACGCTGCACTCGATGAACTGGCCGCTGTGCTGACAGCACATCCAACCATGGAAATAGAAATTAGTGCACACACCGATAATGTAGGTACACCTGCTTACAATCAACAATTATCGGAAAAACGTGCGCAGAACCTTGTGGATTATTTGGTGAAAAAAGGCATCGCGTCAACCCGTTTACAATATAAGGGATATGGCGATACAAGGCCGGTATCAACGAATGATACTCCCGAAGGCAGACAACTGAACAGAAGAATTGAGTTGAAGATACTAAAGCAGTAATAATAGGACGATTTTATAGAAGTAAACCTATGATGATTTTATAGAAGTAAAACTCATGAAGATACTAAAGCAGTAATTATATGAAGATATACCTGACCAGCTGTCTCCTGCTACTCTGCTGCTATGCTACTTATGCACAACAGCTGCCGCATTACACACAGTATATGCTAAACACATTTATTGTGAACCCGGCAGTGGCAGGTATTGAAAACTATTGGGACCTGAAAGCAAGCCACCGGCACCAATGGGCAGGTGTGAATGGTAGTCCTGTTACGACCTATTTAACACTGCACGGACCATTGAGAAAGACGGATTACCCACAGGCTTCAGTAACAGGTTTTGATCCTGAAGGTGCGAATCCAAGAGGCAGGGCTTACTGGGAAACCTATACCGTACCACCTACACACGCCGGTGCAGGATTGACAATACTGGATGATCATACAGGTCCGCTGAACCGTTTTTCTGCTACCGCTACTTATGCACACCACATAGGGCTGGCACCGGGTGTAAGCCTGAGTGCAGGTATTTCACTGGGAGCACAACGTGTATCGCTGGATGCCTCCAAACTGGATATGCAGGATCCCTCTGATCCCGTAATTGCAGGGAGTACAGAGCTGGGCAAATGGCGGCCGGATGTAAATGCGGGTCTGTACCTGTATTCCAGTCAATATTTCGCAGGCGTATCTATGCAGAATATAGCATCAACTCCTCATCTGTTTGTCACGGGAGGTTATCGCTTCTGGCTAACAGAAGATATCGGTATGCTGCCTTCGGTGATGATCAAATATATCGCATCACTGCCCGTAGGCGTAGAAGTAAATACAAAATTTCAATACAGGGATAAGGTGTGGTTAGGCGCCAGTTATCGCCATCAGGATGGTATTGCTGCAATGCTGGGTGTAAATGTAAATGCAACTTTCAATGTCAGCTATGCCTACGACTACACCACCTCGTCACTCAACCTTACAAGCAAAGGTTCGCACGAAATACTGGTCGGTATCCTGATAGGGAACCGGTACGCGGACCTCTGCCCAAGAAATATCTGGTAAAAACACTTAATCAATAATTAAACTCAAACCGACTATGAGAAAGTTTACTTTGTATGCATTCGTATTATTAGGAACATTGGCTTTTGCATCCTGTGGAAAGGATGGTGCTACAGGCCCACAGGGTGAAACAGGGGCTACCGGTGCACAAGGTGAAAAGGGAGATTCCGGTACTGCAAATGTTATTTATTCAGAATGGCTGAACTTAGGTTTTACCGGCGATGTAACGTCAGCAGGTGATTCTATATGGTATACAGGATTTGAAGTGCCACAGCTCACGGCTGACTGGCTGGCAAGCGGCACAGTCATGGTATACGCGAATCTGGGTACAGCAGATGATCCGGCTATAGTATCACTGCCATATTTCAGTGTATATAACAGTGTGAATATTATGCCTGTTCTCCTGACCGGTGGTATTGAAATCGATGCGAATACCGATGTAAGCACCGGTTATGATGACGATGGTAATATCATCCTGCAATACAGGTATGTCTTGATCCCAGGTGGTACAGCAGCACGTTCAGCTGTGGACTGGAAAGATTATAACAAGGTGAAGGCGTACCTGCACCTGAAAGACTAAGAATATAGCTTGCCGATTTCCTTTTTCCGGTTGTCCTCATTTAATGAGGGTGACCGGATTTTTTTTATATTTTTAGTCCTCTCAAAAAAAACGAAAGATATGCAACTAAACAGGCTGCTATTGGGTATGGCATTATTTGCCTCCCCATTCGCACGGGGACAGAGTACAACCAGCAATGTCAACTATGTAGATCCCACTATTGGCAGTGTGGGCATCATACTGGAACCCACCCGTCCTACGGTTCACCTGCCTAATAGTATGGTGAGGGTATTTCCCATCCGCAAAGATCAGCTGGATGACCGCATTCATGATTTCCCACTCACCATTGCATCGCACAGGCAGGAAAGCCTTTTTGGTATGATGCCCATATCAGGCGACGATTATTTTGCACCCAGGGTATGGGACAGGGAGCGTACTACGCCTTACTATTACAGTACTTTCCTCGACGATGCGGACCAGGTAGAATTTACGCCTGCAGCACGTAGCGGATATTTCCGTTTTCACTTCCAGGGAAAGGAGAAGCACTATCTCCGTTTTCAGCCTTTGAATGGTAAAGGCACTATCGAAGCAACCGGCAAACAGGTGATCACCGGTACAGAGCAATTCCACGGCATGGCAGCTTACTTTTATGCAGAGCTGAGCACCCCGATCGTAGGTGTACAAACTTTAGATAAAGAAGGTCAAAAGATATTGCTGGCAGAAGTGCCGGCAGCAACAGCAGTAAAATACGGTGTTTCTTTTGTAAGCATCGAACAGGCAAAAATTAACCTGCAAAAGGAGATCCCTGACTGGAACTTCGATGCAGTAAAAGATAAGGCATTTAAAGCCTGGGATAAAGTATTGTGCCAGATCAATGTGAAAGGCGGTACGCCTGCACAGAAACGGGTATTCTATACCTCTCTGTACCGTACTTACGAGCGTATGATCAATATCAACGAGTACGGTAAGTATTACAGCGCATACGATCACCAGGTACATTCCTCAGATAAGCCCTTTTACGCGGATAACTGGCTATGGGATACCTATATCGCATTAGAACCATTACAGACCCTTTTACACCCTTCTACAGAAGCAGATAAGATCAGTTCTTATATCCAGATGTATGAGCAGAGTGGCTGGATGCCTTCGTTCGCAGTCGTAACCGGCGATATGCCTTGTATGACGGGCAATCATGCCGCCGCGTGGATGGCAGATGCGTGGTTCAAAGGCGTACATAATTTTGATGTAGCCAAGGCATATGAAGGACTAAAAAAGAATGCTTTAGAGGCAACCCTGCTGCCGTGGAGAAATGGCCCGGGTACAGAGCTGGATGCTTTTTACAATACACATGGCTATATGCCTGCCCTCAGACCGGGAGAGAAAGAGTGGGTGAGTGAAGTACATGGTTTTGAGCGCAGACAATCTGTGGCCGTGACATTGGAAAATAGCTTTGATGACTGGTGTATCGCTCAACTGGCTATACCGGCAGGTAAAAAAGAAGATGTTCCATTGTTTTTAAAGCGTGCGGCTAACTATAAAAACGTATTCCGGGCAGATAAAGGCTTTATGTGGCCAAAGGACTCCGCCGGCAGCTGGATCGAGCCATTTGACCCTAAATTCTCAGGTGGTCAGGGTGGTCGTGATTATTTCACAGAAAACAATGCATATACCTACAATTGGGATGTAAAGCATGACCTGACAGGATTATTTGGTCTGATGGGCGGCCCTAAGGCAGCAGAGGCGAACCTGGACCAGCTGTTCCGTGAAGGACTGGGCAGAAGCAAATACCAGTTGTGGTATACCTTCCCGGATGCAACGGGGCTGGTTGGGCAGTTTGTAATGGGCAATGAGCCTAGTTTCCACATCCCTTACCTGTACAATTACCTGGGAGCGCCCTGGAAGACACAGAAACGCATCCGCATGCTAATGGATACCTGGTATACAGACAACCTGTTTGGTATTCCCGGAGATGAAGATGGGGGGGGTATGACGGCTTTTGTGGTGTTTTCTATGATGGGATTCTGTCCGGTAACCCCGGGTATTCCTCAGTATAATATTGGTAGCCCGGTATTTACGCAGGTAACGATACAGTTGGAAAATGGTAAGGTATTCACGATCAATGCACCTAAGAGTTCAGGAGAGAACAAGTACATTCAAAGTGCAAAACTGGATGGAAAAGTGCTGAATAAGCCCTGGTTTACGCACCAGGAGGTATTGAAAGGCGGGGTGTTGGAGCTGGATATGGGTGCTGCGCCAAATAAACAGTGGGGAAGTGGGGAGCAGGCATTACCTCCTTCTTCAATTAATTATAAATCAGGAGAATAGGTAACAATACGGCCATCCTTTCAGGATGGCCGTATTGTTTATAGATCTTCCAGAATTATTTTTCCCAATTCTTTAATAGCATCTTCATTTCTTTTGTAATATGTCCACTGTCCCTGCCTGGTCACGGTCAGCAGTCCTGTTCGCTGTAAGAGCGATAAATACTCAGAGGCAGTGGATTGTGTAACCCCCATTTTAAGCTGGATTTGTCCTACACATACGCCATTTTCGCAGCATCCTTCTGCCGGAAAATTATTTGCCGGGTCCTTCAGCCATTGTAATATCTGAAGCCTGGCCTTGTTGGATAATGCTTTGAATACTTCCACGTGTTCCATACTACAAAGGTATCGGAAAAATGCGATTTTATCATACTGTTGTATCAATTCAGCAGATTGGAAGAACTTTACTATAGATCTGTTAAACCTTAACCCATGTATTTTAGATTAGCTGTAAACCCCGTAGAAAATTTCAGAGTTAAAGACGTTCTCTCTCTACCCTATTTCAAGCATGTTAACCGGTTTGCCAAACCCTATTTATACAAATCCAACTATGTAAATGTACTCTTACAGGAGCGGAACATAGATGGATTCGCCATGGTACATCTGGTATACTTTATTAAGCAACCCGTATTGGTAGTGGTATCAGAAGAATCGCCCCGAACTGTTGTTCAGCAGGTAGTAAGCGGACAGATGGAGCTTCTTATCAAAGGTCAGAAACCCATGGTGTTACAACCAGACGGTTATGATATATTACAATTAAATACTGACGAGTATGCTCTCTTGTTGCAGCCTGGCATTTGTGAAGTGCTTCGCTTCGATTTTGAGGAATCGGTTATGAAAACAGTCAGTAAAACAGCCACTGTTAAACAGTGGCTGGATAAACTGAAGGCCGGTAAATCTGCTTTTTATAGTCACCGCCCTATAGATGAGAAATTCCGCTCTCTGCAGGGTGAAATGCAATATTGTCGTGCATTTACAGAAGAAGAGCAGGAATGGTTCAATGGTAAGTTGGACGAAGTATTTGAAATGGTGACAGAACAGGGGGTGCTGCGATAACCCTTGTTAGAATAGAACAGGGAGTGCTGGCAATAACCTTTCTTAGAATTTTACATCTCTTCCTTTAATCTGTGTAATTTTTCTGTGCGCATAAAGTATGACCTTTGTTTTATCAAACACAAAACAAAGGATATATGAAAACGCTCACAGGGAAAATTATTTTAGTAACAGGTGCATCAAGAGGTATTGGCGCGGCCATAGCGCTGAAACTGGCGGCAGAAGGCGCGACAGTAGTGATCAACTACGCTGGCAATAAAGAGGCGGCAGACAAGACCGTGGCGGCTATCCAGGAGCAGGGCGGAGCATCAATGGCCATACAGGCGGATGTAAGTAAATCCGACGAAGTAAAAAGAATGTTCGACACCGTAATAGCACAATATGGAAGAATGGATGTGCTGGTGAATAATGCAGGGATCCTGCTCTATAAATTAATCAAAGATACGACTGACGAAGAATTTGACAGGCAGTTTGCTATCAATGTAAAAGGTACTTTCAATACCATGCGCGAAGCTGCTACAAGGCTCGCTGATTAGTCCTCTTACACAATTGG